>NC_010296.1:2876000-3595000 GCF_000010625.1 Microcystis aeruginosa NIES-843
TCCCCCAGATGAAACCATTACCCGTTATTTTATCGGTAGTCCGGACGCAGGACGGAGCGATCGAGAACCCTCGTTAATTGATGGTGCTGTTTCTCCCCCGGAAGAATTTTGGTGGGATCTGTGCGCGGGACCGCATCTCAACTCGACGGGGGAAATTAACCCCGATGCTTTCGCCTTGGAGAGTGTAGCGGGTGCTTATTGGCAAGGAGATGAAAAACAGCCGCAATTACAGCGAATTTACGGCACAGCTTGGCAAACCCCCGCAGAATTACAAAATTATCTCCAACAAAAAGAAGAAGCGCAGCGACGAGATCATCGCAAATTGGGACAACAATTAAAATTATTTAGCATCCAAGAAGATGCAGGTGGAGGCTTAGTTTTTTGGCATCCCCGGGGTGCAACAATGCGTTATTTAATCGAAGATTATTGGCGCCAAGCTCATTTAGAAGCGGGTTATCAATTTCTTTATACTCCCCATCTAGCTAATTTAGATTTGTGGAAAACTTCCGGACATTGGGACTTTTATCGCGACAATATGTTTGAGGCGATCGAGTTAGAACAGCAAAGCTATCAAATTAAGCCGATGAATTGTCCTTTTCATGTTTTAACCTATCAAAATGACCTGCATTCCTATCGAGAATTTCCCCTCAGATGGGCAGAATTAGGCACAGTTTATCGTTACGAGCGATCGGGGGTTTTACACGGATTAATGCGGGTGCGAGGATTTACTCAAGATGATGCTCATATTTTCTGTTTACCAGAACAAATTGCCGCAGAGATTCTAGGAGTTTTGAACTTAACCGAGAAAATTCTCTCCGATTTTGGCTTTACTAATTATCAGATAAATTTATCGACTCGCCCCAGTAAATCCGTGGGTAGTGATAGTGTTTGGGAATTGGCAACGGCGGCTCTAATTGAGGCCTTAAATGCTAAAAAGTGGGATTATATTGAGGATCAGGGAGGTGGGGCTTTTTATGGTCCGAAAATTGATATAAAAATTCAAGATGCGATCGGTAGAATGTGGCAATGTTCCACGATTCAGGTCGATTTTAACTTGCCAGAACGCTTTGATATGCAATATGTCGCTAGGGATGGTACTCGGGAAAGACCGATTATGATTCATCGAGCTATTTTTGGCTCTTTGGAAAGATTTTTTGGCATTTTAATCGAGAATTATGCGGGAGATTTTCCTCTCTGGTTAGCACCTATTCAAGTCCGTTTATTACCCGTTAGTGATGAACAGCAGCATTATGCTTTAGGGGTGGCAATGCAGTTAAAACAAGCTGGTTATCGAGTGGAAATCGATAAAACTGGTGAGCGTTTAGGTAAACAAATTCGTACAGGAGAACTAGAAAAAATCCCTGTCTTAGCTGTGATTGGAAAACGAGAAGTTAGCAGTAAAACTCTAAGTGTTCGCACTCGACAAGGGGGAGATTTAGGTTCGATGACGCTGGTAGATTTATTAGGAAAAATGCAAACAGCGATCCTATCTAAAACTAATCTCTGAAACTTTTGTATAAACCAGCAATAGTGGAGATCGATCCCTTTAGGGCGAATTTAACAGGGTTGAGAAAAGCCTATTTTCTGTCAATTAATTAACTTACAAGTGGGTTAGCTGCCATGAGTTCTTTGATAATTCCTCTCTCCGATTCTCTCCCTTGCTTGCCTAAATCGGGAATGCCTGTGACGATCATTACTGGTTTTTTAGGGAGTGGAAAAACCACCTTACTAAATCATATTCTTGACAATAAAGAAGGGTTAAAAGTTGCCGTATTAGTCAATGAGTTTGGGGATATTAATATTGATTCTCAATTGCTTGTTTCCATCGATGAAGATATGGTAGAATTGAGTAATGGCTGTATTTGTTGTACAATTAATGATAGTTTAATTGAGACAGTCTATCAGGTCTTAGAAAAAGAAATACCCGTGGACTATCTAATCATTGAAACCACAGGATTAGCCGATCCTTTGCCAATTATCCTCACTTTCCTGGCCACGGAATTAAAATATCTGACTCGCTTAGATTCTATTATTACCCTCGTGGATTCTGAAACCTTTACGGCGGATCATTTTGATAGTAACATTGCCCTTAGTCAAATTCGTTATGGTGACGTGGTAATTCTCAATAAAATAGATCGAGTCAGTGGCAAAAAATTAGATGATTTAGAAAAGTTTATTCGTCGAGAAAAAGAGGGTATAAGACTCCTAAAAAGTAGTTATGGTCAGGTTCCTTTGGGTTTATTGTTAGATTTAGGTTTAACTAAAGAAGAATTGTATAAAAACCAATTTAGAGACTTTCAAAAAAATCGCCAAAGCTCCAGTGATAATCAATCTCCTGAAGACTTTAATTTTGTCTCTTTTGTTAGCAATAAACCATTTAATCTAGATAAATTTGAACCTTTTCTCACGGAAAAAATGCCGATGAATGTTTTTCGAGCAAAAGGGATTCTCTGGTTTCAACAAAGCGATTTAAAACATATTTTTCAATTGAGCGGTCTCCGTTACGATCTGCAAGCGGTAGAATGGGATACATCTCCTCAGAATCAGTTAGTTTTTATCGGCAGAAATTTAAATAAAGAGGAAATCTTGACACAACTAAACGAATGCTTGGCTAGTTCTCAAAAAATTAAAAAGGACAAACTAAGTAGGTAGGTGTTAAAAGTTTTCAGACACCCCCCCCTTATTAAGGGGGGATTAAGGGGGGGACTAAGGGGGGATCGGCACCCCCCTTATCAAGGGTAGGGCTGTTTCATTCTCCCATCAGAATATCAAAAGTAAAAGCGATCAATATCAGGTAAAATGATAAGTGACCGCCAACCTTTTAAATATATGTTGAGCTTAATAGAAAAACTGAAACAAGTCAAGGACTTTCGGAAAGATAAAGGAAAAAGACACCCTTTATGGATAGTATTAGTAGTAATAATACTGGGAACAATGCTAGGATACTCAGGTTATAGAGAACTAGGAGAGTTTGCTAAAAATAATCGGCACAGGCTCAGTAAAGAATTTAACATAATTCCAGAAAGAGTCCCATCCTATTCAACAATTAGAAGGGTAATGATGGGAGTTGACTGGCAGAGTTTGTTAAAAATGTTTAATGAATGGGCATTAGAAGAATATGGACAAAGAGATGATATAAATTGGCTAGGTATGGATGGAAAAAGTCTCAAAAACACCCTAAAGAATCCTAATAATGAACAACAAAATTTTATCATGTTTGTCTCATTGTTTAGTCAAGAAAGTGGATTAGTATTACACTTAAAAAGAATCGAAAACAAAAAAGGGTCTGAAATCGACGAAGGGCAAGCTATAATTGAGGATTGCTCTCTCCAAAATAAAGTTTTTACTGGCGATGCTTTACACTGTCAGAAAAAAACAATCAGCTTAATAGCCAAGAGTAAAAATGACTATGTTATCACCGTTAAAGGAAATCAGAAAAATCTTTATAAGCGAATACAAGACCTGAGTAATTCCTCAAAGCCAGAAAGTTGCTTTCTTGAACAAGATAATAGTCATGGACGAAAAATATCAAGAAAAATAGAAGTTTTTAAAGTGAGAAAAAATGAAAGACAAGGGTTTGAAAATCTGCGAAGAGTTATTAAAGTAGAAAGAAAGGGTAGTCGCGGGGATAAAACCTATGAAGAAACAGCTTACTATATCAGTAGCCTAACCGAATCCGCTCAAGTATTTGCTAAAATTATTCGAGGACATTGGAAAATAGAAAATCAGTTACATTGGGTAAAAGATGTAATTTTTGAGGAAGATAAAAGCGAGATAAGTGATTTTCAAGCGGCCAGCAATTGGTCAATTCTCACAACTATAGGATTGAATCTTTTCAGAGGTTTGGGTTTTCTCTCAATAACAGAGGGACAGAGGTGGTTAGCTGAACGTTGGGAAAAACTGATAGTTTTATCGACGTAAGAAGCAGAAAAATTAGCTAAATTAACAGGATGTACTCTCAGACAATTTCAAGAAAGATAGGCTTTTAGTGGCTTGGAAACAGGCTTTATCAATTTATTCATAATCAATATTGGCAGAGGATTAAAGATTAGTTATTGTCACTAACTCTTTTGATTAGAAAAAGATAAACTTGAGAATTTTCATTCAAATTTATTGACTCAAAATCAGCTGTAATTAATTTAAATGAAACAGCCCTACCCTTATCAAGGGGGGCAGGGGGATCGAACCTAAAATCCATTTTTAATTTAATTATAACCAGCTACTTATGAATAATTTATGGATAAAAACTTTAAAATTTAACGAACCCTCGATCCCATGGTTTTACATCTCTTTGTTCTCCAAGTTCATTATCGCAAACCCTTGCACTTTACGGAAGCGGCGATCGATTAAGGGAACAATTAAAAACGAGGGGAATTACCTTAGTTGATTTACCCGATGGACAAAGCCAATGGTATCCTAGAGAAAAGAGCCATAACCATGATTAATATCCCAAGAAACCGCCAATTTTTCCCAAAATAACCTGGCTAAGTCTAGAGGATTGGTTAAGGAAGATTACTTGCCCCAATCTGACTTATGCTAGAATGATTATCATTATCACAGTAGAGAAGGAGCAAATGATTATCGTGGTAACGGGGGGTATAGCAGCGGGAAAAACCCACTGGATTCGCGAACAAATCGCCAAACAGACGCAGCCAAGTCTATATTTTAGTCCCCAGACGGAAACTTTTCCCATTGATCGCCTCACTTTAGAGAGTGACTTTCCCCAGTTGTCCTGTGTTTCTAGGGAAGAAGAAGACCTTTTGAGCAGTTTATCCATGGAAAACACGATCTATATGGAAGTACCATGGCATTTAGACACGCAATCCCTCGAAAGCTTTCTAAAACCCCTCAATTGTCATCGGGTAGCGATTACGTCTCCAGAAGCAGAAATCCCCGAAGGACAAGTGCCCGTCGATGAAATTGTCTTCAGTCCCGTCAAAACAACCATAAAAGGCGATCAATGGTTAAAAAAACGAGAAATACAGATTTATAGAGCCGTTTTAACGGGAGAAGTCCTCGATTTTTCCAGTTTAACTACCTTTTGGACAGAATTAACCCAAGGGGCCTATGGGGAAGTGCTGCGGGTTAAAAGTATCTTCGATATCATCGATGGTCAGTGTATTTATGGGGAATTTATGGATGAATGGCCAGAAAAAGACTTTCAAAGCTTAAATTTCCCCTTAAATCTCGATGGGAGACCGAATCGCTTTAGTGGGATTGAAATCGTCGGTCGCAATCTCGATAAACCGACAATTGCCGATACCCTGAGTGATTGTTGTCTGTCCGATGAGGCACTTTTGTATTATCAACAACAATTTCAAGAATCTTTAGAGCCAGAAATGGATTTAATCTGATGAAAATAGCCGTTTTATCCTGTATTCATGGCAATATGCCCGCTTTTAATGCTGTTTTGCGAGATTTAGGCCAACAGGGTTGTCAAGAAATCTACTGTTTAGGGGATTTGGTTGGGTATGGACCCCATCCTAACCAAGTGGTGGAAAAAATCCGTCAACTGGGTATTACCACGGTACAAGGGTGTTGGGATGAGGATATCGTTGAGGGATTAAATGCCTGTGAGTGCAGTTATCCGTCGCTTTTAGCAGAAAAACGGGGTAGATTAGCTCATGAGTGGACAAATCAAATAATTACCTCGGAAAACCGTAATTATTTGTCAAAACTGCCCGAAATTTTTAAGCTAGATCACCTCTGTTTTGTCCATGGTAGTCCCCAAAGTAACCATGAGTACCTTTTAGCCGAAATGGACGCTTTTACGGCTTTAGAACGGGTTTTATCGGTAGATACAGAGGTTTTATTCTGTGGACATACCCACATCCCCTACATTCGCACTCTCGACGCGGGAAGCTTGCAAATAAAAGTGTATCAACCCGATGGGGAACAGTCGCGGCAATTTACCACACCGGTTAAACGTATCATCAACGTGGGATCGGTGGGAGAACCGCGTCACGGTCGTCCAAATGCCACCTATGTGATTTACGATCGAGAAACGGCAGCGGTACAACTGCGAGAAGTGGCCTATAACTATCAGGAAACCTGTCAGGCTATTTTAGCATCGGGTTTACCTCCTATTTTCGCTTGGCGATTGGCTAAGGGTCTAGAATATGCGGAAAAAGCCGATGATCCGACTCATGTTTGCGAACGTTAATTTGTGATAAATCAAGAAATTATGTGGGCGATTTTAAGCGGTATTCAAGGCAATTTACCAGCCTATCAAGCGGTCTTGGAAGATATTCAGCAACGGTCAGTTACTGTAGAAAATTTATATATTTTAGGAGATTTTATCGGTGTTAATCCCGATAGTGAAATGCTGGTAGAACAAATACGTTATCCCACTAAAAATAACTTATATCCGCAGGTTTGTCGGGGATGGTGGGAAGAACAATGTCTAATTTTACACAGTTTAGGAGCAACAGGAGAACCGACGGAATTAATCGATAAACATGGAATTGACAGCACTAAACAACTCTGGGACGCAGTTTCTTTAGAAACAGTGCAATGGTTACGAAATCTCGATTTTGGTTTTGTCGAGTTGGATTGTTTATTAATTCATGGCAGTAGTGTCAGTGTTAGTGAAGAATTAACCCCCGATACTCCCCCATGGCAAATTTTAGATCGACTGCAACGGGTGGGAGTTAATAATCTATTTTGTGGTCGTGCGGGAAAAGTTTTTGATTATTCTTTACAGTCCGCTAATTTAACTAGCACTGTTACTACTTTAGATAAACGGCAACCAAGTCAAACTTTGACGATTCAAGATAAGCGTTTAATTGGGGTTGGTAGCGTTGGTAAAGAATTAAATAAAGCAGTTTACACTCTCTATAATCCTAGTAATAATTGCGTGGAGTTTAGAACCGTACCTTATTAATTTTTCAGAGATTAATTAGGGTCTGCTGAAAAAGTTTTTCCTGGGGGCAGGGTGTGGGGTGTGGGGTGTGGGGTGTGGGGTTTTACCAGTTTTGAGGTGGCCAATTACCTAATTTTCAGGGAAAAAGTGCCTAAATTTCCCCCCGATCACTCCCAGATCCAGTACTTTTTGATTGACAAAAGGTCTAAAAGTCTTACCCAACAAAGTTTTTAGATTTATTCAGCCAGCCCTAAGTAGGTAGGTGTTAAAAATTATCAGATACCCCCCTTATCAAGGGGGGCAGGGGGGATCGAACCCAAAATTTATCTTCAATTTAATTATAACCAGCTAAGTACCTAAGCAAAATTAATTACACATCTAAGCCACTACTCCGTCAGACTTCTGGTGTGAGGAAACAGTGAACTGAAAACTCAAATCCGATCCCTAATAGCTGTCTCCCGTCTCGGAGTCTCCCGTCTCGGAGTCTCCTGTCTCAGAGTCTCCTGTCTCGACTAGGAAATTAATTTTGCACGACTACTTACATAACTGAGGTAAGAGACTCTTGCTGACTTGCTTGCAGATGGGATTTAGCGCGAACAGCGCGGAACATCCCAAAACGACATAAACCCGTGCCAAAGGCCAAACGCATCAGCAGAATTGTCGGCACTTCTCGGACGGATTTAACCAACCCAGTTAGACCAAATTGCCACCAACCTTGGGGACGAATCACCCCCTGCCAAATGGTATCAATCCAAGAGGGTAGAGTGGCTTTTGTCCAGTCAGCAGTCACCACTTCCCCATCTACCAATCCCGTGGCCGCTAACTGTTCGGCAAAACCTTCGATACTGGCAAAAGCGGGGTGGGACCACTGATCCAAAAGTTGGCGCATTACAGGACTTTCCCAGAAATTGAGCGGTTTTTGACGTTCATCTCGCTGATTCCAGTCCGCTACCACCAGGACTCCCCCCGGCTTAAGAACTCGCAGTAATTCCCGAGCAAAAACGGCTTTGTCCGGCATATGGGGGCCGGCTTCAATTGACCAGACCACATCAAAACTCTCGTCGGGAAAAGAAAGGGCCATGGCATCATCGACCAAAAAGCGAGCATTTAAATCTGGGGGTGTTAGTTCTTTGGCCCGTGCCACTTGTTTGGGACTAATGGTGACACCGGTAACTGTAAATCCGTAGTCGCGCGCGAGAATGCGACTGCTGCCACCAATACCACAACCGACATCGAGGAGAGTTGCACCGGTGGGTAGTTTATCCAAACCTCCCCAAGAGACCATTTCCGCCACAAAGTCAGCTTTTGCCTGTAGAAAGTCTTTTTTTTCTGGTGGGGAACCGTAGTGACCTAAATGGATGTGTTCGCCCCAATAATATTCTAAAATCCCGTCTTCGGTCCATTGGTCGTAGGAATTGGCCACCGAGTCCGACGATTGGTACTTGCGAGAGGAAACAAAATAGACGACGATAGCGATCGCTAGGAGTAAACCTAAAGATGATGTCACCAAAAGTATATTCATTAAATGCTGCCGAGCAAACTGATACAAAGCTTAATAACTCTTAAAAATTATACAACCTTGAGGTTCTGCGGTTGAGTGACTTTGGTTCCTCGCCAGAAATTAACTATCCCCGTTGAAAGCGACCGGTAATACAGCAGTTATCTTAATGGTGAGATCACTTCTGTAGTGGTGAACTTTTATCTGTTTGTCCCTGTGGAATTGCCTTCAATCCATTCGTAAAAAACCATAGATTCTGGGGAACAACGGCTGCATCCTCCGCATTTTTCTAGGGAAATCAGGCGAATTCGCCCTTTTTTCAGCAAGCGATCGAGCATAGGACTTAAGGCATCCGCTGACATCCGAAAGTGTGTAGATAAGTCAGACAGAGATGCTTTCTGATTTTTGGCAAGATAAGCCTGTATATCGATTAAAATCATGGTTTATAAGCGAAAAAAATCGAGAAAAGTTGCTTGATTGCGGTGGGTTACGGCGAATCTAAATAATTTGTTAGTTGCCTAGCTTTTTGTCGCCTAACCCACCCTACTTTTAAATTGCCGGACGGTTGATTTTTCGGGGACGGAGATTTTTTAAGGTGAATAAAACCCCGACTACGGTTAAACCCATCAAGACTATCCAAAAGAGAGAAAATCCCGGATGTCGAGAAAAAGTGGCGATTTGATAGAAGGAAGTGGCAACAATATAGGCCATTCCTGTGGTCCAGAGGGCAATAAAAGCAGTCCAACCGGCATTAGTTTCGCGATATACTGCCGATGTGGCCGAAACACAGGGAAAATAGAGCAGAACAAACAATAGATAGGCAAAAGCACCCGCTTGACCATCAAATCTTTTCGCCATTGCCCCAAAGATTCCTAAATCTACTTCTTGCTTCTCGGCAGCCGTTTTTTGATCTTGCAAATTACCAATATTCAAACCCAAGGGATCAAGTAATTGATTGGGTAATTGCGCTAAATTGGCGGGAATAGTGGCAATAGCTTCCTGAATTTGCCGCCAAAAGTCGAATTTTACCTGTGCTGCCCCCTTATTCGGGTTATCTTCCCCTGCTAGTTGGCTGTAAATCGAGTTTAAGGTGCCTACCATTGCTTCTTTGGCAAAAACTCCCGTAAAAATTCCCACCGTTGCCGGCCAATTTTCCGGTTCTAGTCCCATGGGTGAGAAAATAGGAGTTACAGCTTTACTGGTAGCACTTAAAACCGATCGCTCGCTGTCTTGATTACCAAAAGAACCATCAAAACTGACGGAGTTGAGTAGTCCCAAAATCATCACCATTAAAACGATAACTCGTCCAGCTTTCCACAAAAACGCTTGCAGACGTTCCCAAGTGCGAATTAAAACCCCTTTTAGACGCGGTAGATGATAGGGAGGCAATTCCATAATAAAGTGACTGACTTCTCCCTTGAGTAGGGTTTTTTTCATCACCAATCCCGTCAAAATAGCGGCGAGAATTCCTAAGATATAAAGACCAAAAACGATGTTTTGACCACCTATGGGGAAAAAAGCCGCCGCAAATAGGGCATAAACAGGTAATCTGGCCCCACAGGACATAAAAGGGTTCATCATAATCGTCATTAAACGATCGCGGGAATTTTCTAGGGTCCTGGTGGCCATAATTGCCGGTACACTGCAACCAAATCCCACTAGCATGGGAACAAAGGATTTACCCGGCAATCCCACCAAACGCATCAATCGGTCCATGACGAAGGCTGCCCGGGCCATATAGCCGGAATCCTCTAAAATTGACAAAAAGAGGAACATAAAGCCAATTACGGGGATAAAAGTGGCGACGGTTTGCACACCTCCCCCCGCTCCATCAGCGAGCAGAGCAATTAGCCAACCCGGGGTAGGGATTGTTTGTAAAACTTGGGACAAACCATCGACAAAGATAGTCTGGGCAGTTAAATCGAAGAAATCGATAAAGGCAGCACTAACATTGATGGTAAACAAGAACATTAGGTACATTACGCCCAAAAATATCGGAATTCCCCACCAGCGATCGAGAACAATCCGATCAAGGCGATCGGACATGGTATCGTTTATCTGTCCAGTCCGTTGAGTGGCTCCCTGGGTAACTTGTTGAATAAAGCCATAACGAGTATCAGCAATTAAAATATCAAGGTCTTCCCCTAAAACTTGGTGTATTTGTCGTCTATGCTTGACGATAATGCTTAATAGTTCCTGGGAGCGCAATTCTGGGGCGATGCGATCCTCGTATTGCAGTAGATTTAAAGCAGTCCATCTTGGCTCAACAATCCTTTTACTGCTATGGTCGTTAATGTAGGCAATAATCTCGTTAAGAGCTTCCTCAATTACCGCAGGATAAGCCACATAAGCGGCAGTATGGTTAATATTACCAACTAATTCCCCAATTTTTTGCTTTAATTCTCCGATTCCCTCCCCTTTAACCGCACTAATCGCCACGACAATTGCATCCATGCGATCGCTTAAGAGTTGCGGATTAACCACAATACCCCTAGTTTTGGCCACATCCATCATATTCAGGGCAATCAACATCGGTAAACGCATCTCCATGATTTGGGTAGTAAGGTAGAGATTGCGCTCTAAATTGGCAGCATCGACGATATTAATCACTAAATCCGCTTCTCCTGACAGCAGATAGTCCCTAGCGACTAATTCATCCATTCCTGTCTCCCCTTCTTCCACATCAAGGGAATAGACTCCGGGTAAATCCACAAGGGTGATATCTTCCCCGTTAACTTGAAATCTTCCCTCTTTGCGATCGACTGTTACTCCCGGCCAGTTGCCAGTGCGTTGATTGGCCCCCGTGAGAGCATTAAAAAGGGTAGTTTTGCCACAGTTAGGATTGCCAATTAAGGCGATAATCGGTTTGACCATAATTAGGATATTGAGTGACGAATAGGCTTAGATGATTAAATTTAGCTTTTTGGGTCTATTTGTTCGACGATTAAAGTGTCTGCCTCCTGTTTTCGCAGACTGAGATGAAATCCCCGCACTCGAATCTCGACGGGATCCCCCAAAGGTGCGACGCGAATGACGGTAAACTCTGTCCCCGGAGTTAATCCCATTGATAACAATTTTCCTTTGTATCCGCGCAATGCTCGGTCATAACCGACAACTTTACCCGCTTTTCCTATGGGTATCTCCCGCAGAAATGTTCTTACTTCAGGTAGGTCTTTTTTGGGTTCCAGTTTTTTTGGTTGACTGTCACTAACGAGGATTTTTTCGGCCATTTCTGCCCCGATACCGATACGATTGTCTTGAATGGCAATTAAAACTGATCCCCTCCCTTGGGAGCTAATTACCTGTAATTGAATGCCGGGGTTTAATCCCATACCTAGGAGTCGATTGATTCCTCCTGTCCCCTGAAATCCCACTAACCAGACGGTTTTTCCCATTTCCACTTGTGCGAGGGGATAGGTGGCTGTTAGCTCAGTACCCATGGTGTTAGTACGTTCTGCTGCTGCCTCTGTACCGCCCCAATGGGAAAATTGGGCTTTATTTGGCGATTTTTCTGGTTTTTCTGCTTCATTAGGTCTAATTTTATCGTCCATGCTTTTCTTATCTCCAAAGGCAAAGAAGGTCTTTCATTCAAGAGTGACAATAATTCCTTAATAGCTCATCGAGTTTACTGAATTAGCCAAAGGGTGATAACTGCACTACTGTCAGTCTCAGTCAACGGTTTTGAAACTGTCTAAGACTTGCGATCGCTGAAATAAATGCTAATTATTCTCAATTACCAGTCTAATCCAAAAGGGGAGACAGAAAAGAAAAATATTTATTTAGGGTCGGCTGAATAATGGTAAAACCCTTTGAAAATAAGGCTTTTGACCTGTTAAAATCCGATGTTAGTGCTGCGAAAATCGGATTGGGACCCCCAAAAACCTGGCATTATCCTCCTTTCAGTACATAAGTTAGTACAAAAAGAGAGGGCAACAAAGCCTGAAACGACCGGCTACTGACGACCGGCTACTGACGACCGACTCCTAACCCCACCAACAAACTTTTTGCCGCAAACCCTACCTAGTGGTCTGCTGAAAAAGTAGGGGCGAAGCATTCGGGCAATAACCTATCGGTGAAACCGTAGATTTTCTATCCGAATGCTTCGCCCCTACAGGACGCGGGCCGATGAAGACGCCAGGTTTTGAAGCACGATTCTCTCAAAATCTTGCACCTGTTTCGCAAGAAAAGCCACAAAACCCTTACCATGCCTACATTTCACATTTATTCAGCCAGCCCTAAGTAAATCGAATCTGTCTTTCTGTTTGTGTTCTTTATGCCTTTGTGTTTATCCTTAACTCTTATGGGATAACCGGACAGAAAAAAGTTTAGTTTTAAATATTGGCGATACTTTCAACACTTTAGCCCCCCTATTCTCTGGGTCTTCTTGTAGCTTAAAAAAGGGTGCATCTCACATTTGCAGAAATATCGACAATCAGCAATTATCAGTGACTCTTAAATTATTACAAATATATCAACAACTGCCTGTAATACCATTTTTCTTTATTCGTTTCCCTCACCCCCTTCCCTGTCCCAGAGCGTTAGAGGGGAGGGGGTGAGGGCAATTAACCATCTCTGCCATTACTTTTGAAAAATGGGATAATTCGTTGTCAGTATCTCCAAACAATGACTAATGAAATTAAAAACTTGACTAACTATCATTGGCTAACCTATCGCTGAAACCGTAGATTTCCTATCGGAATGTTTCGCCCCTACTTTTTCAGCCAACCCCAATTAGGGTTGGCTGAAAAAGTTTCTCCTGTGGGGACTGACGCAGGTTCGTTCAGCATACCCTAATTAAAAACCGCCCCCAAAGGACGGAGTTTCAAACCGAGAAGCTACGATGCCTCTCCTCATCCCTCATCTTATCTTGACGTTAAGCTCGGTTAGCTATCCTTTTGTCGGCGTTTCATCGCCAGACCCAAGCCACCAGCAGCCAGCAGCCCAACAACAGTCCCCGGTTCGGGAATAGCAAATTGGGTTTGGGTGAAGGTTTGTTTGAACTGGGAAATGACGGATATTCCCGGACCGCCAGGACCCATAACAGCTGACCCATTCAACATAGTGCTGACTGAAGTTGAAACGGGAAGCCCTGGGAAGACTGCCGATGCTGTTAAGACGTCTGGAACGAGGTTCGAGTCTACAACTGTTAGGCTGGTGGGGACTGTTGGTTCGCTAAAGTCATCCATGATTTGGACCAAATTAATCAGACCACCCGTTGCCGTCGAGTTTTGCAGTTCTAATTTTGCCTCAGCCAGGCGTAGCGTTGTGGGAAGAACCGTGAGATTATACCCAAAAGAGGAGGTAAAATTTTGAGAAAAAGCCGGAGCACCTGCGTCGTATTGCAGACCAGCAGATAAAGTTGACCCAAAACCAGTTACGGTGACTGCATTCGAGACATTTAATGGAATGATATTCATTCCCGCGTTGCCATTTATCCATTCGTCAAATAGCTTGTCAAAGGTGCCATCTCCGTTCTCATCAATTTTGATGTAAGCGCCCGAATTAAAAAGTTGTGTTAAGGTGATCGGCCCACCAACCACGTTGGTGCCATCGAAATATTCTATTATGGCGGCTGCCTGGACCGGTGCAGTGGCGAGGCCTAGAAGAGCGGCGACGGCACTAGGAATGGTAAATCTGAGTAATTTTGTCATCTGTATAGACTCCCACAGAGGTAAAGTGGATGTATAA
Source organism: Microcystis aeruginosa NIES-843 (assembly GCF_000010625.1). Taxonomy (NCBI): domain Bacteria; kingdom Bacillati; phylum Cyanobacteriota; class Cyanophyceae; order Chroococcales; family Microcystaceae; genus Microcystis; species Microcystis aeruginosa. The sequence goes on from NC_010296.1 coordinate 2,890,049, forward strand.
ATTATTATCGCAATGCTAACAGCAAATTTTTCCTTTGTCAACACAGAATTGCCTATTTGTCAAGAGATCACTGAAAAATTAGACCTCTTGCAAAAGTCTTAAGTCGATCCTTGTACAGCAACATTTTTGAAGATTATCAACTACTAATAAATAATTAACTGAAAGTCCCTCCCATTATTGTTTCTATCGTTTGTTTTCGGATTTATGCAAGAAGTCTATTGTCAACAGATCACTGAAAAGAGTTTCTCCCCACTTCCCCACTTCCCTAGATCTGATTCATTCTCCGAATCTAATTCTTTGTTTTGTTACCTTTAATCGCTTATGAGGTAAGCAAAGCACGACGTTTTGACAAATTTTCAGCTATTTAGGGTTTGCGGCAAAAAGTAGGGGCGAAGCATTCTGATAGAAAATCTCCGGTTTCACCGATAGGTTATGCCCGAATGCTTCGCCCCTACAGGACGCGATCGCCGCTCAAGTGGCCAGAAAAAGCCAGATCAGCAGTCTCGATTACCTTTAATAGCTGTTCGATGCGGTTTTCCGTCGGGGGGGCCAAACAGGGAAAAACGGCTAAACCGGGGATTTGATTGGCCACCTCGGTGACAGCCACATCAAGGGTGACTAGGGGTAAATTAGCGAGGGTTTGCGACTCGCTCAAGGTTTGCAGATAAGAGTATAAATCTTCTGCGATCGAACTATCGATTAAGATAGCGTCCACCTCCCAGACACCAGCTAAAAGTTCCGCCTGTTCGCAACTATCGGCCTCAATAAAACGATAATTCTCCCGAACTAATTGATTATTCCAAATCCAGCTAAAGGAAGATAAATCGGAGAAATTGGGGGCATAATGGCCGTGTAAACGCAGCAGAGTCGGAGCAGTGCGCCGTTTGCGGCTAGGAATGGGGGAAACGGTCAGATTCAGGCAAGCTTGCAGCGCTGCCGATGTGATCGGCGGAACCAGAAAACTATCGGCCCCTTGCTGTTGACTGCGGTTGCGCTCAGAATCAGCGGCGGTGACAATAACTTTCATATCTTTGGTTTGGGGATGGGATTTCAGCAGCGTTAACACATCCCAACCGGACAACAGGGGTAGATTGGGATTGAGAAAAACACAACGGGGTTTTAACTGACGGGCTTTTTCGATCGCCTCAGTGCCGCTACGGGCGATAATGGCTTTTAATCCCAATTCACTCAAGCGATCGACAAACTGTTCGATCACTTGGGGATTAGCTTCCACCACTAACACCAGACGCTGGGGAGTGGCGGACTCCTGCTCGGCACCTTGAGGATGAACCGGCAGCAGTAAAGTGAATTGACTCCCTTCCCGGTCCTTGGAGACAAAGGATAGATCGCCACCGTGACAGCGCGCTAATTTTTGGCTGAGGAGTAAACCTAAACCTGCACCCTCAAATTGACGGGTGAAAGGACTTTCTAGCTGTTGGAATTTCTGAAAAATCAGATGCTGGGATTCTTCCGGAATACCGATCCCCGTATCCCAGACGGTAAAAGCCAGCCAATTTTCCCAACGATTGACTTTAATGCCGAAATTACCGCCATCAATGGTGAATTTAACCGCATTATCTAACAAATTCACTAACATCTGTTGTAAACGGGCTTCATCGGCCAGGGCATAATCTAACCCTGATTCAATGTCAAGACGATAGCTGCCGGGGAGATCGAGACGTTGGGGATACTTATCGACGATGATATCGTACACCCGTTGACAGAGGCGATCGATTTTGACTCTAGTGAAAGTTAATTTTAGTTGTCCTGTCTCCAGGCGGGTTAAATCGAGGAGATCATTGACCAAAGCCATCAACTGGCGACCGCTGCGATAGATTAAATCGGCATATTTCGACTGTCGGGGGTTAAGTTCACCGATTTTTTGTTCCCGCAGCAGATTGGAGAGACCGATCACGGCGGTGAGGGGCGATTTAAACTCATGGCTGACACAGGCGAGAAATTCATCCTTAAGACGATTTAAATGGACTAAATCGGCATTTTTAACCGCTAATTCCTGACAATATTGCTGTTGTTCCGTGATATCGGTGGCCAACAGTAACCACAGTCCCGAAGTTTTCTCGATCAAGGGATAATTATCCGCCCAATTTAACGGCACGGACAACAGTCGCCAAGTCTTGGCTAAACCCGATGTCACCGTTTCTAGACGCTGGGGAAACAGGGGGGGGGTGGGGGATGGGAGGGTTAAGGGGTCATTAACCAAAGCAAAGGGAGATTTATCGATATTAGCGGGGAAAGCCGCCCCGATTTGTTGACACCAAGCCTGATTTTGGTATAAAATTCCCGCTTCTGGACTGTAGAGCAGCAGCGGCAGCGGTAATTGTTCCAGAAATTCCAGAGGACGATCGCTGCGGGGGGGGGGATTGCGATCGCTGATGCGGGGCTGCGGGGGAGGATCATCGAGAATCGAGCGCCCGAGACAAAATTGGAGAAGTTTGCCCGTGTCTAAGCGTCCTAACAGTTTGCCCTGAGCATCCACTAAAATGGGGACTAAGGCGAGCGCTTCTCCCGTCAGGGTTGCCAGAAACTCACTTACGGCCATGCGAGCGTTAAGAGGGATAATCGGACGCAGCCAACCGCTCAGATCCAGGCAGCTGGAGGAGGGGTTTTTGGTGTCGGGGTGCTGTTGTTGATAGAGGAGGTAAGCAATCAGGGTTTGACTCTCAATCAGTCCTAGGGGACAATACCGCTCATCCACCACCACGATCGCTTCTGGATTGCCCGTATTAATTAAATCGCAAAGACTGGCCCGGTCAATAATTAATTCACAGGCAGTGACGGATTGATTAAAGTGATCGAGGCTGAGGGTAACGCTAGGCATGGGGATAATTGGGTGGGCGGTGGCGGTAACTTTAGGGCATAATTAGGGTTTGCGGCAAAAAGTTTTTCGGTGGGGGCAGGGTGTAGGGTGTAGGGTGTAGGGTATAGGGTTTTACCGATTTTCAGGTGGTCAATTACCTAATTTTCAGGGCAAAAGTCCCGGAATTTTCCCCCTGCTCACTCCCATCCCCGGCACTTTTGGATTTCAAAAAGGTCTAAAAGTATTATCCAACAAGGTTTTTAGATTTATTCAGCCAGCCCTAATTAACAAACTGATGGCCAAACTATTAGTAGTCCTAGAACTTGAATCTACCTTGATTATGACGCTCGCTCATCTAGACGGCCTCCCCATTGATTACAATTAACTACAATACCCACTGCCAAAAAGCAAAGTTAACTTTAACTTCCCCGATCTGATGGCGAGGGGGTTGTCTTCTCAACAGAGAAAGCCTAACCTATAGTTTGTTATTTTCTATCTACCTTGCGGGTGAGAAAACGTTGCCTCCGAGACTGACTATTTATGCTTTTGTCCCAACGGACCCACCCTTGACGGGAGTGAGTTCACCTCCGGGGCTGGTTAATTCTTTGACGGCTTTATTGGCTAATGAACGCTATCATCTGACCCTAGGGTCGTCTTCTAGCGAATTACTGGCTAATATCGAGGCACAGAAGGAAAAAATCGATTGTTTGCTGGTGGTCTTTCATCCTTCCCTACAGCCGACTTTTAATCAACTCTACGAAGGGGGGATTTTACTGCCAGTAGTGATCATTGTCGCTGACAAGAACATCACTGCCAAGACGAATGACTCTCCCACCTGTCTCTATCATAGTGCCGAATTACAAATCACCGTCAACGAATTAGACAGCATCACCTCGGTCATCGACCAAGCGATCGCTCGATTTCTCCATTTAGCTCCTAATTGCTCTTTTTCCGAACCTACCACGATTGTTAACCAACCAAATCCCGTGGAAAATAATCACAGTTTTCTCCTCCTACAACAGCGCCGTTTAGCGGAAAAATTAAAAGAAAGACTCGGCTATTTAGGTGTTTACTACAAACGCAACCCGCAGCTATTCTATCGCAATCTTGCCCCGGAGGAAAAAAAAGAATTACTACGGGAAGTAAGAGCAGATTATCGGGAGATTATTTTAAATTACTTCCAACAGGATTATCCGATTAATCAAGCGATCGATGAGTTGGTTAATAATGTCTTTTTTACCGATCTCTCAGTGTCGCAAATTCTGGAAATTCACATGGAGTTAATGGATGAATTTTCCCAACAGTTAAAATTAGAAGGCAGAAGTGAGGAAATTCTCCTAGATTATCGTCTCGCTCTCATTGATATCCTTGCTCACTTGGGGGAAATGTACCGTCGTTCCATACCTCGCGAGGATATCCCTTATGATTTATTATTGGGAATAGACTAAAATATCCCCAATAAATAACAATGAACTCATATCCCCAGCCCCTTTGATCTTAACCTATGAGCGTCTTTAAAAAAACCTATGTTTTAAAACTGTACGTCGCTGGGAACACCCCCAACTCCGTGCGCGCCTTGAAAACCCTGAAAAATATCCTAGAAGAGGAATTTCAGGGAGTTTATGCGCTCAAGGTGATTGACGTGCTGAAAAACCCGCAACTAGCGGAGGAAGACAAGATTCTCGCTACTCCTACCCTCGCGAAAGTCCTCCCTCCCCCGGTGCGGAAAATTATCGGTGATTTGTCCGATCGAGAGAAGGTTCTGATCGGTTTAGACTTACTGTACGAGGAAATTCGTGAACGAGAAAATGATAGCTAGGCCTTCGGCAATAGGTGATTAGACGGGTTATATTTATTGAAGGAGAAATGATCGGGGCGTAATCTAGTACGTTTATGGGAAAGTCAAGAGTCAAGGGACATCAAGATGGTATAAAGTATCTAGTCAGGCCTGATATGTTTCTGTGGAAAAATTAGATAAAAATCCTACTCTTTAAATATTCGCTGGATAAATAATGACTCAATCTAACTCTAATAGCCAATTGAATCCACCGATTAAACCGAAAGGTGTTCGCAAAATTAGAACCCTAATTGAAGGTTTTGATGAGATCACTCACGGTGGTTTACCCATGGGGCGAACTACCTTAGTTAGTGGCACTTCTGGCACGGGAAAAACCCTGCTTGCTGTGCAATTTCTCTACCACGGGATCAAGTATTTTGACTATCCGGGACTGTTTGTTACTTTTGAAGAATCTCCCACCGATATTATCCAAAATGCCTATAGTTTTGGTTGGGATTTAGAAGAATTAATTGACCAGGGTAAGTTATTTATTCTCGATGCTTCTCCGGATCCGGAAGGTCAAGAGGTGGTGGGTAGTTTTGATCTTTCGGCCCTGATCGAGCGCATTCAATACGCAATTACCAAATATAAAGCAAAACTGGTATCAATTGACTCTGTAACTGCTGTTTTTCAGCAGTACGAAGCGGTGTCAGTGGTGCGGCGGGAAATTTTTCGGCTCGTGGCCCGGTTAAAATTATTAGGAGTGACTTCAATTATGACCACGGAACGTATCGAAGAATACGGAGCGGTGGCCCGTTTTGGTGTAGAGGAATTTGTCTCTGATAATGTGGTAATTATGCGGAACGTCCTAGAGGGAGAAAGGCGACGCAGAACGGCGGAAATCCTCAAATTACGGGGAACAACCCACATGAAGGGGGAATATCCCTTTACTATCACCAATGATGGCATTAATATCTTCCCCCTCGGTGCGATGCGTTTAACTCAGCGCTCCTCTAATGTCCGCATTTCTTCGGGAGTAAAAACCCTCGATGATATGTGTGGGGGCGGTTTTTTCAAGGATTCGATTATTTTGGCTACAGGAGCAACAGGTACGGGTAAAACTCTCTTAGTCAGTAAATTTCTGGAAGAAGGCTGTCGGCGCGGTGAGCGGGCGATTTTGTTCGCTTATGAAGAATCTCGCGCCCAATTGTCCCGAAATGCTTCTTCTTGGGGGATCGATTTTGAGGAGATGGAACGCAAGGGATTATTAAAATTATTGTGTTCTTACCCGGAATCGGCGGGATTAGAAGACCATTTACAGATGATTAAGTCGGAAATCTCGGAATTTAAACCCTCCCGTATTGCCATCGATTCTCTATCGGCGCTCGCGCGCGGGGTGACAAATAATGCTTTTCGGCAATTTGTGATCGGGGTGACAGGATACGCCAAACAGGAGGAAATTACGGGATTTTTCACCAATACCACCGACCAATTTATGGGAGCGCACTCGATCACCGAATCCCATATTTCTACGATTACCGACACGATTTTAATGTTGCAGTATGTGGAAATTCGCGGCGAAATGTCGCGAGCGATTAACGTCTTTAAGATGCGCGGTTCTTGGCACGATAAAGGGATTCGTGAATATACTATCAGTCAGGACGGGGCCGATATCAAGGATTCTTTCCGCAATTACGAGCGGATTATTAGTGGTTCCCCGACTAAAATTAGCGTCGATGAAAAGACTGAATTATCGCGGATTGTTCGCAATGTACGCGAAAAATTACAGGATGAATAATCGGGAGTTGACTAGACCTCTTGTAACAATCAAAAATTGTTGTTAGGGTTAGGAGTCAGTAGCCAGTAGTCAGTAGTCAGGAGAATTAAGAATGAATAATAATCAATTAAAGGGTCTATTTACAGATTTTAGGTAATTTAATCCTTATTTTTGCCGTTTTTGACCCCTGAAACATTAATTATGCAAGAAGTTGACTGATACTAAATCCGGTTATCAAAGACTGATTATCTATTGCCCCTTTTGCCTTTTGACTCTTGCATGAGTGCCTATCCTGATATGTAACCTATACTCAACGGATTTAATATGATTGAGATTATTTTGAAGAGCGATCGGGTAAAGTCGGTCTTAGGGAAAATAACCACCAGATCAATAAACCTAATATAATCCAGAGAATATCTTTAACCCGGCGAATTACAGAAATCGCTAAACCTAATTCTAGACTACCGGTTAAAGAAGCACCCAGCAGCACTAAAGAACCTTCTAAAGTACCGATATTAGCGGGAATAAAAAAGGTTCCAGCGCGCACCAATTGGGCAACGGAATCAAATAACCAAGCATCGGCAAAACTGATCGGATGTTGGAGAAACTCCATTAAAACATAGATTTCTAAAACTCCGAGGGGCCAATTGAGAAAACCGACGATCAAGCCATTTCTAAATAGTGGCAGATTCCGGTAAAATTCCCCTAAACGATCATCGACACTGCGAAGATTTTCTAAAGGTTTAGCTAGGCGATCGCCTAAAAAAGAATGACCTAATCGATTAACTATTCTGGAGGATAAACGGAATCGCTGAATCAAGAAAAATATCAGGATACAACTGGAGAATATAGCGAGACTTAATCCAGTAAAAGTTTTAAAAGAATTGGAGAATTTTGGGGAAGCTAGGAGCAGAAAAAAACCGATAATTGCAAAGAAGACAAGGGAAGCAGTATTTAATGTCTTGGTCAAAATAATCGAGGCACTGGTTTCTTTATAGCTAATCTGATAGTGAGTTTTCAACATCACTGCTTTAAAACCTTCTCCTCCCAAAGAAGCGAAGGGAGTCACGCGATTAAAGGCGGCCCCTACCATGTAAATTAATAATAGGCGAATTGTCCATCGAGGTTGGATAGGAATACTTTTAAAAGTTAGTTGCCAAGTAAAAACATCGGTGAGAAATTCTAGGAAATAAAAAATAATTACTAATGTCATTCCCCACCAACCGACTAGGGTGATTTGTTGCCAAACTTCTTGCAGATTTGTTTGGCGTAAAATTACCCCTAGTAAAACAAAACCTAAACCCAGAAAGATAAATTTAAGATATTTCATAAGTAGTCGTGCCAAATTAATTTCTTGGTTAGGATAGGCAATAGGCAATAGGCAATAGGCAAGAAGTAGTTAGATAGGTGTAATTAATTTTGCTTAGGTACTTACTAAATCCTGTTTAAAAGGTCTAGGAGAGCGGGAAGTGGGGAAGTGGGGTAGTGGGGAGATGGGGAATTATGAATTATAACTGATAACTGATAACTGATAACTAAAAATAGTTCCAACGTTGAATAAATGGGAGCCAATGAGATTCGACTAACTCGATCGCTTTGGCATCTGGGGGATAATTATTTTTTTTATATCCTTGCAGACTGGCAATATATTTCTCAAAGCGAGGCATAGCTATTTTTAAGTCGGGAAGTTGCAGTTGACCGTAAATTTTTTCGATTTGTTCTAGGGGGGTTTTTTCTAAATCTTCAAAACGAATTTCTACAAAACTATCGGCGGGTAAATCGGCACTATCTCGCAGGAGAGAATTGATCATTGGGGGATAACTTTTCAGAATTACCTGCTCGATTTCATCCGTGGATAAATTATCGTAGGATTGTAGTGCTAGTTCCGGTAGGATGCGGGTAAAAAAGTGACGAGTTGAGGGAAAAACTAGATAGGGATTGCGGTAGATATGAATAAATTTAGCATCGGGCCAGATAGCTCGCAATTTGGCAATGTGTGCCGTATAAACGGGGTTTTTGATGAGTAATTGTTTGCCTCTTTGATGGATGGAAACTTTTTTTAATAGATGAGTATGCCAACGCTGCCAAGTGGCGATTTCCCCCTCGCTGCAGCCCTGAAAAAAAACCCCTCGCTGGAAATGATACTGAAAACGTTGGGGAAAGTATAAACCATGGTAGTAGGAAAGGGGGATCATGCTGGCCAGGGCGATCGAATCTTCTTGGGGGGAATCGGGAGTAACGGCAACGTTATCCACATGGCGATCGCTCGGTAGGGCCAATTCTAGCAGCGGTTGAAATAAACGGACGATACCGAGGATATCCCAGGGTAATCCCACCGCTAGGGGCGAAATATAGCCAAAATGCTCCGATTGACCGAGTAAATTGTGCAGATGGGTCGTGCCGCTGCGCCAATAGCCGACAATAAAAATGGGTGCTTTTACCTGCACGCCGCGCTCATAAAACCCTGTGATTAAAATTCGTTCTAGGGTAGAAAAAGGCAGTCGCGCCAGGGTAACTGCCATTGCCAGGGTTGCCGGGGCCAAATTGGGGCGATCGATGCCGCCATTGGTCAAAAACAAACGAAGGAGAGTGCTAAGGTTACTACCGCAGAGGGGATGAAACAAACTGGACATATTAACTATTTTTGGGCGGTTTTTTGGCGGATAGCTTGGCTGGCCAAGGTTTTGCCGAATTCCCAAGCGGCTCCGGGGAAGCGGTGAGCATCGGCCACCACATCTTTAACGGCGGTGACAAGCCAACGGCAATCCTCATCGGAGAGGGTGAGGGGGGGGATAAACTTGATGATATTCATGCCGTGGCCGGAAACCTGCGAGAGAATTTGATGGCGGGTAAAGAGGGGAACGACGATTAACTGGGAAAATAGCCCTTTATTGGCGGTTTCTAGCATTTTCCAGGCGGCTTTTAGTGACCAACTGCTCGGCTCGGCAAATTCCAAGGCCATCATCATACCCAATCCCCGCACTTCCTGCAAACATTCGTACTGATCTACGAGCGGCTGTAGTTCTGCGATAATTTGTTGACCGATTACAGCCGATCGCTCGACTAATTTTTCCTCCTCAATCACCTGTAAAGTGGCAATACCGGCGGCCATGGCCAGATTATTTTTACCAAAAGTGCTACCGTGCACCACAGAACGATCCATGCGATCAAATACTCGATCGAAGATCCAGCGACGACAGAGAACCGCTCCCACTGGCACAAAACCGCCCGAAAGAGCCTTGGCAACACATAAAATGTCCGGTTCTACCCCCCAATGTTCCACTGCCCAAATTTTGCCAGTCCGGCCCAAACCAGTCTGCACTTCATCGGCCACAAAAAGAGTGCCGTAACGACGACAAAGGGCAGCCGCCGCGGGGAGATAGTTCGGTTCGGGAATTCTCACCCCGTGACCTTGGATCGGTTCGGTAATAAAAGCCGCTACGTCTTGGTTAATTAGAGCTTTTTCGAGCGCAGCTAGATCGCCGAAGGGAATTTCCTTAAAATCGGCGACAAAAGGCCCAAATCCCTCACGATAATGGGGATCGCCGGTGGCGGAAAGGGAACCCATGGTTAACCCGTGGTAGCCCCCCTGACAGTAAACAATTTGGCTGCGTCCAGTGGCGTAGCGGCTGAATTTAATGGCGGCCTCGACGGTTTCCGTGCCGGAATTAGCAAAGAAAACTCGTTCTAATCCGGGAGGTGCGATCGCTGCTAACCGTTCCGCCAGCAATCCCGCTAGGATGGAAGCATCCAATTGGACTAAATTGGGCAATGCTGCCGTCAATACCTCTTGTAAAGCTTGCACGATCTTGGGGTGATTGCGTCCGAGGGCAAAAACACCAAAACCACTCAGTAAGTCCAGATACTTTTCCCCCTGATTGTCGAATAGGTATGCACCTTGGGCTTTAACGTAGTGGCGATCGTAGCCGATCGTTTTTAGTACCCTGACCATCTGGGGGTTTAGGTATTGTTCGTGGAGGGCAAAGTTTTCTTCTAGTCTTTTTTCTATCAGTTCTAAAATGCTCATAAATTCCAGATTTGATTACTGAAAAACTATTTTTCAAACACCTCAAAACCGATTATGTCCATAGCACATTATCATTATTTTTTTGGTTATTTAATATAATAAATTATTTCAATATATTTTGTCAAGTATTTAAGAACTTATCTAGGATAATTATAGCGTTTCCCAATCTCATGAGGTACACCAAAATCTTAACTCCTGAATCCCGAATCCTGACTCCTCAAAACCTAAGACTCTGTACCTCACAACTATGGTAATTGCTATAAACTAATTAGCTCTTGTGGGCTAAAGGTTAAAGCGACTTTTAGATAATTTATTAGTCAGTTTTTATATGGTAGAGGCGCATCGCGTGCGCCCAAAATGTAATATCAGTAAACAGTGAACTGATCACTGATAACTGATAACTGATAACTGATAACTGATAACTGATAACTGATAACTGATACAAGGCTGACAGCTATAAAAAAACCGACCAACAAGAGAGAATTCCTGTCAGTCAGTCGGTGATGATAGGCCGAATTTTACTCAGCTTTATTTCTTAGCGGGGGCAGCCTTAACGAGTTCCAATTCACTTTCAGCGAAGTTATTGGTATTCAGTCCACTGGCGCTACCACTAAAACCGTGGTAGTTAACAGTATCAAAACGGACGATAACGGGATAGTGGATACCACTTTTATCAACACTGGCTACGGTTCCTACATCGTTGTACCAGTAAGACTCTTTCCGTTTGACTCTAACTTTGGCTCCGCGTTCGATTCCAGGCATAGCTGTTGTTTTTTTTTAGGGTTTAGTTAACAGGTTACAATCAGAGCGAGTTTGCCGAAAGGGTTTTTACTTTAAGTTTTATTGCAAATCTTGCCACTCTGTTTGGACAAAATGCCCCGAACGTCCCCATAGGTCTGCCTTTGGTGCAATGTTAACGATTGTTAAGTTAAAGGGAATAGCCGTAGTCAGGTATTTTTGGGCCGACATTCCCACATCTGGTCCGATTTGAAAAGCGGCGGCGGTGGCTAAACCTAAGCCTAATAACTGAGAAATCGGACCTCTGGGTAAGAGAAGATGAGTTCCTAAGACTAAGCCAGCGGTTAAGGCTAAAGTTACCGATAAATTGGTGCCACAACGCGGATGTAATGCCAATTGCCCCTCGCCATTTTTGAGACGATGGAGTGCCTGTTTGGCCGCAATTCGCAGTTCATTTGTATTAATCTGTCCGTAGAGATAAAAACCCCTATCGGTGGACAGTCCCCCCAGGGCCTCGTTATCCGCAGGGGAGTGGTCAAAAGGCGATTGACGACGGGCAGCCATTTCGCTTAATACCCAGACGGTGGCGTGTTCCAAGGCGTGAACCTGTCGCAGGGTCAGAAATTCTTTGAAACCGGGGATAAAGCCGATTTGTGCCAGTAAATCGCTGTCTTGCTGGGGCGAGGGGTTAAACCAGTCAAAAGAGGGGTTAGAAGGGCTACTAGGGGTCATAAAGTTGCGGTAGGGGGAGTTTTTTCGAGGAATATGAGGGTGCTATAGAGTGGCAAGGCGGTGTCCCAGTAGGTGTCTTTAATGGGGATTGACCATGGTGATTTTGGCAAAAAAGGGAAAATCTGACCATAGGAGAACTACTGCCAGTTGTTGCTTTAGGTAAGGTTTGCTGAATAAATCTAAAAACCTTGTTGGATAAGACTTCTAGACTTTTTTGAAATCCAAAAGTGCCGGGCATGGGAGTGAGCAGGGGGAAAATTCCGGGACTTTTTCCCTGAAAATTGGGTAATTGACCACCTGAAAACCGGTAAAACCCTACACCCTACACCCTACACCCTACACCCTGCCCCCACGAAAAACTTTTTGCCGCAAACCCTAGTTAAGAAGCGAAATGATTCCAGTTATCTCGATTGCTGGTCTTGGTCATAGAAACTATAGTCAATTAGCTGTCTAAATAGGCGTTAATGATAGCGAGAGCCACTAAGGGAGCGGTAATTGTTCTCAAAATCCGTTTTCCCAGTGATACAGGTAGAAAATCAGCGGCGATCGCTTGTTCTATTTCTGCCTCCGTCCATCCCCCTTCCGGTCCGATGGCCATGGTTATCTCGGTTGATGTTTGCAATTGAGAAAGTAGCGGGTCCACTGTTCTACGGGTAACACCAATATAACAAGTTGTCCCTGGGCTAACTCCCCGGTTAAGGATGGCTAAAAATGGTTGTGGTTCTTCGATAATAGGAATAATCTGTCTTTCTGATTGTTCTACAGCTTCCCGGGCAATTTTTCGCCAACGGTCAATTTTTTGAGGACTAGGATTAACTAAACCGCGTTCTGTTAGCAGCGGAATAATCCGATAAACTCCTAATTCGGTGGCAGCGCGAACGATATCATCAAAGCCATTTTTGGGAATTGCTACCATTAAATTCACTTGTACTGGTAGTTCGGTGGTTTCGTTTATCGCTTCTAAAAGATGGGCCGAATTATCAATTATTTCTGCTAACCACGCTTGTCCTTGTCCATTTAGGGCAATAAAATGGTCATGGGATTTTAAACGAACAACTTTTTTAAGATAATGACTTTGTTCGGGTGTTAAGGCAATTAACCCGTTTTCTAGGGTATTAAAATCAAGAAGAAGACGATAATACAAGGCGGTTTAGTCTATATTACTATTGTGTTCAGAATCACTGTCAGCTATCTATTTTAGCTTTTATGGTGTTTTTGTATAAGGTTGAGAGTAGATCAGCTTATAGCAGTTATCTTAATGGTGAAGTACGAAGTTTTCCTTTTGGGTAGTCAGTCGTCAATACCAAATTAGGTTATACTTCATGTTTATGACAAAGGCTATAACTTACTATGGCCTTACCTACTCAGATATGTTATAAAATTTATCCTCATCAAGGTATCTCTTGCCAAATAAGAATTAAGACTTGACAATCTCCACTCCCTAACCCCTAACCCCCAGAAAATCCATGGACATAACTGCTAAAATTGAAGAACTGGCACAAAAATATGAGATACCTCCCCAACTGCTCAAGGAAGCCATGGCTTTAGAAGTAGAAAAAATTACTCTAAAAAATCGGCAGCTATCACCTAAAATTGTCAAACTTATCGAAAAATATACCGACTCCTCACAATCATAAATTTTATGGCTCTCTTGCATGATTTATTTTTTGTAAGTAGGGAGGCACAATTATTTGTAGGATGGGTTAGCGGTAGCGTAACATGAGCGGAAGTTGGGTTTCATGCTTCAACCCAAACTACATTCATCTTATATTTAATTCCACCCACCCACTTAGTTTAAAAACGACAAAAATAAATATTAAGTTGCATAAAATCTCTAAATAAACCATTTAATTGATTATTATTCATTCTTAATTCTCCTGATTACTGACTACTGGCTACTGACTCCTAACCAACCACAAAATTTTTGATTTTTACAAGAGTTCTTATGACTTTGAGACTGAAACAAATTCGCTTAACTAATTGGAAATGTTACCCTAGTCAAAATATTACTTTTAACCTGCATCCCGACAGAAAAATTCAGATTATCTTCGGTAATAATGGTCACGGTAAAACTTCTCTGATGACGGCGATTTTATGGTGTCTCTATGGGGTAGATATTGTATCTAAAGAGACTCTGAAAACCTATTTTTATCGAGGTAAGGATGATTCTTCATCAGTAGAAGAAAAAGAAATGCGGGTAGAATTAAATTTTACTAGAAACGAGAAAAATTACTTTATCAGTCGCACAGCGAAATTAAAAGATAATGGTAGCACTTCTTATCCCAGCGTAGAGGAAGCATTATTTTATGAAGATGGAACCATGAGAAGTAACTCTAGGGAATATATCGAAGCATTGCTTCCTAAATCTATTCGAGATTTTTTCTGTTTTGATGGTTTAAAAATTGAACAATATACCCAGATAACCCAAACTAAAGAAGCAAAAGAAGCAATTGAAAAAGTTTTGGGTATCCCTGAATTAAGAAATCTGCGCGATGATACAGAAAAAGCCTTACAAGAATTAGAAAACCGTTTCAATAAAGCAGAGGGAACCAGTCAAGCTTTAAAAGATAAGAGAAAACAATTGCGAGAATTAGAAGGAGACCTTGACCTTCAAAAAGGTCAGCTTAAAAATGCTAAAGATGAGGAAAAAAATGCTATAATTATTCATCAAGATGCTCAAGAAAAAGCCGCTCATATTGAAAGTTTACGAGAAAAATTAGAGGAAATTCATAACTTAGAGAAAAAGCGTATCGGTTTACAAACTCAGTTAGATAACCTGCAAAAGTCTATCGATTCTTGGTTAAAAAAAGCTTCGATACCTTTGCTGATTAACTTTGTACAGGAAATGGCCGATGATTTGCAAGTTACTAGCTTAAAAAGCACTTATAAAACTAATTCCACAGCAATTTTACAAGCAATACTTGACGATAAAAGCTGTCTATGTGGTCGTTGTTTAGATAAAAATTCTCGGGACTTTATCCTGCAACAAATTGCCGAACTAGAGTCCTTAGAAGTGGACAACGCCACCAGAATAGAAAAAGACCAAATTAGAATTGATTTACAGGGAATTATGCGAGATAATGCTAAATTTAGCAATTATAGTCAATTACTTTTGCAAAGAGATCGTTTAGAAGAAGAAATCGAAGAAATTAATCAACATATTAGACAGCTAAAACAGGAAAACACGGGAATAGATCAAGACTCGGTGAGGCAGATTTGGCGAAAAGTTGGCGAATCTGGTAAAAATGTTGAGATGATCCAAGAAAGGATCGAACGCTTGCAAAAGGAAATTGAAATCAAAGAAAAGCAATTAGAAAATTTACGCAAAGAAGTGGAAATTTTAGCTAGTGAAAATCAAACCACACTGATGTTATCTAATCAGGTTAAAATGGCCAGAGGTTTAAAAAATGCCACTAACGAATTAATCGAATGGCATATCGATAATTCCCAAAAAATGATTAATCAAGTAACCAGCGATCGCTATTTACAAGTAACCAACAAACCGGAGGAATATAGAGGAGTAGAAATCACTCCCGAATACACTTTAGGAATCCGTACCATCACAGGAAAATTATTAAATCCCGATGTTTTAAGTGCGGGAGAAAAGGAAGCTTTAGCTTTTGCTTTTATCACCGGTTTAAATCAAATAACTGATACTTGTGTTCCCCTAATTATGGATACACCTTTTGGCCATTTAGACAAAGAACATCAAAAAAATATTATTAACTCTCTCCCTAATTTAAACTCCCAAGTAATTATTTTAGCCACCGATCGCGATCTTCCCGATCCACTTTTACATCTGCTGCGTCCCCACAGTACTGATATTTTTAAAATACACCGTTTGGCTGCCGATGAAGATGCTTCCGTGATTGAAGTAATGGAGAGTTACTAATGCAGAGAATCGATCCCAGTTTGAAGATTTATGCCTCGGAAACTTCCAGAAATTATCTACAGGTACTAAAAGATAATAAAACCTTTGAGCGCATGGTAGATGCCTATTTATTCGCGGCTGCTTTTGCCATTAAACAAGACTTCAGTATCTACGGAACCACTCTGAGCAATCGACAAGATTTAATTACTATTAGCCAAATCGATCCAGAAGTTATTTTAGCTTTAACCGCAGGAATTTATATTATCTGTAAAAAGAATTCCTATCCTCAACCCAGCGATGGCAAAGAAGTTTTAGATAAGATCTGTCAATACGCAGAAGTGGGATTAAGGGAATTAAAAGAACGCTGGCAAGGCAAAGTCAGCAATCAAATCCAAGCTGATATTGAGAGAATTATCGATAATCTCTGAAATTCTCTGGCTCTAACTATCTTTTTTAGCGATAACGACAAATTACATTCTTTCCACACTGCCAAAAAAGACGGGTTCCACCCGAATAGCAACGATACTAGCCGGACGTAAAACCATATATTCCCCTTGGATATTTCTGATCGGAACATTGATAAAATCTTGGGAATCGGCTTTCGGAACTAATTCGTTACTGTACCACTTTTGAAATTCTTGGATAGTCAAAAAACGGACTTCCTCGCGATGTCCACTGCTTAAGAACAAATGTACTGCGTACTCGTCAGCTTTTCTACTCATTTTTTTTAACTAATCAGATTGAATTTTTGTAATAAAGTTGCCATTAAAGGCGGAAAAGTGAGACGCAATTCGCTAAGATCCGAGAAAATTAATTTTTGGTAGCTTGGCAGGTCAAAAGCCAGTTTACCCTTTAATTCCGCCCGATTTTGATAGGTCAGCAGAATTTGTCCGCCCTGTTTACAAGCGATCGCATAACCTAATTCTACACCCACTAGGGGACTGGGCAGTAATTCCGTTTCCTTTTGGCTAATCGCCGTAGCATCGGCAATAAATAATAAACTTTTGCGAATTTTGCGTAGTTGACTATCACTCAATCTGGTGACATTGCCCTCAGTTCGGGGCGTTTCTTCGATGGTTAAGGGCAAACGGGAGCGTTTATTGAGATTTTCGACGGTTTCGGTCAAAATTGTTCTTAAAGCGGTGCTAGAGTCCTTAAATTGGCTTTGGGAGCTAAAATAAATGACGGGATCCAACCAAGCGCTGAGGTCCTGTTTAGTAAAGTAAATTTCTTGGGAAATCAGGTCAATATTCGAGATGACGTAACCGCCACTACCTTCGAGGTAAAATTCCACCCTTTCCCCTTCTAGATAGCGTTGGAACCAGACAGAACCCTGTATCGTCAGACTATCATCGAGAAAATCGGCTCTTAAACCCGATTTTAGGAGACTATTGCGACTTAAGCGCAAGTCGTGGGGACGTTTGACAACCTCGCGGATAGGTTCGTATTTGTCCAGATACCAAGCTTTCAGGGCAATGATGGCCATAGGTGTGGCGATTAAAGACACTCTCCCATTTTAGCAGTAAGCACCGATATCCTCTCCACATTCATCGGCTAGGTAAGAAAGAGCGCGAAATCTTAACATCATCAGGTTTTCGTAGAGGGGATTTAGCTTGCAAAGGGGCGGAATCTCTAGAATTGTCCGGCTAAATAGGGTAATTTTCCTAGCAAAGGGACATTGAGCCGGAATTAGACGACAAATCCGATGAGCCAGTGCAGGTGTATTAATCTCTAGGCGATCAATTCGTTGCCGCAGGGGTTGCCATAAATCCCATTTTGGTTGCGGTGACGGGTTTTTCCGATTGCCTTTCGACCAAGGGGCGATCCAATTAGACAAAATTATTTTATTTGTGGTATAATCCGATACATCAGCATCGACCATAGCTTTACCTTCTATTGATTGACTCATAAGGTTCTATCTGAGATTACGACAGGGCGAACAATCTTTCCCGAAAATCCTCTGGGACGTTCGGACATTTGACCGCTTTAACGATAACATCTCTGGGATAAAATTACCCGTTAAGACTGCACGGGAACGCTGGGGCTGCGGCGAGGAAACTTGAACATTTGTACTAATTTTCCATCTCCGAGTTATCACCTGAAAGCTAATAGGCAACAGACGACAATAAGATAACGTCACCAGTGAGTTAACTAGATTAATCTCTAAGCTTCACCCAAAGATATTGGCTCTGATTAGAGCTATTACTAGGTTAGCAAAAAGTCAGGTTTTTTCACGTCAGCATAGTACACTTTTTCTGGGTATAAAATAGCACCCAGTTTTGTCAAAGATACGCAATCCAAGAAGTGGGGTATGGGGTGTAGGGTGTAGGGTGTGGGGTGTAGGGTGTGGGGTGTGGGAATTATGAATTATCAATTATAAATTATAAATTGGGTAGTTTTTTGCTGTGAATAGTAAACGGTGAACTGATAACTGATAACTGATAACTGATAACTGATAACTGATAACTGATAACTGATTTACATTCTTTCCAAAACGGGGATTCCCAGGAGAGATAAGCCTAATTTTAGGGTTCTTGCCGTTAAATCACACAAAAATAAACGAGAGGTTTTAATCGGTTCTGCTGCTTTCAGAACGGGACAATTCTCGTAGAAACGATTATACTTTTTACTGAGTTCGTAAAGATAATCACATAGACGATTGGGTAATAAATCCTCTTCCACGGCACTAATTACTTCTGGCAGTTGCAGTAATTGTTTAGCCAGAATTAATTCGCTTTCATCCTTGAGAATTAGCGATGAATTGGCACTTAAATCCTGAAAATTAATACCACCTTCGCGACTGATACTCTGGACTCTAGCGTAAGCGTACAGCATATAGGGGGCGGTGTTGCCTTGCAGATTGAGCATTTTGTCGTAACTGAAAACGTAGTTACTATGGCGATTTTGGCTGAGATCGGCGTATTTAACGGCACTTAATCCGACAGTTTCGGCAGTCTTAGCGATAAAATCGCCGGTTTCTTCTCTTTCCTCGCTTGCCAGTCTTTTTTCTAAGTCAGCCAGGGAACAGGCGATCGCTTGATCGAGTAATTCTTGTAATTTTACCGTCTCCCCGGAACGAGTTTTTAATTTTTTACCATCTTCCCCTAAAACTAATCCAAAAGCGACGTGAACCACTGCCACATTATCGGGTAAAAATCCCGCTTTTTTAGCCACCTGAAATACTTGGGCAAAATGGTTAGCTTGTCCAGCATCAGTAACATAAATTATTCTTTCGGCCTTATCTTCACGCACTCGATAACAAATTGCCGCTAAATCGGTGGTAGCGTAATTATAACCGCCGTCGGATTTCTTGACAATTAGGGGTAAAGGCTCCCCCTCTTTGTTGGTAAAACCATCGAGAAAGACGCATAAAGCACCGTTGTCTTCTGTTAGCAATCCCTGTTGATCTAATTCTCTGATTACTGCTTCCAGGTAGGGATTATAAAAAGATTCCCCCCTTTCGGTCAGTTTTATATCGAGAATATCATAGATTTTCTGAAATTCCCGTCGTGATTGTTGACAAAGTAACTGCCATGCTTGACGACTTTGAGGATCACCCGACTGTAATTTTACTACAGCTTGACGGGCAGTTTCTTTAAAGTTTTCGTCTTCATCAAAACGAATTTTGGCCTTTTTATAAAAGCTAACTAAATCCCCTAAATCTAGGGCATCTGCTTGGGTTAAAGCACTAGGATAAGCTTCTTGCAAATAGGTGATTAACATCCCGAATTGAGTCCCCCAATCCCCGACGTGATTAAGACGAATTACTTGATGATGACGAAATTCCAAAATCCGAGCAATACAATCACCGATTATAGTCGATCGCAAGTGACCGACGTGCATTTCTTTGGCAATATTGGGACTGGAAAAATCGACAATAATTTTTTGACTGGGGTTAGCGGTGGCAACTCCTAAACGGTTGTCAGTAATTAGGTCTTTTAATTGGGTTTCTAGATAACTGGGTTTAAGGGTAAGATTAATAAAACCGGGTCCGGCAATTTCGGGGGTTTGACAGAGATCATCTATCTCTAGATTTTTTAGTAAAGTCGCCGCCACTTCCCGCGGTTTTTGTTTTAATTCTTTGGCTAAAGAGAGGGAAATATTACATTGATAATCGCCAAAACGGGGGTTACTAGCGGCCACAATTAGAGGATCGGTATCAGCGAAGTTTTCCCCAAAGGATTTAACTAGGGATTGGGAAAAGCGTTCTTTTATTTGTTGGATAATGGCAGTCATAGAGAGAATTTAGCAATTAGGGATTAGACAAAAATTGAGAAGGAATCGGTTAGCTTCCTAGCAGTAACCAGATTATGGGTCGAATTAGCTACTGAAGATGCCGATTGATGGTATTCTTTCAAGACTTTTGTGATAATCTTTTGTGGTGTATTCATTATAGTTTCGAGCCAAGGAGATTAACACTCCAGATAAATCAGGTTATTGACCATCTTACCTTATCATAATCTGAAGACGAATCCAATGCAGCTGGCTGCTGGGAAACATTTGCTTTAATATAGTAAGTAAGCTTTACCAATAGTACAACCATGTTAGCCAGTTATATTGATCAAGCGATGGCATTAGCTCGATACGAAATCATTGAAGAAGATGGCACTTATTGGGGTGAAATTCCACCCCTTCAGGGAGTTTGGGCAAATCACGCCAATCTAGAAGATTGCCAGCAAGAATTGCGCGAAGCTTTAAGCGATTGGATTGCTTTGCGTCTGTGTTTAGGTTTGCCGATTCCAGTGTTAGCAGGAATAGATCTTAATCTCCTTCCTCAACCCATGTCTTCAATTTAAGATATGCCTAAATTAACCGCCGTATCATGGCTTAATCTAGTTCAAAGATTACGAGAACTTGGGTTTGACGGTCCCTACGCTGGGGGTAAACACCCTCAAATGCGTCGGGATAATTTAACGATAATTATCCCCAATCCCCATCAAGGTGAAATAGGGGTAGGACTGTTAAAACGCATTCTCAATCAAGCGGGTATTACCAGAGAAGAATGGCTGGGAAAATAGCAGGGAAAACACCGCATTTAACCTACTGCTTAACCAATAAAACCACGGCATAAACTGCGATACCTTCTTCTCGTCCCACCGGTCCCAATTGTTCGTTAGTAGTGGCTTTAATTCCCACCTGGTCCGGATTAATCTTGAGAGTTGCTGCTAACTTGGCTCGCATCGCAATAAGGTGGGGTTTCATTTTCGGTTTTTCGGCAATAATTACCGAATCAATATTATTAATCCGCCAACCTTTATCGATAATTAATTGATTAACTTGTTCTAATAATTTTAAACTATTCGCCCCTTGCCATTGTGGGTCTGTGGGGGGAAAATAATGACCGATATCGCCTAAACTAAGCGCCCCCAGCATGGCATCCATGATAGCGTGGGTTAAGACATCGGCATCACTGTGACCCAATAAACCGACAGTATGGGCAATCTCTACTCCTCCTAAAATTAAAGGTCTTCCTGTTACCAATCGGTGGATATCGTAGCCGTTACCAATACGAATATTCATAGAGCAGTCTCCTTGAAGTTATATTAATTATCTTATCGCAAAAGGGAACAAGTTAGGGAAAAGATTTCCCTAACTTGTCCTTATTAGTTAATTAGCTAGGAAGGATGAACTATTCTGCTGAAGTTTTTCCCAATACAATGAAAGCTTATACTAAATTGATTTTTGATAGTATCATTAACTGCCAATCCAACTTTAAAAACCCACTTCCCACTTGCCACTCTATACTTGTTAAATAAGATTTAGTATAACTCGATCGCTGTTAAAATTGCGGTAGAATCGGGAGAGGGTTGGGTTTCATGCTTCAAACCAACCTACGTTCTTTTTAAATAAGATTTATAGCGTTTTTCAGTCTGCTGAGGTACAAAAGTTATGGGTTTTAGGCACTCATGCAAAAGGGAAGAAAAATAGGTGTACCTTACTAGCTTAGGAAACGCTATAGTTAAACACCGAATTTTGAACAATTATGCAACAATTTATTCAACAGTTAAAAATCGATTTATCCTTGACAGTGATCTAGCAGTTTCATCATTTACTTTCCTAAATATCCTTAGCTAATCATCGCCAATAAACCTTGATAAAAAATCTGAAAACTAGGAGAACAATTATGAGCAGGAGTCATAAATTGAGAAATTTCTCGGGCTGCTTTCACTTTTTCTAAACCTCCTCGATCATACCCAGCTTTTTGAAGTATCTTTTCTAAGTTTTCCCAAGTTCCCCCCGTAATTTCATCGGGTTTTCTGTATTTTGCTTGCTGTCCCACATTAGTAGAAACTTTGGGATAGGCTGAGACTATAGCCTGAATATCACCAAAAAACCAAGCTTCTAGTTCTTCTATAGCAATTCTATTTAACACCTGAAATGTTTTTTTATCTTCACTAATCGTTTTGGTGATCAGTCCTGTTTGTTGGGCAATATTTTCTAACTTTTCTTTGAGCATTTGACAATCTTCATTGTCTCTATCTACAAGAATAATGATTCGATAATCATCGGGTATCCAGCATTGATAGCCTTTTAATCGCTCCGGTAGTTTTTTGATTAAATCGGATTTACCTCGAAAGGCATGAATTTTATAGGTGACATTCTCAAATAATATTTTAGGTAAAATTTGATTTAAACATTCTTGGGTAGAAAATTCTTCAACTAAAAATTCAAGATGCACTTTTTCCCTCCTTTGCTATTAAACTTAAATGCTAGGATTACCCACATCAAAATAGTCCTCCATCCATAATTGACCCAACAAAGCACCATTTTGAATAAATTCCTTAACTCCTTGCATTGCTGAAGTACGTTTAGCTTGAGTAAAACCATTTTCATCTCGATAAAGTACCCAAACCTCCTCTGGTTTCAAACCATCTACAAAAAAGGGAGAATGAGTTGTTACCATTAATTGTGTACTTGCGGTCGCTGCCCGACATTCTTCTGCTAATTCAGGTAATAAACGGGGATGAAGATGATTTTCTGGTTCTTCTATTCCCAGTAATTGCGGAGGGCTTGGATCATATAATATAGTTAAATAAGCCAACATTTTTAAAGTGCCATCGGAGGCAAATTTGGCAAGAATTGGCTCTTGAAAAGGTGCGTCTTTAATTTGAAGTAAAAGCTGTCCATTCGGCATAATAGATGCTTCTACTTTTTCTAATCTGGGAATTCGACGAGAAAGGGTTTGTAAAATAGATTCTAATCGTTGAGGATGATCTTCTTTTAAATATTGAATAACATTAGGTAAATTGTCACCAGTTGGCGATAATCTTTCTTGCGCTCCTGCTTCTGGTTGAGTGCGAGTATTATCTGCGGTTAAGTAGGAAAGATACCAACTTGTGATAAAACGACGCAAAGCACTAACCCGGGGATGTTTGGCCAATTGTCCGAGGGTACTAACAGCTAAAAATTCCGGGGAGTCTAATCGTTCAGAGATTCGTTCATCTTTTGGTTTGGGATTTTCTCCACTAATCACTATTCCTCCCCCTTCTTTAAAGTCTAAAAAGCGATAAGGTTTGCCCTTCGCTCCTTGTCTCCACTGTAACCATTCTTCGGCAACATAAGGGCGATTGTTAGCTTCATTAATAGCCAAATGATAGGTAATTAAAGGTGATGCCAATTTTTCTCGATATTTTAATTCGATAATGATGTAACCTTCTTGTCCTCTGGTTCTTAATTCTTTAAATCTTCCCCGTCTGTCCCAAGCTTTTTTTAAACCAACAGTAAAACATTCAGAGAGGAAAGCAAAGACATCAAATATGGTAGATTTTCCGCTCCCATTAGGACCGAGAAAAACGGTTAAAGGAGTAATGCTTTTTAATTCTAAGTCCTGTAAAGCTCGGTAATTTTGCACGCGCAGATTTTCGATTCGAGGTATAGAGTTTTTAGACATTGATTGTTGCTCTCTGCTGCTTTTAGCTCGTCTTGTCCCAGATTAGCTGTTAATTTTCCCAGTTCCCGCAAAAAACTGGTCAATTTTTAGTAATCTCGCTCTTCTGGACTGGTTATAGCAAATTAGCTCTCCTGATTCTACCGCAATTTTAACAGCGATCGAGTTATACTAAATCTTATTTAACAAGAACGTAGGTTGGGCTTCGGCCGTGAGCTTTTGCCGAACGGTTGAAGCATGAAACCCAACGCTCTCCCGATTCTACCGCACTCCGAGTTTTTTCTTGGGGATAATCTCCTAACTTCTGACCATCTACTGTCGATTACCGCAAAGGATAGCCATTTATTCTATCAGAATGAGAAGATTTAATTATGATAACACTTGTGATTATGTTTTTCGCTGCCTTGCTGGCAGCTGCCGATTTTACTTACCAAGTTTTGATTCATTTTCCCGTACAAATCCTCAATTTTTTGGGGTCGTTGTTGTCCTATGGAGTAATCGGACTGATAATTTTCGTCCTAGTGTGGATTGTGGGTGACTGATTTCTCGGTAGAAAAAAATGAGAGAATCAGCCTTAGCCAATTCTCCCCAATTTCAGCCAACTTTTAATTTTTACTGTTCACTAGCCACTGCTTGGGGTTGTCCTTGCGGTTGGAATTGGAACAGGGAATAAACCACGTTACGACGGATATCAATCATCATTTCTAAAAACATCTCGTAGCCTTCCTGTTTATACTCAATTAGGGGGTCTTTTTGACCGTAACCGCGTAAACCAATCGACTCGCGTAAAGCTTCCATAGCTTGCAGGTGTTCGCGCCATAACATATCGATTTGTTGCAGGATAAAATAACGTTCGGCATCGCGCATTAAACCGGCGCGAATACTATCCACTTGACGTTCCTTAATTTCGTAGGCTTTGCGAACTTCTTCGTGTAGGAACATCTTGATATCATTAACACTCATCTCCTCGACATCTTTAGCGGTAATATCTGCCAACAGATAGACGAATTCCTGAGATTTACTAATCAGTTTTTCCAAATCCCATTCTTCCGCCGGCAGTTCGGGATTAACATAAGCCATGACGATTTCATCCATGGTTTTTTCGGCGTATTGCAGCACCTGTTCTTTTAAGTCCATCCCCTCCAAAACCCGACGACGTTCGGCATAAATAGCGCGTCGTTGATTATTCATCACCTCGTCGTATTCAAACACCTGTTTCCGGGCATCATAATAGAAGGTTTCCACTTTTCTTTGCGCGCCTTCCAGGGAACGAGTTAACATTCCCGACTCAATGGGCATATCTTCTTCCACCCGGAAGGCATCCATTAAACCCGCCACGCGGTCGCCACCAAAAATCCGCAATAAATTGTCTTCTAGGCTTAAAAAGAAGTGTGTAGAACCGGGGTCGCCCTGTCTGCCCGCCCGGCCTCGCAATTGGTTGTCAATACGGCGGGATTCGTGGCGTTCCGTCCCGATAACGTGCAGTCCGCCCCTTTCTACTACTTCATCGTGTTCTTTACCCGTGTAATCTTCATAACTTTTGCGAATTAATTTATAGACTTCCCGTAACTTTTGAATAACCGGGTCATCCGTGGGAGCTTTTTCGGCCGCGATGGCGATTTTTTCTTCTACTTCTAATTCGGGTAAACTTTGAGTTCCGTGGGTATCAACGGCAAATTTAACCGCTTCTTTCAGGGCATTTTCTACCTCTTTCGGTAACTCGGTGGGAAAAATTTCCGCCGAGGCACGCCAGTTTTTTTTCTTCTTACCCGGGGCGAATCCTTGCGGGCGATTGCGTTCTCCTAAACTGGGTAAACTAAAGGCCAAATTGTCATCCTCGGGCATAACTAATTTCGGCATTAAATACTCGCGAATTTTCAATCGGGCCATATAGTCGGAGTTACCACCGAGGATGATATCGGTTCCCCGTCCCGCCATGTTCGTGGCAATGGTTACGGCCCCGGCCCGGCCTGCTTGGGCGACGATTTCCGATTCCCTTTCCACGTTTTCCGGACGAGCATTAAGTAAGTTATGGGGAATATTCCTTCCCTGTAATAAAAGCGAAAGCACTTCCGATTTTTCCACACTGGTGGTACCGACTAAAACCGGGCGACCCTGTTCGTGCATTTGTTGACATTCTTCAGCGACGGCGTTCCATTTTGCCTGTTCATTTTTATAGACCACATCGGCTAAATCTTGCCGACGAGAAACGCGGTTAGTGGGAATAATTGTTACTTGCAGGTTATAGACTTTTTCTAGTTCCGTTTCTTCGGTTTTGGCCGTCCCGGTCATGCCAGATAATTTCGGATAGAGTAGGAAAAAGTTTTGATAGGTAATCGTGGCTAAGGTTTGGGTTTCCTGTTGAATTTCCACCCCTTCCTTAGCCTCCACTGCCTGATGTAAACCATCGCCCCAACGTCGCCCCGGTAATACCCGTCCCGTGAACTCATCAACAATAACAATTTCACCACTGCGGACGATATAGTTAACGTCTTTTTTCTGGAGTTCTTTGGCACGAATAGCGTTAGAAATATAGTGCGCCCAGGGATTTTCTTGGTCGTATAAATCGGTAACTCCTAATAGTTCTTCCGCTCTTTTAAAGCCTTCATCGGTCATTAAAACGTTACGGTCTTTTTCGTTAACTTCGTAGTCTCCCGGTCCGTCTTCTACTTTTTGGCGCACTAATTGCTTGGCGATTTCGGCGGCGAGAATATATTTTTCTGTGGGTCGATCGATCGGTCCTGATATAATTAATGGAGTTCTGGCCTCATCGATAAGAATGGAGTCCACTTCGTCGATAACGCAGTAGTTAAAGGGTCTTTGGACAACTTCCCCCATCACTGTAGCCATGTTATCGCGCAGATAATCGAAGCCGAGTTCGCTGTTAGTGGTGTAGGTGATGTCACAGGCATAATTTTTCTTTCTTTCTTCCGGACTCATGCCGGCTTGAATTAGTCCCACACTTAACCCTAAAAAGCGGTGTACCTGCCCCATCCATTCCGCGTCACGACGGGCGAGATAATCGTTAACGGTGACGACGTGAACCCCTTTTCCGGTCAATCCATTCAAATAAGCGGGGAGAGTGGCAACCAGGGTTTTTCCTTCCCCGGTTTTCATCTCGGCGATTTGTCCTTTGTGCAGTACCATTCCCCCCAATAACTGCACGTCAAAGTGACGCATCCCTAAGACTCGGATTCCCGCTTCCCGGACAATGGCGAAAGCTTCGGGGAGGATTTCCTCGAGAATCTCCTCTCTTTCGTCATAATTTCTGGCTTTGTCTAATCTTTCCTTAAATTCGCTGGTTTTGCTCCTTAATTCCTCATCGGACAGGTTTTTAATGTCTTCTTCCAGCAGGTTGATTTCGGTGACGAGGGGCTGAAATTTTTTAATTTTGCGGGCGTTGGGGTCTCCGAGTAGGGCTTTTAACATAGCAGTTTTTATTCTCTCGCTTCGATTGGCTCTTGGTCTGTGGTGTTAACAATTGTATCACTCTCGTTGGGAGTGGAGAATCATTTATCGGTGAACAGGGACGGCGTTGTCAGATTCAGAAGAGGAAAGATGCAATGCTCCCAACTGATTCGGAGCATCTTTCAATTTGACAACGCCGATTGTAGGGCTAATTCATGAATTAGCCCTACGCCGATTGTAGGGCTAATTCCACTGCTAAATCGAGCGACTCTTGTTCCCCACTTAAGCCCAACTATCGGCACTATTCGTTCATTAAACACTAATTGTCAAGATGCCATGTAATCTTTCCTATCAAAGTAATTTCAGTTCCGGTGCTGATTCGGAGCATCTTTCAATTTGACAACGCCAAAATTTTTGAGACATTTCAATATAAATTTAAAAGGCAACCGCAACAAAAAAGGAAGAAAAACCCTAATAAATATAACCTAGAAGACGCTTTATCTGTGGTTGAAACCTGCGATAAAATATCAATCTAGGGTTTGCGGCAAAAAGTACGGGCGAAGCATTCGGATAGAAAATCTACGGTTTCACCGATAGGTTATTGCCCGAATGCTTCGCCC
Organism: Microcystis aeruginosa NIES-843; assembly: GCF_000010625.1. Classification (NCBI taxonomy): domain Bacteria; kingdom Bacillati; phylum Cyanobacteriota; class Cyanophyceae; order Chroococcales; family Microcystaceae; genus Microcystis; species Microcystis aeruginosa. The sequence goes on from NC_010296.1 coordinate 2,917,705, forward strand.
CTACAGGACGCGGGCCGATGAAAACCCAAGGTTTTGAAGCACGATTCTCTCAAAATCTTGCACCTGTACTGATTATTTATTCTCCCTTTTGCCTCTCCCAATATGTAGCCTATAGTCAACGGATTTAGAGTTAATCTTCTCTCACCGGTGGCTTAACTAAAGGGGAAACCACCATATTTATGGATAATTATATCTATAGTTTCCATAATTGCGATCGATTCGCCCAAAATGGAGATAATTTGTTGATAATGTTCTAGGTCATCGTAGCTAAGGTGGCGACCTTTGCGGTCTTTTAGCCACTTCTGACACACTTGATAACCGCCGATATAAAAGTTCCAAATTTGAGGCGGAATCCCCGCAAAATACTGGTCAGAATTAATCGAAATTTGTTGTTTATTTTCGTCATATTTCACCTGTTCGACTAGATTAGAACCCGCCACGGGATAGCTACTAATTTCTTTTCCCGTTGCTTTCATCAGGTGTAACTGTACTAATCTGTCACCTTTTTTGACTAATTCCCAGAATAATTCTTTATTACTGGTGAGAGGAACGCGAGGAAAGTCTATTTTTAAAAATTCGGCGTAACGTTGGCGATATTGGGGAGAGTGAAAGACCGCATAGATATAGTTAAAAATGTCTTCTGGTCCAAAGGTTTTCTTTTCGTCTCCTTTGCCATCACTGATAAATTCTAATTCAAGTTTTGCCGAAAGTTTGTTAATAAATTCTGGCGCTAGATTGGGACGGCGACCATTTGGCGAGTTGGTTGGTTCTGTGTCAAATAGCGTTGGGGTATTGGTTGGGTAAAGATAGAGGGGAAAAATATTAACTCCACCTCTTCTAAAAATATTAGTATCAATGGCATTCTCAAAAACAGTAATCAAGGCCCATTCAGGATCATTAACCGCAATTCCTTGACGACCTATACCTATACCAATGTTATTCTTATTCATCGTATGCTGAATTATTTCATGCCTCAACCGATTTACTAAAGCATCATGATGATAATAAGGTCTAATATCAAGAGGTCTATATAAACATTGAGTGAAATAAGATTGCCAATTAGATTCAGATGTAAAAGATTTTCTCTTTTGATTTAAATTCCAATCTAAACTGTCTTCCAACTTATATTTATTTTTTATTTCTGAATCATTTATAAGTGTATTTCTAAAGTCATTGATTCGCTCGATTAATTTAGCTTTATCAAAATCATAGACAAAGTGATCTCTATGGGTTTTGATACCAGAACCGTTTGTCAACATGATTGTATCAAGTTCCCAATATTTTTGATATTCATCAGATGAGACTTTGCTCTGAGGATTAAATAGGTAAAAATCTGATTTGGGATTTATAATTTCCCATTCAGTTGAACTAATATCATTTTCATCTAACCAATAATACTTACCCCCAACTAACTCCTTATGCTCTTTAACCTCTCTAACACCCCACAAATCAGCATGATAAACCTGCGCTAAATCTTGCTGACTATCTTGATACTTAATAAAAAACGCAATCGCTACTCCTTGCTGAATATCAAACACATTTTGATCGGTTGAACCATCGGGACAAACTTCTTTTTTCTTGCTATTCCCATGCAAATCTAAAACATAAATCTCATCAAAAGTCTGCATCAAATTTTGACGCATTCCCCGAAAAGTGGGATTATCCAAATAACCATGATTTGTAATTAACGCCACAACTCCATAACCAGTTTCCGCTACCCGATACTGAGCAAAGCGAATAAACTTCACATAATCATCTAATAAACCTTTAGGGTTTCTCTCTCCCAATGGTTTTCCATCTAATTGATAATAATCCTTAACCAAATTCACAATCCAAGGGTCAGTATTCATCGACTGATAGGAATAGGGTGGATTGCCTAAAATCACCATAACTGGCATTTCTTGCTTAACATCTTTTGCCGCGGCTGCTTCATCGCGAATACGATTTAAAAAACCATCAGCAGGGGGAATTTGAAAAGCTTCCTGTAGGGTGTTGGTGAGATAGATTCCCAAGCGTTCATCGGCACTAAAATCATAGCCTAATTCCTGAAGTTGTAAACCTAATTTCATGTGTGCTACGGTGTAGGGAGCCATCAGTAATTCAAACCCAAAGAGACGGGGTAATAAATGTTTACTGACATAACTAGACCACATCCCTTTCTGTTGACGAAAACTATCATAGATATGGTCGATAACAGAGTGTAAAAAAGTGCCTGTTCCCACAGCAGGATCGAGGATTAAAACTTGGTGAACTTCCTGAGTTTCTTGGCTATTATTAGGATTTTTAATCGTAATTTTTTTGGCATCGGCCAAACCTTTAGGAATCTGAAACTTATTTTTTAGAATATAGTCCACACTGCGAACCATGTAAGAAACCACGGGTTCAGGGGTATAATAAACCCCCCTAGACTCACGCATTTTACTATCGTATTCGGCTAAAAAAGTCTCATAAAAGTGAACTACAGGATCCTGCTTGCGCGTGCGTTTTCCAAAGCTGCCGAGAATCCCCTCCATATCCGTTTGTTGTAAAATAGTCGCTAGAGTATCCACGGCCCAAGTAATCCGCTCATCTAATTCTGTACCAGCAATTTGATGAAAAATTCCCCGCAAAAAAGGGTTAGTTTTCGGTAGTCGAAATCCCGCCGTTTCCCTGGAAAAAGAACTTATTTGATCCGTATTACAGCGTGCTGCGAATAAACCATAACAGATTGTTTGTGCATACATATCCGCGAACTGCGCTTCATTGAGATCACTAATTAAAACTCGTTGAAAAGATTGCAATTGTTGCCGCAACATTCCCCCACAATCTTGATCTTTTAAAGCTTGGCCGATTGCGTCTCTAATTAACTGCGCTAAAGCGGCCATTTTTTTGGCTAATTCTCGCGGTGTTGTGATCTGAATAACTTTTGAGAGGAAAAACTGACAGAACAATTGTTCTACTTGTAAAATACCCTGGGAATCAGGTTTAATTTGCTTTTTTTGATTAAGACTTGCCACGGCAGCTGATAGACGCAATTCTCCCGATACATACCAACGAAATTCTAAATGATCGGTGATAATTAAATTACCCAAAGCCTGTAAATAACGTTTTATTTGGGGAGTATTTTCAACCTTTTTGAGAGAAGTTCCGATATCTTTTGCTTCCAGATGGCCAACTTCTACCATACCCTGATTAATCACAAAATCCGGAGCGCCACAAGCAATCCTTTTGGGTTCATTGAGAGCTTGTAGGTTATTATTTAGGGATTCAATTAATTTTTTTAAAGCAGGACGATAACTGTGTTCTGTGGCCTTACCCTGTTGATAAATGCCTGTGATTTCCTCTAGATATTTTGGCAGTGAGTTACTCATTATCGTTGCGACATACAAACGTTCTTCTATAGATAAAATATAACCTCATTTAGCCCCAATGTTCTCAATTGCTGCTCAAGTTATACCCGTTTAAGGGGACTTCTGGCGAGATTTGAGTTAAACTAGAAAGGTTGACTATTGACAAACATCGATCGCACAGGAGTAAATTATGTCTAGAGTCTGTACTATGACGGGGAAAAAGGCCAATAACGCCTATGCGGTGTCCCACTCCCACCGTCGCACCAAAAAATTACAAGAAGCTAACCTACAATGGAAAAGAGTTTGGTGGTCGGAAGGCAACCGTTGGGTAAAACTACGCATCTCCACCAAAGCTATCAAAACCATTGAAAAGAAAGGATTAGCCGTCTTCGCTAGAGAAGTAGGCTTAAACTTGAATTTGTACTAAGCGAGTAGTTCAGAAGTGGAAACGAATCGACCCTATCGTTGACTCCTCTGCTTTTGATTATTAAGTATTGCAACAGGGCGTGATGTGGGGTGAAAACTACCTTTAAGATTAAAAACTTAAAACGACCTGTTCAGGAGAATTTCAATGTATTCAACCCTATTAATGGCCGCCACCGCCGTACAAGGTTCCAGCGAATGGAGTCCCAAAGTGGCGATTGTCATGATTATCTGCAATATTCTCGCTATTGCCTTCGGTAAAGCGACTATTAAACAACAAAATGTCGGTCCTGCTTTACCTTCCCCCGCTTTATTCGGTGGTATGGGATTAGGCGCTTTACTAGGTACTACCAGTTTTGGTCATGTACTCGGTGCCGGTGTCATCCTCGGTCTCTCCCGTCTCGGAGTTATCTAAATATGTTTTGATTTTCTCAATCGGTGGCCAAAAGTCACCGATTTCTTTTGTTAAAAATTCTGGACTATATAAGTAGGTAGGTGTTAAAAATTATCAGACACCCCCGTTATCAAGGGTAGGGTTGATTCATGAATCAACCCTACCTTATCAAGGGGGATCAAGGGGGGATATAGGGGGGATTTAATTAGAACCAGCTACTTAATAAATATGACTCTACCTCAAAAAAATTCTTTTTGGTACGATGAGCGATTTCAGAAGATTTTTCTACAGGTAATTATCCTGCTAATTGTCTGCCTAATTTTCTGGTTTTTTGGTCGCAATTTAGTGATTAATTTCCAACGCCTACGCTTAAGTTTTGGCTTTGGATTTCTCTTTGATCCCGACCGACCAGCTTCTTTTGCTATTGGTGACTCTCCTATTGCCTACAGTCCCACCGATACCTATTTTCGCGCTCTTTTGGTGGGATTGCTTAATTCCCTCCGCATTATGATTAGTGGCATATTTTTGGCGATTAGTCTGGGAATAGTCATCGGGTTAGGTCGCTTGTCGGATAATTGGTTAATTCGTCAGTTAGCAACAATTTATGTGGAAACTATTCGCAATACTCCTCTATTATTACAATTATTTTTCTGGTATTTTGCTGTGTTTCTGAAACTGCCGAAAATTGAGGAATCTTTAGAGTTTTTTGGCAGTGTATTTTTAAATAACTCAGGAGTCTATTTACCTTTTCCCGCCAATAGTTTCAGGACATGGTTAGCCTTAGCTATAATGATTTTAGGAATAATTCTCTCAGTATTTTTATACCTAAAAAATAAACTTAGTTTATGCCTAACTAGCCTACTAATCCTAGTTATAATTCCCCTAATTTGGGGTTTACAATGGCAAAGTCCCCAAGTTAATCCTCTTAATCAAAATATTGACTTCGGTTTACATCTTTCTTCTGAGTTTGCTACTCTCTTAATCGGTTTAACTGTTTATACAGCTGCCTTTATTGCGGAAACGGTACGGGGGGGGATTCAATCGGTTAATCGGGGACAATGGGAAGCAGCTAAAGCCTTGGGATTAAAACCTTTATTAGTGATGAGATTAGTAATTTTTCCCCAAGCTTTGCCAGTGATTATTCCTCCTTTAACTAATGAATGTTTAAACCTGGTTAAAAACTCTAGTTTAGCGATCGCTATTGGTTATAATGATATTTATGCTATCTCTAGTACCATCGCTAATCAGACGGGAAAAGCTGTAGAAATGTTAATAGTAGTTATGGCCACCTATTTATTCTTTAATCTGGTGATTTCCTTGACTATGAATCAATTAAACAAACGGGTAAAAATTCAGGAAAGATAGGGTGTGTTAGCAAGCGCCTAACGTACCGAATCGCACCAAAAGGTAGCCTAACGCACCAGAATTTAGCGATAAATTAATTAATGAGCATTAGCAGAATATAAAGCGGTGATAATTGCTGTCACCGCAGGACTAAGACTAGATAAAACCACCACAGAAGCGGTGGCAATGATGATAGTAGTAGCCATTCTCACCATACCGTCTGTACCTTTTTGATAGGCATCAAATTTATAATCTATGCGATCAATTTTTTGTCCTATTTCATCTCGCCACTTACTGAATGCGTCCTGTGATTGGCTGAATTTTTCTTGCAAATCACTAACTTCATCACTTAATTGAATCAACGCCGCTCTGATGTCATCATTACTGGGATTTTCGGGAATTTGCATGACCTTGATTAGCAATCAACTAACAACCGCCTATATTATAGCAGTTCTTAGCCATAAATTACAATTTTTTATCGGGAGGAGGAGTCAATCGCCAGCGCACTAAAAAACTATCAATACTTTCTAAACATTCCAAGTCATCTTTAGGTAAATAAGAATCTTTTGACAAGAAAGAAAAAGCCTGCTGAAACTCTTGACTATCAGCTTGAATCGGACTAGCAAAATGACAAGGAATAACCTGTTTAATCGGCCATTGGGCAATTCTATCAACCCATTGACTAACCTCCTCAGTAGTGCGATTAAGAATCAAAGTTTGCAAAATTGGCGCGACTATTAACCTCCCCTCTCGACGCAAATTTAAAAAAGTCTTTTGCCAATCATCACCCCATTGAAAAGGGAATAAACCAAAATAGGCTTTTTTACTCTTTTCCTTAGCAGTAAAAGCATCTCTAAACACCTGAATCCAATTGGGAACAGCTAAAACAGGAGGTTGAAAATAAAGAGCAAAAAGACAAATTCTTTGCCAACCCCGACGGCGATTTTCTGGGGTATCCTCCACCAAATCCTTAGCACTATTTTTAGCGTGAAACAGCAGCGGATAGGGGTCTAATTCTAAAATAGCGGGAGGATTTTCTGGGATAGAAATAATGGCATCGGTTAGCAGCAGAGTTTGAGAGTAGTGATGAAAAAAAGCCACTTCCGAGAAGTATCCCACATTCAGATCAATTGCGGGTAAAATTTCATAACTAAAATCTTTTCCTAAAGGAGTGGTTGCCGAGTCAGCAGGTAAAATTTCCGTTCGTTTTGCCGGTAAACCCAACCAACTCAAAGGTAAATTAAGAGGAAAACTCCATTGATTAGGAGCAACATAAACTATAGCCTTAGGAAAATAACGGGCAAAAGGACCGACAAAAACCTTATGTTCAATCCCAGAAATCGTCGGCAAAATAATATATTTAACTTCCCCATGTTGACTTTCCAACTCACGCATTAAGCGAATACATTCAGGAGTCGGGGCCACTGGTGCATAAACAAATAAACCCCCAGATGCTAACTTAATTACCGTCATGCGAATCGGCACGACCACATAAAAAATACCCTGCAATTGCTCAAATGTCCAGAGCGTATCTTTCACCACTTCTTGGCGAATTGTCCGTCTTTGACCATAGGGATAAAGTGGTACAATTGGCCAAAAAGGCCATGATAAATCTTGCGGAGTTATTGCGGCTTTTGTCATCGTCTGATTCTATTGCTGAAAATCTCTATTTTAGTTATCATAAACCTTTCTAATCCCCATGACTGATAAACTGCCCATTGATTCTTTGGTCAATACTTGGAATAGTCTCACGGGGGAAGTGATGAAAAGACTCCCCATCGACCAGTTGACTAATACTGTCCTCCAGTGGTTTAGTGTCAGTGATAGTCAAGTAGCGGAAATTTTAGAAAAAGTCCGTCAAGAATTACCCACCACCGAGGCGCTGTTAATCGGCAAACCCCAAACGGGAAAAAGTTCGATTATTCGGGGAATAACGGGAGTTTCGGCGGAAATCGTCGGGCAAGGTTTCCGTCCCCACACCCAAAACACCCAGCGCTACACCTACCCCGCGGAAGACTTACCCCTGTTGATTTTTACCGATACGGTGGGGTTAGGGGATGCCTATCAACACACAGACACGGTAATCGCGGAATTATTAGCAGATTTAGCCGAAAACACGGGACGCGCCCAGGTTTTTATCGTGACGGTAAAAATTAATGATTTTGCCACCGATAGCCTCCTGGAAATTACCAAACAACTGCGGCAAAAATACCCTAAAATCCCCTGTTTACTGGCTGTAACCTGCCTTCATCAGCTTTATCCTCCTAATATCGCCGATCATCCCCCTTATCCTCCCGATTTCGAGGATATCAATCGCGCCTATCAAGAAATTAAAGAAACTTTTAAGGATTTATACGACAATTCTGTGATAATAGACTTTACCCTAGAGGAAGACGGTTACAACCCTGTTTTTTACGGTTTAGAGGCATTTAGAGACAATTTAGCCGATTTATTGCCAAAAGCCGAGGCTAACACCATCCACCAACTTTTAGATCGGGAAACCAGCGATAAATTAGGCCATCTCTATCGGGACGTGGCCCGACGCTATATGTTAGCCTTTTCCGTGATAGCGGCGACCTTGGCGGCGATTCCCTTACCCTTAGCGACTATGCCCGTGTTAACCGCCCTACAAGTGTCAATGGTGGGGGTTTTAGGCAAATTATACGGTCAAGTCTTAACCCCATCCCAAGCCGGCGGAGTCGTCAGTGCGATCGCTGGCGGCTTTTTGGCCCAGGCCATCGGTCGGGAATTGGTGAAATTTATCCCCGGTTTTGGCAGTGTGATCGCCGCTTCTTGGTCCGCTGCCTATACCTGGGCCCTAGGAGAGGGTGCTTGTGTCTATTTTGGCGATTTAATGGGGGGTAAAAAACCCGATCCTAAGAGGATTCAAAGAGTGATGAAAGAGGCTTTTTCTGCTGCCCAAGAAAGATTTAAAAATGTCGCTACGGGAGGAGATAAAATCTAGTTATTAGCCCCTTAAGTGTTGGAGATAAAGCAGCCTAAGACAAGTAGCATATCTTCAAGTTAGCGAGATTTTAGTAACATTCGTCAGCTTTAGCTCCACTGGAAATTTACTTGGGCTTCTCAACCAGAACTATGGTTCAATACAGTTGAATATATCCCGTTCAAGTAATAGACAAAACATATAAAAAATGTGCCATGAGTTTCAGTGAGTAGCAGTATAATGGCTTTATGCAGTTTGACTGGGATAAGAATAAGGCAGAATGCAATCTATCAAAATACGAAGTCTCATTTGAGGAGGCAAAAACTATTTTTGATGATTCTCTCTATGTTAAATTCTACAATCGAGTCATTTAGAAGGAGTTGATATTATGTTAGTTAAAGGAATTAAAAAAGGCAAAATTATTGAGTTATTAGAGGAAGTTGATTTTCCCGATAATGAAGAGGTATTAGTAGAAATTAGAGAGGTTAATGATTTTTGGTCAGCCTTGCAAGATTTTAGGCAAAGGGTAGATTTGGCAAGTCTTGATGATGATACTTTTGATAATTGACGCGACAACTCAACCGGGAGAGATGTTCATTTATGACTCTCAAGTATTTACTAGATACTAATGTTTTGTCAGATCATGGCTCTTATACCAGTTATCTTAGCCGTTGTTGTAGTACCTTAACCCCGATACTTTACCCACAGTTAAAAACGAAAGGAAAAAGGCAGTAAATCCGAGAGATTAAAACGATAATTTTGCTGGGTTCCACAGATAATAATCTCTGCTTGCGGCGCTAATTCGGCTATCCATTGACGACAGGCTCCGCAGGGAGTTAACTGACTAATATCATCCTTCCCATCGATACAGGCTATAGCGATCGCCCGTACTTCTCGATCGCCCGCTGCGATTATTTGCGCTAAAGTTGCCCTTTCCGCGCATAAACTCAAGCCATAACTAGCGTTCTCCACATTAGTACCAGCATAAATCTTTTTATCTGTCAAGACCGCTGCCCCCACCCGAAAACGGGAATAGGGAGAATAGGAAAGTTTCGCCACTTCCCGAGCAGTGTCACAGAGTTGTTGTCTTTCTTGTTCAGATAGGGTCATCGGCTAGATAGCATCCGAGGCAACTTTGATTACTTCTTAATTATCCCTTTGGTCGTGCTTTGATGACATCCGAGCAAGACGGCCATTTGCCGTTGAGATAAATTTCCCTCTTGACTAGGTTGGTAGAGCAAGTTTCTTTGTTCTATGTTAAGATGTTGGTGGCTTAGTTTTTGGGATTTGTTGTTGCATTGATCGGACAATACCTCATGAGCCTTTCTCTGTCAACTCTTAAGGAGTCGTGCGTTTCATTTTTGAATTGGCGATTTAAGATCAGTTTTGTTTAAGTATCTTTTACCATGACTTCTACATCGAACTTTCAGCCGACGATAGTCTCAGAGTTTTAGCCGACCTCGAACTCAGGCTAGTTGCTCATTTTCACCGCAAAAACTGCATCCATAAATTTATCGCCGAATTTTAGCATGGAAATTGACACAATACTGCAGCAAATTGATATTGGAGAAGACCAAGAATATGAGTTTAAATCAGCCGAGGGAGGCTTGCCAAAAGACATTTGGGAAACTCTTTCAGCTTTCGCTAATACCGATGGCGGTTACATTATTTTGGGTGTTAGCGAAAAGAAACCTAGATTAGAAATTACAGGAGTGCGTAACCCTAAAAATCTTCAACAAGAGTTTTGGGATAACCACAACAACCGACAAAAACTGAATATATCTATCTGTTCTAATTCAGACGTAGAAGTAAAAAAGATTAATGAATATCAGCTTCTCATTATTCATATTCCTAGAGCTACCCGAACTCAGCGTCCTGTATATATTAACAATAACCCAATGACTGGTACATATAAGCGAAATTATGAGGGAGATTATCGCTGTCATAAGGAGGAAATAGAGCAAATGTTTCGCGATGCCAGCAATGAACCTCAAGATTTTCAAGTTTTAGATAATTTTAATCTCAACGATATTGATCCTGATACTCTGAAAGTATTTCGCCAACGGTTCAGCAATCGCGAACCCGATCATCCTTGGTTAGCATACAATGATCAACAATTACTCCATCAGTTAGGAGGATGGCGACGAGATAGAAATTCTAGCAAAGAAGGATTAACTGTAGCGGGTTTACTCATGTTTGGACGAGAACGCAGTATTTTAGATGCTTTCCCCCATTATAGTCTCGACTATCAGGAAAAATTATCTGACGATCCTGAAAAAAGATGGACATATCGCTTAACTCTTGATGGTAAATGGGAAGCTAATTTACTTAACTCTTATTATCGTGTTTATGGCAGATTAATTAATAATTTAGATGTTCCTTTTCAATTAGACAAAGATGCCGTTCGTAAAGATGAAACCCATGTTCATGAAGCTTTAAGAGAGGCTTTAGTTAATACTTTAATCCACGCCGATCACCAGTCTTCACGGCCTATAAAGGTGGTAAAATCTATCGATGGCTATCTATTTTCTAATCCCGGTCGTCTGAGAATTCCCCTACAGCGTCTCTATGAAGGCGGTACTAGCGATCCTCGTAATCCTCATCTACAAAAAATGTTTCAAATGCTCGGATTAGGTGAAAAAGCTGGCTCTGGATTTGGGAAAATTCTTCGTGCTTGGAAAGAACAACAATGGTTGAGTCCCCTAGTTTCGGAAAAACTTGACCTAGAAGTTACATCTGTTAATTTACCGATGACAAGTTTTATTCCCGAAGCAGTTGAAGTGGAATTAAAAAGGATTATCGGGGATGCTTACCGTCAGTTAGGTGATCTTGATAGGATAATATTAGTATTAGCGCATCAGTTTGAGGAAATTAGTAATACTGACATTCAGCGTTATCGATCAGAACATCCCAGAGATATTAGCGAACGCCTTCGTAATTTAGTTCAAAATGGCTGGTTACACCAGTCAGGTAAGTGTCGGGGAACACGCTACACCCTACCGAACCAGAATTCTTCAGCGCAACTTTCTCTATTACCAAGCTCCGAACATTACCCACCAAGCTCCGAACATTACCCACCAAGCTCCGAACATTACCCACCAAGCTCCGAACATTACCCACCAAGCTCCGAACATTACCAACAGTTAGAGGCAATTGCTGAACCCATACGCAGAAAAGGCCGCATTAGTAAAGACTCGGTACGAAAAGTGATTCTTGAACTATGCTCCCAACAATATCTACCCCTCGGAACATTAGCTCAACTGCTCGGAAGAGAACCTGATACTATTCGTAATCACTATGTCAACCCGATGATAGATGAGGGATTGCTGGAGCTTAAACACCCCCAACTAAGGAACCATCCTCAACAAGCTTATCGAACAGTATCTCGATCGCATTTCCTATCAGCGCAAGATGAGTAAACACCCGCTCCTCAAATCCGAGAGATTAAGGGGACTACATCGGCAAGCCACTAATTTAGCGATCGATAGCTAACTTATCACTTAACATTTCCCTGACGATTTTAGCGGTAGCGGGGGCTAATAAAACCCCGTTGCGGTAGTGTCCCGTGGCCAGAATAACGTTATCGTATCCGGGCAAATATTCGATGATGGGAGCGGATTTTTTCTCCGGTCGCGGTCGCTTACCGGACCAAGTACGCACGATCGCACCCGCGGCCAAAGAGGGACAAAAAGCGATCGCCTGTTGATACACTTGCTCTAATAGGGCAGTATCGGCGATAATTTCGCCCTTTTCGTCCATAAATTCCACCGTTGCCCCAATCCAGTATTCCGCTCGGGCCAAAGGCAGAATATGCAGGTCATTTCCCGTTAAAATCGGCTTAAAATCGGAACTTTCTAAGGGTTGCGTCAATTTTATCTGTAAAGCTTGCCCTAAAACCGGTCGGATTTCCACTGGATGGGTAAGAGTTTCGGTTAAAGCAGTGGAACCAATTCCCGCACAAAGAATCAAAGAGTCGGTTTCCTCTATACCATTGGAACTATAAACCTGGGTGCATTGCCTCAAATTAGAGCCTTGAAGCTCTGTCTTCCCAAAATTTTCAACTTTTACCCCAAATTGACATTTTACCCCCCTTCTTGCCGCAGCATCGACGAGAGACTCCGTGAGCAGGGCCGGATTAATTTGATGATCACTGGGCGAATAGATGGCACCATGGAGATGCTCGGCCACCTGGGGACATTTTTGCTTTAAAGTCTCTTTATCCCAGATTTCTAGACAATATCCCTGTTCTTGGCGGATTTGGGCTAACTTGCGCCAATTTTCTTCGTCTTCGGCACTCGATCGCAGGAGGACAATGCCATCACGGTTACAGGGAATAGTCAGTCCAGTGAGGGATTCTAGCTCAGGAAGGAGGGTTTCGTAACGTTTTAAACTTTCTTGCCGCAGTTTCCAGGCTCTACCTTTAGTTTTATGGCTGATAATCCCCATTAAAATCCCTAAAGCTGCCCCGGTTGCTCCTTGTCCCGGTTTTTTTTCATCGATGAGGGTAATTTCTAATCCTTTGATGGCGCTTAATTCGTAGGCAATGGTAGCCCCCACTATCCCCGCACCGATGATGACAATTTTAGTCATAAACTCCAGAGGCTATTTTTCTAGTGGGAATAGGACTAAAAAAGGGTTGAACAGGTTTCAACCCCGATAATTAATTACAGAACCCTGAAAATGAAAGGATAACGGAAAACCTTATAGGGATCTTTCCAGACTTGCAGGATAGCAAGAATGGGGAGAACAATGTTCACCACACCCAGAATTGCTAGGAGCAAATAACCGATTAAAACCCAAATTAGAATCCCGGCAATTAGGTAGTATAACCACATATTCAGGTGAAAGTTTAAAGCTTCTTTGGCGTTTTCCTTCACCGTTCCATCATCAGAAATGAAATAAATAGCTAAGGGAATCCCCACCGATACCAGCGTAGCACTCAAAAAGATCGAAGCATGACAAGCCACGGATAGGAGTCTTTTTTTGGTTAAATCTTCACTCATGACCATCGGGTTTATCCCCCTAAAATTGGCGGAGAAAGCGGATATCGCTATTATAACAACGGCGAATATCGTCTATCTCATGTAATACCATAGCAAATCTTTCCACGCCAAAACCAGCAGCAAAACCCGTATAGATTTGGGGGTCATAACCGACTGCTTTTAAGACATTGGGATCCACCATACCACAGCCCATCACCTCCAACCATTTGCCTTTCCACTGCACATCTACCTCGGCCGAGGGTTCAGTAAAAGGGAAGTAGGAAGCGCGGAATTTAACCGGTAAATCGGCCCCAAACATTTGCTTAAGAAATTCTTTAATTGTTCCTTTCAAATCCGTAAAGGTTAATCCCCGGTCCACCGCTAATAATTCCACTTGATGGAAAACCGCGGAATGGGTTGCATCCACGGTATCGCGACGATAAACCCGGCCCGGGGCCACAATCCGAATCGGGGGTTCGTGACTTTCCATGTAGCGAATCTGCACCGGGGAGGTATGGGTCCGCAATAAACGACCATCACTCAAGAAAAAAGTATCCTGCATATCCCGGGCCGGATGGTCAGCAGGGATATTTAAAGCCTCAAAATTATAATAATCGCTTTCTACCTGCGGCCCGGTGGCGATGCTGTAACCCAGACCGACGAAAATATCGATCATGCGATCAACTGTGCTATTTAAGGGGTGAATTCGCCCTAAAGGACGGCTCAGAGCAGGTAGGGTGACATCGAGGGTTTCCGCCGCTAATTTCGCCTTAATTTGGGCATTCTGGAGACTTTCTCGCCGGGATTCCAGCAGCGATTGTACTAATTCTTTGACCTCATTAGCGATCGCACCTAATCGCGGTCTCTCTTCGGGGGTTAATTTGCCCATTTCCCGTAAAATCTGCGATAATTCTCCTTTCTTACCCAGATAATTCACCCTTAGCTGTTCTAAGTCTTCTAGGGTTGTTGTTTGTTCGATGGAATTTTCCGCTTTCGCTGCCAGGGTTTTTAGGGCAGTTTCGATCGGATGGGGGGATAAACTCATAATTAGGGCATTTTATAGGGCAGCATTCTAGTCTAGTTTATCAAGAGAGGGAATTTGGGGAGACAGTTGCAGGGGCGATTTGCTTTCCGGGGTGACGATTCCCTGAGATGGTTTGCTGTATCATGTTCATCGCTCCCTGTCCCCTCTGATCAAATGAGAGCTTATTGCATGAGTGCCTCGTCGAACCTAGAACTTTCAATGGGAACCAGCTTCTCTTGATTGCATCAGATTTCTGGTTTTTTTAAAATGAACTCGATCGAGGCAAAAACCGCAGATAATTCTAGTTTAGTTGACGAGGAGAGTTTCTGGTAAACTTCGGCAATTTGATTAGAAAAACTATAGACTAATTTATTCTCCATATAGAGAGGATGTCCAATATAGTGGGAATCTTTAAGAATTTTTTTCAGTTTGTTGACTCGCTTCGGTGGAACAATTAACACAAGTTTTCCTGCCAGTTCTGGATAAATTTTTAGTAATTCCATAAAGCGATCGATTCCTGTGGTGATCGGTGTACTGGTTTCTACTTCAAAAGCGAACACTGCATCGCCTAAGTTATTAAACCAGATGAGATCGATCTGTTGTATTTTATCTCTGTCCCACTTTCCTAATTTATCGATCGGTAATTTTTCTAGAGAAATATCTTTAAAAGCTTCTCCATTCCAATAACCTGTAGATTGTTCTTTTTTGCCAATATAAGGCTTTAATCCGACAGCAATAGCAATTTTTGCCAGAGCGTAGATAATTTGATCGTGAGGAATTTTATCTGCTTGTTTGGGAAAATCTAAACCAGTTAAAACGGAAGAAATTGGCTCTATATTTAAATCGAGAGTTAGCTGAAGACCTTCTTCTTGCCCTAGTTGCCAGTGCCGACCATCGGGAGAATAAGCTAACTTTTCTAAAACCTTTAAAATCGATTGATCGCTTGGTGTTGTCCCGTTGATCAGGTTAGGCATGACCGCAAAAATAATTTCATCAAAAGTTGCTACTTTTCCCTGTCGTTTTTTGGCAGTTAGAAAATCCAAGAGATAAAATCTTATTCGATCTTCTAGCGGAATAAAGCAACCGATTTTCGTATTTGTACGAATTCTCCAGAGATGATCTAATTCCGAAAAGTTGAATTCCTCTTTTAACAAAGGAGTAATATCATCTATTTGTTTCTTGACTTGGGTTAGTAAGCCATTTTCCAATAATTTAGGAATGAGCGCATTATAAATATCTTCTGTGGAAGCACCCGAACTTTTAACGATTGTCATCTCGGCCACTTCTTTAATAATTTGCAGGATATCGATCCCGACTTTACTGATGGCGATTGTTTTGGGATTATTCACTTTTCTAAAGTTTAAAACTAACTCTCCCGATAGGACAGTCAGAGGATTTTTCTTTTTGTGTAATGAGGGCGTAGTAGAATGTTGTACAGAGGAATTTACATACTCAAAACCAGCTTCTTGAGCAGATTTAACGATCGCATCCCAATAGGCGGGATCTTTGTGAGCAAAAACAATACTCATCCAGCGATCAAATTTCAAAACTCGAAACATTTCTCGAATGGAATTCGATAACAAATTGATGTAAGTTTCTTTCGATTTCTTTAAATCTCCTCCTTCGATCGCTTCCAATTCTCTTGCGTTATCGCTCACTTCAAATCCTAGCCAAGCATTCCACATAGTCGAGAGATCTAAATAGGCAATATGTTGTCCGTAGGGAGGATCGGTATAGATATAATCCACGGATTCGGACGATATGCCAGTTAAGTCCGTCGCTGAGAAATCAAAAATTGAAAAATTTTCTTGATAAAAATCACCGATTACTGTATTAGTTTCGATCTTGAATTTTGCCGTCCCCTTAAATTTCTGCTCAAATTGTTCCCAGACATTAAGATCGATAGTTTGAGGAGGAATCCAATAGCGATAACGGTGCATAATTCCGCTATTTCCCCGGCTTTCTATTCTTCCTCTCGTGGAACTAAAGGTTAAATTGGTTTTATTGAGAGTTGCCGAGAAAGTAAACCTCATTAAATCTTTAATGATCGGATCGGTGATTAATTCAATCTGGTTGAGAATTAGAGAAAGGGAAAATAATTGACGTTTGGTAAACAAATTTTCTACAGATTCTGCGTCCGCATTTTTCGGTAAACGAACCCCTTGCGGATACCAATAGGGAATCTCTAAATCCGCCGCTTCTTCTGGAGACATTCGATAAACTTCCTCAATCTTTTCCTGACAATTTCTGGCGATGTCATCGAAAGCAGACCGAAAATCATCGATGTTAACGGGACTAACAGCGATATTGCGGCAGATAAAACCAGCCATCGGGTTAATATCCGAGTAAATCGCCTTTCGCTTTAAAACTAGAGCCTCTACCGCAGTCACTCCCGATCCCCCAAAGGGATCTAAAACCACATCTCCCACCTGACTAAAACGCTTAATATATTCCTGTACCACATTCCAAGCGCGCCGGGTAAAATAGGGATGACTTCCCCAATGGCGTAACGTCCCTTGTTTTTTGGGATCGATCGGCCCAGAAATGGGATCGATCATTCTATAGTCGAAGGAGGAAGCACTCATCTGGCCTTAAGAATAGAGTTCTATATATTACTGTACCCAGATGTGAGGGTATGGCGAGGATACCCTCTTGGGAGCATCCTACGCACTGCCGGAGGAAGTCCGGCTCTTGTTGCCGTTTCTCGGCAACAGGTGGGGAAAGCACCCCAGAAATCGAATCCTCGGCCTTAGTTTCCAGGGTTTTTAGGGCAGTTTCGATCGGATGGGGGGATAAACTCATAATTAGGGCATTTTATAGGGCAGCATTCTAGTCTAGTTTATCTGCTCCCGTGGCGAGACAGGCAGAATCGATCAAAGCTAATAGCTATGTGCTAGGATGGAGGTTGAGAATAAAAGTCGGCACTGCGGCTCGTTGTCAGTATTAATGGTCAAAGCGTTTCTGTTTAGTATTGGTTCAGCTAGTTCCCGAAATCTTGGTTCTCTACAAATCTGTTGTTTTTATCTGTGCAAGGATAGGTTTTATGTCAATTTATGTTGGTAATCTCCCCTTCGAGGTTGACCAAGACGACGTAGTTGAGGTTTTTAAGGAATATGGTGAAATCAAGCGCGTTCACCTCCCCATGGATCGGGAAACGAAAAGAAAACGCGGGTTCGCTTTCGTGGAAATGGAAACCCCAGAGCAAGAAGCGAAGGCTATTGCCGCTCTTGACGGCGCTCAATGGATGGGACGAGAATTAAAAGTCAATCAAGCTCGTGAAAAAGAACCCAGATCTTCCTTCGGTGCTGGCGGCGATCGCAATCGGGAGCGTCGCTACTAATCCCCGACCGTAACCATTCTAGGTTATCGGAAATTTGGGTTGAAAACCCCGTCCTTTTAGGACGGCTTTGTGCGAGAATAGCTCCAGGTTGCCAACCGTGAGAACGTGAGGAAGCAGGTTAAACTTCCTACTCCGTCATCTCAAAATTTCTAACAGTCAATGGTGTTCAATTAAGTCCAAACTGTAAGAACGCAAAACAATTAAATACTGTGGGACACACAGAAATTTACGCTTGGGGAGTAGTCCATAAGAGTGCTTGCCTTATCGGTGTAGTCGGACTAGACATGAAACCGTAAGACCAAAATTAGCGTTGCTAGTGGAGGCAGGATTCAGCCCAAGAATCTCCGCACTTTTAGGGCGGAGAGTGTCAATGTCAATAGGGGGAGCGAGCGCTCGTTTCCCCGCTTGTCTATCTAATATCCCAAGGAGATTCTTGTGGCTAAACGTCGTAATTTGAAAAAAGAAAAAGCTGAACGCAACCGCGCCTACGCTCGTCAATTCCGGGCTGCCTCTAATCGTACCACCACCAGAGGAGGTAGAGGCGGTTATTCCAGCGATCAAAGACAATCTTCGGAAAATGAAGGGGCAGCCGATACCTAATCTGCTGACTTAGTTAGGGTCTGCGGCAAAAAGTTTTTCGTGGGGACAGGGTGTAGGGTGTGGGGTGTGGGGTGTGGGGTTTTACCGATTCTCATCTGGTCAATTACCTAATTTTCAGAGAAAAAGTCCCAGAATTTTCCCCCTATCTCTCCCACAACTGGTACTTTTTGATTGACAAAAAGTCTAAAAGTCTTACCCAATAAGGTTTTTAGATTTATTCAGCAAGCCCGAGTTAATCTAGCAATAAAAGCCATAGCTTCGCTTTTATTGCTGACCATTCCATCTAAAGTTGCCCCCAACACCGCCGCAAGTAACGATTTAAACTGGGGACCCGGTTGATAACCCAAAGCTTTTAGGTCATTGCCGTCGATAGGAGCCTCAATCTGCGACCATTTAGTTAAATATTGCCAGATTAAAGCCCGAATCCTAGTCTGACTCCTCACCGCCACCAGTAACAAACTAGGAACCCTATAACCATTGAAAAAGCTGACAATTTGACTAACGGGTTGATCATAAGCAAAATTATTGCTAATCTCCCTTTCCATAACTTCTAGTTTTTGTAAACGCTCCACAGTATCTTTGGGCAATTGTAAATTATTAGCGATCGCTATTCTTTCCCCCACAGCCAGAGAAGCGATTAATAATTCCAACCGCATTAACCAAGCATTCACCGGCAATTCCAGACTTAAACAATCTAACCAACGACTAAGACAGCGCAATTGTCGCCATAAAGCTTGATTTAAACTTAAATTCCCGTGTAAACAGTGCAAAGCCCCCAACTCAGCCAACTTTTCCAAGGCACTTTCCCAGTAATCCGCCTCTAAAATATAATTCAACTCCGCTTTTAAACGGGACTGTAAAGCGGGTGCATTCTGATTTTGTTGCCGTGAGCGCTCATAAACTCCACTTTCGATCGCATACCTAATATAGTTTTCTGTCAAGGGTTCAATAACAAATCCTAACCGAGTGGCAAAACGCACCGCTCGATAGATGCGCGTCGGATCCTCAATAAAACTATTAGCGTGGAGAACCCGGATTTCTTGAGCGCGTAAATCCAACATACCGCCAAAAAAGTCGAGTAATTCCCCCTCTTTCGGCGAAGTTAGGCGAATTGCCAGAGAATTAATTGTAAAATCCCTTCTATACAAATCCTGTCGAATCGAACTAGCCTCCACTTGGGGATTACTGGCGGGATAGGGATAGAATTCCGTGCGTGCCGTGGCGATATCCACCCATAACGAGCCAAAACGCTCATCTTTGTGCCATAACAAAGCCGCCGTCTGAAATTCCCCGTGAATCGATAACCGGGCCCCCGGATAAATTTCGCGTAAACAATTAGCCAATTCTACCCCCGCACCCACACCGGCGGCGCGATGGCAGCCATCCACCACTAAATCGATATCCTGTAACAATAAAGTATCCCTTTCTGCCGCTAACAATAAATCGCGCACCGCACCCCCAACCAGATAGAGATGCCAACCGCGTTTTTGAGCGGCAGCGGCGGCAGATTGCAGAAATGACCATAAAACCGGCTCTAAACGCTCTTTAATCGTCGGTAAAAGACAGGAAACCAAAGCAACCCCTTCAAAACGCACCCGCTCATTTTGATGAATCTGTCTTAATACATCTGTACGAGTGACGATACCGACTAACTGCCCATTTTCTAGTACAGGTAAACGCCCTAAATCATACGTTACCATCAGTGACTCGATTTCCTGAAGGGAAGTGTCGGGGGTAATAGTTTTCGGATTACAAGTCATGTATCCCTTCACGGGAGAGCGAGAAAAGCCGTGATGGAGAGCTAAATCGAGGTCACGACGAGAAATCACCCCAACTAAGCGATCCTGCTCATCTACCACCGATAAACCCGAATGGCCGTAACGGAAAAGGATGCGCTCGGCTTGAGATATAGAAGTATCGGGACGAATTGTTCGCACCGGGGAAGACATTAAATCCCTCGCGGTGGGAGAGGGAGGAATTTGGGCAATTAAGTCCCCCAGCAGTTGGTTTAACTGTTGAACTGGCTGAACATCGCGAAAACTCACCGAAGCGGCCTGAGCATGACCACCGCCGTTATAGGGGGAAAAAAGCTGATATAGATTCACTCCATCGATCCTAGAGCGACCAATCACAGTTAAACGCTGTCGGGACTTATCTTCCTCGTTTTTACTATAACTATGACCGAAAAGTAGTGCATCACTATCGGATAATTCCAGTAGGCGCTCGGCCAGACTAGACAAACCGGGGATAAAATCGGCAGTATGGAGGAGAACGTGGGCGATTTTACGGTCATGGATCGTTTTAATCTCTAGATTTTCCCAAGCAAGGCTAAATAACTCCTGTAAGCGCGGGGAAAAACTCGGTTGACAGTATTGGGCGATCGTTTTAATGTTAGCAGCACAGGTCATTAACCAAGCCAAAGCATAGGCATCCCTGGGGGTACTACCGGCAAAAGTCAGGGAACCCGTGTCAACGTGAATACCGAGTGCCATTACCGTCGCTGCCATCGAGTTTGGTTTAATCTGGGCTTTTTGTAAAGCTTCGACAATTAAAGTCGTGGTGGCTCCCACCGCTTCTAAATGGACGCTAGAGGCATGAATATCGCTTTCACTATCCAAATGATGATCATACAATTCGATCGCCTGTAAATGCCCTAAATCGAGCCACTGGGAGGCTTTTCCCAGACGCTCTCGCCACTGATTATCAACGATAATTAAAGAGCGAATACTGGCCGGATTGACACTACGCATTTCAATTAAAGCGAACTCATCCCGATGCAGGGCCAAAAATTCCCTTACTGTTGGGTGCGCTCCCCCCGTTAACACAATGCGACTACCCGCTTTCAGCAACGATAAACCCACCGCTGCCCCCAAAGCGTCAAAATCCGCCGTTTGATGACATAAAATTAAATCCATATTTTTTAGTAAGGAGAAGATATCAGGATTTTTTCTGTATCTATTGTTACTAAATGCTCGGCAATAACCGGGTCAAGAACTATAAGTTAGCAAATCATGACTGAGAGAAACCCATGTTATTCAAAATTCTAGTAATTCTCCACACCCTAGGGGCGACCGTCTGGGCCGGTGGTCATTTATTGTTGGCAGTCACCGTTCTACCCCAGGCCCTCAAAAACCGAGAACCAGACCGAATTCGTCAATTTGAGCAATATTTTGAAGGTTTTGGGTTATCTGCGCTATTGTTGCAGGTAATAACAGGCCTAGGACTGACTTGGATTTATTTGCCCGGTTTTCGTGATTTTTGGTCATTTGATAGTTTTTTATCGGTTTATATAGGAATTAAGTTAGCTTTACTGCTATTAACTCTCATCTTGGCCCTTCATTCCCGCTTTTTTCTCATTCCTAAACTGAGCAAGGAAAACTTAAATGTCCTCGCCCTGCACATAGTCGCCGTCACCACTCTAGCAGTATTGTTCGTCATTTTTGGCGCTGGCATCCGTTTGGGGGGCTTGACCATTAGCTTTTAGCAGTTCAGCAGTCTGGAGACCTTTCTAGGGCAGGTTTGGCGAAAACGCGAAAATACTGTAATCTGGGCAAGGGATTACAGGGAGTCACTTCCCCCACCTAACCCTTGCCATGCTGCTTTTGACAAGGATGGAGACATCAAAAAAATTTTAGAACCCGCTGCGGCTGGGTAGTCACTGGCAGTAAAATTAAAATGCTCGTGGATTCAGTCTGACAGGGATATCTCCTGGGAACCCCTGATTCAGAGAGGACTTAGAGGAAGGATCGTCCAGTTAAGTTGAGTGGAAGCGAGGCTCTTCCATACAAGTATCAAATCTGGGAGAATTATCTAAATAAACATCAACTGCTTTAGGAGAACCCAATCATGTCTATTGTTTTTCAATTTTTTCTCATTGCCTTAGTTTTATTTTCCTTGCTGATGGTGATTGGTGTCCCCGTTGCCTATGCTTCCCCCCAAAACTGGGATCAATCGAAACCCCTTCTCTATGTGGGTTCGGCAATTTGGGCGATTTTAGTCGTTGCCGTCGCTATTTTAAACTTTTTAGTGATTTAGCCTTGATCAGGAGACGGGAGACAGGAGGAGATAGGGTGATAGGGTTTTGGGGTGATAGGGTGATGAGACAGCTTCCCCACTACCCCACTACCCCACTACCCCACTACCCCACTACCCCACTACCCCACTACCCCACTACCCCACTACCCCACTACCCCACTACCCCACTTCCCACTCCTATCCCCTTCTACCTATGACTGTTTTTGAGGGAAATTTTACCGAGGACATATCCTCTTTGCGCTTTGCGATCGTGATTGGTCGTTTTAATGATCTCGTCACTGATAAACTGTTATCAGGCTGTCAAGACTGTCTCAAGCGTCACGGGGTTGATGTCAATCCCGATGGCACCCAAGTCGATTATATCTGGGTACCGGGTAGCTTTGAAGTGCCAATGGTAGCCCGTCAAGTCGCCCTTTCCCACCGTTACGATGCCGTTATTTGTCTAGGGGCAATTATTCGCGGACAAACGCCCCATTTTGACTACGTTGCTGCCGAGGCCGCTAAAGGTATCGCCGCAGCCGCTTTTCAGACCGGTGTTCCCGTTGTCTTCGGTATTCTCACCACTGATACTCTACAACAGGCCCTCGAACGGGCCGGTATTAAAAGTAATTTGGGCTGGAATTATGGCCTATCTGCCCTAGAAATGGCTAGTCTCATGCGTCAATTGCGCCCCCGGAATGAAGATAAACCCCTAGAATTATTGGAAAATAATCCCCAACAGGCACTGATGGAAGGCTAAGAAAATTCCCCCGGCATTTAGGATTTTAGTTGTCCCCACTCCCGGAGTTCCACTGTTGACATCCTCACCGCCGTAAACGGACGGTGATTCCCAAACCTCACGATTTAGGTTTCTGCTTCTTTCCCTTGCGGGGTTCCGCACCTGCCTTAACAGATTTACTCTGTTCTGGTCTTATGGTCGCTCTACAGACTGACACCGCAAGCCCTGCGGCCAAAATATTTTTACTGGCGTTAATATCTCGGTCATGGTGCGTCCCACAGTCTGGACAATCCCATTCTCGAACATTTAACGGCATTTTCAAGGGCAATATACCCGCAATTACTACACCTTTTAGAGCTAGGAAACCATCTATCTATTTCGATGTAGTTTCTCCCATACCAACGGCATTTATAGGCTAATTGTCGGGTAATTTCTCCCCAGCTTACATCAGATATTGCCTGAGATAATTTCGGGTTTTTGACCATATTCTTGACGGCTAAATTCTCAACCACAATCGTTTGGTTTTCCCGAACTAATTGAGTGGTTAGCTTGTGTAAATGGTCTTTCCTGCTATCGGTGATTTGAGCGTGAATTTTGGCTAATTTGATTCTTGCCTTTTCTCGATTCTTTGAGTCTTTCTGTTTTCTAGAAATATTTTTCGATGCTCTTCGCAACCTCTGATAATGCTTTTTAAAATGCTTGGGATTAGACACTTTATCGCCATCGCTGGTAATCACGAGGCTACTAATTCCTAAGTCAATTCCGATGGCTTTATCTGTTACTGGTAATGGCTTAATCGTTGGGTCATCAAATCTTATTGAAATATGCCAACGTCCAGAAGGATGTAATCTGACTGTTACTGTGCTTGGTTCACAGCTTTCTGGTATTTGTCTTGACCATCGAATAGGTAAGGGTTCTGTGCATTTGGCTAAATAGATTTGTTTGTCTTTAAATTTAAAAGCAGACTTGGTAAATTCGGCACTTCCTCCTTGATGTTTTTTCTTAAAGTTAGGATACTTAGTACGACCAGCAAAGAAGTTAGTGAAAGCTGTTTGTAGGTGTCTTAACCCTTGTTGTAAAGGTACACAGCTTACTTCGTTTAAAAAGTTTAATTCTTCTTGTTTTTTCCACTCGGTTAGCATTGAAGAAGTTTGAGCGTAGCCTACTCTTTCTTGTCTTTCGTACCATGCTTGTGTTCTGACATGGAGAGCTTTGTTGTAAACTAATCTTACACAGCCCAATGTGCGCCGCAATAGCGACTCTTGTGTTGGTGTGGGGTAAAATCGGTAAGAATAGGCTTTTTCCATGTCTCACATTTTAGCATATATCGTGTAAATGCGCTAATATTTAACGGTAAAGCCGTCGTAGAACGACGGGGTTTCAGACCCAAATTTTCGATGAGCGAAGCTGAACAGAACAAATATATTAACCAACTCAGACGGCAATTAGTCAACGCTGTCGAGAGAATCAAGACTCTGGAATTAGATTTAGAACCAGAGGGGCGGATTACGGCAGCTTTTGACGCTATGGAACGGCATATAGATGAAAAATTCGCCGCCATTGACAAGCGCTTTGATCGCTTGGCACATCAGTTCAACCGACTACAGGCTAAGATAGAAGTAGTTCTCGAAGCTATTACCGGTTTGGGGGACTTGCCGGAAGATGAATCATTGTCAAAAAATGCTCCAAACTACTTGACAAATGCTCTGAGATTTGGCATACTCAGGTAAGTGTGAAAAAAACGGCTTGCGGGCATAGCTCAGTGGTAGAGCGTCACCTTGCCAAGGTGAATGTCGCGCGTTCGAATCGCGTTGCCCGCTTGAAAAAATCTTGAAATATACCTTAAGGTCAGGATGAATAATTTAGGGATATCCCTTAAGATGGGAATTACCCGTGAGCAATAGGGTTGAGGATTTTGGGCAACCATTGAATACCTTAGCCATTGACCACGAGCGACTAAAAACAACCGTTTATAAACAAAAATTTAGCTTGTGCGACCGCATAAATATACCAAAATCGACCAACACCAAGACTATCCTTGTCCCTGTCGTCGGAAAGGGACATTATGCCCGATTTTATTGACCGATGCCTTTGGCTGCGATCGCTGTCAACAGATATTTGTGGTACAGGAAAACGGCCAAATTATCGAACAATTAGCCCCCCACTATCCCTATAAACGCACTTGGCGCTGGACGGGATTTCGTTGGGTGAGTACGAATCAGCGTCTTGGGGAAGGAGTCTTGCCCCTGATGATGGGGATAATTCTGTTATTATCGGTCGTCTGGCTACCGTTAATCTTGAAATCACCGCCGGGGGTAAGCGTGATTTTTGGGGCAATTCTAGTTATGCTATTAGTTATTTTGCCCGCATTCATCTTTTGGTTAGCCTATCGACGCTAGACAAGAATCTATGATCGAAAGTTCCCCCAAAACCCCCCCGACGATCTTTAAGCAAGCATACAATGCTTTTCTGGATCTGGGTCAATTCAATGGCAACGAAAGAAATCGCGGGGTAATCGCGATCGCTAATGGCATTAAAACTGGCTTTGATCGCATTTTAGAAGCCAATACCCTCGATTTAGAGGTCAGTCGAGAGATGGCCGTCTCAGAACAAATGATTCGCTGGTTACGGTTAACTCCCGAACGTTTAGAGACGACGGTGGAGGTATTGCAACAACTAGCGGAAGCATCGGATCCGCTGCAACAGGTAATTAACGCGGCCTATCAACTTAATCCGTCCCAAACCTATTGCCAAAGGATGCCTTTAGGAGTGATTGCCTTAGTCTATGAAGGTTTTCCCGAATTAGCGATGGTAGCGGCGGGATTTTCCCTAAAAAGTGGCAATAGTTTGATTATTCGCGGTTCCAATGCCTCTAGTCATTCCGATGGAGTGATTACGGAAATTATCCAAGAAGCATTGGAAGATGTGGGTTTACCGGTGGATTGTGTTAGTGGTTTACCCTGTGATTCTAGTCCCTCCCTAGAGGAGTTGGTGACGCAGGAAAATTATGTTAATTTGATTATTCCCTACGGTCGCCCTAGTTTAATCGGTCAGGTGAGTCAATTGGCCACGGTTCCCGTTTTGCGCGCGGCCATGGGAAACTGTTATTTGTATTGGTCTCCTAGTGGCGATTTGGAGTTAGCCCGTCAGGTAATTATCGATAGTCATGGCAGCATACCCGATCCGGTTAACGCGATCGAAAAAGTTTTAATTAGTCCCCATCAGAATTCTTCGACTTTAAGTCGTTTGTTTAAAAGTTTGCAGGAAAAAGGCTTTAAATTGCGGGGAGATACCCGATTAGCGGCGGATTTTCCGGAACATTTAACCATTGCTACCGATAATGATTGGCAAAGACCCTATTTAGAAAAAAAGCTGGCCTTTAGGTTAGTGGATACCCTAACTGATGCGATCGCTTGGATTAATAAGTATAGTAGCGGTCATGCCGATTGTATTGTCACCGAATCCTATCGAGAAAGTCGTCAATTCGCCATGGAGTCCGATAGTGCTTTAGTTTATATCAATTCTTCACCCCGATTCGATCGCAATCCCAAACAGGGAGAATCGGTATTTTTGGGCATTTCCAACCAAAAAGGCCAGCGCCGGGGGTTAATCAACCTAGAAACCTTTACCACCCTTAAACAGGTGGTGCAGGGGTAGTTTTGGTGAACTGGGTATTGTTAAGTTAGCTAGGGTTTGCGGCAAAAAGTTTTTCGTGGGGACAGGGTGTGGGGTGTGGGGTGTGGGGTGTGGGGTTTTAGGGATTTTGAGGGGGTCAGTTACCTAATTTTCAGGGAAAAAGTCCCGGAATTTTACCCCCGATCACTCCAATGGTTGGCACTTTTTGAGGGAAAAAAAGTCTAAAAGTCTTACCCAACAAGGTTTTTAGATTTATTCAGCCAACCCTACCTAGTGGTCTGCGGCAAAAAGTTTTTCGTGGGGGTAGGGGTAGGGTTGATTCATGAATCAACCCTACGACATCGGGGGGGTCGGGGGGGCGGGGGCAAGAGGCAAAAGGAGGAATAAATAATCAGTCTTTAATAACTGGATTTAGTATTAGAACAATGGCGAGAAAATGAGCGTTTGGAACTGAAATTACTGTCCAAATAAAACCGAACTATTGCCAGATCCTTGGAACAAGATCCAGGTCATCAGCAGATTAGATACAAAAATCGCTAAGAGCATAGTGACTACGGCCGCGGTAGTAGCTTGGCCGACTCCTTTAGCACCGCCATCGGTCGTTAAACCCCAATTACAGCCGATAATCGCGATTAAAGCCCCAAAAACCACCCCTTTAACCGGTCCACTCAGCACATCTCCCACACCCAGAAAACCGCGAACCGAGTCGAGAAAAACTGAATTGGCAATCCCGTATAAACTTTGGCCGACCAGCAAACCGCTACCTAAACCGATCAGCAACGCCATAACACTCAAAGCGGGAACCATCAGACAACAGGCAATTAAACGGGGCAGCACCAGATATTCCACGGGATCGGTTTTGAGCATATAGAGTGCGTCGATCTGCTCTGTCACCTTCATGGTACCGATTTCCGCCGCAAAAGCCGATCCTACCCGACCGGCTACCACGATCGCCATCATAATCGGACAGAGTTCCCGACCGAGAGCAAGGGCCAAAATTCCCCCCACCATACTGCCAGCGCCCAAAGCTTGGAACTCCCGGGCCACTTGGATCGTAAAGATCATCCCGATCACCGCGGCCGTGATCATGGCGATAATCAGCGAGGCAGGCCCAGCTGCTACCATTTGTTCTTGGGTGACGCGCCAATCGGGTTGGCGCGTGAATAGGAAGTAAAAAACCCTGCCGGTCAATAGTACCGCTAACCAACAGCGCCGAAACCAAGAGCTTAATTCCTTGCTAAAAATCGCCAATAAATCCTTCATGGTCCCCAAAATCGATCGGACTAGAGAAAAGTCTATCCTGTTTTGTCTTCTAATACCAAATCCTGTTATAATAAAACGAGTAAAAACAAGGAGATAAAATGCCCAAGAAAGCTTACTTAGCCGAACATCTAAGTTCAGAGGAACTGATACTAAATCTGGTTATTAAAAACTGATTATTTATTCCCCCTTTTGCCTCTTGCCTGTTGCATGAGTGCCTCTCCTCTATAAGTAGCCTATACTCAACGGATTTAGTATAAGCGGTTTAAATAGGGTTGGCTGAATAAATCTAAAAACCTTGTTGGATAAGACTTTTGGACTTTTTTCCCCTCAAAAAGTGCCAGCCATTGCGGGGATAGGGGGGAAAATTCCGGGACTTTTTCCCTGAAAATTAGGTAGTTGACCACCTGAAAATCGATCAAACCCCACACCCCACACCCCACACCCCACACCCTGCCCCCAGAAAAGCTTTTTCAGCAGCCCCTAAATAGGGTTGGCTGAAAAAGTTTGCTCCCCCTAAATTATAGTCATTTCAAATAAGTGTGAGACGAGGGAAAAATAAGGTAAAATCAAGAGAAACGAGCAACCCATACAGAAAAATGTCTTATAGCCTAGACTTGAGAAAAAAAGTAATCGATTATGTAGAGAATGGGGGAAGCATAACCAAAGCCGCCGCTCTATTTAATATAGGAAGAGCGACGATATATAGATGGCTAGGTAGGGAAAAACTGGAAGCAACAAAGGTAAAACACCGTCAGAGAAAGCTGGACTGGAAAGCACTGTCAAAAGATGTCCAAGAAAATCCCGAGGCAAGATTAAGAGACAGAGCCGAGAAATTTGGAGTGAGACCAAGTGCCATTTGCTATGCCTTAAAAAACATGAAAGTTACCAGAAAAAAGAAGGAACTTCGTTATAGAGAAAGAAACCGAGAAGAAAGAATGAAATACTACAGAGTGCTGAGAGAATTGATTAAAATATATGGAAGTGAAAGCCTTGTATTTATTGATGAGTCAGGGTTTGAAGAATTTCAAGCCTGTTTTTATGCTTGGTCAAAAAAAGGGAAGAAAGTCTTTGGAGATAGACAAGGAAAACGAGGAAAAAGAGAGAACCTTGTCGCTGGTAGAAGAAAGGGAAAAAAAGACTTTATTGCACCGATGGTATTTACGAGAAGCCTGAATGCCGAAGGTTTTGAAGGGTGGTTATCTTTATATTTGTTGCCCTCTCTAACCATAACATCAGTATTAATTATGGATAATGCACCAATTCATCGGAAGACAGTCATTAAACAACTGGTAGAGGAAGCAGGTCATCAGGTCGTGTTTTTGCCAAAATACTCTCCTGATTTAAATGATATCGAACATGATTTTAGTGCATTAAAGAGGGCAAGAATGTATGCTCCTGTGGGGACACCCCTTGATGAAATTATTCGTACTTATTGTGTCGCCTAGTGTCTCGTTCTTATTTGAAATAACTATATCCTTAAAAAGAGTGACTTAAAGCTGAAAAAAGGGGCTTTGCGCCCCCAAAAGTCTTTAGTTAACGGATTAAAAATCTACACCAGACTATAGACAATTACTAAACCCAAAACTGCGGCAAAGACAATTAAAGCGTAGAATTGGGCGCGACCATTTTCGAGGTATTTGAGACCTTCACCACTGACAAGAGTAGCTAAACCAGTTAAATTCACTGCCCCATCGATAACGCGATAATCCACTTCCATAATTTGCCGTGCGAGACGACGACAACCCTGGACGAAAACTCGATCATAGAGATTATCAATGTACCACTTGTTCAGGGAAAAACGATACAAAGCGGGGAATTTTTCGGCAATAGTTGCGGGGTCAATTTTCTTCTGGAGATACATCAAAGAAGCGACAGTAATCCCGATTAAAGCAATCCCCACCGAATTACCCGCCATAATCAGAAACTCTGTCCAATCAAAAGCATGAACTTCTTCCACCACTTCGTTAGGAACATGAATAAAACCCTCGAAGAAATTCTGCCAAGGTTTACCCACCAAACCGATTAACAAAGAGGGAACCGCCAAAATCATGAGAGGTAAAGTCATAGTAATTGGCGATTCGTGGGGTTCATGGGCATGATGGCCGTGGTTGTCTTCTTCCTGCGCTTCCGAGTCTAATTGCTTAACATTCATTGCCCCCGGTCCAAAAGCTGGAATCGCACCCGCATTGGCTAACAGTCGGCGTTTAATCTCCTTATTAGTGCCTCTAAACTCCCCTTCAAAGGTGTTAAAGTACATCCGGAACATATAAAAAGCCGTTAAACCCGCAGTCCCCCAACCGATTAACCATAAAGCTGGGTTCGCCTCAAAAGCTAAACCGAGAATTTCATCCTTCGACCAGAAACCAGCGAAAGGAGGAATCCCACAGATGGCCAGAGTTCCCACCAGGAAAGTTAGGGCGGTAATCGGCATATACTTGCGTAAACCGCCCATCATCCGCATATCTTGCGCTAAAACTGGCTCATGACCGACCACATCCTCCATACCGTGGATGACGGAACCAGAACCGAGGAACAACATCGCCTTAAAATAAGCGTGGGTCATCAGGTGGAATAACCCCGCACTATAAGCGCCGATACCCATAGCCATAACCATATAACCCAATTGGGAGATGGTGGAATAGGCTAAACCCTTTTTGATATCATTCTGGGTAAGGGCGATACTTGCCCCTAGAAAGGCAGTAAAAGCCCCCGTCCAAGCAATTACCGTCATCGCCGTGGGAATTGGCTCAAAAACGGGATACATTCGGGCAATCAGGAAAACTCCGGCGGCCACCATGGTGGCGGCGTGAATCAGGGCCGAAATCGGGGTCGGACCTTCCATGGCATCCGGTAGCCAGACATGAAGGGGAAATTGGGCTGATTTGGCCACGGGTCCCAGGAAGACTAAAACGGCGAATAATGCCGCTAAACTGCCGGCAATGGCTCCAGAAGAGACTAATTCCTCTAGACGTTCACCCATGATATCAAACTCGAAGCTACCAGTGGCCCAGAAAAGCCCCAGCATTCCCAGTAATAAGCCAAAATCGCCGACGCGGTTGGTAACGAAGGCTTTTTGACAGGCCTCGGCAGCCGCCGGACGAGTGAACCAGAAACCTACTAGCAGATAGGAACACATCCCCACCAATTCCCAGAAAACGTAGATCTGGACGAGGTTGGGACTAATGACCAAACCGAGCATAG
Source organism: Microcystis aeruginosa NIES-843 (assembly GCF_000010625.1). Lineage (NCBI taxonomy): Bacteria > Bacillati > Cyanobacteriota > Cyanophyceae > Chroococcales > Microcystaceae > Microcystis > Microcystis aeruginosa. The sequence continues at coordinate 2,948,938 of NC_010296.1, forward strand.
AACTGCTAAAAATGCTCAGATAGGCGTAAAAACGCACATAACCGGGGTCGTGGGCCATGTAACCATCGGTATAAATCATCACCAAAAAGGCTACGGTGGTGACGATAACCGACATTAAAGCGCTGAGGTGATCGATCGTATAACCCATTTTCAGGTGAAAGTTACCCGCCGATGCCCAATCGATCATTTGGTTGTAGGGAGCGTGTCCATTGATTTGACTCCACAACAGCGCAAAAGAAAGCACCATCGACGCGCCGAGGGTAGAAATGATCAATACAGCATTTGCCTGTCGCAGACGATTGGTGACTTCATTAAAGGAAATTAAGCCCGCGCCGACTAGGGTAGCGCCTACCAAAGGCAGGACGGGAACTAGCCACGCGTACTGATAAAGCGGTTCCATTCAGTAATACCTAGTTTACAACTTCACACTATTTGGTTTATCTTCATCTATTGTGACATAGGTTAATTCTTAAGAAAGTGTTTATACCTAGTTTTGCTTAATAGGGCGGCGAAAGGTCAAAGGATCTTATCAATTTGGCAGTTTAGCGAGCGGGACGGTAATTTTTAGGGAGAAGCGGGAAAATTATCGAATAACCACGAAAGCAAGGAAACAATCAAACCAGCAGAAAAGGAAATTATCGCCACGATCGCCTCGCTGCCAAGATAACGCGATAAAAAACTGCCTTGAATTTGGGCGATCGGTAGTCGCGGATTTAACCCCACTTGGATGCTGTTGGTATTGCCGGAAACGCTCACTTCTAAACCTTGTGATGCTTCGGTAAATTGAATTTTTGGGGAAAGAAAAAGAAAATAGATAAGCCTATTGCGATGACACCCATCAGATTATCAGATTCCGGAATGGTTGCTGCTGTAGTAACAGAAACCGGAGCCTGATTAGGAGAAAAAAGCGCAAAGGTACGGGTTGCATCAATAGCGATTCCATATATATCGGGATCAATATTGTAACTTATCGTGCAAGCGCACATTCCTCCGTATTGATACATCTGCGCCAAGTGTTCCTGCCATTTACGACCTGCATAATACGATCCATAATTTCCCAGGACAGCACCAAACAAATCAGAAGGATAAGTAAAATTGCCTTGGCTATCAATGACACTCAAACCCAAGAAGGCAGATTGTTGCGGAATAACATAATTCCCTGTGTTTTGCGTCTCACCTAAAGCAATTAAAGCGGGATAAGTCGTTGTTAGGACATTATCAATGGCATTCCGTGCCGCTTCTGCACCCTGAGCATTTAGCCAAAAGGTGGGTTGCAGATTTAAATTAGAGGGATTGCCGAATAAATTGCTAAAAGTATCCTGAACAAAATTAACATTGTAGGAATAATTATTGACGACTAGATCTTTAATGCCGGTGATATTTCCCTGGGTGTTAAACTGAACAGTAGCCGCTTTAGCTGAGGAGAGCGTAAAGCTGAAAACTGAAGCTAAAATCGTTAAACCGAGGATTTTAGTCTGTTTAAACATGATTCTTTCTGTACTCAGGATAGTTAAAGTAACCCATCTGTTATAGCACAAAATATTCCCAGAACATTTGGCTATTAGACTTCTGGCAAAAGTAAGCTCTTGAGCTGCTATCAGATCAGAATATCTAAAATACTAGATAAATTTGACATAATCAGAGGTTATACAGATATTTTAGTCGTCTGTTGTCTTTTTTCTCCTCTTAGTCTCCTGTCTCCCGAAAACGAAAACTTTGTACCTCACTATTGAGCAGCTTATCCATCTGCCAACCTAACTGAGTTGGCTGCTGATAAACCTTTTTTAAAGTGTTAATATCCCGGCTAGAAATCGGTGGAATATCTCTAGTTTGAGCGAAATACATCACATCCGTCTCCAGGGGACTATGACCCCAAATTCCCAAAGCGTGACCTAATTCGTGCCGCGCTGCCGCTAAGGCCGACCGATCGGCTAAATTAGGACTAATCTGGATACTCATCCGATGAGTTAGGCGATTTTCCTTGACAAAAATCTCGTATTGTGTTATGGCAGAACGCACCCGGGGCAGTTCTAACTTACCCGTTTCGGGATTAAAACGGACTCCCGACGGCGGTAACTCTCGTTTAATGAGGATATCGGCCAATTCTGCCCGATTTACCAACTCCATCGGCAAATACTGCCCCCATTCAGCGATCGCCTGTTGTACCAAACTCAGCCAAGAACTGCGATCGCTCTGAAGATAAATCTTCACGGGAAATTGCGACCAAATCAACGCTCCCACGGGACTGATTTCCACAGCATCAAAATAATCCCCGGACTGGTTTTGCTCTTGCCATTGGGCTAAATTAGCGGGTAAAGGATGGGTTTTTAACTCTGGTAGCGATCGACTGTCGGCAATCAAAGAATAGGAAAACAGCAAAAGACTCGCCAAGGCTGCGAGTCCTAGAAAAGAGAACCGACCTCTTAGCATTTAGCGATTTAACCAGCCGGCGCTCAGTACAATAGTTAGGGTGATAAATACCGTCCCCAACGCCCAAGTCACCTGATTTAAGGTTTTTTCCGCCGTTTTTGCGCTGGTAAAAATCTGTGATTGGCCGCCAATACCGCCAATACCATCCCCTTTGGGACTGTGTAATAACACCAAAATCGCCAGAAAGGCCGCCGCCAGCGCCCAAATAATCTGTACTACCAGCACCACTGTCATGATCATTACTCTCTATTTTCCATTACAAAGTATAGCAGTTATCATCAGTTATCAGTTATCAGTTATCAGTTATCAGATGTAAGTTTTAAATTTTTATGGCTCTCTCGGAAATTGGCTGAAAAATGTTCATTATCTTACATTCAAAGATGCCCTACGCCCTTTCTTCGATAAGATTTGCTGATCAGCATAACTACAAGAGAGCGGTTTTTATTGGTCATTTTTCTGCTAATTAGGGCTTGCTGAATAATGGTGAAATATAGACGAGGTAAGGGTTGTAGGGTCTTGTTTCGCGAAACAGGTGCAAGATTTTGAGAGAATCGTGCTTCCAAACCTTGCGTCTTCATCGGCCCGCGTCCTGTAGGGGCGAAGCATTCGGGCAATAACCTATCGGTGAAACCGGAGATTTTCTATCCGAATGCTTCGCCCGTACTTTTTGCCGCAAACCCTAATTAGCCAATTTTTTAATTATTTCCACTGATTACCGATTACTGATTACTGATCACTGTTAAAGCGAGATGCGGACGGGAGTGCGACTGGCTTTAATTTCCACTTCGGCCGGTTTAATCAGCGATCGCCCGGTCATTTCTACTGGGACGGGAATAGAGAGAATTTCCAGGATAGTGGGGGCAATATCGGCTAAACGACCATCATCCCGCAGCTGCACATCGCCACCGTGGCCGGGTATTTTTCTCCCTTCCCCTTCAATTAAAATTAAAGGAACGGGATTAGTCGTGTGGGCGGTCCAAGGATTACCCGACTCATCCACCATCGTTTCCGCGTTACCGTGGTCTGCGGTGATTAACACTGTTCCCCCCAATTTATTGACGCTACTTAACAACTTAGCCAAGCATAGATCCACCGTTTCCACTGCTTTCATGGCCGCGTCTAAAATGCCCGTATGACCCACCATATCGGGGTTAGCGTAATTGACTACCACGAGACTATAGATCCCCTGTTCGATCGCCCCACAGACCGATGTTGTCACCGCGGCTGCCGACATGGCCGGAGCTTGGTCATAGGTGGCGACTTTCGGACTAGGAATTAATTCGCGCACTTCTCCCTCAAAGGGTTTTTCTAATCCCCCATTAAAAAAGTAGGTGACGTGGGGATATTTTTCGGTTTCCGCACAACGAAACTGTTTTAATCCCTGTTGAGCGATCACCTGTCCTAAAATATTATTTAAATTCTGGGGAGCAAAGGCCACATCTACCGGTAATTTCGGATCGTATTGGGTGAAAGTAACAAAACTAAGCGGAGAAATTAAATCTCGATCGAAATCTTCAAAATCGGGCATAGTCAGGGCATAACATAACTGTCTAGCTCGATCGGGACGGAAATTATAGAATATCACCCCATCGCCCGCTTCGATCGCCCCCGGTGCAATTCTGGTGGGGGGAATAAATTCATCGGTAATATTTTGATCATAAAATGCCTGTAATACTTCAGTAATCGATCGCCCGTCAATACCTTGATCACTGGTCATCACGTTATAGGCTTTTTCCACCCGATCCCAACGGCGATCCCGATCCATGGCATAATAACGGCCACTGAGAGTCACCATGCGACCGAGTTTGATTTTATTAATATGTTCTTGAATCCGTTTAATCGCCGGCATTCCGTCGGTGACATTAGTATCGCGACCATCGGTGATGACATGAATGCAGACATCGCTAATCCCTTGCACTTTCGCTAAGTCTAATAATCCCAGTAAGTGATCGAGATGGGAATGGACTCCCCCCTCGGAACATAAACCAATCAGGTGTAATTTGCTTTTTTTGGGGCGAATCTCGGCGCAGAGTTTTAATAAAGCCTGATTTTGTTGAATCGAACCATCTTCGATCGCATCGGAAATCCGTACTAATTCTTGTGGTACAACCCGCCCCGCTCCGATATTCAGGTGGCCAACTTCCGAGTTGCCCATCTGTCCTTCTGGTAGTCCCACATCCTTAGCGGAGGTGCGGATTAAGGTGTGGGGATAAACTTCCCAGAGACTATCCATAATCGGGGTTTTCGCCATTGCAATCGCATTATCCGACCTTTGCGGGCGATAACCCCAACCATCAAGGATAACCAGTACGACTGGGGATATAGGTGCGTGGGTCATGATATACAGTCCTAAATTAAGAGTGGATTTCCATGCACTAAGATAATATCATCGAAACTTCCATTGATCACCGGTGTCGGGGCGATCGACCCCCTAATGTCAGCAAATGATGGGTATGTCTCAAAAAAACGAAACAACTGCTTTAATAATCGCTCTTTTAGCCACTGCGGGCATTTTAGGTGGAGGTTACTTCTGGCTGCAAAGTCAATGTGCTGCGGGTCAAGAATTCTTTCTCTGTGGCAGCAGTAAAAGTCCGCAAAAATCCCCAACATCGGGAAGTGCCTCCTCTCCGCTACCCCCTCCCCCTTCACCCCAGGGAGTGGTCAGTTTTGCCCCACCGACTTCTATCCCCAGTGGCACGACAATTCGCATTAACGGCTCTACCAGTATGGTACAGATTAATCAAGCCTTAAAAGCCGCTTTAACGGCCAAATTTCAGGGGGTAGAGGTCTTGACAAATGCTCAAGGATCTGATAGGGGATTAGAGGAAGTGGCCCGGGGGGCGATCGATATTGCGGCGGTGTCACGACCTTTAACCGAGTCGGAACGCTCTCAGGGATTGGCTTCTAGTCCGATCGTTCGAGATGCGATCGCTATTGTGGTGGGAGTAAAAAACCCCTTTGCAGGGGGGTTAACCACTGCCCAAGTTAAAGATATTTTTACCGGAAAAATCACCTCTTGGTCGGAGGTGGGCGGTTCTGCTGCTACTATTCAAGTGATTAATCGTCCTCCTATTAGTGGCACTTATCAAAGTTTTCGTCAGGAAGTGCTGCAAGGGGGAGAATTTGGTAGGGGAACTAATTTTAAAATGATGGATAGGGATGCCACCACCCCGATTTTGCGAGTTTTGGGACTGAATGGCATTAGTTACGCAACCTATAGCCAAATTGCCGACCAAAAAACCGTCAGGGCGCTCGCTGTGGACGGAATTTCAGCCAGTGAACCTAATTATCCCTGGCAGCGTACCCTTTACTACGTTTACAAAGAACCTGCTAGTGAAGCAGTCAAAGCTTTTATGGGTTTTGTGTCCTCTAGTGGTGGTCAAGAAGCGATTTTTCGGGCCAATGAAGATCTACAAAAGTAGTCGAGGAAAACTAACTCAGAAGACAAAACAGGATAGACTTTTCTCTAAGTCCGATTTAGTTTGGGGGCCATGAAGGATTTATTGGCGATTTTTAGCAAGGAATTAAGCTTTTGGTTAGCGGTACTATCAAGCCATAATTAGCCAATGAACAAAAAACAGAGGAAAACCTATAATGCTATTTTTGCCGATCCCATCCGTTGTAACATCGTTTGGGATGATGTCCTTAACTTAATTCAGTCATTAGGAGGTAACATTACTCAAGGCGATGGCTCAAGAGTACGATTTGACCTTAACAAAATTTCCCTCAATATTCATTCCCCTCACCCCCAAAAAGAACTAAAAAGATACCAAATTAAAGCTCTTCGTGAATTTTTAATTAAAGCAGGAGTAAATTAATGCAATACAAAGGCTATGAAGCTGTGATTGAATACGATGAAAGCGATCGCTTATTTTTTGGTCGTGTCATCAACATAGAAGATATTATCGTTTTTGATGGTCTTTCCGTTGATGAACTAGAACAGGCTTTTAAAACTGTTATTGAACAATACTTAGCAGATTGTCAAACCCTTAATAAAAACCCTAATCAACCGACTTATCCCTTATCTTCTCATTAGTTAGAAGGTGATTGCGTTTTGTGGTGAGTGATTAGGCGATCGCCTATAATAATTAGGATTATTGTCAAGTTCAGCCGCTATGACTACCACAATCAAGAAAGAAGAAACCGGTTGATGACGAAAGAAATCATTCCTTTCCATCAACGACTAAATTCTAGATTAAATAAACAAAAAATTACCATATTACAAGTTAATTTAGGCAAACACTACAATTGATATTGTAATCATTGCCATTTATAACCGCTTCTTCGAGGTTCTTTACTCGGCAGATAATCGGCTATTGCGATTGATGTTTGACGTAGGTTAGTAATACATCATTAATCAGGTCGTGATAGCTCTTTTCTTGAGCATGATTCCTAAACCACTCAAGGATTTCTGAATCCAACCTGATACTAATTTGCTCTGTTTGTGGATTTGGTTTGACCAGTTTAGCATTCTTGAAAAATTCATCATCTAGGGGAGGAATATCTGAATAATCAATATTCTCATCGGACATTTGCATAAATTTCTCTTGTCGCTCTTTAAGAGGCATATCAAGGGAAAATTCAGGGTTGCTCATAGCGTTTTCTCGGGAGCATCTCATTTATGCAAGTGAGTAATTATACTTATCCATAAAACTGGTTTCTAGCAAGGCTTTCAAAATAGCTTGACATAAAAACCTGATTTAGGGGTTACAAAGGTGAGATGCTCCCTTAGAGCATCGGTTTTTGAGAATTGTCTATATACAAAGTCAGCATTCATGAGGGGAACCCTGGGGCGAATTACTTCGCCCCTTTAAAAGCCCCGTCTCATCGCACTAAGCGCTTCGGGTCTTCGCCCCGACATTTGAGATAAAATAAGGACGCTGCCACTTGCGTCCTCAAGGTATCTGGAAAAGGCTTTTTTCCTAGACTTTCCGAGAGTAGTATTCCACTACTAACAGTTCATTAATCGAGAGGGCAATCCATTCTCTTTCCACAACGCCATTCACTTTGCCCACAAGGGTGTTTTTGTCAAATTCCAAATGACTCGGCAGGTTGGCTAAACCGGGGTATTCCATATTTCTTTTGACTAGATCCTGGGAACGCTCTTGATTTCTAACTCCAATCACATCACCCGGACGGCACTGATAACTGGCAATATCCACAACTCTACCGTTAACGGTGACGTGACCGTGATTGACTAATTGTCGCGCCCCCGGAATTGTCCCAGCCATACCGAGACGGAAAACGGTATTATCCAGACGCATTTCTAAGAGTTGCAGCAGCACTTGACCAGTGGAACCGGTAGCCCGGCGAGCTTTGCGGACATAGCGAATTAATTGTTTCTCGCTGACACCGTAGTTAAAACGCAGTTTTTGTTTTTCTTCTAGACGAATGGCATATTCTGAACGTTTTTTGCGGGCCTGGCCATGTTGCCCGGGTGCATAGGCACGACGGGCATTTTTACGGGTTAAGCCTGGTAATTCCCCTAAACGACGCACAACGCGCAAGCGCGGTCCTCTATAACGAGACATACAGACAGTCTGCTCCTATTTAAATTTATCCCAAAACTATTATCGTAGCACAAATTAAGTGATTTAGTTGGCGTGTGGGGAGATGGGGAGAGGGGAGAACGGAGTGGGATGATGGGGTGTGGGGTGTGGGGTGTGGGGTGTGGGGAGAATAAATAAAAGCAATCTCCTGAATACTGACTCCCGACTCGGAGAATACTGATCACTGATTACTGATTACTGATTACTGATCACTGATTCAAGCCTGACGGCAGCTGATGTATTTTTTTCATCGGAAATTTTGGGTCTGAAACCCCGCCGTTCTAGGTTGGCTTTACGTTAGAATTAAAAAGCCAGTCTCGAAAACCAAGTGGACGGCGCAGCACCTTGAAAACTCGGCTTAGGGGGTTCCGACCAGAAAAGCTTGGCCGGGTAAAAAGTCGCGCGCAACAAGTACAAGAAGCTATAGGCGGTCAACGTACCGTGGGACACACGGAATCGGGCTTCTGAAATGGGGCGAAAGTCTGTGGACTCTGTGTAAGACAGTACATGGTTTTTTAACTGTGGTATGCGACGGTGGTGGAAGCAGAAACTTAAATCGTGAGGTTTAGGAATCGCCGCACTTTTAGGGCGGCGAGGATGTCAATAAAGATGAGGCTAATCTCTGCCATCTTAGGGCATACTGTGAGTGTAACGAAGCACTATATTACTCAGTTTGCTTTCCCACTCCTTCCCTAGCTGAATCTCTATCTTGGAGAAGCCATAGTCATGATCGAAATGAAAGTCGCTGGAATTGCCCTAGACGCTATCACTCGCAGTCCCATTGTACTACTCAAGGATGGTTCCGAGCGTCGCGCCCTACCTATCTACATCGGACAAGATCAGGCTAAGGCCATTATCACCGTCCTCGAACAACAAAAACCCCCTCGTCCCCTCACCCACGATTTGATCGCTAATATTTTTAAAGTTTGGGACATGGATTTAGAAAAGATTATCATCCATTCTCTCCAAGATAATACCTTTTATGCTGTTCTCTGTCTCCAGCGCGGCGAAGTCAAAAAAGAAATCGATTGTCGTCCCAGTGATGCGATCGCTATTGCCCTGCGTACCAACAGTCCCGTCTGGGTAATGGAAGAAGTGATCGCTTCCGCTTCTATTCCCGTCGATCGTGACGCGGATGAAGAGGAACGTCAAGCTTTTCGCAATTTCGTCTCCAATCTTAGCCCCTCAGACCTGATCCAACGTCGCGGTGATTTTAGTGAGCAGTGAAAATTCAGGAGATAGGAGATAGGGGTTTAGGGGTTTAGGGGTTTAGGGAAATTTCAGCCAAATGCTCCACTGCCCCACTTCCCCACTTCCCCACTTCCCCATCACCCCACTTCCCCACTGCCCCACTTCCCCACTGCCCCACTTCCCCACTTCCCCACTTCCCCACTCCCCCATCACCCCACACCCCACACCCCACACCCAATACCTTCTAACTGGTAACTGATAACTGGTAACTGATAACTGATAACTGGTAACTGAATCAATGCGTTATCGACGATTTGGCCGTACTAATTGGCAATTTTCGCTGTTTTCCCTGGGGACAATGCGCTGTTTGTCCTCAGAGTCGGTGTTTACCGCAACAGTTGATCGCGCCCTAGAATTGGGGATTAATCACCTAGAAACGGCCAGAGGTTACGGTAATAGCGAAGTTTTTCTCGGTCGCTACCTGCAGCGTCAAGGGGTGCGGGAGCGGGTTTATCTGACTACGAAATTAGTCCCCACTCCCGATCGCCAAACTATGGAAAAAGCGATCGCCGAATCCCTAGAACGATTACAATTAAATTACCTCGATTGTCTAGCAATTCACGGTATTAACACCCGCGAGCATTTAAACTGGATTAAAGACCCGCAAGGCTGCATGAAAGCCGTTTTTCTGGCCCAAGAAGCTGGAAAAATCGGTCATATTGGCTTTTCTACCCATGCACCCCTAGAAATTATTCTGGAGACGATCAATACAGATTTCTTCGCTTTTGTCAATATCCATTACTATTTTTTTTGGCAAAGACAGCAACCGGCGATCGCTTTAGCCCAAGCAAAGGACATGGGTGTGTTTATTATTTCCCCTGCTGATAAGGGAGGGGGTCTCCACAGACCTCCCAAGAAGCTAGAGGAATTATGCGCTCCTTTTTCACCCCTAGAGCTAAATTATCGCTTTTTATTGAGCGATCCGCGCATTACTACCCTCAGCGTCGGGGCAGCGATACCAGAGGAATTAGAGACAATTATTAACGTATGCGAAGGAGATCAGCCCCTAGATGCGGCAGAAATTGCCGTTTTTAAGCGTTTAGAGGCACATTTAACCGATAAATTGGCTACAGATTTATGTAGCCAATGTTATCAATGTTTACCCTGTCCTGAAAATATTAATATCCCCGAAGTGTTGAGACTGCGGAATCTGGCAGTAGCTTACGAAATGACCGATTTTGGCCAGTATCGCTATCGAATGCTGGAAAATGCCGGTCATTGGTTCCCCGGACGCAAAGCGAATAATTGTACTGAATGCGGTGATTGTTTACCTCGCTGCCCGGAAAAATTGCCGATTCCCCGGCTGTTATTTGATACACACGAACTACTTAACGGCCCGCCGCGACGGAGATTGTGGTCATCTTAGGACGAAACTGGGAAAAATTTTTTTGGGGGATCGTCAAAGTGTAAAAACTATCTTAAGATTAACAGGTAAGAGAATTAACTTTCTTGAATTTAAAGAGACAAAAAACAAGAAATAGATTAAGGAGTAAAGGATATGGCACTCGTCCCCATGCGGTTATTGTTGGATCACGCGGCTGAGAACGGATATGGCATCCCCGCTTTTAACGTAAATAATATGGAGCAGATCCAAGCGATCATGCAAGCGGCGGCAGCCACCGATAGCCCCGTTATCCTGCAAGCTTCTCGCGGTGCGCGCAAATATGCAGGGGAAAACTTCCTGCGTCACCTGATCACCGCCGCGGTGGAAACCTATCCTCATATCCCCATCGTGATGCACCAAGATCACGGTAATGAACCCGCCACCTGCTACTCGGCGATCCGTAACGGTTTCACCAGTGTTATGATGGATGGTTCCTTAGAAGCGGATGCTAAAACTCCCGCCACCTACGAGTACAACGTTAACGTTACTGCTGAAGTAGTAAAAGTTGCTCACTCGATCGGTGCTAGTGTGGAAGGGGAACTCGGTTGTTTAGGTTCCTTAGAAACCGGTAAAGGAGAAGCGGAAGATGGCCACGGTTTTGAAGGGGAATTAGATCACTCGATGCTGTTAACCGATCCCGATGAAGCGGTGGATTTCGTCGAAAGAACCCAAGTAGATGCTTTAGCAGTAGCCATTGGTACTAGCCACGGCGCTTACAAATTTACCCGCAAACCCACCGGCGAAATTCTCGCTATTAGCCGCATTGAAGAAATTCATAACCGCTTACCCAATACTCACTTGGTCATGCACGGTTCTTCCTCGGTCCCCGAAGATCTCCTCGAATTAATCAACCAATTCGGTGGCGCTATCCCTGAAACCTACGGTGTTCCCGTGGAAGAAATCCAAAAAGGCATCAAGAGTGGTGTGCGTAAAATCAATATCGACACCGACTGCCGTTTAGCAATTACCGCCGCAGTTCGTGAAGCACTATTCAGCAACCCGAAAGAGTTTGATCCCCGTTTCTTCCTGAAACCCTCGATCACCTATATGCAGAAAGTTTGTGCCGATCGCTATCAACAATTTGGTACCGCCGGTAACGCCAGCAAAATCAAACAAATGTCCCTCGATGACTACGCAGCCAAATATGCTAAAGGGCAATTAACCCAAGTCAGCAAAAAAGTTGTGGCTGTCTAGTAGCTGAACAATTAAGCGATCGCTTAATAGCACCGATCTAGTAGAATTTTTTGGGGTGGTTAACCATAACTACCCTCTTTTTTATGGGAATGCCTTCAAGGGAAAGAGTTACCAGATAAGAATCGATTTCAGAGAAAAGACTATACTGAAAATAATCAGCAGATCAGCACTGGATTTATAAGAGAAGCAAGATGAGAAAAAAATCGTTGTGGGCGGGATTATTGGTGGGATTTTGGTTTTGTCTAACTTGGATGGCATGGACACCCACAGCAGCCGCCTTTAGCGAAGAACAAAAATTACTACTGCAATCTTGGCGATTAGTCAACCAATCCTATTATGATGACACCTTTAATCATCAAAACTGGTGGCAGGTGCGGGAACAATTCATCAAAAAACCCCTCAACGATCGGACGGCGGCCTACAATGCGATCGAACAGATGTTAGCCACCCTCGATGAACCTTTTACCCGTCTCCTGCGACCGGATCAATACCATAACCTACAAATTAGCACCACGGGGGAATTATCGGGGGTAGGACTGCAAATTAATATCAATCCTGACAATGGTTACTTAGAAGTAGTTGCCCCCCTTGCCGGTTCTCCTGCTGAGGCCGCTGGTTTGACTAGCCACGATCGCATTTTGTTTATTGATGGCATCGATACCACTACTTTAACCCTCGACGCGGCGGCGGCCAAAATGCGCGGCACCCCCGGAACAGAAGTTTCCTTAGTCATTCTTCCCGATCAAAAAAGTCAACCAAAAACCCTATCTTTAACCCGTCAACGCATTTCTTTAAGTCCAGTAGTAGCGGTTTTAGATAAAAATTCTAGTTCCTTGCCCATCGGTTATGTGCGCTTAAATCAATTTAGTGCTAACGCTGCCAAAGAAGTCTCGGAAGCGGTGACGAACTTACAAAAACAAGGAGCCAAGGGTTATATTTTAGATTTAAGAAATAACCCCGGTGGTTTACTGCAAGCGGGCATAGAAATCGCTCGGATGTGGATTAATCAGGGAACGATTGTTTATACGGTTAATCGCGAGGGAATTGCCGATAGTTTTGCCGCTTCTGGCAATGCTTTAACCGACTCGCCTTTAGTCGTTTTAGTCAATCAGGGAACCGCCAGCGCCAGCGAGATTTTAGCCGGAGCATTACAGGACAATCAGCGAGGGGTTTTAGTGGGAGAAAAGACTTTCGGTAAGGGATTAATTCAGTCCTTATTCGAGTTACCCGATGGGGCAGGATTAGCGATTACCGTCGCTAAATATGAAACTCCCGCCCACCATGATATTCATAAGTTAGGCATTATGCCCGATCAAGTGGTGGCACAGGAACCGATCACATATCAGGAAATCGGCACCGAAAAAGATAGTCAATACCAAACGGCGATTCAGTTTTTAAACCAGAAGACCGTTTTAGCCAAAGCTTCCTAAGTGGGGTTTTCAGTTATCAGTGACCAGTGATCAGTAAACAGTTATCAGATGCGAGTTTTCAGGGTTCTTCGTTACTTGGTCTGGTTCGATCGGGTGGCATAAATCGACTAAATTCTTATCTGGTAAGATACTTAATTGATTAGTTCGTTAGAGAGGGAAAATAATTGACCAAGATCCCATCAATGTCTTTCTATATAAGGGTTTCATCCCTTATAACCCTGTACGTTGCATAAGACAAACCGAAGAACCATAATTCATAATTCATAATTCATAATTACTAGGGCATAAATCGAACAAATTAGCCGTTTTTTCCATCAATATCTAAATTAAGATGAAAACCTGTTTGATTTGGAGAGAATGCTAACATCGATTAGAATTTTCCCAGTCCGGGTTTTTCAGCCTTGCAACCTTAACTCATCCTTGATTTTACTGCCATGCAGAGATATATTCGATCGCCCCTAGCCCTAACCCTGAGCATCACCCTGTTAGCTAATTTTTTAACCGCTTGTAATAATGCCCAAACCCCCGATAACACTGCCTCTAGTCCCACCACCACTGGCCCTGGTGATCAAGGCTTAAAATTAGGGGCTTTACTGCCCATTACTGGAGATTTAGCCGCTATTGGTCAAAATATGCCCGAAGCAGCCGCCCTAGCGGTGGAGACTATCAATGCCTGTGGTGGAGTCAATGGCAAACCCGTCACCCTCGTGAAAGAAGATGACCAAACCGATCCCGCTGCCGGTGCTTCAGCGATGACCAAACTAGCGGAGGTGGATAAAGTAGCCGGTGTAATCGGTTCCTTTGCCAGTAGCGTCTCAGGAGCCGCCGTCGATGTGGCGGTGAGAAAGAAAGTTATGTTAGTCTCTCCGGGTAGCACCAGTCCTGTATTTACTGACAGGGCGAAAAAAGGCGATTTTAAAGGTTTTTGGGCGCGGACGGCTCCCCCGGACACCTACCAAGCTCAAGCTTTAGCGGTCCTAGCTAAGAAAAAGGGTTTTCAAAATGTGGCCACCGTCGTGATCAATAACGATTACGGAGTCGGATTTGAACGGGAATTCGTGAGCGCTTTCGATAAATTAGGCGGCACTATCACTAATAAGCAAAATCCTGTCCGTTATGACCCGAAAGCTGCCACTCTCGATAGTGAAGCGGCGGCTGCCTTCGCTAACCAACCAGATGCTGTAGCGGCAGTCCTTTACGCTGAAACGGGCAGTTTATTACTGCAAGCGGCCTATAAACAGGGATTGACCAAAGGAGTTACCGTCCTCCTCACCGATGGGGTTTATTCGGAAGATTTCACCAAACAGGTGGGGAAAGGAACCGATGGTAAGTCAATTATTGCTGGGGCCCTAGGCACGGTCCCTGGGGCCGACGGTCAAGCTTTAAGCGCTTTTACTACTCTCTGGAAAGAAAAGACCGGCAAGGATGTCACTGCTTTTGTTCCCCATACTTGGGACGCGGCGATTTTATTGATGTTAGCGGCCGAGGCGGCTAAATCTAACACCGGTGAAGGGATTCAAAGCAAGATTCGTGAGGTGGCTAACAGTCCGGGTACGGAAGTAACCGATGCTTGTCAAGCCATGGAAATGATTCGCAAAGGCGAGGATATTAACTATCAGGGGGCCAGTGGCAATGTGGATATCGATGAAAATGGCGATGTGGTCGGTAGTTACGATGTCTGGACTGTCAAGGATGACGGGACTCTCAAGGTTATCGATCAGGTGACACCTAATCAGTAATCAGTAATCAGTGAGCAGGAGTCAGGAGGCAGAAGGCAGAAGGCAGAAGGCAGGAGGTAGGGGATAGGGTGATAGGGATTTAGGGGTTTAGGGAAATTTCAGCCAAATGCTCCACTTCCCCACTACTTCACTACCCCACTTCATAATTCATCGAAAATTTGGGTCTGAAACCCCGTCGTTCTACGACGGCTTTACCGTTAAATATTAGCGCATTTACACGATATATGCTAGAATGCGAGATATGGAAAAAGCCTATTCTTACCGATTTTACCCCACACCAAAACAAGAGTCGCTATTGCGGCGCACTTTGGGCTGTGTAAGATTAGTTTACAATAAAGCTCTCCATGTCAGAACACAAGCATGGTACGAAAAGCAAGAAAGAGTAGGCTACGCTCAAACTTCTTCAATGCTAACCCATTGGAAAAAACAAGAAGAATTAAACTTTTTAAACGAGGTAAGCTGTGTACCTTTACAACAAGGGTTAAGACACCTACAAACAGCTTTTACTAATTTCTTTGCTGGTCGTACTAAGTATCCTAACTTTAAGAAAAAACATCAAGGAGGAAGTGCTGAATTTACCAAATCTGCTTTTAAGTTCAAAGACAAACAAATCTATTTAGCCAAATGCACAGAACCTTTACCTATTCGATGGTCAAGACAAATACCAGAAAGCTGTGACCCAAGTACAGTAACAGTCAGATTACATCCTTCTGGACGTTGGCATATTTCAATAAGATTTGATGACCCAACAATCCAGCCATTACCCCCAACCGATAAAGCCATCGGAATTGACTTAGGAATTAGTAGCCTAGTAATTACCAGCGATGGAGACAAGGTATCTAATCTCAAGCATTTTAAAAGGCATTATCGGAGACTGCGAAAGGCACAAAAAAGTCTTTCTCGAAAACAGAAAGGCTCAAAAAATCGGGAAAAAGCGAGAATCAAAGTAGCCAAGATTCACGCTCAAATCACCGATAGCAGAAAAGACCATTTACACAAGCTAACCACTCAATTAGTTCGTGAAAACCAAACGATTGTGGTTGAGAATTTAGCCGTCAAGAATATGGTCAAAAACCCCAAGTTATCTCAGGCAATATCTGATGTAAGCTGGGGAGAAATCACTCGACAATTAGCCTATAAATGCCGTTGGTATGGGAGAAATTACATCGAAATAGATAGATGGTTTCCTAGCTCTAAAAGGTGTAGTAATTGCGGGTATATTGCCCTTGAAAATGCCGTTAAATGTTCGAGAGTGGGACTGTCCAGACTGTGGGACTCACCACGACCGAGATATTAACGCTAGTAAAAATATTTTGGCCGCAGGGCTTGCGGTGTCAGTCTGTAGAGCGACCATAAGACCAGAACAGAGTAAATCTGTTAAGGCAGGTGCGGAACCCCGCAAGGGAAAGAAGCAGAAACCTAAATCGTGAGGTTTGGGAATCACCGTCCGTTTACGGCGGTGAGGATGTCAACATTCATACTTTGTGCTTTTTGTCAAAAAAACTTTTTTTTTGCAACAAAACTACACAAAAAAAAGATCATCGTTGTGGGTGAAATTGACTCATTTACCTGTCTTAATTAGGATTACCTTCTAGCTGTGGTAAGGGTTTCAAGCGTTGCTGTCCAAAAAAGCACAGAAAAACCCATTATGAAATTCAGTAAAATCGCTGTAACCATTGTAACATCGTTGTTAAATAAAAATCTTTCTCAATTAATTTTTAAGAATTTGTAAATATTGCGGAATGTTAATTTAAATATTCTCAAGTTTTTGGCATCAATCAATAATTTTTGCTTATCTTTGTCGAACATTGGGTTAGGAGTAAGGAGTCAGTCCTGATGCCAAAGTCGGCACCGCCAAACATGAAAATATTCTGATTGACGAATTTGCCTTATTTCAGCCTCTATTTTCCAGTCAGGAGCCGGTCGTCGGGAGGGGAAGTCAGAATAACTGGACTTCCCCCATACAGAAATACTAAAAAATTAACAAAACCCTTACTGCCTGGAGCTTCTCAGAAAAAATTGAAAAGACGCTACTGGGTACATTTTCCCTTTGAAAATGGCTGTACCGTTGACTGTATCTAGAGTAGAGCGATTCCGTAGAGTTGGCTGTATAGTGATCGCTAACCTTATTGTAACAGATGGTGTCATTAATCTCTAGAGTCAGCGATTCCCTCGGTAGCCATGTTTTTCATGGTTTTCTGCCTGGAAACAAGCTATAATGGTCGAAGGGTCAAATTTGAAAAATTTTGCCTCAAACCCTGTCTGCGTAAGGATTTCAGGAGTTTGTACCCAGTAGTTTATTAGTATTACATTGCTTTAACTCAGGCTCTGTAAGACTTTGAGCCATAGCTAGTATATTTATACGGGGGAAGTTCAGGAATAACAGAATCACCTCGCACGTCTGGAAGCAGACCCCTTCGAGATCGAAGAGCGAAAGTGCAGGGGTTTTGAGTCCCTCGGATCGGTTTCTCAACGTTTGTCTCTTGCACTTTTTTGACTAAAAAAGTCCCTAAACCGTTTTCTAGCAAGGCTTCCAGTAATATTCAGCAAACCCTAATTAGGGTTTGCGGCAAAAAGTTTTTCCTGGGGGCAGGGTGTGGGGTGTAGGGTGTAGGGTGTAGGGTTTTAGCGATTTTGAGGGGGTCAATTACCTAATTTTCAGGGAAAAAGTCCAGGAATTTTCCACCCGATCACTCCGGGATCTGGCACTTTTTGGTTTCCAAAAAGTCTAAAAGTCTTACCCAACAAGGCTTCCAGTAATATTCAGCAAACCCTAATTAGGAGTCGGTTTACCTCACCGGTAGCATAGCGCAAGTTTGCATAATAACGGAGAGATTTAATAATAATTTGTCTCATTTTTTCTAAACTATCCATCTTAAAATAACCTCCTCAATTTTGTCAAAAACCAATAATTTGAATCGTTTATTGTCTAATAAAACTTGACCAATAGAATCTTCAAAAATATCGGCAAAAGCTTGTTGATGAATTGCTAAATATAAAGTTATTTCAGATTTTTGTCATATCTTTGTAATTTTATAAGATACTTGTTAAATGAATCAAATTTTTGGCTTTAAATAAACAAGTCGGTTTGTCCAATCCTGTTTGCCTTGTAGATCCCATAAAGCTAAAAGTGAACGAATTAAAAGACCAAAATTGCTAGGAGGAATGGACTGATAATCGATAAAAATAACGCCACTATGACTTTTTTGAGCTTCTCCCCATTCGCACAAAAGCGGGGGAATAGTGTTCTGGTCGTATGTTACTAGGGTTAACTGGGCTTCGGTTGCGGCTTTTAAAACGATTTCATCCGAATCAGCCAAATATCGACCTTCTTGCCAAGTGATTAAAGGAAAAATCAGGATTTCTGGACGTTTACGACTAATTTGTTCGGCAACCGTCGGAGAAATATGTTCATCTAATAAAAAAGATAGCATTTTAGCTATTCCCCACTCACTCACAGGGAATCAGGATAAACCGTAATTGTTTCTAATTGGGGTAAGAGCCGTTTGAGTGTCGTTTCATTGAGGGTTTGAGCCTCGGTGATCGCCTTTTGAACTTCTGACTGATAAGCTTCAGCATAGAGCAAAGCAGAGCGGACCCATTCGAGGGGTCGATGAAAATGTGCCGCCGTTTTTTGTTCATCTAGCGCGTAGCTTTGAGCAATTTGAATTACTTCCCAGAGAGCCAAACTGGAGTTTTTGAGGTAGGGTTGTCGCCCCAAAGGAGACTGGCGAAATTCAATATAGGGGAACTCGCTTTCTCTGAGGGATTCCTCAATTAAAATTGCGCTGGTTTCACTAGGGGTTTTTCCTAATCGGCGGGCCAACTGTTTAAGTCGTTCCGCTGTGCGATCGGGGAGTCGGGTACTAATAACTTGAGACATAAATTTTTCAACCTTAAATTTTAAATCATCGATTTAGAGATATTATATGCCAATTGGCACAAGAGGAAGAGGAGGTCATTCTATATTTCCCAATACTTCATTAGAATTAGAAAATTCAACTTCAATTTAGATCATTCCTCTCAATAGCGCCATATCAGTTTTTTCCACTGATAACTGTTCACTGTTCACTGTATGAAGGATTTAGCAGTCGAGTGAACCCTGCTTGTTCAAAATGCCGATCTGATGTAAAGGCTAATGTAATTACTTCTTGCTGCATAATGACAAAGCTAATACAATCAGTTAGCCCCCAATCTTTATCAAGACGCTGACTATAAAGTTTCCAACCCTCATCGAAAAGAGATTTATTGAGCGGTATAATCTGTAAACCAATTAGATTGTTGAGGTGATTAATAAATCTAATTGTTTGAGAGCGAATTTTCGGCGAAACCAGAGCATCAGCCACTTGCAATAAAACAAAATCTGTTGTTATAAGCTGACATTTCTGTTGTTGAAGATTCGCCTTAACACGCTTGGCTTGTTCATGAAAAACATCATCAACATTAATTAAGGCAATCCAGGCTGCCGTATCAACAAAAACCTTCCTCACGATTCTAGCTCTCGCTTGGGTAGCCCGTGAATGTAATGATCGTGCTGATAGGACAAATCGGAAGTTCCTGTATTCATCTGGCACTCTTCTAAGATTTGGTCAAACTCGTCCCAAAAATCATACTCTGGGGATCTGGATTCAAGCTGCTTTATGAGCATTGCGGCAATCTTATTTTGCTCTGATTCGGGGAGTTGTTTGACTTGAGCGATCGCCTCTTCTAATAGCTTTGTCATATCTTTGGAATTGTATAAAACCCTAATAACGATTATCTCATCATCTCGTTACCAGGTTCTACCTGGTAACGCTCTTTTCAGGTTCTACCTGAAGAATGCTTTTCAACAACAGTCTTATGGGATGAAAATTCGACCGACTCCCATATAGTTTTCTAGATCAAATAAAATCTCAATCAAGCGGGTAGCACATCTTTGCCGATAGCTACTTTCATCAAGGCGATCAGGGTTTCCAATTGTCAGAATTGGCAGGGAAGCGGGTGTATTTTCTTCACGTATGGTTTGTTCCAGCGAATCAATTCCTTTCATATTTCGATTTGCTGTAATTAAAATCATCTGAGTGTTTTGAGCAAATTGCCAAACAACCCGATCACTACTATCCATCGGCAATCCAACATCCTGAAAGGTGAAGAAGCGGATGGGCAAAAGATCAAGCCATCCTTCTGCTGAGAGGGTTCCCCAGAATAAAACAACATCGCCCGTTAAGTTGTAGTCAATCAGAAAGTTCATGATTGAGATTCAATGCGTGCTTTCCACTCTTGAAGCTTCGCACGAATGGTTTCTTGACCGGGCTTAGGGGGCATCGCCGCAATCTTGGCAAATCGCTCACGATTTCGCTCTTCCCAGTATTGACGAATTTCTGTCGCTGTCTGCAAGCATTCTTGATACTCGGCTTCAACCTCAGTACAATGAGTCTCAATGTATGCTAGGGCTGAATCAATCTGTCTATCATTAAGACCAAGTTTTTCACGAATCAGCTTGGGGGGATACTGAGCCTTTAGGTAATCCATAACATCATAAAGGGTAATTCGCGTACCGGCGATTGTCAATCCACGCTCTGTACGAATAATGGCTGATTGCCCGTTGGATACTAGAACCATACTCATAACCTTCTAGAATTTCATTCTATTGTACGTTATTTGAATGCTGAACAGCTTACCTAATTACTCTGAATAGCACTATATCAATCAGTTTTTTCTACTGTTCACTGTTAACTGTTCACTGTATCGCTTGGGTAGCCCGTGAATGTAATGATCGTGCTGATAGGACAGATCGGAAATTCCTGTATTCATCTGGCACTCTTCTAAGATTTGGTCAAACTCGTCCCAAAAATCATACTCTGGGGATCTGGATTCAAGCTGCTTTATGAGCATTGCGGCAATCTTATTTTGCTCTGATTCGGGGAGTTGTTTGACTTGAGCGATCGCCTCTTCTAATAGCTTTGTCATATCCTTGGAATTGTATAAAACCCTAATAACGATTATCTCATCATCTCGTTCCCAGGTTCTACCTGAAGAATAGTTTAAGGCAGCTCCTTAAATATTGTCTGTCAAGGCAGAGCCTTGGCACAAGCGAAAGGCATACAAGCAAGCATTTTCGGTTATTGAGGATTTTTTCTTTTTGCGGGTTTTTGTTTGCTGGTAGGGAGTAGGGGAGCGGTTAATTTTTCATAGAGTTCAAAGAGGTATTCAATACGGTTTAATTCACTGGTAAAGGGTTGGGGACGATAACACAAATCAACGGCTTTGTCAAGTTTTTGGTGAGCTTTGAGCAAGTCGGGAGGCATGGTTAAAGGATCGTATAAATCCGCAAGGCTACTATCAGGATATTTTGACCTTGTATCTAGCACAGCTTGAGCGCAGGTTTCGACGGTTTGTTTTTGTTTGTCGGTGATATTTTCTGGAAAGGGGTAGTTATTATAAACAATATCTTTTGAGTAACGATAATCACTTTTTAATCGTCCGCAAACATATTTAACCCATGCCATGTGCATTTCTGAAGTAAGAATACCAAATAAATATAAATCGCCGTTCGGAATAGACTGACAAGTATCACTGACGATATTATCAGCCGTAAAAAAGCCAATGGGAATGTATTTTCTATTTTCTGACGTAGTTCTAGGTACAAGAATATAGTCTGATTTGGGTTGTGTGATTTGTCGAAATAAACAATGATAAGAATAGTTTCGAGTTGAAGCTGCAATACTTTTTGATCTGAATTGCTTCACGGCTTCCACACGCTCCAAAATTTCAGGTATATTCTTTAGTTCATCGGGTTTAATATCGAGTAGCCACAAACACCATTTTTTGCCACCATTTAAAAATTCTCTAGCACTAATAAAAGGTTTGATAAATTTAATCACCAAAGGATTTTTTAAGACAAGAGTATTTTTTTCTTCTTCAGATAAAATAAAATTGCCTCCATCTGTTGGCTTATTGCCATACATCATATTAGGGACATTACAGAGAGGATATTTTCGATTAAAAACCAAAATATTGTTTGCATTGATTAAGTAAGGATTAATATTTTGGGCTTTTATTAAAAGCGGCTCACTGGTTATAGTCTGATAGTCGAATAGATATTTTTCATTAGCTTCAAAACTAGCAAATCCAATAATCACACAATGAACCGCAGCATTACCTTTAGCTTCATTACTCCATTTGAAAGTTCTATGGGCAAAATGAATACTGATATTAAATTCGTTTATTAAAACATTCCATAAGATAGATGATTGTTCCCCTTGAGAAATAGAATTAGTCGCCACTAATCCCACCTTGATTTTTGTGCTTTGAATAAATTGAGCAGATTTATAAAACCATGCTGATACATAATCCATAACCCCTGATCCAATAATTTTATCAAGAACTAGCTTTAAGTCTTCTTTTTGATCAAAATTTTGGTAATGATGCCCCACAAAAGGAGGATTTCCTAAAATAAAATTGAGCTTCTCTTTTGAGATAACTTCCTCCCAATCAATCCGCAAGGCATTTCCATTAACAATCTTTGCCGATTTCTTTAATGGTAAACGCACAAAATACTGACCAAAAGTATTACTAACTTTAATATTCATCTGATGATCAATTAACCACATCGCCACCTCCGCCACCCTCACCGCAAACTCATCGTATTCAATACCAGCAAACTGATTAACATCTACCTGAATAATGGTACTAATATCTGTTACTAACTGCCCCGTTTTATCTAACTCCTGTAATACCAAAATCTCTAAATCGCGTAACTCTCGATAGGTAATAATTAAAAAATTGCCGCAACCACAGGCAGGATCAAGAAAATATAAATTAGCAATCTTTTTGTGAAATTCTAGTAATTTATTGCGATTGCCTTTAATCTTCTCAAATTCTCTGTGTAAATCATCTAAAAATAATGGTTTAATCACCTTTTGAATATTTTTCTCGGAGGTATAGTGCGCCCCTAAATTGCGTCGCTCTTTTGGATTCATTACCGCTTGAAACATAGAACCAAAAATAGCCGGGGAAATTTTTCCCCAATCAAAAGCACAAGCTTCTAATAACATGACTCGCATCTTGCTATCAAAAGCCGCTAAAGGTAACGACTCCTCGAATAACTTGCCATTTATGTAGGGAAATTGAGTTAAATTCTCATCGAGATTTTTTAATCTTTTGTCTCCTGGTGTATTCAAAACCTGAAAAATATAAGCAATGTGCATCGCCAAATCACTGCCATCTTCTTTGGTATGTAGATCGATATATTCCCAGAAAATCCCCTTATTAAAAATACCCGTATCATCGGCAAATAAACAAAATAATAAACGCACTAGATAAACTTCCAAATCATGCCCGATATAACCAATTTCTTTGAGGCAATCATGAAGTTTTCCCATTAACTCGGCCGCTTGAATATTGACGGGATCTTCGTCTTTATAAACTCGCTTTTCGTAACCAGCAATAAAATCAAATAAATGAACATTATCAACAAAATTACTTAATTCAAATTCCCATTGATTGCCCGAATCTAAATCATATAATTTAAACCGTTGAAAATCCGAGACTAAAATATAACGCGGTAACTCATGTTCCTTTAAATTGGGGAAATAATCCTTAGCCTGTTGTGTGGCTTTGTCTAAATCTTTTCCCTTCGATTTATGCTCAACTAAAATCGTTCCTTTCCAGAGTAAATCAATAAAACCCTGTTTATTATCGGCTTTTTTTATCGGTTGCTCAAAACTGGCTACCCTACGCCGTGAAAGGGAGCATCTCACTTACGCGATAAGTAATTATACTTAGCCTAAAAGCCACTCTTAATCGTGTCTTGGAACGAAATAGAGGCTTTTAAAGACTGCGTACATGGAGAATTAAAACAAGAATTACCCTCGAAAAGCCTATTTTTCCACTAAGTATTTATGCTCATTGCAAAGGTGAGATGCTCCCCCGTGAAATGCCAAAGACATGAAAAAACTCATTCCAAAAAGATTGAGATTCTGCTTTTTCTGAAGTCTCTCCTTCCCACTCTTTTTGAAAAGCGATGGCGCGATTTTTAATTTCATTCCAACTTAAAGGCATAGTTTTAATTCCTTATCTTTTGCGGGTTTGCTCAAAGATAGTAGAAAATGGTGTAGGGAGCCATAGACAGTCAGCAAGGGATACAGATAGCTTTCATCTTAGGTGATTTTTTGATAAACTACAAGGGAAGCTAGAAATTAGCAACGCCTTGAGAATTGTATTCCCTTAGTTATAGTGTTTTCAAATGAAACGTGGAAAGACACCTGTAGGGGCGCAAGACTTGCGCCCTCATAGCGTCCAAGACTCAAACGTAAACGCTATATCAATGCAGTTATTGACACGAACGAACAACTTATCGCTATGTCCAAGACTCTCTACGAACAAGATTTTCAATTGTGGCTCGCAACAACAATTAATCACCTACAGAAGCGGGAATTTGCTGCGCTGGATACTGATAACTTAATTGAGGAGTTAACCGAGTTGGGAAAATCGGAAAAAAGAACTTTAGAAAGTAATTTGATGATTCTTTTGGCTCACTTGCTCAAATTAAAAGTACAGCACGACGCACCGCCATCAATGAAGGATAGCTGGTATTGTTCTATTATTGAGCATCGCCAGCGCATTGAGAAAAACTTACGCAATACGCCTTCCCTCAAATCCTATCTAGAAACTGCTATCCAGGAAGCCTATCTAGATGCTCGTCAAGTGGCAATTAAGGAAGGGAAACTTGCTCAATTTGGTGTTCCCATTCCCTCAGAAAATGATTATCCTCAAATTTGTCCTTTCTCCCAAGAGCAAATCTTAGATGAGAACTTCTATGGCAATTGACCCAGTTTGCCGAATAAGTAAGGCTCTGAGCGCAATCTTTCTCGCTTCTACCAAATCAGCATCAAGTTTATCCCTCCCTACCGCTCAACGAGTCCGGATAGGGAATCTCTGGGATATTCGTGGAAATAATCTTGATTAAGGTCTCTGGTCTTGATTTTGGGGATAACTGGGGAATAGATCCCTGGGGAAATCCTCGGCACTTAAACAGGTTTGTAAAGCTTGGGAGGGGTTATTTTTGTCCACACCACGACTGACAGCGATAACGCATTGGGAAAAGCGCCCGGGTAATAAACTTTGACGACAGGAATCTAAAACCTGTCTAGAAATCCCTAATTTATCGGGTTCCTTGGCTGTTTCTGTTTCCGTTTGTTTGAGGGAATTAGCGGCAAACAAGGGGGCAGCGCGATGGATATCGACCACACAATTACCTAGGTCAATAGGACGACGCACTTGAAAACAAGCTTGCAGAGCCAGATTACCATCGATCGGGGTTTTGGATTTAATCATCACCACACACCGGGATAATTCTTTAGGAATTAATGCTTCTGAACAAGCGGTGGCGGCATCTTCGGGACTGACTCCCGTGCGGACAATCTGACTGATACAGGCACTAAATTGATTATTGTTGCCAAATGCGATCGCTGCTCGGTTCATTTCTACTAAGCCAAGGGAAATAGTAGCGATCGCGCTCCAACTAGCAATTTTTTTAATATGGTTTTTCATTGTTTGCTCACACCCAAGATTTTAAGGCTAACTGGCCTTGATCTTAACAGATTCACGGGGAACAGGAAACAGGGAGATGGGGGAAGGGAGAAGGGAGAAGGGAGAAAAAAGGCTGACTACTGGCCCCTGACTCCTGACTCCTGACTCCTGATTCCTGACTCCTGACTCCTAAAACCCAAGGGCCAAAATTAGTATTCTGGTACAGTGGAATCGACTTCGCGACTCCAGGCGCTGATACCACCTTTGACGTTAATTCCTTCGATACCTGCGTCTTTGAGGATAGCGAGGGCTTTAGCGGAACGTCCCCCCATCTTACAATGGGCGATAAGACGATAACCGTTGACTAATTCCTTAATTTTGGGAATTGCCGCACCATTTTCGATATCGGGTAAGGGAATTAACACCGAGTTGGGGATATTAGCGATTTGGTACTCGTTGGGATTACGCACATCGATGAGAATGTAATCATTGGCATTGCTGTCAATTAGTGCTTTTAACTCTACTACGGTCATTTCTGTCATTTTTTGCTGTTCTGCTGCTTCTTGTGCTTTCGCTTGCGGGATACCGCAGAATTGTTCGTAATCAATTAATTTTTCAATGACGGGACGGATGGGATTCGGGCGCAATTTTAACTCACGGAATTTCATTTCCCAAGCATTGTAAAGCAGTAAACGACCACTGAGGGTATCCGGAGCGCCGAGGATAATTTTAATGGCTTCTGTGGCTTGAATTGTGCCGATTACCCCGGGTAAAACTCCTAAAACGCCGCCTTCCGCACAGGAGGGAACCATCCCCGGTGGTGGCGGTTCGGGATAGAGATCGCGGTAGTTGGGACCGCCTTGGTAGTTAAAAACGGTTGCTTGTCCTTCAAAGCGGAAAATTGAGCCGTAGACGTTGGGTTTGTCGAGAAGAACACAAGCATCATTAGTCAGATAACGGGTGGGGAAATTATCCGTCCCGTCGATGACTACATCATAGGGGGCTAAAATGTCAAGGGCATTTTCGGAACTTATGCGGGTTTCGTACAAATCCACCTGACAGTAGGGGTTAATTTCTAGAATTCTGTCCTTAGCGGAAACAATTTTCGGTTTGCCTACCCAAGAAGTGCCGTGAATAATTTGACGTTGCAGATTGGAACTATCGACGATATCGAAGTCAACAATACCGATTCTACCGATGCCAGCCGCCGCTAGATAGAGTAAAAGCGGGGAACCGAGTCCCCCAGTGCCGATGCAGAGAACACTGGCGGCTTTTAGTTTTTTTTGACCTTCTAAGCCCACTTCGGGCAGAATAATGTGTCGAGAGTAGCGTTGAACCTCCTCTTTGGAAAGTTCGATCGCCGCGAGATTAGGATTTAGCATAGATTGGGTAAATAGTGAAACCTCACTCGATTCGGGCAAGAATTTCGTCTCAGCACGGTTTAGAGACAAAAATCAGGAAGACTCGATCGCTTCCTGGATTTTCAATTCTTTCTATGCTTATGATAGTGTGAGGGTCTGGCTCCGTGTTGTTAATATTAGTTAACTTTCCCCTGCCACTTGGGTGCGATATTCACTAGCGGAGAGGGTATCAGCCAAGGCAGTATCGGGATTTTCTACCCGCACTTTTAATAACCAACCCTCCCCGTGGGGATCATCGGCAATTAATTCGGGGGAGTCAATCATCGCTTGATTGCGATCGACTACGGTTCCCGAGACGGGAGGATAAAGATCTTCTACCGCTTTTACCGATTCGATCGTGCCGAAACTACTACCCACTTTCAGCGCCTCTCCCAATTCGGGCAATTCTAGAAACACGATATCACCCAATTGATCGACGGCAAAAGCACTAATTCCCAAGGTAGCGATTTCACCTTCGAGTCTGACGTATTCGTGGGTTTCTAGGTATCTCAAATCCTCGGGATATTCCAGTTCCATCGTCTGTCTCTAAATATTTACAGCATCAGATAGTTTACTAGATCTCTTGGGGAAAATGTTGATTGGGTGGGGCTGTTTTATTGCCGATCGCTGCCTAGGGTTTGGTGAAAAAGTTTTTCCTGGTGGCAGGGTGTGGGGTGTGGGGTGTGGGGTGTAGGGTTTTACCGATTTTGAGGAGGTCAATTACCTAATTTTCAGGGAAAAAGTCCCTAAAATTTTCCCCCCATCACTCCAATGGTCGGCACTTTTTGAGGGAAAAAAAGTCTGAAAACCTTATCCAACCAAGTTTTTAGATTTATTCAGCCAACCCTACCTAGACAAAATTAATTACACCGATCGAAGCCTGATTAAACAGCTAGAATTGGTCTAGGTTGATCGGGGAACATCGGAACACTGGAACAGTAGGGGTTAGCTGCTTTTTTAGCTCACTTAACAATACCCAGTTTAAATGCCTCCTAGCTTACTTATGTTAAATCCCATCTTAGATCCTCGCGGTGGCGAACATCAAACCATAAGAGCCTTTTTTGAGCCAAAAAACATCGCTGTGGTGGGATTTAATCGCCAAAATCCCCAACTTGATCGCACTCTTTTAAATAATCTCCATCATAATCCCGGTCAGCACCGTCTTTATCTAGTTAATCCTCACCCCGAAAACCGGCTCGATCTTCCCAGCTATAGCAGTTTAGAGGATATCCAGGCGGCGATCGATCTGGTAATTATCACCGCCCCCGCTCCCGAAATTCCCGCTATTATCGCCCAATCTGTCGAAAAAAAGGTTAAATGCGCCCTGATTCTCTCCACGGGTTTTCGGGAAACCGGCCAGATGGGGGAAAATTTACTCAGGGAAATTAAAGCGATCGCTGGTCAAAAATTACGCATCATCGGTCCCCATAGCTCGGGAATCAGCAATCTCAGCCAAAATCTTAACGCCACCTTTTCCCCCATCCTGCCGAAAACTGGTTCAATTGCCCTGATTAGTCAAAGTGGGGCGATCGCTGCTGCCGTGCTTGATTGGAGTTTAAGCGAAAATGTCGGTTTTAGTCACTTTATCTCCCTCGGAGTTCTTTTAGATGTGGATTGGGGCGAATTACTCTATTATTTGGGAGACGATCCCCAAACCAAAAGCATCGTTATCTACTTGGAATCCCTGAATAATGCCCGCTCTTTTCTGTCCTCGGCCCGAGAAGTTGCCCTAAATAAACCAATTATCGCCATTAGTCGCCACAGTACCGACTTTGACCCCACCGCTCTTTCCCATGCTGGCAAATTGACCAGCGATCAGCTAACTCTCTCCGCTGCCTTTGCTCGCTGTGGCATCGTGGAAGTACAAAGACTGGCCGATCTCTTGAATATCACGCAAGTTTTAGCGAAAATTCCCCGATTTCCCCGGGGAAAACGCTTGACAATCATCAGCAATGGTGTTGCTCCCGCTCTTTTAGCGGCCTCGGCTTTACTGGCGGAAGATGGACAACTGGCAACCCTTACCCCCGCAACGATCGGAAAACTAGCGCCTCTTGTTCCCGCGGATATCGTCCCCCAAAATCCCATCGATCTGCGTCGCAGCAGCGATCCCGATAGCTACGCTCGCGCCCTAGAGATCGCTTTAGCGGATGCACATACCGACGCGGTGTTGATGATTCTCTCGCCTCGCTTTAACACTGATCTGCGAGAAATTGCCCTTAGAATTGCCTCAATCGCTCAAAATAGCACAAAACCCATTTTAGCAAGTTTGATGGGGGGAGAGGGCATTGCAGAGGGAGTATCGTTATTAAATCAGCAGGGTATCCCCACCTATCGCTATCCCGATTCGGCGGCCCGGGTGTTTAATTTGCTCTGGAAATATGAAGAGAATCTGCGCGGTCTTTATCAAACGCCAATTTTAACCAATTCCAGGGAAAATGGCTCTGATCGAGTTTTAGTGAGCCAGATTATCGAGCAAGCAGGGGATAGAACAATTCTCAGTGAGCTAGAGTCTTTAGAGCTACTGAAAGCTTATGGAATCCCTGTTATTGTCACTAAAGTCGCCGAAAGTGCCGCAGAAGCAGTTAATCTCGCTGAATCTCTCGGTTATCCCGTGGTGATGAAACTGCATTCGAGGACGATTATCCATAAAAGCGCGGTGGGTGGGGTACAATTGCCGCTTTTTTCCCCTAGGGCAGTGGTGCAAGCGTATCAAGCGATCAAAGCTAATGTTAGCGCACAAGTGGGTCGGGAGCATTTTCTCGGGGTGAGTATTCAACCGATGTTAGAGATCGATCGAGGATATGAGTTAATTATCGGCTCTAATTACGATGATCAGTGCGGACCGGTGATAATTTTCGGTACTGGTGGCCGTTTAGTCGATATTTTTCAAGATTACGCCACCGCTCTACCTCCTTTAAATACTAATCTCGCTCGCCGACTTTTAGAAAAAACCAAGATTTATCGGGCTTTTAACGGGACAAATGGGCTTAAATCACTTAATTTAGCGAATTTGGAGCAAATAATCGTTAGATTTAGTAACCTGGTTAGTGAACAACCTCGCATTAAAACTATCGATATTAATCCCTTTTTTGCCGATTCAGAGCAATTAATCGCCCTTTCCGCCTCTATCCTTCTTCATCCTCCAACTACTCCCCCAGAAAAGTTATCTCATCCGGCGATTCGTCCCTATCCCGAACATTATATAGAACCTTGGACGACGAAAAGAGGCTTAAAGGTGCTAATTCGTCCGATTCGGGCAGCAGATGAGCCTTTAGTGCGACAATTTCACCATTATCTCTCGGAAGAAAGCATTTATTATCGTTATTTTCACCTTGTCAATCTCGATCGCCAAACCGCTTATGATCGTCTTACGCGCATTTGTTTTATCGACTACGATCGAGTAATGAGCTTAGTGGTAGAGATTAATAACGATCAGACGGAAGAGCCAGAAATTATCGCTATAGGACGCTTAAATAAACTGCACGGCGTTAATGTGGCGGAATTTGACTTATTAGTTAGGGATGACTATCAAGGTCAAGGAATTGGTACAGAGTTACTACAGCGTTTAGTCACTATTGGCAAAAAGGAAGGATTAGAGGGAATTGAAGGGGAAATTTTAAGGGATAATCGCGCTATGCAGATGATAGCCGCTAAAGTGGGGTTTTCTCTCTATAAAACTGCCGATTTTGTCAAAGCGGAACTGAATTTATGAAGCCTTTTTGACCAGCTGATCACTAATTTTTTGGCTGAATGGTTCGGGCTAATCCTTGCTCTAAAGTAAAGGGAGGTTGCCAATCCAGGGTTTTTTGAATAGGGCTAGAGTCAAGACAAAAATTGATTTAATTAGTTAAATTATGCCTTGGGAGCGCATTAATTCTATCTCTTGTTGTAGTCCGGCTTCTAGAGTACGAGGAGTAAACCCTAAATCCCTTTTAGCTTCTTCGTGGGAATAAGCTTTGTCTTCTTGTAATCGCAAGATTTGTTCTCGTCGCACGGGGGATTTTTTACCTAATGTTTTTTCTAGTAGGGTAGCTGACCAGATGCCAAAGTTCAAGGGAAAGGACAGGGGACGCACCGATTGGCCTAATAATTGTTCTATCAATAAAATTAACTGACGGAAGGAAACAATACTACCGCCGGAAAGATCGTAAGCACCTTTTATATCAGGACATTCCCAGACTTTTAACAACATCTGGGCAATGTCATCAGCGTGAACTGGTTGTAACAGGTTATCACCAGAGCCAAAAATGGGAAAGAATCCGTAGCGGTGACAGAATTTAATCAATTTGTGTAGGTTTTTATCCTTAGGAGTGCCATAAATCATTGTCGGTCTCAGCAGACAATAAGAAGCAGGATACTCTTGTAAATAATTTTCTGCTTGTTTATACTCGGCAGAATATTCATTATATTTTGAATATATTCCGGTAGTTCCAATAATAATTAATCGGGGAGTTTGTTGGAATTTTTTTAGACTATTAAGTATAGTTGGTACTTGTCGAAGTTGGACGAGATGGATGATGGTTTCAAAACTATTTTTCCTAAAAATTCCTTCCCAGGTTTCTGAGATAGAGCTATCGCCAAAATCGTAGGTTAAATTCAGTACTAGGCTATCTAACATACTGCGGTCGCTAGTGGGTCGAATTAAACAATGTATTTCTATTTCAGGCTTAGTAGATGCCAAATGTTGCATGAAAAAACCACCAGGCAACCCCGTAGCACCTGTGATTAATATTTTATTCTCAATCATCATTTTTTCTCCTTTTTGCTAAAACTTGTTCATAAACCTGAAAGGTTTTTTCAAACATCTTCTCAAAAGTATATTCTGTTTCGTAGCGTTTGCGTCCTGCCGCTCCCATTTTAGCTCTGAATTGTTGATCAAGAACTAATTGTAATAGTCTCTGGTGTAACGTGTTAACGTCTCCTCGCGCTACGGCGTATCCGGTTATTCCTTCCACAATTGCTTCCGACGCTCCACCTACATCTGATACAATTACCGGTAATCCCGCTCTCATTGCTTCGATTGTAGTGCGAGGAAACCCTTCCCAATTAGATATTAAAGTAAATACTTGGGCTTGAGCTAAGACTTCAGCTACATTATTACGAAAACCTAAAAAGTTAACTCTGTCGATAATTTTTAGCTCCTTAGCTAAGGTTTTAATCTTTTCTAAATCCGGACCGTCTCCGACTAAATCTAAATGGGCTTCGGGAATATTTTGAAAGGCTTTCAGTAAGGTTACATGGTCTTTTTGCTGATCAAATCTTGCCACCATAACAATACGAACAGGGTTAGCATTACCAGGATTAGATCTCAATTCTGCGGGTAGATCTGGCATCCCATTATGAATGGTCAATAATCGCTGCGGTTGCATACCAGTTTTTATTCCAATTAATCGATCTTGTTCCGAAACACAGATAATTTTATTAGCTAAAGGTTCTGTGATTTTTTCTAACCACTGATAGATAGTGCGACTCGGCTCTGGTACACCTCCTGTAAAAGCCCAACCATGGGCGGTAAAAATGCAAGGAGTCTTACTTTTTTTGGCCGCTAATCGTCCTAAAATTCCCGCTTTACTAGAGTGAGTGCTGATAATATCTGGTTGGAATTCTACAATAATTTGTTTGATAAAATTCAAGGTTTGCCAGTCTTTAATTAAGTTAATTTTTTTACCAAAGTCTTGACAAGATACATTGGTTATGCGATGACTGATCAGATCGTCATTATAAATGCCTTTTATTCCAGTAACAACTAAGACCTGATGGTGAGAATCTTGCAAAAATCTCGCTAAATCTCGCACATGAACCTGTGCGCCTCCAACGGTATCTGCTCTAGTTATAATAAAAAGTATTTTCATTTCATGCACAGTTTAGATTCTTGATTTATGGATAATTTTAGAAAAACAGTTTTAGGTTTTTAAGACTTGATTAGCTTTTTGCAATAGCTGCAACATTTTAGGGGCGGTTATTTGAATATTATACTTATCTTCGACAAGTTTTCTGCCAGCCCATCCCATGCTTTCTCTTAAATCTCGATCATGTTTCAGGTTTTGAAAAGCTTGCAGCCATTCAGCTTGACTACTAGCTTGAAAGCCGTTGATACCCTCCTTAATAATCTCTGCGTTAACCCCCACTGGTGAACCAATAACTGGGCGAGTAGATGCCATATATTGGATTAGTTTAAATCCGCATTTTCCTCGCTCAAATGGTGTATCGGTAAGGGGCATAATCCCCACATCAAATTGTTGCATCTCTTTCACCTCGGTTGCCTCGGACCAGGGCTTAATTTCTAAAGGGATATCCTCTAGATTTATCTCTTTGGCACCGATAGCAACGACTTTGGCACAACCATCTCGACAAATTTCTTTTAAAACAGGATAAAGTTCTTGTATATAATCGACAAACTTCAATGGACTTCCTATCCAGCCGATGGTAAAGACTTCATTTTGAGGAGCTTTTGATAAGGGATAGCGATCAAGATCGACGACGGTGGGTAATATTTCTACCCATTTAGCTCTTGCTTGTGTTGCTCTGTTAGCTAAGTAATCATTTCCCGCAATCACTAAGCGAGCATTCTGCATTACTCGATCAATTTTCTGTCCCAATAGCCATCTAACTACAGAAGCAGAATGTTGATCGTAACGGTGGAATACTGCGTCATCATAGTCAACTACATAAGGCGTTCTTCCTCTGAGAAATAGTAATTCTAGCCAAGCTGGTAGCCAAGGTAATGCTTCCTTTTCCAACCAGATTAAATCGTATTTTTGAGATTTCAACAGCAGCGAAATTCTCTGTTGATAAGCAGATAATAATCTCGATAAAGGGTATTTTTTCCCTAAGTAGCGAGTTCTAAGATAATCATTATCTAATAAGGGAGCGGTCTCAAACTCTATTCCCTCTTTTTTCAAATAAGGCAAATATTGGTAAGTACGATAGCGGCTACTAGCACCTAAAGTATCATAGCGACTGAATAACAAAATTTTCATCACTGTTGAGGATTTAATTAGATTATTTTCTTGTATAAACTGGAGAATTGAGGATATTCTCTAGGTATGGCGAAGATTATTAGCTCCTTTATATCTCTCAATAATCATTTGATCAGAAACTACTTTCTCAGGAGATTTTTTTCCTAAGAAATATGTACAAGAAGCTCCATCGAGAGCCTGAGGATTATTTTTGAATAGATAGTCAAAATATTTAAGCCAAGAAAACAATAATCTCACTATTGCTTTAGTTAATAATCTTGAGGTATTATTGCCAGCAAAACATAAAGCGAAATGTTCGATAGACCAGACTAAAACTGTTCCGGGTCCAGCAACTAAACCACTGGAAATTTCCGAAAAATAGTTAAACAAACGCCGATGACCAGAAAGGGTATATCTGGTAAAATCATAGGCCCCTTCATGAACCTGCTGCATAAAGGGAATTTCTGAATAAATTACCCCGCCATCTTTGAGAACTCTGTGCATTTCACTAACGACTTTTTCGGGGTAGAGAACGTGTTCTAAAACTGCTGTGGT
This sequence comes from Microcystis aeruginosa NIES-843, assembly GCF_000010625.1. Lineage (NCBI taxonomy): Bacteria > Bacillati > Cyanobacteriota > Cyanophyceae > Chroococcales > Microcystaceae > Microcystis > Microcystis aeruginosa. The sequence goes on from NC_010296.1 coordinate 2,983,341, forward strand.
AATAATACCATGAAAAACTTGGTCTTGAAAAGGAAGATCGTGAGCATCACAGAATAAATCGACATCTGCATTAACATCAACATCGGAATATATCAATTTGATATTGCTATATTCTGACATTAACCTATCCAAATCTCTTTTCTGATTTCCTCCACCCACAACCAAAACATAGGCTAGGGTAAACTTTTCTAAAGTCTGAGCAAAATTTTGAATCCTCTCAATATAGATTAAGTTAATCGATGGACTAGGGACAATTTTTGAGAATATATTTTTTTCTTTTGGACTATGATTAGTCACCGTATTAGTATAAAAAGAGGGAGAAAAAATTTCATTATCTTCTCGAATGAATACTGGTTTATTATTGACAATAGCAAATTCAGAATTACAGTTTTTGCAAATAATCTGATGATCATCAAAAATTAATTGACTACTTTGACACTTAGGGCATTGACTCAACGTCTGGATAAATTGTTGCATTTTCTTACTCCGATCAATTAACTGAAAGTCTGTTTTTTCTCAAGAAACAAAGTTACACTGGCAATATACTTAAGAAAAAATATAGATAAAAACTCCAAGATAAATGAGCTATAATGGTTGGTATAGATTGATTTTGGTGTTCGTTTCATTTTCTTGTCTAGGTATAGTTGATAAAGTTCCCTCGTATATCTGAAAGATGTCCTTAAATTAGATATTTTGCCCATATTTAAAATCTCTTGGTAGCTAATATAGTTAGTAAAATAATGTAAATAATCCGTATGTTTTTCAGTCCAATCTTCCAAGGATATACCAGATTCTTTAGTCTGACGATGAAAAGTTCCTAAACCTAAAGTGCTTAAAAATTTAATGTTATCAAACAAAAAATCAAAGTTTTTAACCTTATGGACTAAAGGTAAATGAATATGCCATTCCCAGAGAACGTTGGACAAGGGAAATAGATGTACAGAATATCCATTCATTGTTAATGTTCTAGATATCTCAAGAAAAAAAAGTAGATGATTCTTGACGTGTTCCACCACTTGGTTAGAAATAATTACATCAAAAAAATTATCTGGATATTGCCACTTTTCATCATCATAAATTAAAGTTAGTCTTTCATGCCAATCTACCCCAGAAAAATTCTTTGATAGATTTTCAATTGTTTCATCCATAAACCCCTTTTTTTGAACACCATGATTAACCACGTCTAAACCATAGACTTTCCAATTAATATTTGGCTGTACACAGGGAAGATTTTTTGTCAAGTATGCAATCAATTGTCCGTTACCACACCCAACATCTAGAATTTTGACTTCTTGATCAGTTGAATGTCTGTAAGATTCAGTATTGATTATACTTAATAAATGTTGATAATTAGTAGGATTTTCTACATTCTTCATAGACAGTTTCTAACCCGTTTGAATTGTTCATTTCTCAAATACGTTCATGCAAATATCGCTCGAATAAAAAGGATTATTTGCAGTCTTTTAAAATTCTTTTCAAGGTTTTGTAATCCGTATGTAAATGGATATTGTTTTTAACAACCAAACCTCGTACAGCCCCCCAAATCCAAGATAAAATCAGCCCAGACAAACCAAAATTATCATAAATAACTCTAGCGTACTCCTGCTTACAATTCGCTAATTTTGAGTTATCTTGATAGGAACTGCTGGCACCACCAAGTCTAAAAAAAGCAATCGTAGATTTGTCTTTGATTGACGATGCACTCATCTTATAAATCTTTTGATTAAGATCGAAATCAGCATATACTTTATATTTGGTGTTGAACGGAAGTTGAGCAAGTAGCTTTTTCTTAATGAATAGTCCTTGCGGACATAAAGTATTTTTGAACACAATTAATGGATTATATCTACTAATCCGTAGCTGACCGTTATCCATAATTACATTGCCATGAATTATGTCCGTATTGTTTAAACTTGCTTTTTGAATAGATTGGCTAGGTATATTTAACAATATATCATCGCTCCCCAGGTAGTAAATGTAATCTCCTTGACTCAATTTCCAGCCTTTATTCATCGCATCATATATACCTTCGTCAGGTTCGCTCAACCAATAATCTATCTGATCATCATACTTACGAATAATATCAATTGTGCTGTCCCTAGAACCTCCGTCTATAATAATATACTCAACATTATTGTAAGACTGGCTAATGACACTCTGAATTGCTTGCTCTAAGTGCTTTTCTCCATTAAAAACTACCGTTATAATAGTAACCAGAGGAACTGCAAATTTTTCCGATAACTCACTTGTCTCTGGGTAGGAATGCTTGAAATATCCCTTTGTTCTTAATCCTCCTTCTCCCCTGCGTTCTGGATTTGGTGGCAAAAATAAATGAGATTGCACTTTTGCACAAGGATCGTTAATAATAGCAGGCCTCTCCATAGTTACTCGGCGAGTTGTAGAGAAGTTAGCATCTAGCTCGATAAATTTTTTCTCTTGTAATGGTGGCTTTATTGTCATATCTTATCTTGATATTGGTAAACTACAAGCGGTTTAATCGTAATTACAAACTAGCTCAGTTTGTAATTAGGGTTTGCTGAAAAAGTCATTGAAAAGTACAGGTCTCTTAATCAATGATTTCACTTAGCTACAAGCATAAGCTTTAGTTGTTGATTAATTTTTAAATTATAACTTATCCTAATCATTGACCGAGAAAAAGTGCTGTTTTTCCATTTCAGACATAAAAAAGCCCAAAAAACCTGCCTCAACAGGTTAGAAAGATTCATGACTAAAAAAGTAATAGCAATCGCTGAAAAGGAAGTATGAGGAAGTTTAGCCATCACTTTACCTAAGCTAAATCTTCTTTTCCCTTGTCCAAATTTGCCCTCTATACAATTCCGAATCCTCTCATCATCAGTAGCTTGTTTCTTTTGTTCTTTACTAACATTTTTGGCTGGTCTTCCTAATGGGGGACCACTGATTCTGATTCCCCTTTCTTTACACCAAGCTCGGTTTTCTCTGGTTCGATAAATTTTGTCCACATGAACTGATTCTGGATAGTATCCTGTATAGTCATAATAAGCTTCTATTTGTGCTTTTAAATCTCCCGATTCATTAAAGTTATCCCAACTAATCCGGTCTAAAAATATGTAACCATCTATACAGCTTGCTGAGAATTTGGCCCCAAATTCTACGGGTTTTCCAGCTTTTCCTCTGACTATCGGACGGATGTGGGGTTGAGTTAAGCTGACAATTCTGTCTTCAATACTCTGTTTGTTATTTTGGTACATCCAGAGTTGTTGGCGATAAACTTCTGTGACTACTAATAACAGTTTATAGTCTCTTTTTTTCAAGCTTTGTAGAGAGGCTCCTTCTGCTAAAAGTTGTTCAATATGGTCGAGATTTCTTTTCAGATATTGCAGTTGTCTTTTTAGAGCTTTTCGTCTTTGTTTGAAGGTAGGTTTTCTTTTTTTTGCTACTTCTAAATAACTTTTTCTGGCCAGGAGACGATAGGTTCTCGGTTTTTGAACAAGTTTTCCTTTTATAGTTTCATAGAGAATATCAATAATTTTTTCGGTTTGTTTTCTTCCTTGATTTAACAGGTTTAAATCCGTAGGATAACTAATATCTGCGGGCGCACAACTGGCATCTAAAATTAATTTACCTCGATTTTCTGGTTGACTTTGGGTTTCGCTCTCTAACTTTTTTTCGGTGTTTTCTTCTTCTTTTATTTCTCTCGAATTTTTGACCATAAAGCGATTCACTTTATTAATTAGTTCCCGAGTGATTCTTTCTCGAAAGTGAACCAACATTGACGCTTCAAACTGGGGTTCATTGCTGTAGGCTGAAAACCCCAAGAAGTATTGTAAATAAGGATTTTCCTTGATTTGTTCTACCGTTTCTCTATCGCTTGTTCCTAATTTTTCTTTAATAATTAATGCTCCTAGTGCTGTCCTAAATGTTTTGGCGGGTGCGCCCATTTCTTCTGAAAAAAGTGATGCGTATTCCGCTTCAAATTCTGACCAGGGAATGAGGTTGGCCATAATTACCCAACGATTATCTTGGGATAATTTCCCCTCAAAGGGCAGCTCGAAGTTTTCTGGTGGGGTTGAGGGTAACTCGCTTTTACGGTACATTAGCACTAATTAGAGAAGATGCAAGGGTGATGCAAGGGTTTTAAGAGATTCTAGCAGATTTAAGTGCATTTGGGAAGCTCTCAATCAAGCTAAAAGCCCTTTCCTGTAAGGTTTTTAGATTTATTCAGCAAACCCTAATTAGCCCTATGGAACTAGAAAGATTATTGCAGCTCTCTCATACTTGCCAAAATACTATTAAACTAGCCTGGGGGTTATATCAGCTAATATGATTAGCTAAAAAAATTAACTTTAAGACCTAGAGGAAGTAGACCTCTTGCAAAAGTCTTAAGTCGATCCTTGTACAGCAACATTTTTGAAGATTATCAACTACTAATAAATAATTAACTGAAAGTCCCTCCCATTATTGTTTCTATCGTTTGTTTTCGGATTTATGCAAGAAGTCTAGTGTACCTGATCATGAACTTATTGTCAAGAAAATTTTTAACTAGCCGATAAGTAGTCGTGCAAAATTAATTTCCTAGTCGAGACAGGAGACTCCGAGACAGGAGACGGGGGACTCCGAGACAGCTATCAGGGATCAGATTTGAATTTTTAGTTCACTGTTTACTGGTCACAGCAAAAAGCTTTTGGCTGACGGGTGACGGCTTGGATGTGTAATTAATTTTGCTTAGGTAGGGTTTGCTGAAAAAGCTTTTCCTGGGGGCAGGGTGTGGGGTGTGGGGTGTGGGGTGTGGGGTTTTACCGATTTTGAGGTAGTCAGTTGCCTAATTTTCAGGGAAAAAGTACCTGAATTTTGCCCCCGATCCCCGCAATGGCTGGCACTTTTTGAGGGAAAAAAAGTCTAAAAGTCTTATCCAACAAGGTTTTTAGATTTATTCAGCAAGCCCTAGGTACTTACTAGAAAGCCAACGGCTCTCCCGATATAATGGAGAAAAATGTTGGAATATCTTCCATTTAGCCTCCTGGACAGTCATTATAGACAATTACTCCAGCCCCGAATTAATTCAACGGGATGATTAGACCTCGACCTAATATTATCTCAAGACTAAAAGTTATTCTAGTCAGGGAACACACCCAAATAAAAATAATTTTAATTGCTTCATATTTTTTCAGTGAAATTGAATTAGCGACGATAGATATACATTTCAGCTATCGAACTATTTAGTTAGTACATAAGCTAAAGGCAGGCTGTGATTGGGTTATAATTTTTGGAGATGTCTATTAGAACTCTTGCAAATTAATTATATGTTATAATGATGGGTTAACTAATTTTCCCCAAAAAATTAGTTAATCAGTACATTCGTCCTGAATGAAAACTTGAAGTTTAACTTTTAACTCAAAACTCTTTAGAGCTGCTTTAATTTGGTTATCAAAACCTCTTTATTTAAGCGGCACAAACTATCTCAATTTTTATAATTGAGAATAAATTCTCCTTGACTTGATTAATCTTTAGGCAACTTTTAAGAAGCTGCTATACCTATCCCTAACTCACAGTTATAAATAGCCGCCAACAAGTTAACTCTTAAACTATATCTTCGACGACGATTCCGATATTTACAGGATAAGATTTTAAAGGTTTTGAGTTTCCTATTTATATGTTCAATGATAATCCTTTCTTTGGCTAAAGCCTTGTTATACTCTTTTTCTAACTCTGTTAATTTTCTATTTTTCGGTTTCTTTTTCGGTGTATAACTATTACTATGGTATGCAGCTATTCCCTGATAACCACTGTCTTCTATGCTGGTAGTTAAAGGATGAAAACGAACTCGACTTTTTTTAAATAAACTAAAATCATGACCTCTGCCTTTCCCACAAAAGACACAGATAATTTCCTCTGTATTTTGATCAGCTACTAATTGGGATTTTAAAGTATGATAACCTCTTTTACCCCAAAAAAAATCTTTCTGTTTCTTTTGGGGGCGTTCAATGGGAGTTTCCGTTACATCCATTACCGTTACGACCGGTATCTCTGCTTGATTGAGTAAAGCTTTTTTTCCTTTTAAACGGAAGTTTCCCGATTGTAAAAGCATTTTTTCCGTCTTATTTACAATCCGACATATAGTTGATTCTGATAGTTCCCAGCTTGTACCAATGTGAAAATATGTTCTATATTCTCGCCAATATTCTAACGTTACTAAAACTTGTTCTTCTATAGATAGTTTAGGTTTCAGTCCCCTTTTAGATGGTGAATTAGAGTCGGCTTCAACACTTTTTACTGATTCTACCATCTTTCTATATGTTTGTTTATACACACCGAAACGGCGTTTGAATTGCTCATCTGATAAGTTTTGATAATCCATAATTTTGCTAATAAACATAGCAAAATTATAGATGATTTCCTGACCTAAGATCACATTTTATTCTTTTTTCCACTTCAATCTAAGAATTGAGAAAAAAGCAAAACCTTATATTATACCATAAAAAAATTATGCAAGAGGTCTATTGATTACTAGCCGGTCAACATCTAGATTTATTCTGGCAAATCCCCAAAACGCTCTCGATAGCGTTGGAGCAATGCTTCTAAATCCTCAGCCCGCATTCTTTCCTGTTGGGCCCGCATTCTTTCTTGTTGGGCCCGCATTCTTTCCTGTTCAGTTAGCTCTGACTCCGTGGGCAGTAAATCGCCGGCAAAAGTCGCCCAACGCAGCCAAACTGCCTCGACTCCCTTATACTCCCCTTGCCAGCGTACCAAAGTTAACCCTAGCCTTTGACTGAAAAATCTTTCTCCCGTCTCTAGAGATAATGGCTCGTAGTTGCCGTCTCTGAGGATAAAACCTGCCCAGTCTTCAGGATTAAAGGGATCGTACCAGAAATATTCTGGCACTCGCAAACGGTCTTGATAGATGGCTTTCTTTTCGGTTTTATCCTGTGGGGCAGTACTTTCGGAAAGGAGTTCGATAACCACGTCGGGAGCTTTCCCCTCTTCCCAAACTACCCAACTTTTTCTTTCCCCTTTAGGAACCCCCAGGACAGCAAAGAAATCGGGACCGCGAAAGTCCTCGCTTTTTAACTGTGCGGCACTGAAATAAACGAACATATTGCCGCCTACATAGCCATCTTCCCTAGCAGCTAACCAGGGTAACAAGGCATCTATGAGTATATCCATCTGGAGTTTATGTCGTTGGGTTTCCATGGGAACGCCGTCATCGCAGGGCAATTCATCTTGGGTAGGCAGTGAAAGTCGAGAAGGAGCAATAGTTGAAGTCATCGGAGTCACGCTGGTGATGAGACTTAAGGAGCTTTTGTATCTAGCATTGGGGAAAACATCTAGCCGCTAGAATTGAGACTGGGACAAAATATTATGGTAATTATAGCCTTCTTCTAGGAAATTAGAGTTTTTTAAGCACATATTATAGGCTTGAGCCGCCTTCAATTTTTGGTACAGCAAAGGACTCTTTTCTCTACAAGACTGTTGTAGTTGCTGAAACTCGGCTTCACCCTTTTTCAGATAGGCATTGACAAGCTCTCGATTGGCCAGATAGAAAGCGATCGCGCCATAAACCTGTTCGAGGGAAAGGAGTGGGAAATTTTGGGCAATACTTTCGGGCGATTCTCCGTTCAAGAAAGAATAGACAACTGAATCAAGGGAGATACGAGTTCCTTCGAGCCAATATTCTTCTTCTCGTTGCTCGATGTACTGCTTTGTTGGGATGGAGGCTAATTTCATAGGAGTAATGTTGCTGTTTAGCTAAAAGGATAAGAAATCCCATTACCGAGTAGGAATACCATTGCTAGGACTGGGGTATAGATTTTTGGAGATGTCTATTTATTATGATGATATTAGCGTCGAGAACGACGAATTTGAGCCTCACTCGTCTAAATCCTTTCTCTTATTTGTTCTGTCCGCTTCACACATCTGACGAAACTCACGAACAATATCGTCTTCGGAAATTCCCTTTTGACTTAACAGGTACTCAAATTGAGCGGCCACCGCTTGTAAGGCAGCGATATCGGCGCTTTTACTCCCCTGTTTAACGGGGAAATAGAACCCAACAGTATGACCGTGACGTAGTACCTCAACGGGAGTCTCACCGTATATGTAAGCTAAACGGCGCTTAACCTGCATGATCCAACAGCTATAACCCTTTTGGAGTCTATATCGGTGATCCGAAGTAAAAGCCGTTTAGCTTATTTAGGGAGTTCGCTCCGAAATTCTCGCACCCCAATTTTCTCAATGTCATGCTTATCCATAGTCTCTCTCGTTGTGTACGCATTGTGTACACAGTGTAGCACTATTTGAGAAAGGATATCAACAAATAGCTTTGCTCATGTTTTACCAGATTAAAAAATTTTTTTAGGTCAATTCTTAAACTTCTGGCGAGTTTCTTAATCGTCTTTTTGAGCATGGCTAAGACTGTTCAAGTTTACTTGAAAGATTGCAATACTTCATTATATAGCTTTAAATACTTAGATGCTTGAATCTCAAGAGTAAATTCTCGCACTACTTTTTCACGAGCGCAATCGCACAATTTCTGGTATCTTTCACTATCTTCTAATACCCAATGAATTCCTTGAGCTAAGTCTTCAATATCGTAGGGATGAGCCAGATAACCATTCTCTTGATGTTCGATCATATCAGGCATTCCACCAATTTTAAAAGCAACAGAGGGAGTTCCACAGGCGAGAGCTTCCATGACTGTGTTAGGAAGATTATCCTCAAGGGAGGGAGCGATGAAAATATCGGCGGCGGCATAGACTAAAGCTAGGGAAATGTCATCATTTAATCTGCCTAAATAATGGGTTTTCAGTCCAAAATCAGGCGGATTAACTGGTTCAGAAGCACCGAAGACCACTAACTCTAATTTATGCTGCCATATTTCCCCCTGACTGAGTTTTTTTATAGCAGGTAGCAGCAGATGAAACCCTTTTCGGTTATCGCTTGTTGCCGTCATAGTGCCGAATAGAAATTGATTTATAGCAATTCTTGGAGCTATGAGGTACAATGGAAAGCAAATAGACAAATAATAGAACTTACCGGCTTCCTATGAGACCCTATTCCGTAGATTTTCGCCAAAAAATTATCGATGTCTGGAAGAAAGAAAAAATTTCCATTCGAGGACTAGCCCAGAGATTTGACGTGGCTAAAAGCTTTATTCAGAAGTTATTGAAGCAACATAAAGAAACAGGAGATATCCGTCCTCGTCCGCAAGGGGGAAGTCCGCCAACCAAGTTAAATAGTGAACAACTGATAATTTTAATAGAAATCATCGAAGCTAACAATGATGCAACTCTCGAAGAATTATCGGACTTACTGTATGAAAAGACACAGGTGAAAGTCAGTAGAGCCACCCTGGGGCGGCTTACGCAAAAACTCAATTACAGTTTCAAAAAAAAACACTACACGCGGCGGAAAAAGAAAGTGACAGGGTAGAGCAAAAAAGAGTGGAATACTGGTCAGAAGTTCGGGAAATTGAGGCATCAAAACTAATTTTCATCGAGGAATCGGGGGTAAATTTAGCCCTTTTGAGACTCTATGCTAGAGCCTTAATTGGCCGAAGAGCTCGGGGAAGAAAACCACAAAAAAGAGGGAGAAATATTTCAATAATTAGTGCTATAAGCTTAGAAAAAGTTGTCGCATCAGTCAACATATACGGTGCAGTGGATGCGGTAACATTTGAAGGATTTATTCTCAAGGAAGTGCTGCCAAAAATTAAAGAAGGAGACTGTCTGATCATGGATAACGCCAAGATTCATCTCGGAGAAATGGTCAGAGAAATAATCGAACAAGAAAAAGCTAGACTCATCTATTTACCTCCTTATTCTCCCGAATTCTCTCCTATTGAAAACTTTTGGTCAAAAGTGAAAGCGACGTTAAGAAAACTGAAGGCGAGAACTTACAAAGACTTAATAGAAGGGATTGAATTGGCTATGTTAGAAGTTACTCAAAAAGATATTCGCAATTGGTTTACTCACTGTTGCTACTGTACCTCATAAGTCAGAGAATTGCTATAGTTTCCAACTAGGAAACAACTGTTTGGACAATATTCAGAAATTGTTCTGCATAAGTTTGGCATTCTATTTTATTGTTGGTTTGCGCTTCTGATTCAGATATTAAATCTGGTCCAGGCATAAGCTTAGTCGTTAATAATTCAAGATGATTGGCAAGCTCTTGTGAAGAATCTGGTTTAAAAAATATAGCACCAGGAGAATTTTGCTCTTTGTGGACAGAAATATCTGATAATAATATTGTTTTACCTAACACTCGAGCATCTTCTACTACTGTACTCCAGCCTTCAAACAATGAAGGCTGAATAACTGCTAACGATCTCCTCATGAGTTGAATCTGATCCCAACGGGGAATTAATCCAAGAATTATAAATTGATCGCTTAAACAGTTTTTTTCAATTGAATTTTTTATTTCTTCTCCATACTTAGGAAATCGGCTATCATAAAGTTTACCAGTACACACAACTACGGGCTTGACATTTGTTCTTTTCAATAAGATAAGTGCTTCTATGATAAGCTTATGATTTTTGTGTATCCAAAATTGATTGCTAACCAAAAAGAACTTGTTTGGAAGATTATATTTTTCCTGAACTAATGTTGGAGCTAAATGATTGTCAAACCAGTCTTGATTGGGTATCGTTCTAAAACTTAATACAAATTTTTGAGCTTTAGATTCAGGGTAAAAAGCAGCAAAATCGCTCAAAGCACTTTTACTGCTAAAGACTATATTTAACGAATTGTTAGATAAATATTTAAATGCCTTATCACGGCTTTTTATTTCTTTGGTAGAAAAATATGAGGGTAGATATTTATGTTGAAAATCTGGAATCCAAGTTGACCAACCGCAATTAAAATCCCAGGAAATACCCCAATTTATTGGAACAGGATATACAAAGTCTATTTCTTTACTTTCTAAAAGTTTTATCAACCTTGTATCCTTTAGCCAAGTAGAACTTTGACCAACTTTCCATAATAATCGATTCAAAAAAGAAGGCTTTATACAATTAGTTATGTATATTTGTTCCACTAGATTTTCCAGTTCTTCATAATAGCTTTTTTTGAGATTAGAACCAATAAATAAATATAGCTTAATATGCTCCCTTTTATTGGCAGGTAACTCGGCAATAGATTTGACAAGATTTTTAATATAAATAATCCCCCCCATCCAGTTATCATCAGCTTGCATCAGAATACCAATATTTAAGGTTTTTATCATCCCATTAGCTCCGCACGACACCATTGAGTATAGACACTGATTCCTCTATCAAGAGTTACTTCAGGAAGAAACCCAAGTTTTTTGAGACAATTTATATCCGCTTTCCAGTTTAAGGGATTGCCAATAGGTATTGTACCTTCAAAATGTACAGGAATATCGAGTTTCAACTGTTCTAGTATCAAGTTAACTAACTCCTTAATAGAGGTTTCTGTTCCACTTGCCAAATTATAAACATCGGCGTGACAAGGAGCTTTCTCTGTTAAGAGGTAGAGAGCTTTGGCTATATCTCGACTATGGATAAAATCACGACTTTCATTACCCGTTCCCTGTAGATTGAGAACGGGGTTTGTCAGAGCCTTATGACAGATATCCCAGATAACTTGTCGCCTCAATCCCGGACCATAGGCAGAAAAGATGCGTACTGTAGCTGTTAGTAAACCATAAACTTGGAAAAACTCCCGGCAAAGTTGTTCACAGATTAGCTTATGGTAGCCATAGGGTGAAATAGGATTGAGGGAATGACTTTCATTAACGGGTAAAGTTTTGTGATTACCATAAACAGCAGCACTAGAAAGATAAATAACTCGGCATTGAGGTGCATGAAGGCGAAGTGCATCTAATAAGTTGAAAGTAACAACTACTCCATCGGTAAAATCTGCTTTTGGTTCACTTACTGAAAGAGGAACTGATGCCCTTGCAGCACAATGGATACAGACCTGTGGCTGTAGTTGTTCGATGAGTATGGCTAAATCAGGGGAAGGTAGAGTGAGTTGATGATAACGCAAGAGATCTTGAGTTGGCGCGTTTTCTGGAGGACGGGTTCCCAAACCGACAACAGACCACCCAGCTTGGGCGAATTCGCGAGCTATATACCGCCCAATAAATCCTGTAACACCAGTAATTAGAACAGTTTTCAAGACATTAATCCTAGAGTTTAGTTGGTGATAACTAATAGTATTTACAGGTATCTGCTATTTCTCTGAATATCGATTCAATGACTAGAGGATATGTTTCTAAACATTTACTCCAACAACTATTCTAGAAAAAGTAGCGACAATTGCAGGAAAAAGCATTAACCTATGCGGCAAATTATAAAAATATGTGTTATTCAAATATTATAATATTTCATAGCCGAGTTCAGATAATAGAGAATTATATTTTTCCTTAAAATACTGTTTATGTTCATCATTAAAATGGTTTTTCCAATCTCCTGTAATTCCCTTCCGATAATGACTCTTGATATTTTCTTCTCCTGGTTTTCTAGCCCCCGATAGTTTAATAAAATTATTATCATATACAATACTTAATAGCCGCCAAGGATAAAGCGGGGATCGAAAAGATAGCAAGTTCAAATTATTAACGGGCATATATCTTGAGTATATTAGTTTTGAAATAACCTTCTGTAATCTGTAGTTTATCACAGATTTGAGAGCTATATTATTAGATTTTTCTAAAATTCCTAGAAACTGAAAAATATCTAGAAATTTGCTGTAGGGGTTAGAAACTAACTCTTCAAACTTGATCTCCATGATGTTAGGGCATGAGTAGTTCCACCCAAACATATCTTTAAATACATTTACTTCTACTCCATCATATTTTAACCTCTCAAGATGTTCCATTGTTAAAAACAATCCTTCGTCTTTGGAAACTTTTTCTAATTGCTTTCTATAATCGACCAACTCAGGCCAGAATTGATCGCTGTGACTATACAGGTGAGAAAAGTAAGCTGATACTACTGTATCACGGGGGTCTCTGATCACGTGAAAACCTTTAAAATTTTGCAGGATTGGATTGACGTAATTTATATCGGCGTTGGTGTAGGATAAAAATTGAATTTTATTTCTGTTGATTGCTTCGGCTAAATCGAAGTTGAACATCTTGGGACTGTGGAAGTGCGTACTTTTAATTCCTATTTCCGAACACACCGAATAAACTACTTTTAAAATCCAGCTTGAACCAGCTTTATGATGACCGAAATAAGCTAGTATCGGGGTGTCCGTACTTATTGCAAGGTTTTTCATAAAAATATGATGAAACATTAAGGATGTAGTACCACATTATAGCATCAGAAAAGTTTTTTTGACAAGTTCAGCCTAAAAAAAACTTCTTTGGTAGAATGGCTCTTCGGTTTGTGTTATGCAATTGACGGGGAGTATAAGGGATGGAACCCTTATATAGAAAGGCATTTAGCGATTTTTGTCAATTATTTTTGATCTAGAGCGAACTAATCAATTAAGTCTCTTGCCAGATAAGGATTTAGTCGATTTATGCCCCCCTATCGAACCATACCAAGTAACGAAGAACCGGTAGAATTATCTATAATTGTCAAAGGACGTTTTTCTATTTGAAAAAGACTGCAATAAGCTTCTAGGTAAACAACCACAGCACTATTAATTATGTGGTCTTTTCCTTGAATTCCAGGCCCAAGAAAATCTACCTGATCATTTTCAAAAGCGAAAAAATAGGGTTCTTTCTTGGGACTTATGTAAACTTCTGGGTGTTGCCCCAAGTATTGAGCTAGGGATGTGGTGCCAGACTTGGGGGCACCAATAATTAGGAAGTTAGGCATAGTCATATAATTTAGCTCTCTACTAATAACAGTAATTAATTAGAAATTATAACCCAATAAACCAGCTATATCCCGACTCGAATCTTCTATAAACTTTCTATCTGACTCGGATAATTCTCGTCCACGATTGGCTACACCTTGACGAACAAATGACATTTTTTCGTTAACTAAATTTAAAGATGCGTGCTTTAATTCTGATTCCTTCATTCGTTCTTTTGAACTCAAGGCGATCGCTTTTTCCAGAGAACTATCATCCATTATCATACCTAAAGACTCCATTAAAAGAAAGAGTTGTAATTTAGTATCTTCCAGAAAATCTTCATATCTAAATATTTTGATTCTCTGACTGGCTGGGTTGTGATCAAAATACCAAGACTTGCTGTGTTTTACCCAACTCATAATACCGTACTTATCATCTCTGATTAGCTCTGATATGGTAGTTGCCTCAGAAATTTGCTTTAGTCCCTTGAGATAATGATAATAGGAAACCATTACATCTCTGGGATCTCTGACTAGGAGAATGACTCTGTAGTAGTACGGGTTATAGGCAGAGTGACTTTTAATAATTCTAGGTAAGTCTGTTCTTCCAAAAGGCCCAGTTGGCTGTAGGTTTATCTTGCCTCGCGGAGAAGGTATGATACCCAAGATAGTAAAAAAATTGACATCTTGATCTATTCGATAATGGACTTTGATAGCATTAGCAATTAAAAATCTTAACCATGTGTTTCCTGATTTTGGATAGGAAACGAGGAAAACATCCTCTACCACATGATTTTTATGCAGAGAACGCCCATACTTGATTTTTTTTGCTATTCGACTAGGCAAGGTCAAGATGTTTAAAGAATTCAATGGAAAGGATAGTATGTTTTTCATAAGGTTTCGTCTTTATATATTCACCAGTTTCTCACCGGCCATCATAACACACAGTTTTACATAATATAGGTCTTTCCTAGATCGCAAAAAGTACTTATCAAGTAACTATAAGCTAAGACGCATTTAAACCGCTTATTCTTAGATTAGCCGAACCTCCCCCAATCCCTTTACTGTTGCCTTTTGCCTCTTGCCTTTTGCCTCGTTTCAACAAGCAATTTAAATTACGAACAGCTTAGCAGTTTTCATCAGAATCAGGCATGGGCAAGGGGCTTAAACCATTTGTTGGCAAAACTTGTCGATACGTCAGTAACGGGAAAAGTGCTATATTTAGTTAGTCCATAATTATAACTCCGTTTATAGAATTGAATTCATATTTTATATCCTTTATATTTCTTGTATTTTTTTTTGTAGTATTCTCTGATTAAAAGTATTAACCAAATAATCAAAAAACGAAAGACAGAGCCTAGACTTAACAATAGCAAAAACAGGGCAATAAAAGAAGTAAAAATAATCAAGAAATTATTTTTTGTAGAATCTCCAAATCTACAAATTAAGGCAATTGTAATTGGACCGATAAAAGCTCCTACCCAACCAAAATTAGATAAGGATTCCCCCAACCAAGTCCCTGTTATACCGAAGAGAACATCTTTGGGAGATATGTTAAAAGAGGCCGCTGCCACATATTTTTGGTAATTATAAGTAATGGGTTTACCTGGACACAAAAAGCGAGGAATATATAAAACTAAAGCATGATAAACTGTCTGAAGTCGATGATCGAGTATCTTAAGTTTATCAGGATTTAATTCTGAATAAATAGACAGTTTAAGCAGATGGTCTCTACCATAATCGAAACGAGATATTTCATACATTTGCTTTGTATCTATACCCCTGACTAAGGAAGTTTGATAAGAATAGGAAAAAAGACCAAAAACTAATAATAAACCCAATAAAAATGCTAAGATTTTTACTCTATTAAAAGCTTTTTTTAATAGAAAAGTGAGGATTAAAGCGAAAATCATAAAAGCAACAATATGCCGCTTGCCGTTAAGCCATATTGTTATGGATGTTGGTATTATAACACTTGCCCAAAAGTACAAATTCATTAGTGACAAATTTTTATTTTTTTGCAATAAAATCACTGTTATCATTCCACTCAAACTGAGTAAAGAAGAAAGATGTATAAGTTGATGAAATTTTTCCTCTTCTTCCGACAAGAGACCAGCACCTTTTGCTCCGTAAGTGATGTAGAGACCGGGATTAGGACTAAATGACCAAAGAATGACAGGTAAGAATAAAAGAAAGTAACCAATAAGTAGTATCATTAATAACTTAAATTGTTTACCGAGCTTATACCTATTGCTGGAACCAATTAAGTTAACCCAAAATGTTTGATTATTGATTAATAATCTTCCATGACTCTCCTTGTCTTTGGGGATTCCATTGTACCACAATACTACTGGCACGATAGCAATGTATAGGCAGTAAATCAAAAAGGTTGTTTCATCCCTAACAGCCACTCTTAGATTATCAAGTCCACGAAAAAAGTCGTACTTAGGTTCACCAATTACTAAATCTAATAATAACGGCACACCAAAAAATAAAAAATTAATGATAATTACTAAGTAGGCAGAGTAATAGCGCTTAAATATTATATTCTTGCCGGACAAAAAAGCCCAAAATAAAAGCCAGGCAAAGGTTATTATCTTAACTAAGTTAATCTCATTTTCGCTCATCATATCTCCTTAGTAAGTTTTCTCTGATAACATCGAAACGCAAATAATTAAGTAGGGAGGCAAAATTATTTGTAGGATGGGTTAGCGGTAGCGTAACATAATCGGGCGTTGGGTTTCATGCTTCAACCCAACCTACGTTCATCTTATATTTAATTCCACCCACCCATTTAAATTGCCGTAGATTTGATGCCCAATTTTTGGCGTACCCAGATAGCACTGATAACATTGCCCACAATCATCGAGATTGCGGTGGCAGTGGCTGCACCATTCACCCCCCACTTCGGTATTAGTAGCCAATTAAGACAGACATTTAACAAAGCGGCAAATGCCACAGTTGCTGCACTAAATTTAGCATGGCGGGTCATATTTAGCAATAGACCCACGGAACCAGTCAGAGCGTTAACCAGATAGCCAATACTCAAAATTATCAAAGCTGTTTGTCCCTGTATAAACTCAGCACCAAAAAGCTGTAAGATCGAGTATCTCAATGCAATCAACCCCAAAGTCATGACTAGAGCAAACAAGCTGATTAAACGAGTGCTATGAGTAACCAGCCTTTGCAGTTGTTCCCGCTTTCCCTCTGCATACAGTGTAGCAAAAGTTGGCGAAAGGACGTTATTCAATATTCCCAGGGCAAAAACAATCAGAGAAGTGACTCGACTGACTACTGCGTAAACTCCCACCGCACCCGCACCCTTGAAGGCACCGAGCATCAATATATCGATACGAGAGTTAATCACCGCTAGTCCTCCTAGCAAAATAAACGGTAAGCCGTCCTTCAGCCAAGTCAGAATTTTGTATTCAGGTTTAGCCTGTTTAACCTCTTGGGGAAGCACTCTGGCTAATAGTACCACACCAACGACAAAAGTAATGCCAAGAGATATCAATTTTAAGCCCATCACCCAGACAGTGATATTTTCTTGATTTCTAAGAAACCAGTAGCTAGAAATCGTCAGGATAATAAAAACTAAGGGAGCTAGTAGATTTTCTGGCATTTGCCCTAAAACCACCCTGTGTAAACCCTTCATCGTCGCTAGTCTCAAGCTAGTTAAAGAGACAATTGGTAAGGAAATCATCGCTACACACAGAGATGGTAATAAGTCCGGCTCCCTGACTTGTCCCCAGTTCAGAATAATAGCAATAGCAACTAATGCCATTAGGCTAGAAACTATGAAGACAATTGCATTTGCCCATTGTAATAGACCACGCATTAATCCCCAAGCTGACTGACTACTATAGATAGCCACTTCTCTGACTAATAAGTTATTAAAGCCTAGAGTCGCAGGAATGCCCAGCAAAGCCGGCCAAGTCATTGCATAAGTATAAACCCCAAAGCCATTTTTACCGAGCCAGCGAGCTAGAATAATACTGGTCAGAAAACTAAGGGTCATGAAAGCAACTCTTAAACCAAGAGAACCCGTCGCATCTCGAATTAAACGTTCTTTCAGTTTTAAGGGAGTTTTCTTCATCTTTTTCTTTGCTCCAGAGATGCTACTAAGTCCATCGTGAATAAACTTTTCTGATTTCTTCCTCCGTGTAAAAATGATTAAAGTATTTAGAACTGCACATCTCCTCTACATAAGATAGTGGTAATTTGAGATTTTGCTTAAATTCTTTATACATATCTCGATAATTTTGGCTCTTCGGGACTTGGTATGGTTCGATAGGGGGGCATAAATCGACTCAATCCTTATCTGGCAAGAGATTTAATTGATTAGTTCGCTCCAGATCGCCAACAATTGACAAAAATTGCGGCAATGTCTGTCTCTATAAAGGTTTCATTCCTTATAACCCCGTCCATTGCATAAGACAAACCGAAGAACCATAATTTTTATCTTCTCCCACGTTCGTCCTTACTAACTTAAATTCTTTTAAACCCAGAAATTCGGCGATTGCTTTTTCCTTTACACTGTCAGAGGTTTCTAGTTTGAGGATCAATAAATCCACATTATCTTTGTTAATTCTTAAATATCCCTGCTCTTTCGGAAAAGGATATTCATAAACATCTATCCCTAAAAATGGCTTGAAGTAATTATCGAACCAGTCTAGGGGAGTTGAATGAGGGAAAAAATTGATAAATATATCCCTTAGCTCTTGGGGAGTAAAATTGGATTGTTCATACTTTTTCCCTGTTTCTCTTTCAAAGTTCTGAAAAAAAGCTGCAACATTTCTACCTATTGGTTCCCTAGTTAAAGAAATAATTTTTACTTGTTTTTTCGGGGCAATTATTTTGTTATATAAAAATTTACCCTGTCTGAGTAGCATTTCTCTCTCCAGTTTTACGCTCAAAATTTCGTAAACATTAGGATTGTAAAAGCTTCTATTATCAGCATTTTTGAGTAAAAAATGAACATGAAACAATGGCAAAATTGCTTTTTTTTTTAAGGATTTCATCACCGAGCTAGAACCAACTTTGCCCATTTGATAGATTATAATAGGTGTTTGATTCGTTGCATAAAGTCTGAATCGTAATTTTATGTCTTGCAGAACAATCTTCCGCAGATAAGTCAGGTTATCAAGCAATTTAGACATTTGGTTTTTGCCTGTAGTTTAATTTTTTTACTCTACACCAGCGATACAGATGCTGAGTTCTCAATGAGGATAATCTATTTCAGCATCCTTGTCAACCTAGGGTGGTAATTTTGGTAATTCTCAAGATAGTTGCTCAATTATCTCACTTACATTGAGGACACTAAGCAAACAAACAGCTTTTACTGATTTTAAAGCTGTTTTTAGTCATTAATAAACTATTTTTTCGGCTTTATCCGTTAATTCTCTCTCCTTGTCCCAATTTTCCCCCTTTGCCCCGAAAAAACTCTTGGTCAACTAACCGCCTAATTATCTATTCCTGAGTGTAGAATGGCTACCTATGGATGTTCTGATTGGTCGGGGGGATTATCAGCAAGCTTGACCATAAGACGAGGCGGGACAAAAATTAGCAGTTCTGGAAAAACTAGAGTTATCATCGTAGCACGGTGTTATGATTGAGCGGTGATTGATCTAGCCAGATTGCTACCGCAAAATCTTTTAAACCGCATCCACAGGGAAAACCGTAGTTTGGTTTTTTCGGCTATGATCTTTGCATAGCAATACTTTTAAGGGTTAATGGCCTGCCAGTGAGATTCCAGTTCTCTAGCTGGTTGCGGTTTATATCCTTTAAAAGTGTCCCGAAGTCAATTTCAGCTTTAGATGTCATATTCCTTACTCTATAAGGGTTGGGGGCTATTTTAAATAGATACCATGTTTGGACAAATTCCCAAATTATTCTTAAGCTATACTGGCGTACTAGATGCGGTTTAATACAGTTATCCCTTGACTATTTGATTAATGATGAACAACCAACAAAACGGGGCTTTGAAAACCCAAAGCCAAGGAAATCTACCAGTTTTTGCCCAACCAGCTTTTATCCCCTCCCTGACGCAGGAAGAAGAGGAACTCAACCTGCGTCAAGTCCTTTCTGTCGTCAAGCATCGCTGGTGGATAATCGCTGGCATCACCCTAGGAGTAACAGGTGCGATCGCTGCTTGGACTTTCTTAAAAACCCCTATCTATCAAGGTAGATTCCTGCTGCTCATCGGTCAACCGATTGAGGAAAATAAAAATTCTCTCAAACTGGCAGCCCAAGATATCCTGCCTCAGTTGGGTGGAGAGAACATCGATTATGAAACCCAAATCGCTGTCCTGAAAAGTCCTCAACTCCTTAACCCCATCCTTAGTAAAATAACTCCTCAATATCCCGACTTTACCTACAGTGATTTAATTAGTAAAACTGGCAAATCTGATCTCAAAATTAGTCAATTAGAAGATACGAAAGTTTTAGAGATCGTTTACGAAAATGCAGAACCAGAAAAAATTAAGCTGGTTTTAGATAATTTAGCCCGTCATTACCTAAACTATAGTTCCCAGGAACGCAAGACCGAAATTAATCAAGGCTTGGATTTTGTTAACGCTCAATTGCCCGTGCTGCAGGAACGAGTTAATTCTCTACAAAAACAAATGCAGCAATTCCGGCAGCAATACAATTTCCTGGATCCCGACAAGGAAGCCACTCGTTTATCGCAACAGTTAACCAGCATCGAGCAGGAGTACAGAGTCGCCCAAGTTGCCCTTAACGAAATTAACTCTCGCTATCAAGCTTTACAGCAACAGGTGGGATTGGCCCCTAATCAAGCAATTATCGCCACTTATCTCAGTGAATCTCCCGGTTATCAAGATTTGCTCAAGCAGTTGCAAGAAGTGGAAGTGGAATTGGCGAAACAATCGGCAGTTTTTGCCAAGGATAGCCCGATAATCGCCACCCTAGAGGAAAAACGGGCTAATTTACTGCCCCTACTGCAAAACGAAGCCCAGAGAACCCTAGGGGAAAAACTGCCCCAGACAGTGGGTAATTCCCCGGCTTTGGTATCACGAAGCGCTTTGCGGGTAGAATTAACCCAGCAATTGGTAGAAGCCGCTAACAGTCGCCAAACCCTAGAAATTAAGGTAAAATCCCTTGCCCAAGCCCTCGAACAACAGAAAGCCTCGGTCAAAAATCTGGCGGTTTTAGCCCGTCGCTATACGGATTTGCAACGAGAATTGGAAATTGCCACCACCAGTCTCGGCCGTTTTCTGGAGGAACAACAAAAACTCCAACTCAAGGTGGCACAACAAGTGGTGCCTTGGCAACTAATTTCCCCTCCAGAAGTAGAGGAAGATTTCGTTTCTCCTAAACCCGTGCGAAATCTCGCTTTAGGGGTTATTGGTGGCCTGTTACTAGGCCTAGGGGCAGCCTTTTTAGCTGAAAGATTAGATCCCGTTCATCATAGTGCAGATGAACTAAAAGAAGATACCAAACTGCCCCTTTTAGGCGCAATTCCCTGGCAAAAAGACCTCGATAAGATCGAAAAAGTGATCACCGCCGCCCTACC
Source organism: Microcystis aeruginosa NIES-843 (assembly GCF_000010625.1). Taxonomy (NCBI): domain Bacteria; kingdom Bacillati; phylum Cyanobacteriota; class Cyanophyceae; order Chroococcales; family Microcystaceae; genus Microcystis; species Microcystis aeruginosa. Next base: position 3,004,622 of record NC_010296.1, read on the forward strand.
CCAGTTAACAGTCGCTGGTCAACAACTTACTATCCCTAATACCACTGCGAAATCAGCCAACGAAAACCCCTACTACTATAATTTCTCCCCCTTCTCGGAGGCTTTCCACACTCTTAACACCAATATTCGCCTCCTCGGTTCCGATTCCCCCCTCAAGTCCCTCGTGATTAGTTCTGTATCACCAGGAGATGGTAAAACCACCATGGCAATAAATATCGCTAAGGCTGCCGCTCGTATGGGACAAAAAGTCTTACTGGTGGATGCCGACCTGCGACGACCCCAGATTCACCTACGACTTAATCTCGATAACGACCACGGCCTTAGTAATGTCCTCGCCGAGGGTCTCGATTGGAACGAGGCGATTCAATCCCTGCCCCGCCACGAGAATTTATCGATTCTTACCGCCGGTTCAATTCCCCCAGATCCAACCCGCTTGCTTTCTTCCCAGAGAATGCAGGAGATGATCTCGCAATTACAGCAAGACCACGCCTTCGATCTAATTATCTACGATCTACCACCGATCGCCGCCTTTGCCGATGCCAAAATTCTCGCCGCCATGGCCACTGGCCTAATTCTCGTCACCAAACTGGGCAAAACCGACCGCTTTGTGCTGAAAAATCTGCTCGAAGACCTGAGATTATCCCACATTTCCGTGTTAGGTTTAGTGGCTAATAATGTTAGTCGGAAAGACCACAATTATCGTTACTATGGCCATTACTACGGCAAAAGATAATTAAATCCCATCTTGCTTACTATTTATCGGTTAAGTAGGTAGGTGTTAAAAATTTTCAGGCACCCCCCTTATCAAGGGGGGATTAAGGGGGGATCCCCCCTTATCAAGGGGGGATTAAGGGGGGATCAGAGGCAAAATCTATCTTCTATTTAATTATAACCACTTACTTATCAACTTTTAATTGATGTTAAATGCGGGTTTTAATTTGGTATCGCAATGATCTGCGGGTTCACGATCACGAGGCAATTTATCAAGCTGTTCAAGAACAATTCGAGATAATTCCCTTCTATTGTTTTGATGAGCGTCAATTTGGTTTTACTTCCTACGGGTTTCCAAAAACTGGCAAGTTCCGGGCTAAATTTTTATTAGAAAGCGTAGCAGATTTGCGACAATCTCTGGAAAGTTTAGGCGGTAATTTAATTATCCGACGGGGAAAACCAGAAGACATTATCCCACAATTAGTTCAAGAATTGCAGATAGCCAAGGTTTATTATCATCAAGAGGTAACAGCAGAGGAATTAGCGGTAGAAAAAGCGGTAAATAAGGCTTTATCCGGGGTTCCTGTGCAGATAAAAACTTTTTGGACAGCCACTTTATACCATCCTGATGACTTACCTTTTACCCTTAATCAATTACCAGAATTATTTACTAATTTTCGTAAACAAGTAGAACGTCATTGGCAAATAAGAGCAACTTATCCCACGCCGAAAAAGTTGACAAAATTGCCTAAAATAGAGTTGGGAAACCTTCCCAGTTTAAACGATTTAGGCTTAACAGAATCAATTCTAGACCGGGGAGGTGTTTTGTCGTTTCAAGGGGGTGAAATGGCAGGAAAATCAAGGGTTAAAGAATATATTTGGGATAGTGATTCCTTAAAAACCTATAAGGAAACCCGCAATGAAATGTTAGGGACTAATTATTCCTCAAAATTCTCAGCTTGGTTAAGTTTTGGCTGTCTTTCCCCCCGTTATATCTACGAGGAAGTACAAAAGTATGAGCAAACGAGAGTAAAAAATGACTCTACCTATTGGCTGATTTTTGAATTATTATGGCGAGATTTTTTCCGATTTATGTGCCGTAAACACGGGAATAAAATCTTCTATAAATCTGGTTTGCAAGAACTTTATTTACCTTGGCTAGAAGATTGGGAAAGATTTAATCTCTGGTGTGAGGGAAAAACCGGTTATCCCCTTGTAGATGCTAATATGAGAGAATTAGCCGCTACAGGATTTATGTCGAATCGTGGCCGGCAAAATGTCGCTAGTTTTCTGAGCAAAAATCTCGGTATTGATTGGTGTATGGGAGCAGAATGGTTCGAGTCGTTATTAATTGATTACGATGTCTGTAGTAATTGGGGTAATTGGAATTACACTGCTGGTGTCGGCAATGACGCGCGAGGATTTCGTTATTTTAATATCCCTAAACAGTCGAAAGATTATGATCCCAAAGGTGATTATTTACGTCACTGGTTGCCCGAATTAGCCCTAATAAAAGGCGATAAAATTCACGAACCTTATAAATTATCTCCAGAGGAACAAAAGCGTTATGGTGTGATTTTAGGGGTTAATTATCCTCGTCCCATTGTCGATTTTTTTCAATCCATCAAACACAACGAAAAAATTTATCTTCAGCATTTCAGTGAACAGTAATCAGTAATCAGTAGACCTCTTGCATAAATCCGAAAACAAACGACAGAAACAATAATGGGAGGGACTTTCAGTTAATTATTTATTAGTAGTTGATAATCTTCAAAAATGTTGCTGTACAAGGATCGACTTAAGACTTTTGCAAGAGGTCTAGTAAACAGTAATCAGTGAAAAGACAGTAGGAAACTGGCATTTGATGAGGCTCACTTAATCCATACTGCACACTTAAAACTCAAATCTGATAACTGATAACTGATAACTGATAACTGATAACTGATAACTGATTACTGATAACTGATTACTGATTACTGATTACTGATTACTGATTACTGATTAAGACATTTCTAACATTCTTTGAATCGGCAACAGTGCCTTAACTCTTAAATCTTCAGAAATAGTAATTTCTGGAGTTTTATCTCGCATACAGAGATACAATTTTTCGAGAGTGTTCAGTCTCATGTAGGGACACTCATTACAAGCACAGTTATTTAAAGCTGGTGCGGGGATAAATAGTTTCTCTGGGGCGGATTTTTGCATCTGGTGAATAATCCCCGGTTCTGTGGCGACAATAAAGGTTTTTTCGGAACTTTTCAGGGAATAATTTAATAGTGCCGTCGTGGAACCAATATAATCGGCATGGCGTAAAACCGATGCTTCACACTCAGGATGGGCGATAATTTTTGCTTCTGGATGGGCGACTTTTAATTCTATTATCTTGCGTTCGGAAAAAGTTTCATGGACAATACAACTACCCTGCCAGAGAACTAAATCTCTACCAGTTTGCTGACTGACGTAACGGCCTAAATTGCGATCGGGAGCGAAGATAATCGGTTGATGGGCAGGGATTTGATTAACTATTTTGACTGCGTTGGAACTGGTGCAGATAATATCACTCATGGCCTTAATTTCTGCACTGCAATTGATATAGGAAATCACGATATGATCGGGATATTGGGCTTTAAAACGAGCAAAATCTTCAGGATGACAACTATCAGCTAAAGAACATCCTGCATCTAAATCCGGCAGCAATACCAACTTATCTGGGTTTAAGATTTTAGCTGTTTCTGCCATGAAGTGAACCCCCGCAAATACGATCACATCTGCTGGCGTTCGGGCAGCCTGTTGGGATAAACCGAGAGAATCACCAATATAATCAGCTATATCCTGTATGTCAGAATTTTGATAGTAGTGAGCCAGAATAACGGCGTTTAATTCCCGTTTAAGCTCTTTAATTGCCGTAAATAGGTCATCAGGTAAGCTCGATCGATTTGTGGGTTGAACAGTTGTGAACACGGCGGCATTTATGGTTATTTTTACCAAATACTAAACAAGTTCCTAGATCATAGCAAATTTTTTTTAAGGGGAGTGGGGGAGTGGGGAAGTGGGGAAGTGGGGGGCAACTTTGATTTATTATCCTGAATTCTGTCTCCGAACTCCGAACCCCGAACCCCGAACCCCCATCCCCTATCAATGCTAGGATAAAGGCTTGAGTAGAGAACGATCGAGCGAAAGCCATGTCATCGACAGAAGTAAAAACCCCGCCCCCAGACAGTACCGAATTTCTCGACGAATTGCCCGGAGAAGTGGAAATGTCCTTATTTGACCACTTGGAGGAATTGCGGCGCCGGATTTTTTATAGTTTAATTGCCGTGGCTGTGGGTGCGGTGGGATGTTTTATCTTCGTTAAACCCCTAGTACAAGTGCTGGAAGTCCCTGCCCAAGGGGTAAAATTTTTGCAGTTGGCCCCGGGAGAATTTTTTTTCGTCTCCCTAAAAGTAGCTGGATATAGCGGCATACTGGTGGCTAGTCCCGTCATTCTCTTGCAAATTATCCTCTTTGTGCTGCCGGGGTTAACCCGTCGCGAACGGCGTTTAATTGTCCCGGTAGTGTTAGGATCGAGTGTCTTATTTTTTGCCGGTTTATTTTTTGCCTATATTGCCCTGATTCCCGCCGCTTTAAACTTTTTTGTCAATTATGGGGCGGAAGTGGTCGAACAAGCTTGGTCGATCGAGCGCTATTTTGAATTTGTCTTACTTTTACTTTTTAGTACCGGCATCGCCTTTCAAATTCCCGTTATTCAATTGATTTTGAGCTTTTTAGGCATTATTTCCTCGCAAACGATGTTATCGGGTTGGCGTTTCGTGGTTTTGGGGGCAGTGATTTTAGGCGCGATTTTAACCCCTTCCACAGATCCTCTCACCCAATCCCTGTTAGCAGGGGCGGTCTTGGGTCTATACTTTGGGGGCATTGGGGTGGTGAAATTAACGGGACGTTAGCAGTTTTTTGATAAAATTTGACGGCTGAAAACTAATTAAGCCAGAAAGCTAGAGATTGATTCTAGATTGAGTAACAAAGTGAAATATTTTTTCTTAACGGCAGGTTGGACAATAGGACGGGTGTGGGAATTTGGCGGTTTGTGGGATCACGCGAGTAGTTGGCGACGACCACCGCAGATAGAGCGATTAAATATCGGTATTTTAGAGGGAGAACAGGTTTTATGGCTTTATAAGGTGGAAGAAGCCGTGATTATGGTAGAAGTTGCCCCCAAGAGTGCCGAAATTGCCGATACTGTCCCCACCATCGGGCAAGTGGTGCTAAAACGCTTGATTAGTGCCGAACAAGTCCTCGAAATCCTGCAAAATGCCGAAGAAGTGCTGAGGAAGTAATCAGTTATCAGTTATCAGTTATCAGTTATCAGTCATAATTCCCCATCTCCCCACAGCCCACAGCCCACAGCCCACACCCCACACCCCACACCCTACACCCCACACCCTACAGCCCACACCCCGCACCCCACACCCCACACCCTACACCCTACAGCCCACACCCCACTCCCTGATCTGGAATATTCTGGCGGAAGACCGATCGCAAAGACTTGAAATCTGTTCTAACAATAGTTACACTTCTTTAGAATAGATACACTTTTCAAGGGATAATGTAGGTCGGCTAACTCTTGCACTTAACAGTCGAGATTGTTGGGCTTATATTTTCACCCTGAATATAAAAAGCGTCTAAGTGGACACTAAATTGTCAATAGGAGGAGCGTAGTCAATGGGACTACCTTGGTATCGAGTACACACAGTCGTTCTCAACGACCCGGGCCGTTTAATTTCCGTTCACCTGATGCACACCGCACTGGTAGCGGGTTGGGCTGGCTCCATGGCCCTCTATGAGCTTGCTATTTTCGACCCCAGTGACCCCGTATTAAACCCGATGTGGCGGCAAGGAATGTTCGTGCTGCCCTTCATGGCCCGTTTAGGTGTCACTGGTTCATGGGGTGGCTGGAGCGTCACCGGCGAAACTGGTGTTGACCCCGGTTTCTGGTCTTTTGAAGGCGTTGCCGCCGCTCATATCGTCTTATCCGGTCTGCTATTCCTAGCGGCGGTTTGGCACTGGGTTTTCTGGGATTTAGAATTATTTATCGATCCCCGCACGGGCGAATCTGCGCTCGATTTGCCGAAAATGTTCGGTATTCACCTGTTCTTATCCGGTTTACTCTGCTTCGGTTTCGGTGCTTTCCATCAAACAGGCCTTTGGGGTCCCGGGATGTGGGTTTCCGATGCCTACGGTTTAACCGGTCATGTGCAGCCCGTAGCTCCCGAATGGGGACCGGCTGGTTTTAACCCCTTTAACCCCGGGGGTGTGGTAGCTCACCACATTGCTGCGGGTATCGTCGGGATTATCGCCGGTTTATTCCATTTAACCGTTCGTCCCCCCGAAAGACTCTATAAAGCCCTGAGAATGGGTAATATCGAAACGGTGCTTTCTAGCAGTATCGCCGCCGTTTTCTTTGCCGCTTTCGTCGTGGCCGGAACCATGTGGTACGGTAATGCTACCACCCCGATCGAACTCTTTGGCCCGACCCGTTACCAATGGGATAAGGGCTATTTCCAAGAAGAAATTGAGCGTCGCGTCGAGGCCAGCATCGCCAACGGAGCCACCATCGCCGAAGCTTACCAAGCAATCCCCGAAAAACTGGCTTTCTATGATTATGTCGGTAATAGCCCCGCTAAAGGTGGTTTATTCCGTACTGGTGCCATGGATAGCGGTGACGGTATCGCTAAATCTTGGTTAGGACACCCTGTTTTCAAAGATGGCGAAGGTCGCGTCCTTAGCGTGCGTCGGATGCCTAACTTCTTTGAAACCTTCCCCGTTGTCCTGACTGACTCGGAAGGTATCGTTCGCGCGGATATTCCTTTCCGTCGTGCGGAATCGAAACTGAGTATCGAACAAAGTGGTGTCACCGTTTCTTTCTACGGTGGCTCTCTCGATGGTCAGGTGTTCAGCGATCCTGCTGATGTGAAGAAATTTGCCCGTAGAGCGCAACTCGGTGAAGCTTTCGAGTTTGACACCGAAACCCTGAAGTCTGACGGGGTATTCCGCACTTCTCCGAGAGGTTGGTTTACTTTCGGTCATGCTGTCTTTGCTTTACTATTCTTCTTCGGTCATATCTGGCACGGTTCTCGTACCATCTACCGCGACGTATTCGCCGGGGTCGATCCGGATCTGGAAGAACAAGTGGAATTCGGTTTATTCCAAAAATTGGGTGATCTTAGCACTCGTAAACAAGAAGTTTAGTTTTAGCTAAATCATCCCTATAACTAAAGGAGTCAAGTCTTTGACTCCTTTTTTTAATTAGGGTATGCTGAAAAAGTTTTTCGTGGGGGCAGGGTGTGGGGTGTGGGGTGTGGGGAGAAGGGAGCAGGGAGTGGGGAGCAGGGAGAAACAATTCATAACTTGAGAGTTAATCACACTATTAAAAACGGATTTATCCTAAATCCGGTTATTAAAAACTGATTATTTATTCTCCCCTTTTTCTGTGCGTTACTCAAGGGATTTAGTATTAGTATAAAGTTCGATCGAGCTTTACTTTTCACCGAATACTGAAAAAACCGCTAGTTATTTCTATAACTAACGGCTTTTTGCTGGGGGAAATTACCCGTAATGGAATTACATAGAGGAACCTAAACCGGCGTAAGCTCCGTAGAAGAAAAGACCAAGCACAGCGATAACGCCTAGACCGGCGATGGTGGCGACTAACCACAAAGGAATACGACCTTCTGCGAACATGAATAACACCTCCTAATTGCGATGACAATGAATCGGGACTAATTAGTTAAAGAAATAGCTGGAAAATAAAATTCCCAAGACAGCAACTAGGAGTAAACCTAGGTAAAGAGAAGTACGATTTAACTCGACGGCTTGCCGATTCGGATTAGGTGTTCTTTCCATAATTGTTCTCCTAGCGTTGAATAAACTGCATTGCCGCAATCGCACCGATAAAGAAGACAGTGGGGACCGCTAAGGTATGAACTGCCAACCAGCGAACGGTGAAAATGGGGTAAGAAATGGGTTGATTGGGATTACCACTAGCCATTGTTTTTATCCTTAATTAAAGTAAACTACTGATTAAACTGCTCGATTTGATTTTTGGCCTCAAAGCGATCATTAATGATCGGTAATTCTTGACGCTCTTGAGTGTAATACTCATCGGGACGGGGAGTGCCAAAAACATCGTAAGCTAAACCGGTACTCACGAATAACCAACCTGCGATAAACAGCATGGGGATGGTGATGCTATGGATAATCCAGTAACGAATACTGGTAACGATATCGCCAAAAGGACGTTCGCCGGTACTACCTGACATGGACGGTTCTCCTCGGAATGATAGGACTTGAAAAATTCAATCTCTATAATAGAGACTTTGTTGACCCTGAGACAAGTTTTAGGCCGGTTCGCTAGGGGGATTATATTTCAGTAAAACCCCATTTTGTCCCAAGACAAAACCCTTGTCGGAATTGATAAAAACAATTCGATAGAGATTGGAGGGGACACTTTCCACCGCGCGATCTTTTTGCCAAGATTGGCCGCTGTCATGACTGACCAAGAGATTGCCGCTACCACCAGCGACCCAAATTTCTTCGGGACTGCGGTAGTTGAGGTCCAAAAGTCCCCAACTGGTGGAAAACTCTGGGAATACCTTATCTTCCCATGTATCGAGATCATTGGGGCTAGTAAATTGTAGTTGACCACCCCGGGCCAGGGCCCACAGTTCTCCTTTTTCACCATAACCGACTTTTTGTAAGCGGCGGGAAGAAAGACGATTGTGGGGTTGCCATTCTGTTGACCCCGGTTCCCAGGTGGAATAAAAGTTCCCGCGTGCGGAAACGGCCACATATTTACCATCATGGGAACGAACAATTGTCCGGGCCACACCCACAGCACCTTCCACTAAAGCTTGCCAAGTTTTGCCCCCGTCTTTGGTGCGGTAGATAGCGCCTAAATCCGTGACCATTTCGGCGGTTTTGTCGTTCAGAGCGATAATTCCGTAGGGGGAACCGGGTAATTTTTCACTTAAGGGGATACGGGACCAGCTGCTGCCCCCGTCTTCGCTATGGAGAAGAATTGAGGGTTTACCGACAATCCAACCCTCTTGGTCGTGGAAACTGACGGCGCTAAAGCTAACTTTTTCTTCGCCAAGGTTGAGGACTTTTTGCTGCCAGCTGTCCCCCCCATCGGTGGTTTCAAAGAGGGTAGATTTGGTTCCCACTAACCAACCGTGCTGCAGGTCGTCGGTAAAGGCGATATCGGCAAAAGTGGAGTCAGTGTCGAGGGTGAGGATTTGCCAAGGACTACTGCTCAGGGATGGCACACTACTACAGCTAAAGCAGAAAAAGGCTACAGCTAGAACTATTACGAATTGTTTCAGTTTTCTCATCAATGGTTCAGAGGTATTGGTCAAGGAATCGGGACGGATTAGGGTTTGTACCCGATGGGTTACAGGCTCATAAGAGCCGTTGGATTAAAGATAATGAGTGCTTGAGTTAGTTTAAACCATATAAACTAATAAAGAAAACAAATCCTAGCGCTAAAGCCCCGAAAATCAAAATATTTTTTTGTGCCGGAGTCAGACGGTTGACTCCAAAACCATAGCTAAGATTTTCTTGGAATCCCGAAGGAGCATCTTTGGCTCCGATGTTGATAAATTGGGAACGACGCACACCACACACGGGACAGCGCCACGTTTCTGGCAATTCCTCGAAGGGGGTTCCAGCGGGAGTGTTGGTTTTACTATCTCCCTTGCTGGGGTCGTAAACGTAGCCGCAGGAGCGACATTCGTAGTTGGCAGGGGCCTGGTCGGCTAGGGTTAGTTCTGGTGGGCGATCGCTCATAACTAAGATTAAAGGAATTTTCAACACTCTGTTACAAATTATCCTTGAAAATTGACCTCTCTCACGGGCAAGCCCCAACAGAATAGCCAGTTTTCAAGCCTGAAAAGGATTAGCGAGGCAGCATATCGGCTTTAAAAAAAGCAAGATTAATCTATTAGGGCTTAAATGTCTATTAAAACTTTATTAAGTTTATATTTGGGCTATTTACCCTGATTTTGGTACTCAAATTTATTCCGAGAAATTGAGAAATTTCAGGCAGGGAAGAAATTAGGGGTCTGATAGCAAATCCTGTTTAAAAGGTAGAGGAGATTGGGGAGTGCCGGAGCTGCGGAGTAGGGGGAAACAATCCATAACTGGGTTTTTAAAGTTGGATTGGGAGTTAATCATGCTATTAAAAGCGGATTTGGTATCATATTGCATAAATTTAATCACTTTTAGCGATCGCTTTTATATTTTGGCATAAATGGGCTGCTCCCTCGCCGTTCCCTGTTCCCGAAAACGAAAACTTCGCACCTCACCATTAAGATAACTGCTATCAACCTTATATTATAGGTATATAATCAACCTTAACTATACCTTAAAAAGAGAGTAAAAATTGTGTTCAACCAGCTTGATTGGAATCCTGCCTATTCAATTGAAACCCTAGAACCAAATACGGTATTTTTTCTATCTGAGCGAGAATCAATCTGTTTTCAAGAGCCGCTTTATTATCGTTTAGTCAGATTAATCGATGGTCAACGTAATCTTGATGAAATTATTGATATTCTTCAGTTAGAATTTTTACAAAATCAAGAAATTAATCCCAATAATCCTAATTCGTTTGCAGTTATTATTAACTATAGTCTGGCAATTCAAAAAGCGATTTTTCAGTTATATAAACAAGGGTTTTTGTTAGAAAAAAAAGAATTATTACCGTCTAATTTAGCAATTTTATGCCATCATCTTCAGGTTTCTCAATCCCAAGCTTTTGAACGATTAAGCTAAAACGCACTTAAACCACCTAAAATAGAAATAGTAATTTTAGAAAAATCCTACTTATGCCAGCAAAAGATTTCCTAGACTTAGAAGAAAAGAAAAACTTACAAAAAGCTCTTAAAGAAGAAGAAAGAGCAGAGGTTAGGGAAAGAATTTTAATGTTTCTCTTGCTAAACGACGGAAAAACTCAACGAGAAATAGCTGACTTTATTGGCTGTTCACTCAAAACGGTCGCCCCTTGGTGTGTTCACGGTGATCCTAACAATTTAGAAAGTCTAGAAGATGGGAGAAAAAATGGAAATCATAAAAAAGCCACAGAGGAATATATTAATTTACTATTAAAAATAGTTGATGAAGACCCGAAGGAATTTGGATATGAATTCGGGAGATGGACAGCGGCAAGATTAGCAGAGCATCTAGAAAAGGAAACAAGAATTAAACTGAGTGGCTCGCAAGTGAGAAGAATATTGAGAAGAAAAAAGTATGTGTATATCTGGGCGAAATATAGTCTAGAAGATAAGCAAGACAAGAAATTAAGAAAAGCATTTAAAGAAAAATTAGATGAATATTTAAGGTTGGCTAAAGAAAAGCCAGAGTCAATCCAGGTATGGTTTTGGGACGGGGCTTTCAAGGTGGCGACGCAGGTTCGCCACACAGCCCCTCATGAGTGTGGATTTAGTTTGAGAGTAATAAGAAGGAGAGCTTGGACAAAAAAAGGAAAGCGAAAAAAAGTGAATGGACAAAGAAAAAGAGGAAGGGTGAATGTGATGGGAGCCTTAAGATATAATGACAAAAAACGAGTCTGTTTTATGATCAAAAAAGGAAATTCAGAAACTTTCCATGAACAATTAAAGAAACTTCATGAAGAGATTCGTCAAGAATGGATAAACTTGGGAAATCTGCCCGAAGATTTTCGAGAAAAAGGACCGAAAATTATCATCATATTAGACAATGCTAGTTATCACAAAAAGAAAGATGTTATTGAGCAGGTGGAAAAAGAGTTGCCCAATATTAGGCTAGAGTTTTTACCAGCTTATAGTCCAGATTACAACCTAATAGAATTAGTGTGGCATTCCGCTAAAGAGGGAGCATCTCACCTTTGCAATAAGTAGAAATGCTTAATGATCTCAATAAAAAAGTTAAAAAAGGCAACCATTTAGATAAGCACAGCGATGACGAAGGACTTGCGGTACATTACCAGATTCCCAACTTGCACCAGTAATTTTAAGACGATGAGCAATTTGTTTAATTTTTGATTCGACGGAGCCAGAGCCAATGGAAATCCCCTCTGCCTGCAAATAACCATAATTGACAATTCGATGTTTATGCTTGTTTAAATAAGTAATAAAATTCTCAACTTGCGGCTCTGACCATCCTTCACAACAAGAGATAGCCGCCTCCACTTCCCCCTTCCAGAGAAAACATTTTACCTCCTCAATTCGCTGGAATGACCCGCCAACTTTATAGAGGTTTTCGATTAAATGATACCAATCCAATATTTCAATTCTTTCCTGTTTCTCTCCTATCTCACGAAATAAATTCCAGATACCATCATGTCCATCTCCTAAACAAATTAAAGGCTTGGCCAAAACTTGAGAATTAACCAAATCTAATAAAGCTGAGTTATCTTGAAAAAAAGCCGCTACCCCCAGTTGATGAAAACTCACTGCTTTATAATCACGCCAAATTAAGGCTTTTCCCTTGGCAGTTCTTAGTCGTACCTTACCGCCATCTAGGCTCATTTCTTCCACTTCCACTTCTGGGTTAGACGGTAATTCTTCAAAAGCATAGCGATGTACGAGGCGTTGTTGGGTACTGTGAGAAACAGCAATCCCTGTCAATGATTTGATTTTCTGCGCCGATTTCTCGTAGGATTCATCGCCACTTAATAGCAAACAGTTCTTCTCTAACATTGGACTCATCTGAGTCCGAGACTTTATTTCTAATTTTTTCGCTTGTTTTTCTGTAATTGGTAATTCCCCCAAAATACTTTTCACTTTTCTTGTCCGACCAGCTGTTTCTCCTGTGCTTGTTTTGACAAAAAAATACCGATTTCTGGGTTGACATACTGAATCATTAAATCTCTGACTGTCTCCTCTATCTCTCCCAAGTTATTAAATTTATTAATTGGGGATTGCTCATAGAGACATTGCCCTAACTCTTGACATAACTCTTTAATTCTTTTTTCATTTTCTGATAACATTGAATTATTCCTCCCATCGAGAGCTATTCTGAATTGTAAGTTATAACTATTATAATCTCATTTCTCTTTGTGATCAAGTTGAAGATTTTCTAGTTGTTGACGGCTATAAGTATTAATACTCATTGCATAAGTGAGATGCTCCCGCTAAAGAGTACATAGCTAATCGAGAATTTGAAAATAAAGAAGAACTGGAAAAAGTAGTCAATCAGCTTTTAAATGAAGGGGGATTGATTATTAAATGGAGTAGAAAACTTAAAAATAAGGGTAATGCTGTCAATGTAACTTAAATGCGTAAAAGCTTACAATCTCTGAAGGTTACAGTTAAAACCCTAGGCTTAATTCCCCAGCAAGATTTGATCAATATTTTAAATTCCTTGCAAGTTAAAGTCGCAGATGAAGGGGATTTAACAATTATTTTAACCGATAATTATCTTCATCCTGATTTAGAGAGTATTAATCAACAAGCTTTAGCCTCGCACAAGCCTTGGTTATTAGTTAATCCCCTGGGAAACCTAGCATGGATTGGTCCCTTATTTGATCCCGATAAAACTGGTTGTTGGCATTGTTTGGCTCAACGGTTACGAGATAATCGTCCCGTGGAGGAATTTATCATTAGACAGAGAGACAATAAGATTTCTTTAATTTCTCCTTTAGGGTTTTCTTCAGCGACAATACAGACGGTTTTAAATCTGACGGCTATGGAGGTTTTTAAGTGGATTATTCAAGGTAAAAATCAACGTTTAGAAGGAATGCTAATGACTTATGATACTTTAAATTTACAATTTCAAGAGCATATTTTAGTTAAACGTCCGAACTGTCCTAGTTGTGGATATTCTCTAAATAAAACACCTTTACCCGTGGTTTTGGGACATCGTAAAAAGGCTTTTACCAGTGATGGGGGACATCGTTTTTGTTCTCCTGAAGAAACCTTAAAAACCTATCAACATCATATCGGTCCTGTTACGGGAATTGTGCGAGAATTAAATAAGATACAAGGGAATGCTTTAGTTCATACTTATGTAGCTAAACATCATTTTCGTAGTGTCTTTGATGATTTAGACAGTTTACGGCAAAATATTGGAGGTAGAAGTGCGGGAAAAGGCCGTACAGATAGTCAAGCAAAAGCAAGTAGATTTTGTGAAGCTATTGAGCGCTATTCGGGAGTTTTTCAAGGGAATGAAATCAAAGAAGAAGCGAGTTATCAAGAGTTAAAAGATAAAGCTATTCATCCTAACAAATGTATGAATTTTAGTGAAAAACAATACCAACATCGAGAAGAATGGAATGGGAAGAATCAAGGATGGTTTCAAAAAGTCCCTGAACCTTTTGATGAAACTAGAATCATTGATTGGACTCCTGTATGGTCTTTAACTGCTCAAGATTTTAAGTATTTACCGACGGGATATTGTTATTATGGTTATTCTCAATCTGAACCCTTAGATTGTTGGGCTGATTCTAATGGCTGCGCCGCAGGAAATACGATAGAGGAAGCGATTTTACAAGGATTTATGGAGTTAGTGGAACGAGATTGTGTGGCTTTATGGTGGTATAATCAATTAGTTAAACCTTCCGTTAATTTAGAGAGCTTTAATGAGCCATATTTTGAGCAATTAAAGCAATATTATGAGGGGTTAAATCGGGAGCTATGGGTGTTAGATATTACCAGTGATTTGAATATTCCCTGTTTTGCTGCTATTAGTCCGAGAAAGGAGCGGGAAGTGGAGGACATTTTGTTAGGGTATGGGGCGCATTTTGACCCGAAAATTGCTATTAGTCGGGCGTTAACGGAGGTTAATCAAATCTTGCCGAATGTGTTATCTTTTAAGGAAGATGGGACAACGATTTATAATTCTTCTGCTGATCCTTTGGCGGTTAAATGGTGGCAAACGGCAAGGTTAAGCAATCAATCTTATTTAGTTCCCGATAGTAAAATAATACCGAAAAAAAGTAATGATTATTTACAATTAGCCAGTGATGATTTATTAGCGGATGTTAAATTGTGTCAGCGAATTGTTGAGTCAAAGGGGATGGAAATGTTAGTATTAGATCAGACTCGTCCTGATATTGGTTTAAGGGTGGCTAAAGTCATTGTCCCCGGAATGCGTCATATGTGGAAGCGTTTAGGGGCAGGAAGATTATATGATGTTCCTGTTAGCATGGGATGGTTAAAAGAGACTTTGACGGAAGATGAATTAAATCCTTTTCCCATGTGGATGTAATGCTTTGGAATAGGGGAGCTTATCACTGATCAGTAAAAGGTGCATCACCGAAGTAACACACCTTAAATAGTGTTGGGTTCCGTACCTCAATCTAACCGATAAGAGAGGCGATCGCACTTAGAAAGTGTACTTGATTTGAATAACACTCATGACACCTTCAACAATGGTTCGCCACTGTCCAGTAAATTCTGCACCATAAGATGCTGCAATTTGCGGACCTAATTTTTGTGCTTCATCGTTGCTCCAGAGAGGTCCAGCTAAAACATCAGTTTTAAATTCATGAATTCCAGTATTTTCCACCTGTAGTTCTACTTCTACTACACTCATTGCACTTTCAACTACGGTTGTCCACTGACCAGTAAAGTTTCCTTGATGAGCAGCTGCAATTTTCGGACCTACTTGTTGTGCTTCAGCGTTACTCCAGAGGGGGCCAGCAGGGATATTAACTTTGTAACTTGCCATAATAGATAATGTCCTTTGAGACTTTTGTTGATTTTGTATCCTCAAGACGATATCAAAAATCCTTTTCTGAATTTTTTGAGTTAGCCATAATGCCTTAAGCAAAATGTCTTGTCTTTTGGGTTAAAAGTGATTGGTTCAATCACCTTTGATACCAGAATAAGTTTTATTTTTGGTAATGGCAATCTCTAAAATTAATACTTTTCTAATAGGTTTTTTCGAGCAGAATATTAACTTTTTATGAGATTTATATTAGATTTATATTAGATTCAAAGGGTCACTTTATGGTATAATTGCGTAATCTCTTAAGTAGAACAAATGAATTAATCAATCAAATTATAGAGATTGAGTCAAAGGGGATGGAAATGTTAGTATTAGATCAGACTCGTCCTGATATTGGTTTAAGGGTGGCTAAAGTCATTGTCCCCGGAATGCGTCATATGTGGAAGCGTTTAGGGACAGGAAGATTGTATGATGTTCCTGTTAGCATGGGATGGTTAAAAGAGACTTTGACGGAAGATGAATTAAATCCTTTTCCCATGTGGATGTAACCCTTGTTCATGGTCAATTGTTGATGATTTTAAGTTACTTGGTGAAGATTTCGAGTTTAACTTTCATTCCCGTTTTATCTAAAAGACTGAGTAATTTATCAACAGTAAAACGGCTAATTTCTCCATTCATTAAATCACTAATTTTCGGTTGTGTTTCCTCGAAAAAAGTGGCGGCTTCTTGCTGTGTCCATCTTTTTTCTTGGATAAAAGACCGCAAGGTTAACATCAAATCGGCTCTAATTTTTAAGTTAGTTGCTTCTTCACTGTTAAATCCTAAATCTTCAAAGATGTTATCGCTACCAAAAGTGATCTCAATAGGGTTAGATTGTGTCATGGTTATCCCTCCTGTAATTGTTGTCTAAATTGAATCATTTGTTGATAACATTGTTGTCCAAATTCAATTTCTTTTTTCGAGGTTTTCTGTGTTTTTTTACCAAAAGCATGAAGGACATAAATCGCTTCTTTAAACCTTGCTACATAAAAGATTCTGTAGGTTTCTCCTGTCCAAATTCTAATTTCTTCTGTTCCTTGACCAATAATGGGAATGGGTTTAAAATCATTGGGTTTCTCTCCTTGTTGAATAGCTCTCAGTCGAAAACCTGCTTTACGCTTTGCGTCTTCAGGAAAATCTCTAATATCTTCCCTTGACGTCCCAATCCAGTAAATGGGTTTATCTCCCATGTTGGGGTTAATGATTAAGGTTGATACCTAATTTAGTATAACAGGATCATCAGTTTGTCAATTGTTCGTTAGTTGACAAGCAAGATGATGATCATTTTAGTTTAACTGAATCTAAGTAAAGTGTATCAGGGCAAATATCTCGTTCATGAGGCCATAAGCAAACTGATTCCTGATAGGTAAAAGGTATGTCAGCGAAGTAACACACCTTTATTAGTGTTGGTTTTCGTTGCTTCAATCTAATCTAGAAGAGCGGCTGGATCATTGGGAGCTATTCCTTCATATTGATCTAAGATCAATAATATTTTCATTTGTTGAGTTACACTAAATAAGCGCAATCGAATATTGACTGAAAATTGAATCACTTGTAATGATAGGGAGATTTTCAGCCATAGATTGAGCAATAATAATGCGATCAAAAGGATCTCTGTGGTGAAAAGGTAGAGAAGCATTAATTTTTAGATGCTCTAGTTCAAGATTTATTAAAACAATCCTACTTTCGTTCACTTCTTTCTCAATAAACTCTTCATAGGAAGGAACTAACCTTAACTTTCCTAAATTATATTTAATAGACATTTCCCAAAGACTGGCGATACTAAGATAACTAAAATTGTTCTCATCTTCAATTAAATCTTTGAGAGCATTGCTTAATCTAGGATCGTCATTAACAAACCAAAGAAAAATATGTGTGTCCAATAAAAAAGTCATTCCCTGTAATTGTGAAAGTCTTCAAGAGGTTCATCAAAGTCATCGCTCATCCATACTTTTCCCTTAGCACTTCCTCGTTTTAAGGGTCGTTTGATGGGGGAAATTTTGGCTACTGGCTCGTCGCCTTGCATAATAACAATTTCTTCTCCGTTAATTGCCAAATCGAGAAGTTTTGAGAGATCGGATTTAGCTTGAGCTATATCTAATTTAGTCATAATGTTAAATCTCTATTTAAGTTTTCAAAAAATCTTGCAAATGTTCTTCGTCATCAGCTACGATGGTAATCATTCCTTGACATAGTCCAGGGCCCAGGCGTTGGCGCAGTATGGGTATTGGCCCGATTAATTGGGCAATTGGACGATTGTTGTCGGTGATTAACAATTCTTCCCCCAGTTTGAGATTGTCAATCAGTTCGGGGAGTTTAGCCTGGGCTTCTTTGAGAGAGATGATCATGGATGTTGGGTTCTATCTAACTCATGGTGATAACGCTACAATTTTAACTGAATCTCAGCAAGGAATAGATAAAATACGGTTGGGTTGAACGATAGTGAAACCCAACCTTGTATCTTGAGAAGTAGGCAACCCGTCCCAACCTAGGTAAAAAATACCGCTTTGTAGCTTGGGTGCCTATATTCTGAAAAAGGGCGTGGACATCCAGTTCAACCGAGGTGCTTGACACCGTTGGGTAGCCACCGGAGCCACGCCGTCATCCCGATGAGACAAGCTCGAACAATCGCTGGAGGATTAACCTCGTATTCGCAAGGACGAGTTACCAAAGGGACAAAATAACTTAACCCCAGCATAAACGATGACAGAAGAAAAAACATGGGTAGGGATCGATGTCAGTAAAGAGGTTCTAGATATCTACGTGTTGCCGCAAGGTCTGACCTTGCAACAACCCAACAGCGACGTTGGCGTTCAATCGCTGATTGAACAATTACATCCTCTCTCACCGAGTTTGGTGGTGGTGGAATCGACGGGTGGATTAGAGCGCGCACTCGTATCGGGCTTACAAGCCGCCACAATACCGGTAGCGATCGCCAACCCCCGCAAGGTCAAAGGGTTTGCGACGGCATTGGGGAAAGCAAAAACGGACAAATTGGACGCACAGGTAATCGCTCAATTCGCACGAGCCGTGCAACCCCAACCCCAACCCGTGGTTGCCCCCCAAGCCCAACAATTGAGCGACCTAGTACGACGACGACAGCAGTTGGTGGAGATGCAGGTGGCGGAGAAAAACCGCCTCAGTCGTGCGTCTGAGACGGTGCAACTAGATATCAAAGCCCATATTGAGGAAATCCAACAGCGTATTGAAAGCCTCAACGAGCAGATTCAGTCCCTCGCCCAACAGCAAGCCGATTGGCAACGCAAAAATGAAATCTTACAATCCGTTAAAGGGATCGGCAAAGTTTCATCTGCCCTATGTTTGGCGGAATTACCCGAGATGGGAACACTCTGGCGAAAAACAGATTGCCCGGCTGGTCGGGGTCGCTCCTATCAACCACGATAGTGGCCAGCACAAGGGTAAACGCATGATTTCGGGGGGACGCACCTCGGTTCGCTGTGGCTTGTACATGGCCACATTGGTAGCCATTCGTCATAACCCGGTGATTCGGAAGTTCTACGAACGGTTGTTGACCAATGGCAAGTTGAAAAAGGTGGCCTTAGTTGCCTGTATGAGGAAATTGCTGGTTATCCTCAATGCCATGATTCGTGATAATAAATGCTGGCAAGCACCCGCTTAGTCCAGTTTTCCGAACAATTTCATCGCTGACAAAACGGATGACTGGTGCCGTTACTTTGTCTTGCCTATTTGGGGTACAAAAGATTTTCTTTATTCCCCTTGACTTTTAAGACAATCGCTACACTCTCACGTTAAGGTTAAGTACGAAGATGAATCCAATTTCTAGGCCGATCATTCCTCAATTCTAACTGATCTAAGCAGAAAATAAATAAGCTCTCCTGATGACTGATAGAGAAAAGGTATGTCACCGCAGTAACACACCTTTATTAGTGTTGGGTTTCGTTGCTTCAACCCAACTACAAGAGCGGTGATCGCACTATTATTGAGGAATTAATTTAATTAAACTTCTTAAGGTAGCATTAACGGATTCCGAATTAGGAAAATACTTTTTAACATCAGGATCAAGAATAATTACATCATTTTGCGCTGGAAAATGTTCAACCGTTTTTGTTCCATCTTCATGATGAATAGTAACGCTATGACCTTCCCGATACTGTTGGTAATATTTTCCGCAAACAGGATTTTTAAGTTGACTTAAATCATATTCTTCTCGCAAGTCATCTTCTAATTCATCTTGGATTTTCTCGTTCATAATATCTCCTTTCTTTGGGTGTAACTAATCTTGCACTAATTAAACGAATTTTATGATCACGATCCGTATAAGAAACAAATAGAAATTTACTTTGATCTGATAAACCTATTATAAGATAGCGATTCTCTCCTGTAGAATGGTCAGGATCATCGAAATTTACAGCTAAGGGATCATCAAATACGGTGGATGCTTCTTCAAAAGAAATGTTATGTTTTCTTTGATTTATTTTTGCTTTCTGTTTATCCCATTCAAATGCTAGTTCCAAATCATTGCCACTTTGCCAACTGAAATATCCCGCATTGTAGCATATCCTGATGGCGGAATAACAATTTTTCCTGTGCGATCGCGTCTTCCCAAAGTTTGATTAATAGAGAGATATATAAGCGATCGCCGCTGATAGTAAAAGGTATGTCACAGCAGTAACACACCTTTATTATTGTTGGGTTTCGTTGCCTCAACCCAATCGAGAAGAAGAAGCGATCGCACTGAATTAAGATAGCTGATGAGTTGATGAGATTGAGTTTTATTGCCTAGTTAAAACCCCATTTCCACGTGAATCAAATTTCAAAGTGTAAGTATATCCCATCAGCATAGCCCAATTTCCAGTATCGAATACAACAGGATCTCCGATTTCCTCTTGTCCATTTGATCTAACAAGATCGTATGATCCTGCCTTTATGGATAGAGTCGTCTGCGGGGAACAAAGCACTGAATATCCCCAAGCAATCCATTTCACTCCCATACCAAACCCTACATTTACTGTATATTGTTCAGAATCATATTCGGGAATATGCCAACCTTGTTCATCGTGCTGAAGCTCCATGTATTTGTTCAATGACAAGGAAAAATTATCGTTATCCCTTGAGTATGGATGATATGACTGGTTAGGGCTTATATCGCCTTTTTTGAAAACGGAAGCCATCCAATAAAGGGTTAAATCTTTATTGAAATTAATCATGACGTTTGTATCAACAGTTTGTTGTCCTGCGACTCTTCTGACACCATTAGCAATAAACTCTGCTGGTGAAAAAGTCGCTACCAGTTCGATCCCTTGAACATAATCAGTTGTTATCTCTACGATAGTAACAGGTCCTCCCGTAGCTGGGGTTGCTAATATAGGCCGGAAAAACTCATCCGCATTTTCCAGTTGTGTTTTGGTAATCTCAAAAGGATGCTTTATTATTCCTATAGGTGGTCTCTTTTCCATGGAAACAACTCCAATTATAATTTTGATTTTGACAGTAAGGGTCTATTAAGGTGTGTCACCGCAGTAACACACCTTAAATAGTGTCGGTTTTCGTTGCTTTAACCTAGCCTGAAATATTGGCGATCTCACCGCCCCAATAGAGATTGCTAGGAGTTTTTAAATAGAAGCTTTGCTCCAGCTACTAAAAGTTGTTTGATCTTATCTGCACTTTGAGATCCCGAATATGTGAAGTTAACTGTTTTTCCACCCCCAGTCTGGCTAGTAATCTTAAACTCAACTCCAGTTAATACAAAGATTCCAAAAGCGGCTGTTAGTGCTGTTTTTACGGTAAGCGTCCCTGCCAAAAACGTATTAGCTTCATCCTCAAACGTACTTGTCCATGTAACGCTAATTACTTGATCGTCTTGCGTTTCTCCGAGAGAGCTAAAACCGCTTGATAGGAGATTTGCCTGTTCTTGGTTTTTGGCTGAATGCCATAGATCTGTCAGTGACGCTAACAATAATTTATGACTATCAATTAAATTGTCAACGAAATTTAAAGGTGCAGTTAGAAGTTCTTGACTAGGTTTCCCCGGCGAAACCTGAAACTCTCCTGATGAGGTTAAGATGACAGTGGCCTCACGCCCTTTAAAATCTTTGAGTTCAATAACGGCAGCATCATTAGCAACCTCAGTCCAACTCGCTAGTTCATTTTCGCCATAATCCCCCGTTGTTACATAGAATGCCAATTTTGGACTTAAAGTTCTTCTGTCATTAGGACTAGGAGACCAACTCATACCGATGAAACCATTATCAGTTTGGATTCCAAAGGACATACTACTATACCATTTACAGTCTTCATTTGCGCTTTGGTCAAAAGCATTAGACTTCAGGGCAATCATATTTTCAGGAGCAGGTGATTTAATTTGGCTCATGGTAGGAGCTTTTTTTCCTCGGCAGTCCTCCGTCACCGTTACGTAGTCTATCTCCCAAGTCTCTTGTAGTTCTATATTGTTACTGACGAAGGCATCAATTTTAATACCTAATCCAACAGCTTTATTGCTTGATCCTCCACCTGCAATATACTGCACTGGGATAGTAAACGTATTCGTCGCTGGCGAGTTAGGATCAACATCCAAATTAATTTTGGAGTTGGCGAAAACATTAGGATTTCCTTTAAGCTCGTCTGGAGGTTGCAAGAAAGCCCAAAAAGTTTTTGTTTGTTTGCTCTGATTGACTAAATAGATCGTGTACTCAGCAGCCATGATTGATCTCCTTATTTATTGAGTAAATACCGAATTCGATTTTGAACAAACAATAAGTTTGTCTTCCATACGTACACCCTCAAGACATTCTCAAAAATCTATTCGTGAAATTTTCGAGTTAGCCATAGTGCCTTAAGCAAAATGCCTTGTCTTTGGGGTTAAAAGTGATTTGTTTAATCACCTTTGATACCAGAATAAGTTTTATTTTGAGTAATGGCAATCTCTAAAGTTAATACTTTTCTAATAGGTTTTTTTGAGTAGAATATTAACTTTTATATTAGATTTATATTAGATTTATATTAGATTCAAAGGGTCACTTTATGGTATGACTACCTCATCCCTGAAAGTAGAACTAATGAATTAATTGGGCATCTGAAATCCTCAAAACCCTTTTACTCTCTGATTTGAAAGAGGGTGTGGGGTGTGGGGTGTGGGGTGTGGGGTGTGGGGAAGGAAACCTCTTTCATCTGTGGGGGTGAAAATTTTTTCATCGGGACTGATTTGTAGAGTGTCAGGAGATGAAAAGAAGGCAGCAAAAAAGCGATCGCTTATCCCTCAAGGAAAACACCTGCCCTAAGTAAGGAGATGCTACCACCGGATGATGAGTATAACCTTTCAATTAGTTCTGGCTTTACTTTCCCGTGGGCAAGTGATTTTACAAGGAGAAAACCATGACAAAAAAGCCTCACATTAAACTTATCCACATTGGAGAGTACATGGCTGAAGTGGAAGTCGAACTGATTGAGACTCCCGAAGGATGGTCGCCCTATTTATCATTAGAAGACGCTCAAAAATTAGATGGTGTCCGGGAAGCCCTTCGTCAAGGTGATCTGCAAAAAGCTTCCAATTTAGCACATCTTTACAAAATTACCCCTCTTACCGTTTAACTAAACTTTGACAAGAAAAAATTAGGTTCTTCGTTACTTGGTATGATTCGATATGGGGGCATAAATCGACTAAATCCTTATCTGGTAAGAGATTTAATTGATTAGTTCGCTCTAGATCAAAAACAATTGACAAAAATCGCCAAATGCTTTTCTACATAAGGGTTACATCCCTTATATCCCCCGTCCATTGCATAACACAAACCGAAGAGCCAAAAATTAAAAAGCGATCGCTATTCCTCAGAACAACACAGCGATCGCCTAACTTTTAACTATCACAAGCAACATTAGAACTCTTGCAAATTAATTATATGTTATAATGATGGGTTAACTAATTTTCCCCAAAAAATTAGTTAACCAGTACATTCGTCCTGAATGAAAACTTGAAGTTTAACTTTTAACTCAAAACTCTTTAGATATGCTTTAATTTGGTTATCAAAACCTCTTTATTTAAGCGGCACAAACTATCTCAATTTTTATAATTGAGAATAAATTCTCCTTGACTTGATTAATCTTTAGGCAACTTTTAAGAAGCTGCTATACCTATCCCTAACTCACCGTTATAAATAGCCGCCAACAAGTTAACTCTTAAACTATATCTTCGACGACGATTCCGATATTTACAGGATAAGATTTTAAAGATTTTGAGTTTCCTATTTATAGGTTCAATGATAATCCTTTCTTTGGCTAAAGCCTTGTTATACTCTTTTTCTAACTCTGTTAATTTTCTATTTTTCGATTTCTTTTTCGGTGTATAACTATTACTATGGTATGCAGCTATTCCCTGATAACCACTGTCTTCTATGCTGGTAGTTAAAGGATGAAAACGAACTCGACTTTTTTTAAATAAACTAAAATCATGACCTCTACCTTTCCCACAAAAGACACAGATAATTTCCTCGGTAGTTTGATCAGCTACTAATTGGGATTTTAAAGTATGATAACCTCTTTTACCCCCCAAAAAATCTTTCTGTTTCTTTTTGGGGCGTTCAATGGGAGTTTCCGTTACATCCATTACCGTTACGACCGGTATCTCTGCTTGATTGAGTAAAGCTTTTTTTCCTTTTAAACGGAAGTTTCCCGATTGTAAAAGCATTTTTTCCGTCTTATTTACAATCCGACATATAGTTGATTCTGATAGTTCCCAGCTTGTACCAATGTGAAAATATGTTCTATATTCTCGCCAATATTCTAACGTTACTAAAACTTGTTCTTCTATAGATAGTTTAGGTTTCGGTCCCCTTTTAGATGGTGAATTAGAGTCGGCTTCAACACTTTTTACTGATTCTACCATCTTTCTATAGGTTTGTTTATACACACCGAAACGGCGTTTGAATTGTTCATCTGATAAGTTTTGATAATCCATAATTTTGCTAATAAACATAGCAAAATTATAGATGATTTCCTGACCTAAGATCACATTTTATTCTTTTTTCCACTTCAATCTAAGAATTGAGAAAAAAGCAAAAACTTATATTATACCATAAAAAAATTATGCAAGAGGTCTATTATTGGAGGGCTGATAATTCTTCCCGAAGAATACGGCGTAAATCGGACTGAGTGAGCGATCGCTCAGAAGGAGATTGGATATATTGTTTTAAAGCCTCATTAATTAGGGTTTGATAACCCATTCCTGCGGTTTCAGCCTGTTCTCGAAAATAAGCTAGAATCTCATCATCTAGATAAATGGTAATGCGTGTTTTTCCCTGAGAGGAAATGAGCGCCCCTCGTTTTCCTTTAGAAAAATCATATTCCTTTCTCATAAGTTTTTCTCTCTTGTTTTGTAGCACGACGAGCGGAAATCAAGGGAATGACTTCACCCCGCAAAGTATAAATAACCACTAATAGTGATCCCATGTTTCCCATCCCCACTGCAATAAAACGTTCTTCTGTTATACAATCGGGATCAAGATCATGAATAGCGAGGGGATCAAAAAACACCATTTCAGCTTCTGCAAAGGAAACACCGTGCTTTTGCCAGTTGGTTTTTGCTTTTCTGGGATCATATTCAAATGATTAGGGGTCGAGAAGGTCGTCACCGACCTCCCCTCCCATTCAGAACCGTGCGTGATACTTTCGCATCACACGGCTCCTAGTTTGACTGTTCCCTTGTTAAGGATACAGCTTGACTTCTTTTGGTTGTCATTGTATTATCTATACTAACTTCTAATGGTGTTAGCGTAGATGATTTTGGGCTTCCATCAGATGCCGATTTATCATCGTGACAGTGGCGGTGTAGTAATTGAAGGTTCTTGTATTCATCCTTTCCGCCTAAGCTTAGAGGGTGAATGTGGTCAACTTCAATTAAATCCGATGGGGTGAAATACTGCCCACATCGGCTACACTTGCCTTGTTGCTTTTTGAGTAGTTTGGCTACTCTTGTCGGTGTGTCGATTGCTTGTCCTCGTCTGGTCGCCCAGTAAGTCCAATTTCCGTCATAAGGTGAGGCGTCGGCGCGTACTAGGGTATGTCTGACAATTGGTGTCCAATTATGGAAACATAATTGATGACCGTCTTTGGTCTTAAATAACCAAGATTCGTGTCTTTCTTTCCCATTGCTGAGTTTAACTGTATCCGGTCTAAAATAATTTCTCAGCTTTTCGTAGTTCGCTTTACCGCATCTTGATACTGTCCATGCCCTTAACATTAACCAGGTTGTATTGTCTAGTTTATTGAAGGTATCCATAGATACTACTCCTGAGTAGTAGTTAGCCCAACCTCTAATGATTGGGTTTAGTCGACTAATCAGGGCTGATTGAGGTGCTGTTTTGTGTTTTTTGATTACACCTTTAATCGCTTCTGTGTGGGTTTTAACTGCTTTTTGGCTGGGTTTGATGTGGGTTTTGTGACCAATTAATCGTTTTGCCCCATCTTTCCCAGATTTGTATTTTCCTACTGGATATTGCCTGATATTGAATCCTAGAAAGTCAAAACCGGGTTCTTCCATTTTCCCATTGTATTCAATAGGTTTGAGTGTGTGACACACTCTGGTTTTTTCTGGTTTAAGTTCTAATCCTATCGGTTTTAACCATTCGGAAATGGCAGTTTTGCACTGTTCAATGATTTCGAGTGATGGGGAAATCACTACAAAGTCATCGGCGTATCTTATGAGAACAGCTTGATTAGTATCTTTCTTTTTGGGAAATAACGTTTCAATTAGTCTCGCCATTCCATCCAGTGCGATGTTATACTTTGCACGGCTACAACTTGCATTTTTTACTCAAGGACAATAATATAGTTTAAGAGTCATAATTAGAAGCAAAGCACTCATTAAAAACATGATTAACCTAGAATTCACGGAAGAAGAAAAGAACTCACTGTATTATGAAAGATTTCATCATCCCCATCCCCGGGTTCAACTGAAGATGGAAGTTCTCTGGTTAAAGAGCCAAAAGATACCGCACAAAAAAATTTGTCAGTTAGCAGGAATCTCGCCAAATACCTTATTAACCTATCTTCGAGATTATGAAGAAGGCGGAATAGAAAAATTAAAAGAAATCAACTTCTATCGCCCTAAAAGTGAATTAGAGTCTCAAAAAGAAACGCTCAAAAAATACTTCGAGAAAAATCCACCAGCCACAATAAATGAAGCTGTATATAGGATAGAAGAATTAACGGGAATAAAACGAAGTCCTACCCAAGTTAGAAAATTTTTAAAATCAATGGGAATGAAATGTTTAAAAGTAGGTTCTCTTCCTTCTAAAGCTGACCGGGATGAACAAGAGGACTACAAAGAAAAAAAGCTAGAACCCAGACTAAATGAGGCTAAAGAAGGAAAAAGGGCTGTTTTTTTTGTTGATGCCGCTCACTTCGTCATGGGAGCATTTCTCGGTTTTGTTTGGTGTTTTGAGAGACTTTTTGTTAAGTCACCGAGCGGGCGTAAACGCTTCAATGTTTTAGGAGCATTAAATGCAATAACTCATGAAGTTATTCTGGTTACGAATGACACTTATATTACAGCAACTCAAGTCTGTGAACTTCTTAAAAAAATAGCTGCTTTAGGAATAACTATTCCCATCACTCTAGTCTTAGATAATGCCCGCTATCAAAAATGTAAAATTGTTGAAGAATTGGCTCTTTCTTTGTCAATAGAGCTACTCTATTTGCCGTCTTATTCGCCTAATCTAAATTTAATTGAAAGGCTGTGGAAATTGGTCAAAAAGAAATGTTTGTATGGTAAATACTATGAAAACTTTTCTGACTTTTCTTCAGCTATTTATGAATGTCTGAATGATGCCCACCTGAAACATAAAAAAGAACTGGATTCCTTGCTCACTCTACGATTTCAGAAGTTTAATAAATCTCAGATTATGAACGTCTAAAGTATAGCTAGTAGTGGACTTATTACCCCTCCTTGTGGTGTCCCGGTTTCTGTTTCTTCAAATACACCGTTATCCAAAACTCCTGCTTTGAGCCATTGTTTGATGTCTCTTTTCAGGGAGCTTGGACAATGAATTTTGGACAGTAAAAAGTCGTGATTAATTCGGTCAAAACACTTGGCAATATCAGCATCTAATACAAAGTAGCTACTTTGATTAATGGTGATGTATATCTTTGATATTGCGTCATGGGCAGACCTTCCGGGTCGGAAACCATAGCTGGTTCCTTCCATTTTTGACTCCCATTCTGGTTCAAGTGCCGATTTAATCAACGCTTGTCTAGCTCTGTCTTTAATGGTTGGTATTCCTAATGGGCGTTTTTCATCCCTGCCGGGTTTAGGAATCCATACCCTTCTTAGCGGTTTTGCTTTAAGTGTTCCTTTGATTTCTTCGGTTAGATTTAGCCTTTGTTCTGGGGATATTGCTATCACTCCATCGACTCCTGCTGTTTTCTTTCCTTGATTATCTTGGGTTACTTTGCGAACTGCTAATAGACGAGCATAGTATGATTTCGCCAATAGACGTTGCAACCTTCTAACCTTTGCATCCTGTCCCGATTTAGCCGCTTGGTATATCCTCTTTTGGAGCTTGAAAACATATCTTTGGACTTTTGCCCAATTGATAGTTTTCCATACATTCGTAGTCTTAGTGGTTTTCGGTTTCCCGAACCCTTTACCTTCTCTCGCTTTCGTCATATAGACTCCTACTAGACTCTATCCTTACAATCAAACCGTAACCTGTCAGCATATCCTGACTATTACTGTCAGGCGTTGGCTTTTGGTTACATCTCACACCCTTAAAGGCTTGCGCTTACACTTATCGCTACTGGGTATTTCGACCGATACTCAGAGCCTAAAAGGGTTTATAACGTTCCGTTTATATGGGCATTCCATCTTTAGATTTGTCCTCTCCACCGGGGTACTTTAAAGGTCTGTGTGAGTGGGAAAGGTAAGACCCTCACTATTCCCCTTATTCTTTTGAATGTAGTGTGTCAACCTATTTCACTACTCAATGTTTACGATGGTTCAAGTCGGACATTTGGCTCACGCCTAATCTTGGATGGTTGGCAGTGGTCTCGGTTTGGATGTTAGGTTACATCTAGGAGCCTTCCGTTCCCCGCTTCAGTCCCAGAGTTGTGACTTCTGAATCTGGGGGTGGCTATCGCCGTTACTCTCAGCTTTGTAACGATTTGTGATTGATTGTTACAAAGTGTATTGACCTTGAGTCCCCTTGCCTGATTTGGTATCGGGTGATACTAAACGTCGGGACATATAAACAGTTATAAGGTTGGTCTGGGTTGACCTCTTAGATTCAGTCGGGGGACTGAAGACCTTACTAGGCGGTTATTTCGGGCATTTCAGCCCTATTTCATGCCTAAACGTTTCGCACTCATACATACATTATATGTATCTTAGAAGGTTGAGTCAAGCTCAAAACCCCTTCAGAGTATCACACGGATCGCCTTACCTTCCCACTTAGAGGGGTATTCAGGGGGAATGACAACTGTGCCATGATGAAGAATCATTTTAAATTCAATCGCTTCCATTCGTTAAGTTTAATAAAGTGTTGTATCAAGTTTAACCCAATCAATCCATGGAGTTTTAGGGGATGAAAAAAAAGCAGCAAAAAAGCGATCGCTTTTTCCCAATCAAATATAATTTAGGTAGAAAATTGCCGAAAAACCTCTATGCTCAACGGGTACAAAATTATTGATGCTGATTCCCATGTCATTGAACCCCCCGCAATGTGGGGCCAATACCTAGAACCTAAATTTAGGGAATTTGCTCCTTCTGCTGACATGAAAATCAAAGGAGAACCGATTAGTCAAAAAATCTCCCCACAAGTCCAAGCAGAAGGGAATAAGCAGATGATGCAAGCTCATCCCCAGGCTTATCTCAATCGCTATAACCCAGAGTCCCATGTTCAAGCAATGGTACAAATGGGGGTAGATATGGCCTTTATTTATCCTACCTATGGACTGTGGTTATTTGCCATTGATAGCCTACCCGCCGAAGTGATGGGGGCTTTTGTCCGTGCCTATAATAGATGGTTATCAGAAGAATATTGTAGCTATGACCCGGCTAGACTGAAAGGAGTCGCTGCAGTCAATCAACATGATCCCGAAGATATGGTCAAAGAGCTACACCGCATGGCAAACTTGGGCTGGAAGGCGGTTTTTTTGCGCCCTAATCCCGTTAAAGGTAGAATTTTGAGCGATCGAGCCTATGAACCCTTTTGGACGGCCTGCGAGGATTTGGACATGGCTGTAGGAATTCATGAAGGCACTCATAGCCGCTTACCCACCACTGGTGCAGATCGATTTAACACCCGTTTTGCCCTTCATGCTTGTTCTCACCCCATGGAGCAGATGATGGCACTGTTAGCCTTAATTGAAGGGGGGGTTTTAGAACGTCATCGGAGGCTGAGGGTGGCGTTTCTAGAGTCAGGGTGTGGTTGGCTTCCCTATTGGTTATGGAAGCTTGACGAAGAATACAAAAGTTTATAGTATGATGTAAAGAATCAGATTAAATTGAACTTAATCCAAGTATTTTCCCTATCAATCTCAGATTATTAAGATATTATGACTGAAAACCCCAATAATTATAGTTCTAACTTACCTTCTGGTTGTCCCTTGATCCCAGAATCAATCATGACTGCGAATAGATGTGAACACACGGAGCTTAACTTAGAGATTGAAGGGCAATTACCAGAAGACTTGCAGGGTCATTTTTTTATGGTCGCACCAGTAGGAACGGTTGATTCTGGGGGTACCCCTTTTCCCGATGGCGACTCATTGTTGAATGGCGACGGTATGATTTACCGACTCGATTTTGATTGCCCCGGTGAAGCAAAGATAACAACACGATTAGCTAAGCCCCCTGATTATTATGCAGACAAGGCAACCTTCTTGAAAAGCCAATACCAAAAGTATAGATTTCGCAATCATGGAATTGTCCGCTTTTCTTACGCACTTGGATTTCGTAATGAGCTAAATACAGCTTTTCTAGTTATGCCATCAGGAAAGGAAGATGTCCTAGATCGTTTATTAGTGACCTATGATGGAGGCCGTCCCTACGAATTAGATACAGAAACCCTTGAAGTTGTTACACCTGTTGGCTGGAATCAAGAGTGGCGGGCCGAAATGAACAAACCACAATTTCCTTTCAAGACGATTTTGAGTACCGCCCATCCTGCTTTTGATAGTAATACGGGTGAAATGTTTACTGTAAATTATGGCAGAGCTATTATGAATCTGCTAAAGAGGCTCCCTTTTGCCATTGAATTAGATGAACTCCCCAAAGACATTTACCAATTAATGAGGGCAATCATTGGTTTTTCTAATGCTAATATGTTGCGAAATATTTTTCAGTTGAATATTATGTGGGCTAAAGGTATTTTGCAACAGGCCATAAATGTAATTAAATATTTGCTTGGGGAAGATATTGAGAATTTTGTCTATCTGCTTCGCTGGGATGGGACAGGTAACTTAGAGCGTTGGAAGTTAAGACTTCCCGATGGTTCACCAGTAAAAATTGAACAAACCATCCATCAAATTGGAGTCAGCAAAGATTATGTGATTTTAATGGACACAGCTTTTATTGTCGGTTTAGAGCAGTTAATAAACAATCCAATACCAGAGAATAAACAACTCGAAGAATTAATCAGAAACTTACTCGAAAGCCCGAATCGACCGGATTCATATATTTATATTGTACGTCGTAGGGAGCTCATCTCAGGACAGTACCCGATTGATTCTGACAAGGAAGTGACTGTCATCGCTAAAAAACTCATCATTCCTTTACCAGCTGCTCACTTTTTAGTTGATTACGAAAATCCTGATGGAAAGATTACGCTTCATGTTGCTCACATTGCTTCTTGGGATGTGGCTGAGTGGATTCGTAAATATGACTTATCGGCTTACCCACCCTATCATCCAATCGCCAAGCGGGTTTATTCTATGGAACCCAATGAGATGGATATTAGCCGTTTGGGACGCTATGTAATTGATGGAAACCGAGGAGAAGTCATTCAATCAAATGTTATCTACTCATCTCCCTATACTTGGGGAACGGGTTTATACGCTTACCGAGATCGATTATCATCAGGAAGGCAACCCAAACGACTTGATGATATTTATTGGATTTCCTTTGGACTTTGGCAGGAAACGATGACAAAGTTTCTCTATGATTTATATAAAGATGCCCCCTACCGAGCAGTGCCTTTGGAGGATTTACTAAATTTAGCAAAACAAGGCGTTCCATCTTCCCTGTTTCGATTACATACCCCAGATGATTCCCTGAAGATTGCCGATTCTTATCAGTTTCCTAGGGGATATATTGGTGGTTCTCCTCAGTTCATTCCTCGCCATACAAGCGAAGAAAATTCTACAGAGGGTTACATCATTTGTAGCGTTTTTACCCCTCGTAGTAGCGAATTTTGGATTTTTGATGGGGGGGATCTGGCCAAAGGTCCTTTGACTAAGCTAAGACATCAGGATCTAAATTTTGGTTATAGTTTGCACACGGCTTGGCTTCCTACAATTGGTCGCCGTCAAGTGAGTTACAATATCCCTGTCAAATCGGATTTTCAGCAGTTGGTAAAGGACAGTTCCCCCGATATTCAAAAACTTTTTGAAGATGAAATATATCCCTTCTTTCCATCAGATAATGGACATTTAGTGTAGGAGATAAAGATTCGATGCTCGCTCTTCCTAACTATGAGATTAATCACAAGATTTACGAAGGGGTTAAAAGCGTCGTTTATCGCGGTAAATCTTGTCAGAAAGAACAGCCCGTAATCATCAAAGTTCTCAAAGCTGAATATCCCTCCATAGAAGAGATCGTCTGTTGGAGACAGGAGCATGAAATTATTCAAAATTTAAACTATGATGGGGTAGTTAAATCCTATGGTTTGGTTAACTATCGTCATGTTTTTGCCCTAATTCTCGAAGATTTTGGTGGTCAATCTTTAGCTAAATTTTTAACAACCCAACACCTTTCTATTTCTCAGTTTTTAACCATTGCTATCTCCTTAGCAGACATCTTAATTAAGATTCACCAAGTTCCCATTATTCATAAAGACATTAAACCCAGTAATATCCTCATCAACCAAGAAACAAAACAGGTTAAATTGACTGATTTTAGCATTGCTTCTAACCTAACATTTGAGCGGCAAACTATTACCAATCCTCGCTTTTTACAAGGAACACTGGCTTATATGTCCCCAGAACAAACGGGACGAATGAATCGCCGGATTGACTATCGCAGTGATTTTTATTCTTTGGGAGTGACCTTTTATGAAATGCTCACAGGAATGTTGCCCTTTAGATCTCAGGATTTGATGGAGTTAGTTCATTGTCATATTGCGAAACAACCTCCTCCTTTAGAACAATTCTCAGTTCCGCCGATGATTTCTAACATTGTTAGAAAACTAATGGCAAAAAATGCAGAAGAGCGTTATCAAAGTGCTGCTGGACTCAAATTTGATTTGGAAACTTGTTTATGTCAACTAGAAAAGCAGAGCCGGCTTAAGATTTTTGCTTTGGGAGAACGGGATTATCCCAATCAATTGCTGATTCCTCAAAAACTCTATGGAAGAAGTCAAGAAATAGTGAGATTACTAGAAGCATTCAAACGAGTAGCAAACCCAAAAGTAGCAGGAGTAGAAAAAGTTGAATCTGCCATCGAAATAATGTTAGTCTCTGGTTATTCAGGAATTGGTAAGACATCCATTGTTAATGAAGTTCAAAAAGCAATTGTTGAAGCCAGAGGATATTTTATTAGGGGAAAATTTGAGCAGTTAAAACGCAATATTCCTTATCTAGCTCTGATTCAAGCATTTCAAGAATTAATTCGCCAGTTATTAACTGAAAATCAGGAGGAAATTGAATCGTGGAAAGACGATATTATCAGGGCTATTACGCCAAATGCTCAAATTATTATCGATGTCATTCCTGAAGTTGAATTAATCATTGGTAAACAGCCAGAAGTTCCTCAATTAAACTCTCTAGAAGCTGAAAATCGTTTTAATCAAGTTTTTAAAGAGTTCATCAAGGTTTTTTGTACTCCTAATCATCCTTTGGTAATTTTTCTTGATGATTTACAATGGATAGATTCGGCATCCCTAAAATTATTGCAACTTATAGTGACCGATAAAAGAGGCAAATATTTGTTTTTTATTGGTGCTTATCGAGATAACGAGGTTAGTTCAACTCATCCCTTAACCTTGATGCTAGAGAAACTAAAAACTACCCATTTAGTGATCAATCATCTTGAAATTCAACCCTTATATTATGACAATGTTCGACAATTAATTGAGGAAACTTTTAACGGTAAGGTTAATAGGGATGAGCTTAAAGATTTAGCCGAATTAATTTTTTATAAAACCCAAGGCAATCCTTTCTTTATCTCTCAGTTTCTTAAAACTTTATACAGTGAAAATTTAATAACCTATCAAGTCAATATAGATCGTTGGATTTGGTCTAGTGAGGCTATACAATCTGTCGGTATTACTGATTATAATGTTGTGGAATTAATTGCTAGAAATATTGGTAAACTTCCTGAAAAAACGCAACAACTAATCAAATTAGCTGCTTGTATTGGCAACTCTTTTAGTTTAGATTTATTGGCATTTGTTCAACAAAAATCTATCTCCGCTACAGCGAAAGAATTAGCGATAGCTCTTCAACAAGGATTTATTTTACCTCAGTCAGAAGACTATAAACTTCCTTTATTGTTTGATCAGATAGAATACCAACAGTTAAATTTAGAAAATGTAGAGATTAAATACAAATTTTTACACGATAGAGTACAGCAAGCAGCCTATTCACTTATTCCCGAATCAGAACGAAAAGCAAATCACTTGCAAATTGGTCAATTTCTTCTCAAAAAGACAACTACTCAAGCTCAAGAAAACAAATTATTTGACATAGTTAATCAACTCAATTTTGGGATTGATTTATTAAAGGATACCTCAGATAAAGAACAGTTGTGTCAATTAAATTTAAGGGCGGGAAAGAAAGCTAAATCGGCTAATGCTTACCAAGCTTCAGTCAATTATTTACATTTTGCTTGTCAGCTTTTATTATTAGATAGTTGGCAAAAGCAATATGAGCTTACCTTTAATATTTATCTTGAATTAGTAGAAGCTCACTATCTGAATACTAATCTAGAAACGGCTGATAATCTCTGTGATTTTGCTTTACTGCACGTCCGAAGTCCTTTAGAACAAGTTAAATTTTACGAAATAAAGATTAAAATAAACTTGGCTAGAGGCGCAATAGATTTAGCTCTAAATAACGGACAAAAAGCTTTAGAAATTTTAGGCATATCTTTAGTGGAATCACCACCACAAGCGTTAAACATTGAAAAATTAGCCAGATTAGGAGTGATGAAAGAACCTAATAAGTTGATGGCAATGAAGATTTTTAGTCTTATTTATGCTCCTGCTTGTTTTGCCGAAAGTTCTATAGCATTACCAATTCTCTATACTGAGATTACCCTATCCCAGCAGTATGGCAATTCACCCCCAGTCGTTTATGCTTATGCTGTTTATGGAATTATTGTCTCTTGGCTCATGTTAGATATTGATTTAGCTTATCAACTTGGACAATTATCTTTACGGGTTTTAGAGAAATTAAATGCCAAGGATTTTTGGTCGAAAGCTTATGTCTCAATTTCCATTAATATAACCTATAAAAAACATCATATTAAACAAACGCTTGAACCCCTTAAGAAATCTATACAAAAGGCTCTGGAAGTTGGCGATCTTGAATTTGCTTGCCATGGGGCCAATTTCTACTGCGATCATTTATTATTTGTAGGGAATAACTTAGAATTCGTTCACAATCAGCAAAAACAATATATTGATTTTATTGCTCAATATCAGCAAGAACATCCCTTAAATTTAATCAAAATATGCGCCCAATTTGTTGAAATTTTAGTAAATGAATCAGTCGTCAAAAAATTGACGGGTACTATGCTCGACGAGGAAAAGTCTTTAAGGCAGTTACTCCAAGTTAACAATCGAATTTCTGTCTTTAATATTTATTTTTATAAAGCTTGGCTTTGTTACTTGTTTAAAGATTATCCTCAAGCAATAGAAAACACTAGGATCGCCCTTGAATATTCAGGTTTTGTGAAATCAGAAATTATTTTTACAGAACATAATTTTTATTATTCTTTGGCATTACTAGCTCAATATCCATCCCTCGACCAAAAAAATAAAAAACAATATCTTAAACAAGTCCAAGAAAATCATAAACTGATGAAATGTTGGCAGGATCATGCCCCGATGAATTTTCAGCATAAATACAATTTAATACAGGCAGAAATAGCTCGTGTTTTGAGAAAACCTTTGACAGCAATGAAATATTATGATAGTGCTATAGCAGGAGCAAAAAAATATGAATTTATCCATGAAGAGGCTTTAGCCTATGAACGTGCCTCTGAATTTTATTTTACTTTAGGTAGAGAAGAAATCGGTAAACTATATCTCAGAAATGCCTATCATTGTTACATTCGTTGGGGTGCAAAGGCCAAAGTTAAACAATTAGAAGAAGAATACCCTCAATATTTATTAGGCATCAGCAATCAAAACAAATCTAAAGGACTGAGTACCACCATTTCAACTACTGGTAATGATGGAGCAGTTCTGGATTTAACCACTATTCTCAAAGCCTCGCAAGCAATTTCTGGAGAAATTAAACTGGAAAATCTCCTAACAAATTTAATGAAAATTGTCATTGAAAATGCAGGAGCTCAGAAAGGTTGTCTGATTTTAGAACAGGAAGGAAATTGGGTCATTGAAGCTCAAGGAACAATTGATCAAGAAACGCTTAATATCTTACAGCCGATTCCCATAGAATCTATCGACTATGATCATTCAATTCCTATCTTACCCACCAGTATTATTTACTATGTCGCTCGGACAAAAGAAACTATCGTTTTAAATGATGCCACTTCATCAGGTCAATTTACCAACGATTCTTACATTATTGCTAAAAAAACTAAATCCATTCTTTGTACTCCTTTACTCAATCAAGGTCAATTAAAAGGAATTGTTTATTTAGAAAATAATTTAACAACAGGCGCATTTACCTCAGAAAGGGTTGAACTATTAAATATTCTAGCAGCTCAAGCCGCTATCTCTATTGATAACTCAAGACTCTATCAAACCTTAGAACAAAGAGTAGAAGAACGGACAAAAGAACTCACAAATACTTTAGAGGTACTGAAAGCAACCCAAGCAGAACTTATCTTTGAAAATGACCTGCTTAAAAGTGCTGAACAACCTCCCAAATTTGTCTATCAAGTGGGGGGCAGTTTACCGATGGATGCACCGAATTATGTGGTTCGACAAGCCGATCGCAATCTTTATAAAGCTCTCAAACAAGGTCTATTTTGCTATGTTTTAAATGCACGTCAAATGGGAAAATCTAGCTTAATGGTACGGATGATGAGCCAATTACAAAAGGAGGGAATTAGATGTGCAGTAATTGACTTAACTCGGCTAGGAACAGACAATATTACCCCCGAACAATGGTATAAAGGATTAGCCGTTGATCTGCTCCGCAGTTTTGGATTAATCAAACAATTGAAAACTTTTAAAGCTTGGTGGAATGAACAATTAGACCTGCCTCCTGTACAACGATTAGGACAATTTATAGAAAATTTTCTTCTAGTTAATGACGATTTTGATCAGCGGCAATCTAGACAATCGACTGTTATATTTATTGATGAAATTGATAGCATTTTGGGGTTAAAATTTGATGTCTCTGACTTTTTTGCTTTAATTCGTTCTTTTTATAACCAGAGAGCGATTCAACCTCAATTTCAAGAGCTAACTTTTGCCTTTTTTGGTGCTACCACACCTTCAGCTTTAATTACTGACCCCCAGAAAACACCTTTTAATATTGGTAACGCTATTGAATTAGCAAGTTTTAAGGAACACGAAGCCCAACCTTTATTATATGGGTTAACAGAAAAAGTCAGCAATCTTCAGACCATGCTCAAACAAGTCTTAAGCTGGACGGGAGGGCAACCTTTCTTAACTCAAAAACTCTGTCAACTGATGCGGGATAGCGAGCAACCAATCCCCTCTAATCAAGAAGAACAATGGTTGGCCAACTTAGTAGCAGAAAAAATTATTCAAGATTGGGAGATGCAGGATCAACCCGAACATTTAAAAACCATTCAAGATCGCCTTCTTCAAAGTCCAAACCGACCCCAGTTATTAACCTTGTATCGACAAATCCTCCATCAAGAACCAATACAGATTGATAACAATCCCTATTTACCTGAGTTATTTTTATCTGGATTAGTGGTAAAGCGTCACGGGAAAATGGACGTTCATAATCGGATTTATCAGACGATATTTAATAATGATTGGCTTGAGCGATCGCTGTCTTAATACCATGGTTCAAAAATTTATTTATACTGAACCAGTATATTGACTTATAAAGTACTTTTGATACAACTGACAACTGACAATTGCTTTATTTTCTCTGAGTTTAATTAAACCCATACTATTAAGTTTATAAGCAATAATTGGATCGACTATTATTGGTTGATTACCTTGACAAATCTGTTGAAAAACAGCGGCAAGTTCGGGTTGTTTTTGTAAAGTGACCCAGTGCAGCTGTAAATGAGAGGAATAAATTCCCGTTGATGTAATTGCTGATTTGATTAAATCTGGCATCGTGATTTGCTCTTGGCTAAGATGATAAATCGCTAAATGAATCAAGGCAGGATGTCCCCCCACTAAGTCGATCAACTGTTGAATTTCGTTGGTTGCTAATTCATTTAATTGATATTTTTTTGCCAATTCTGCCACTTGTTCTTGACCAAAACCCTGTAACTCTATGGGTAATCCCACATTAAAAGGAGACTGTTCTAATCGCAGAGAAACATAAGATTCTGTGGATTGAACAATAATTAAACGTAATTTCTGCCACAGGGGAGATCGCTTAGATTCTTCATAACAAGCTCTGATTAAAGGTAAAAAATCTTCTGCTACTTTCGGATGTTCAAAGACTCGATGCACTTCGTCTAAAGCCAATACCAGTGGCTGTTTTATCTCTCGTAAAATATACTCTTCAAAATAAATTGTCCAACTCATTTTAATTCCTATATCTTCATCCCAATAATCATCTAATTTGGCTTCTAAATTCAACTGCCGAGCGCAATTACGGCAGATCCAGCGTAAGAACTTGTTAAAATTTGCTATGATGTCTTGGTCTGCTTTTTGTAAATCTAAACTAACAATTTGATAACCGAATTGCTGTTGACAAGCCTCTAAAATTGTTAATAATAAAGACGTTTTCCCCCATTTTTTGGGAGCTTTAATGCGTACTAACGCCCCAGATTGTCCGATTTCCTCGATAATTTTTGCTTCAAGTTTTGTTCGTTTTAGATAATAATAAGAATTATAGGGAACAGGAGCATCTGGGTATTCTGGACGCTCATTTTGGAGATATTCCTGACCGCAATACTGAAGCGATGTGGAGTTGGTAAAATGAGATTGTAGTCTAGATAAAAAATTTTTTTTATTGATCGTTTCTCCGATCAGTTGCGAGAGTCTATCATAGAGTCCTGGGGCAACTACATTGGCAAGATAGCTGCTACTATAACCATTTTCTTGGGCAATTTCTTGATAGTTCTTTTTCTGCCAAAGTCCTCGCAATAATAATTGTTCTGTGTCATTGAGACAGCGATTCTCAAGCTTGAGCAGTTGCCCATTAAGAATCTCTTGGATTTCCTCGAATTTCATTATTTTTGTCCAAGGTAAGAAGATTTGAAGAAATAGATTATTTGATTTTCCAGTTCCGTTGCAGCCAGAAACCCTGAATCTTGACATAACAGCACCGATTCAAAATAGAATTGGTATATTTGACAAACAAGCTGACGAGAACCAGTAACCGACAAAATTGTGCGATGGCAACCCTGAGAGGGATTAGTTTCCCCCCTTGCTAGGAAATTATAGCATTTCTTGTCAAGGTCAATTACACGGCAGCAATTATCTCTTGATCATTTCTATCAAAACCCCTAAGTCTTCCGCGTCTAACCCCTCGATAATCCTATTAACAATTAGTTCGGAAAAATCCTCACAGGAGTTGACTAGACAGGGTTTTAGCAATCAGATGTACTGCATTTCAACTGCCTATTGGCAATTTTAGTACAGTGGCTGCTCCCAATCTTGCCAACAACTCTGAACAGTTACTGTTCATCCCTCAATACACTTGCTCCCAGAGCTTCTAGGGTTTCTTGCAGCATTTCAGCGCGAGATACATTACCCTGATCTTTCAATAATTGTAGGCCTTTTTGCCAAATCTTGATCGCCTCATTATAACTACCGAAAACTATATAAGCAACCCCTAGATTTTGGTAAATAGTGGGATTATCCTGGTTTAACTTGAGAGCTTTTTTATAAGCTTTAATCGATTCTGGTAGCCGATGCAGTTGTTTGAGAACCAGTCCTAAATTATAGTAACCATCGGCATAGCTAGGATCAATTTCTACGGTTTTCTCAAAGACAGATAAGGCAGCTTCGTAGTTTTCTGCTTCGTATAATAACCCACCGAAATTATTATAAGCACCCAGTTTTAATTTATCTAAAATTGGCTGCTTAATCGCTTTAACAAAATGATCGGCTGATTGCTTAAATTCCTCCACTGAATAATAATAATTAGCGAGATGATAATATAACTCGTATAAAATATGCGGATTAGAGCCATGGCATTTTAAACCATGTTTGAGCAGCTTAAAACCCTCTTTATCCCTGCCAATCTTCAGATATAACCCTCCCAATTTACTACACACATAGGGATCGTGGGGATGTTGCTGATAAAAACCCTCCATCGCTTTTCTTGCCCGTTCAAACTTATCTAAGCTGGCTATTTTATCGACGGTGTAACCGTAGTGAAAGATAGCAATTTCTGGCAGTTCAACTATTTTCCAACCAGGTTCTTTTTTTAATAAAATGGCCACATTATCATCAATAATTGAGTGATAGGGTCGGGTAAAAGTGACCTGAGGATGTCGGCGAAATAGCCGCGAAATTAGAGAATAAGGTGATTGTACGGCTCCGATTTCATGGCGGATTAAATTAATCACTAAATTTTCCTCTTTTTCCATTGCCCGACGCATTTTCGGTACGATAGCGGCATTTAATTCCTCATCAGCATCAAGGACTAAAATCCAATCGCCAGTAACATATTTTAAAGCCTCATTTCTGGCATCGGAAAAATTACCCCGCCAATCGTAGCTAGGAACTATGGCACCGTAACTTTGAGCAATAGCAATCGTATCATCGGTCGAACCCGTATCCATAACGATCATCTCATCCACCACCCCTTTAACGCTATCCAAACAGCGCCGGAGATTTTCGGCTTCATTTTTGACAATCATGCAGAGACTAAGTTTAGGCATAACTTTACTCACTCTAGCGGTCAATCTTGAGGGATAGCGGCTAATCAATAACCCACTGATTAGCGCTCACCGATTATCGATCATCCTCTGAGTCTACCTTAAACCGTTCTACCGAAGAAAGCAGCTCCCGGGAGATACTCACCAATTTTTGCAGAGAACCCGCCACCCGTTGGGATTCTTGGGAAGTTTCCTGAGCGGTTAACTCCACCGACTGCATAACTTGGGCGACATTGAGGGAATTTTCCCGTTGTTTGACCGTATCGGCGGTAATCGATCGCACCAGCGTATCGATGCGATTAGAAACTTGGATAATATCTTCTAGGGACTTCTTCGCCTGTTCCGAGCGCTCGGTGACATCGATAACCTGTTGAATCCCTTCCTCCATCGCCGTCATTACCGAACCCGTTTCCGATTGGATATGTAAAACGATCTGTTCAATTTCCTTAAGCGATTTAGCGGCTCTATCGGCCAACTGACGCACCTCATCGGCCACAACCGCAAAACCGCGGCCCGCCTCTCCTGCTCGCGCCGCTTGAATCGAGGCATTAAGAGCCAATAAATTGGTCCGCGAGGCAATCTGAGAGACTACCGCGACAATTTTCGAGATTTCCTGGGAAGCTTCCGCCAAACGCTTGACTTTTCGCGCCGTTTCTGATACGGTCTCGCGGATTTGTAGAATTCCCGCCACGGTTCTTTCCACGGAATCGCCCCCCTTCAGGGCGGTAATCGAGGAAGTGCGGGCGACTTCTTCGGCTTCTCTGGCGTTTTCTGCCACCCGTTGAATTGAGTCGGTCATCATCTGTACCGAATTAAGGGTGACGGCCAATTCCTCCGCCATCCGCAGGGCATCGCTAGACTGATTGCGGGCGAAAGATTCACTATTGGTACTGCCTTGATTCACCTGTTTGGCCGCTTTTTTCACCTGTCGGACAATTTCGCGCAGGTTTTGGATAGTCAAATTAAAAGCATCGGCCACCGCCCCTAAAACATCGGCGCTTACCTCCGCTTCCACGGTCAGATCTCCCCGAGCCGCTCCTTCCACATCATCGAGAAGTCGAATCACTTGCCGTTGTAAGTCTTCCCGTTCCCGTTCCGTTTCGGCGGCGCGGCGTTGGGCTTCCGTGGTGGTAGTTACCACCACCCGAGCCATCTGATTGAAACGATTGGCCAGTTGACCGAATTCATCTTCCGAGTAGATCGTCGCTTTAGCGTTAAAATTACCTTCCGAGAGATGATCGAATTGGCTTTGCAGATCGTTGAGACTGCGCTTAATCTGACTAATTAGCAACTGTAAACCTAGCCAAGTCAGGGCTAGGGTTCCCAGTCCGGTTAATAACATCGTGGTTAGTACCGGTTGACTGAAGGGGGAAAGACTGGCTGAGGCTGGCGGTTTCGGGGCCGGTTTGGGGGCAACCTTTTCGGTTTTTGCCTGGCTATTCGGGGCTGGTTTGGCAGCCAAGAGCGTAGAAAGCCAAGAGGTGGTACTAACGGCAAAAATTATGATCACAGGGGTAATACCCGCTAAGGCCGCTAGGATTAGTTGTTTTTTGCCTAAAGAAGCGTTGACAAAAAAGCCTAATTTGCCCGGATTGACTTCCACCACTGGCTTGAGCAAGAGTTCGGAGGCATGGGTAAGATGACTATCTCTTTTGTCATTGGGGGTTTTTAGACGAGAAGGATTAAAACTAGGCTCTCCCACACCAGAACTGGCATTAAGGTGCGCACTGGGTTCGGGGAGAAAACCACCACTTAAAGCTTCCCCCCCCGAAGGGGTAAATAGCTCCCAGTCCCCCAGTCCTTGAACCGTATCCGTCAGAGCCAGTGGGGAAAAACCGTCTAAATCCTCATCATTGAGTTCTGGTTGCCCAAAATCTCCGGTTTCGTCTTCCTCGTCTCTTTGTTGAGTGACTCTGCCCTGATTAGGGCCAGTTTTTGCCCCTTGTGGGTGGGTCGATTCCAGGTCAATGGCAAAAGTGCTTTCTTCTAGGGTATCCCTATAGGATAACTCCTGATCTCTACCGGTGAGGGGATTTCCCCCCAGAGCAGAGGAAACCATAAAAGTGGCTTCTCCCGTTGACCCTAACTCACCGTCCCACCCTTCCTCCAGCGAGTCAATCTCCGCCGCTTCTAAAAAGGGGAAAGGGGCTTCCCCCTCCGCCGAATCGCTAGACCACTGGGAACCGTGAGAGCCAGGGCCCGGCAGGGTAAGGGAACTAAAGGCGGTTTCCTCCGATTCCTCAAAATCATCGTCATAGGAATGGACTTTACTTACCGTAGGCTCGCTGGGATCCTCCTCATTGAAAAGACTACTATTCCAA
Source organism: Microcystis aeruginosa NIES-843 (assembly GCF_000010625.1). Lineage (NCBI taxonomy): Bacteria > Bacillati > Cyanobacteriota > Cyanophyceae > Chroococcales > Microcystaceae > Microcystis > Microcystis aeruginosa. The sequence continues at coordinate 3,047,762 of NC_010296.1, forward strand.
TCCAGCCCTTTTTTTTGTCCATCGGGGGCAGCCCCTTGCGACTTCCAGGAGCGAGAACGGTTAAAACTTTGACTTGGATCGAAAGCTGCCTCGCTGTAGGCAATGCTTTCCGTAGCAGCGATCGTAAAATCTCCCTCCTCGGCTTCAAAACGCAATTGCCGAATCTGATCGAGACCACGCTGGGCATAATCGACTAGATCGGAGCTAGTGGGAGAATTTTTAGCCAATTGCAGCACTTTTTCGTAACGTTCCTCCGCCAATCTGTATTGTTGTAGTCCTAGATGAATGTGACCCTGTAAAAGCATGACATTGGCATCCTCGGGATACTTGCTGATCATCTCTTTGACAATGACGGCGGCATCCTCAAGGTTGCCCTGGCAATAGGCGGTGTTAGCCTTTCTATAAAGTTTTGCGTATTCTGTCCCTGACGGCATTTGCCCCTCCCCTAGTAAAGTTAAATGAAGTAGTTAGTAGTTTCAAGAAAGAATTCCTATAAATCCTATTCTGCTATTTTTTTCAGGTTTTAAGCTGCCCAACGGGCAAAACGGAGTATGGCCAGATAATCGAGTAGTCTTAAGGTTTTTTTTGATTCTTGGCCCAGAATCCACTCTCCCTGCACATAGAGGGCGATCTGATCGGGAATACTGGCGGCACTACCTAGTTTATCTGGGTCGAGCCATTCCATATCTCCCAAACGTTCCACCGCTAAACCGAGGATCGTTTCCTCTTCTTTGATCGCAATTATGGGAATTTCGGCTCGATCGGTGTTTAAGCGGCTGCTATCCCCCAAAAATTGCCCGAGATCCGCCACCCAGATCACTTGACCCCGGAGATTGATCGTGCCGAGGAGCAAGGGTGAAGCATTGGGAATGGGGGTAATGCGATCTAGTGGTTGCTGTATTACCTCGCAAATTCCCACGGCACTAAGGGCAAACTCGTCCTGAGAGGGTAGATAAAATCGCAAGTACAGTTCACCGACGGGAGTTTGTAATTCCTGATTGTCGGGGGCGATATTTTGAGCGTTACCAGCAAAAAAATCGGCGTTGTTAAGCATGAGTTTAGTTCTCTTGCAACTAATAATTCGGGCGGCGTTTTTAGCTGTCTTGACCTATGCCATAGCTAGACTGTCCCCGGTGAGGGCGATTTTATCGGCGCAACAGTTGTTTAATGGTATAAATGAACTCAATCGGTTCAAAGGGCTTGACAATGTAGGCATCGGCTCCGATTTTCATGCCCCAATAGCGATCAAAGACTTCCCCTTTCAAGGAACAAATCACCACCGGGACATTTTTGGTTTTTGGATCCGACTTGAGACGACGACACACCTCATAACCATTCATGCGGGGCATGACGATATCGAGGACGACGAGATCCGGATTGGCTCTCTGAATATGTTCGAGGGCTTCCACCCCATCCGTGGCGATCGTGACCTTAATGCCGCTATTGCGGAGTAGATCACAGATCAGTTCCCTTTGCGTTTGGCTGTCTTCTACCAGCAATATTTCGCTCATAACTCCCTACCTAGCTAGGCTGCCAAGAACAACAATGGCAAAAGATGCCCGATAATAGTCCCCGTTGACCGGATGCTCGGAAATTTCTCTCATTTTTGCCTCCAACGCAATCTGAAATTTATCAGGGGTTTCTCTCTAAACAAGGACTTGATTCACCCTTTCGGGTTTCATCTCTATAGTTCCCAATTCCACCGTTAAAAACCACCGGCCAAGAGATTTTTTTCGGGTTTGGGGGTTGGGTGTGAGGTTTTAGGGTGTTGGGGTTTAGGATTTTAGTTGAAATTCCTCAGTAAAATACTGCGAATCTCGCTCTCATTGCAGCTTCCTTCCATAATTTCTCGGAATCTCCCCCAATAGACCCTATTTCTTTTAGTCTAGGACAAGCATTTATCTTACTTGTGAGGTACAAAGTATCGGGTTTTGGGGAAGGCTGGAACTGGGGAAGGCTGGAGCAGTAGCTGGTCGTCTGGGGATGATGCCAAATGCCGTCATACTTCATCTTGATGAGAAACGCTCTCTTACACCAAATCCGTTTTTAATAGTGTGATTAACTCTCAAGTTATCAATTGTTTCTCCCTGCTCCCCACTCCGCATCTCCAGCGCTCCCTTCTCCCCACACCCCACTCTCCTATACCTTTTAAACAGGATTTAGTATTACCTCCTCTTGTCACTAATAATAAATCTGATAAGCTAATTATGTAACATATTTTTCAGTAAGCTTTACTGAATTTAAACCAGCCCTAGAGATTTTTAGTACAAAAGTTCTAGCTCCCTATCTTTGCTTGTAGCTCTCATGCCGTCTTAACCGATAATTTAGATGTGTAGTCAGCTTATTCACAGCAGCCAGAGGTAAAAAGGGTCAGAAAACACGAGCCGATTTATGAGATTGACTGCCGAATTTTTTGAGACTAGGACAGTACATTTGCGCTGAAAAATCTCCAAAAATTTTCCAGTGGGGAAGAGGGAAAATTGAGAACAAATGTATGAATCAAAAAGAAAAACTCGAATGATAGAAATTAAAAAATTTTTGGGATCGGATGGTTACACCGAAACCACAGACGGGCTGCTCCTAGCCTCGATCGCCAACTCTTTCTAAAACCGATTACCGAAATAACACGGGAGCATGAAAGCCATTCTCTTTTTAAGCAATGGATGAAATGCGACTCGACGGGTTTTAACCCGTCGTATCCTTTTCCTCTAATTTTAGACTATCAATCCAGTCTTCGATGAGTGCTGTTATGGTTTTGTCTTTCTGGGCAGCATATCAATATAGCTTATTTCTTCTGCGGTCAAAACGAATTGTTAATGATTTAGTCTTCATACATATATATAGCGTTTCCTATTCGCAAGAGGTACATTATCGATGTTGAAAAGCTTAATCAGCAAAGGTTTAATTATGCCCCACAGGTGTGAGAAATGCTATAATTAAGCTAAGACGTATTTAAACCGCTTATTCTTAGATTAGCCGAATCTCCCCCCCCACCCCCCCGACGTCGGGGGGGGGTGTTGCCTCTTGCATGAGTGCCTCTTGCCTCGTCTCAACAAGAAATTTAAATTACGAACAGCTTAGTGCATTTATGTTAGTATAACATCAGGAGGTAAAAATACAATGTATAGATGCCAGCAAAATCTAATGAGCATGGATAAACATTTAAAGGCTATCCTTGAGTTAATTTGTGCTGAGTCTCATAAGCTGACTAACTGTGGAATTTATTATGCCCGTCAACTTTATTTAAAAACCCAGAAAATTATTGGCAAATTTGATTTAGAGAAAGAGTATAAAAACAACAAACACGATCAAGTTTTATCCTCTCAGGCAGCACAGCAAATACTTAGAAGTGTTGCTGAGTCATTTAAATCATTTAAAGAGCTAAACCAGAAATATAGAAAGGGAGAGTTAACAGATGAGCCTCATCTACCTAAATACATAAAAAAAGAAGGTCTGTTCCTTGTCACTTATCCCAAGCAAGCCCTAAAATGGGTTGATAATCAAATTGGAATCCCTTTAGGAAAAACTGTTAAGCAATGGTTTGGACTTGATAGCTTCTATTGGCCAATGACCTCCAATTTGAGGTTTCAAGAAATTAAGGAATTAAGAATACTGCCCAGAAATCATTGTTTTTATGTTGAGTTTGTTGATGAGAGTAAACCAGTCGAGATTGAGGTCAATCCCGATAATGTACTAGGTTTAGATCCGGGTTTAAACAATTGGCTAACAGGAGTTTCTAGTCTTGGTACTAGCTTTGTAATTGATGGAAGGCATCTTAAGTCTGTTAATCGTTGGTACCACAAGCAGGTAGCTACTCTCAAAGAAGGAAAACCTCAAGGATTTTGGTCAACTCAACTCGCTAAAATCACAGAAAAGCGTAATCGAAAAATAAGAGATGCTGTTAATAAAGCAGCTAGACTTGTTATTAATCACTGTCTTGAGCATCAAAGGAACAAAGACCAAAAGGGGGAAGGTAATTTAGGCAAAAAGAACCATCAATCTTTTGTTTCAATTCCGACAGCAAAACTCAAAGAACGTATTAGACAATTGTGTGAACATTGTGGGATTAAGTTTATTGAAACAGAAGAAAGTTATACCTCAAAAGCTTCATTTTTAGACAATGACTCGCTACCTAAATTTGTTGAAAAAACCGAAGGGTGGCAACCATCAGGAAAGAGAACAAAAAGAGGATTGTATCGGACTGCTCAAAATCAGTATATTAATGCTGATGCTAATGGGGCAGCTAACATAATTCGGAAAGTAAGCACAACACTTAATTTTGATTTAAGTCGAGTGTCTAGGGGCGTTTTGACTCGTCCTCAGAAATTCAAGTGCTGGTCAGCTAAAAAGACGCGAAGTCCGCTGAGAATCCTCCGTCATTTATGGGTCGGAGAAGTCAAAAAAACTTTTATTATGGAGGACAACTACTCGTGCTATACCTTGCAGAAGTAAAAAAACAGACTAGAGGTTTTATCGGTGGTTACAAAACCGAATTGAAACTATTGGCCTGTCAGCATAATGATCAGACGTGGAGTGCCATACCGGGGGAAGATATCTTAACCTACGACGAAACTAACTCCCTGGGTGAAGGTGCGCTTCTCTTGGTAAATTTGAGCAATAATCGTCAACTGCAAGGAAACCCGGAATTAGCGGGAGCGGAGATGGTGCGGCAACTGCAAAAGATTTCCCGTTTGATGGAGCGCAGCAAGAAAGATCAAGAGAAAATCGAGCAGTGGAAACAATCCCTCACCTATCAAAGCGAGATTCTCAACCGCCAGAAAATGGAAATGGAGACAAGAATCGAGCAAATTGAACAAATAGAGGCAGAATTCGATTATTTAGAGCGCAAAAGACAAGAACTGGAAACCCTAAAACAACAATTAAACGAGCAACAGCGACACCTGGAAGAAGGACAAATAAATTGTAACTCCTACCCCAATCTTTCCCCAGAAAAACAACAATTTATTCGCTCTCTAGCGGAGCGTTTAGCTAATAATCATGATCGGGGCAATTCTCCCTCACAAATTCTCCATTCCACTCTTGAATCTGTGCAGGAACAACAGACAATTTTAAATAGTTGTTGGCAGAGTTTAGAGGAGCAGAAAAAAACTGTAGAAAATCGTCAGGTCGCCAACGATGAAATGCTCGATTATCTCGAACAAAGAGCTAGGGAATTACAGACGAGTCGCAATGCTTTGGAAACGGCTCAAATACAATTACAAATACAAGAAACTGTTCTGAATCAAAAACAGGAATTATTCGAGCGCCTTAACCTCACCCTACAAACCACTGATTCTACTCGACAAATGCTCCTTCGTCTCCTGCAAGGGGAAGAACTAGATTTTGATGGTAAAATCGATCTAGAAGCTCTTGAAAAAATGCCTTTAGAAGAATTGGAGAGCTTAGTTAAGAACTTACAAACAGACCTCAAGCGCTGGGAAATTTTTGTCAACGACCAAGAGGAAGAATTAACTCTCCAATGCCAAACCGTGGAAGAATTAGAAGCAAGAATGGCCACAATAGATGAATCCGAGCGAGCTAATTTAGAATCCGAATTAGCCGAGGAACAGGAAAAAAAAGGAATGCTGGCGGCAACTTTGGTCGGACAAAGACGTAATCTCCAGGAAAGGCAAGCTATTCGCTCTCAACATCTGAAAATGCTGCAACGGAGACAGGGGATTTTATCCCCAGAAGATGCCCAAAAATGTAGCTTTGAACCATTGTTAATTCTGTTGGCCGATAATTATCAAAATAATCTCCAAGAAAGTCAACGTTTAGCAGCAGAAATCAAGGGACTACAAGAGGATTTACCAAAAAACAGAGATACTATTGACGGTCAATGGTCGGATTTAGAGCAAAAAACTCGTGAATTTGAAGAACAGGAGCGACAATGGCGCGATGCTAATCTGGCATTATTGCGTTTAAAAACTCAGGTACAACAGTACGAAACTTTCCTGCAACCCGTGCAGGATCAACTCGATCAAATCCGTCAAAAACTAGAAACTATCTCCCAATGGTTGACACCCATGGAATCTAATGGTAGTGCCTATCATTACGCTATTAACAGTTAGGCTTAATTAGGGTTTGCGGCAAAAAGTTTTTCCTGGGGGCAGGGTGTGGGGTGTGGGGTGTGGGGTGTGGGGTTTTACCAGTTTTGAGGTGGCCAATTACCTAATTTTCAGGGAAAAAGTGCCTAAATTTCCCCCCGATCACTCCCAGATCCAGTACTTTTTGATTGACAAAAGGTCTAAAAGTCTTACCCAACAAGGTTTTTAGATTTATTCAGCCAGCCCTAATTAGTGTTAGGGCTTCCTGAACAAATAATACAGGGCAATCCAAACAAAGATTTCGCCGTTTTTGCCGTTAACGGAGGCAGGGGGTAGGGGGCAGCAGGCCGTTTTTGTAACGGGGATTTATGCCCCGCTCCAAAAACTTTTCGCCTTAAGGCGAGGTTTTAGACCCGATTTTTCCGATAACTTTTATAGCTTTTTATCTATGGATAAAATAATTTAGATCAATTTAACCCTAGGTTAGATGTGGTATAGACTAGGATTAGTAATTTATACTCAGATAGTTATGAGACAATCCGATCGAGAAATAATAATTTTAGCGGCTGTGGCCTCCCTCTTAGCGCGCTTTTTAGATAAAAAAAACTGATTTATGGGGTTAAAGTCCGGCAGAATTGGCAATCAATGCCGAGGAAAGATATCGATAGAATGCTTGTGACAGGGGCAGCAATTGCGATCGCCTCGATGAGCGAAATTAAATCATGAATATTATTGTAACCGGTCAGGTAAAAAGAATCGAAATAGGCACGGGAACTTGGGCATTAATTGCTGATAACGGTCAAACCTACGAATTAATGGAACCTCCCGCCGAATTAACCCAAAAAAAGGCAAAAGTGACAGTTATAGGTCAAATTCGCTCAGATGTGATGACTCTGGCCATGATCGGACCGGTTTTACAAGTGATCTCCTTTCAATCCTTGCCATGAAGCCGCAAAATACTGCTTAAAAACGGGCAAAAACTACTTTTTAAGCTTGTAATCTCGAAAAATTCCCGTAATTGTCCTTCAGCTATCCCAGAAAGAAAAATTGTCAAGAAGACCCTAAAGGTTGATTTTTTCGAGAATAATCTCGAAATTTTGAATAATAATACTACAATAGACAGCAACTTTGTCTTAGGAACATCGGAATCACCTAAACCGATCTATCGGATTGGTTTAACTCGTAGTTACCTAAGTTGGCGTGAGGAGAGGACTGAATGAATTTGCGCGATAATGCTTTAACGATTCTGCAAGAAACGAGTCGAACTTTTTATATTCCCATAAGTCGTTTACCAGATCGCCTGCTCGAGGCAGTAGCCTCAGCTTATCTCTGTATGAGGGCGATCGATGAAGTAGAAGACCATCCCGACCTAGATAACTTCAGTAAATCCCAGATATTAAGACAAATTAGCCTGAATTTACAAGCAGGTACTGAAAATTCCACCAAAGAGGACTTTGCTTTTGGCTTAGTCCATCGGGAGATTTTGCCGGAAGTAACCCTGAGAATTGGCGAATGGGCCCTGTTAGCACCGGATTCGATCGCCCCCCGGGTTTGGGATGCCACGGCGGCCATGGCCGATCGCATGGCCTACTGGGCTGGGAATAACTGGGATATTCGCACAGAAATAGAATTAGATCAATATACCTTTAGTGTGGCCGGTGCCGTGGGTTTATTGCTGTCTGACCTCTGGAATTGGTACGACGGCACTCAAACTAATCGCAGTTATGCCATCGGTTTTGGTCGGGGTTTACAAGCGGTTAATATTGCCCGCAACCATGGCGAGGATCTGCGCCGGGGGGTAAGTTTTCTGCCCCAGGGTTGGACAATTAGTGATATTCATAATTATGCCCGTCGTAATCTGAAATTAGCCGATTATTACACTCAATCGCTGCCTAATGGGCCGGCACTTGATTTTTGTAAGATTCCCCTCGCTTTAGCCCATGGCACTCTCGAAGTCCTAGCTTTAGGTAAGGAAAAACTCAGCCGCAGCGATGTCATCGCTTTGGTACAACAAATTACCCGTTAGAAGAAATCAAAATTAAAATTGCCCACGATCGCTCTTCCAAAGTCAGGAATCACAAGCGTGGGCAACAAACCGGTGGCGTTCAGTAACTTAGAACAAACCGAGAGTTAAAGATATATCGATGGGGAAAGTGGCACCAATACCTAACCAGATCGTGACCACAGTACCAAATAGGAAGATAGCGGTAGCGACGGGACGACGGAAAGGATTTTGGAATTTATTGACGCTTTCAATAAAGGGAACTAACATCAAGCCTAGGGGAACGCCGGCCATGCAAGCGATACCTAAGAGTTTGTTAGGAAGAATACGGAGAATTTGGAAAACGGGATAAAGATACCACTCTGGCAGAATTTCTAGGGGAGTAGCGAAAGGATCGGCAGGTTCACCGATCATGGTGGGATCCATAATCGCTAAACCGGTGCAGAGTCCGATCGTACCAAAGATAACTACCGGGAAGACATAGAGTAGATCGTTAGGCCAAGCGGGTTCACCGTAGTAGTTGTGACCCATCCCTTTAGCCAACTTAGCGCGCAGAGCGGGATCGCTGAGATCGGGCTTTTTTAATGTGGACATGGATAATGTCTCCTAAAAATGATTTCGGATCGACAGAGATATTTTTCTGAATTATAGAGGCCCAGAAATGCCTTGTTTACGGATCATCAAGAAATGTAGCAACATGAAGACCGCGATCGACCAGGGTAGTACAAAGGTATGTAAGCTGTAGAAACGGGTTAAAGTTGCTTGACCGACGCTTTCGCTACCGCGCATCAGGGTGACGAGTTGATCACCGACGACGGGAATAGCAGCAGGTACACCGGAAACAATTTTAACGGCCCAGTAACCCACCTGATCCCAGGGTAAGGAATAACCGGTGACACCGAAGGTAACGGTGATTACGGCCAAGACAACCCCAGTGACCCAGGTTAATTCGCGAGGTTTTTTGAAGCCACCGGTCAGATAGACGCGGAAAACGTGCAGGATCATCATTAAGACCATCATACTGGCAGACCAGCGATGGATAGAACGAATTAGCCAACCAAAGTTGACTTCGTTCATGATGTACTGTACGGAGGAGAGGGCCTCTGCTACAGTGGGTTTGTAGTAGAAGGTCATGGCGAAACCAGTGGCAAACTGGATCACGAAGCACACAAGGGTGATACCACCCAGACAGTAGAAGATATTAACGTGGGGGGGAACGTATTTGGTGCTGATATCATCAGCGATCCCTTGAATTTCTAAGCGTTCCTGAAACCATTGATAGGCTTTAGAATCCGTTACTTGTTTGGTAAACATCGCGTAACCAGTAAGAAAAATGAAAGATTTAAGGTGTGACCTTTAAAAAATGTAACACAGTTTTCAGGGCTAATTCTCGCTCTTGTCAGGTTTCTCCACCGGTGGGGATCAATTGGCGATCGCTAGACCCGAAAAACGTAACTTCCTAAAATTTCCCTTAAAATGTCTCCTAGACTACAAAAAATCGGGCCAATTGTCCGACACTGGGAATAGGTAAGGTTGACAGCTAGTTACTGATTTGCTCACATTGACCTACATACGCCACTATTTAGGCGAACGTTTGTGACCCTAAGAAAAGCCGTTGAGCTATGGGGATTACATCCCAATACATTAAGAGAATATGCCGATGAAGGGAAAATCAAAAGTATCAAAAACGAAGCAGGGCAACGATTGTACGATGTCCAGTCTTACGTCAATGGTGCAGCTAGAGCTTCCCTTGTTTGCTACTGCCGAGTCAGTTCCATCAAGCAACGAGATGACCTTGAGAGACAAGTCAGCTTTATGCGCGGATTCTATCCAGAGGCAGAAATCATCCAAGACATCGCTAGTGGGTTTAACTTCCCAAGAAAAGGACTTAGAGCCACACTGGACAGATTATTGTGGGGAAATAAACTCACAATTGTTATGTCCACACTGGACAGATTATGCCGATTTAGATTCGAGCTTATACAGTACATGGTCGAACAAAACGGTAGCAAAATCTTGGTTCTCGACCAAACTGTTCATAGTCCCGAATCAGAACTTACAGCAGACTTGTTATAAATACTTCACATCTTCTCTTGCCGAATGCCCGGACTCAGGAAGTACGCTCAAAAAATCAAAGAAAGTGCGGATTTATCCAACAACAGAACAGAAGAAACTGATGAAACACTGGTGGGGAGTATCTCGGTTTGTCTTCAACCAAACCATTAAATATCTACAGGAACCAGATAGAAAAGCTAATTGGAAGGCTATCAAGACGGGAATCATTAATGATTTACCAGAATGGGCTAAAGAAGTCCCCTACCAGATTAAATCAATAGCAGTCAAAGACGCTTGTGAAGCCGTTAAAAATGCTCAAAGAAAATATCAAAAAACTGGGGAAATCCAGAAAGTAAAATTCCGTTCCCGTAAAGATAAACAGCAATCCTGTTATATTCCTAAGTCAGCCATTTCAGAAAAAGGAATATATCACACAAAATTAGGGCAAATACGCTTCACCGAATCACTGCCCGACAATTTTGGGGATAGCCGATTAGTATCCAGAAATGGACAATACTATTTAGCTATTCCCCATGAGGTGCAACGATGCGAATCCGATAACCAAGGACGCATTGTCGCCCTAGACCCCGGTGTTAGAGATTTTCTGGCACTATTCTCGCCTAATAGTTTTGGCTCAATCGGGAGTCAGGATATAGGTAAAATCCAACGATTATGCTATCACCTTGATGATTTAATTTCTCGTTCTACCAAAGTTAATGCTAAAACCAGAAACCGTTATCGAAAAGCATCTAATCGACTAAGAAATAAAATCAGGAATTTAGTAGATGAACTTCATCATCAAGTTGCTAGATTCCTAGTTGATAACTTTGATGTGATTCTTTTGCCTACTTTTGAAGTGTCAGAAATGGTTCTAAAAAATAGCAGGAAGATTCGCTCAAAATCTGTTAGACAGATGCTTAACTGGTCTCATTACCGATTTAAGCAATTTCTCAAGCATAAGGCTTTTGAGATGGGTAAATTAGTAATAGACTGCTGTGAAGCCTATACGTCGAAAACAGTTAGCTGGACTGGTGAATTAATACATAACTTAGGTGGAAAAAAAGTCATTAAATCCAAGATTGATGGCAAGACGATGGATAGAGATATTAATGGCGCACGAGGAATTTTTCTTCGTGCTTTGGGAGATACCCCCTCTTTAAGAGACTCTCTTAGAGTGCATTGTTAATGTATGTTAGCAAAAAAGTATCGGTATGGAATGAGGTCAGCGTGCTATTAAATACCTACGATCCCGAAGGCTTCTACGACGAACTATTCTTAGATGATGGTCAACCTCGTCCCCACTCGTCCCCTTTAATCAAATGGTTGCAGAATCTGCCGCCCCGAGAACTTCAACAACACCGGGAAACCGCTCAGTCGGCCCTGTTTGAATTGGGGGTGACTTTCAATGTCTATAGCGACAATCAAGGGGTAGAAAAAATCTTTCCTTTTGATATTATTCCCCGAATTGTCGCAGCTGAGGACTGGGATTATTTAGAAAGAGGCCTGAAACAACGCATCAAAGCCCTCAATCTTTTTCTCTCCGATATCTATAATGACCAGTTAATCATTAAAGATGGCATTATTCCCCCCGAATTAATCGCCTCGGCGACGGGATTTCTGAAACCCTGTGTGGGACTAAAACCCGCCGGAGGTATCTGGTGTCACATCACGGGAACCGATTTAGTCCGCGATAAAGATGGTCAATGGTACGTTTTAGAAGATAATTTGCGGGTTCCTTCCGGTATTTCCTATGTCCTCGAAAATCGTCGGGTAATGAAAAGCACCTTCCCCGATATTTTCCAGACAATGAATGTTAAACCGGTGGATGATTATCCTTCCCATCTGTTGGAAACTCTCCTTAATTTAGCCCCGCCCCAATTGCCTAACCCCACCGTGGTGGTTTTAACCCCCGGAACCTATAATTCTGCCTACTTTGAACATTCTTTTATTGCCCAACAAATGGGGGTAGAATTAGTGGAAGGGCGTGATTTAGTCGTCTTTGATGGTTATCTACAAATGAAAACCACCAAGGGATTAAGACGGGTAGATGTGGTATATCGTCGCCTCGATGATGACTTTTTAGATCCGGCGGTTTTTCGTCCCGATTCGATGTTGGGTGTACCCGGATTATTAAAAGTTTTCCAGGAAGGCCGCGTCGCTTTAGCTAATGCCCCTGGTACGGGAGTCGCCGATGATAAGGTTATTTATGCTTTTGTCCCCGATATGATTCGTTATTATCTGGGAGAAGAAGCGATTTTAAATAACGTTCCTACCTATCTTTGTTGGCGAGAAAAGGACTTAGATTATGTCTTAAATAATCTCGATAAGTTAGTTGTGAAAGCCGCTAATGAGTCGGGAGGTTATGGGATGTTAGTCGGTTCTCAAGCTACCCCCGAACAAAGGGCAGAATTCGCCCCACGCATTGCTGCTAATCCCCGCAATTATATCGCTCAACCGGTGTTAAGTCTTTCTAGAGTTCCCACTTTAATTGACACGGAAGTTGAAGGTCGTCATGTGGATTTACGTCCCTATATTCTCCATCGGGGTGATGAAATTTATGTGCATCCCGGGGGGTTAACTCGCGTGGCTTTGAAAAAGGGTTCTTTAGTGGTTAATTCTTCTCAAGGTGGTGGCAGTAAAGACACTTGGGTTTTAACCAAGTAATCAAGACAATAATCAAAATTTTGCTGGGTTACGGCCAAAATTAAATCATGAGTCGAGTGCATAAATTATTTTCGCCCAATCCACCCTAACCTTTTCACTTTTTCCTGGTTAATTATGCTTAGTAGAGTTGCCGATTCAATTTATTGGTTAAATCGCTATATTGAACGGGCAGAAAATGTCGCCCGGTTTATGGATGTTAACCTTAATTTAATGTTAGATGTACCTACCAGTGTTTTGCAACAGTGGGAACCTTTGGTTTTAACCACGGGAGATTTAGAACAATTCAAGAAACGTTACGGCACAGCCACCGCAGAAAATGTGATCAATTTCTTGACATTTGACACGGAATATAGTAGTTCAATTATCTCTTGTTTGCGCTGGGCGCGAGAAAATGCTCGGTCAGTTCGCGAGATTATTTCTTCGGAAATGTGGGAACAGGTTAATGGTTTTTTCTTAATGGTAAAAGATGCTTCCTCTTACCATCCTCAAACTACTTTACCGAACTTTTTTACCCAAGTTAAATTGGCTAGTCACCGTTTTGCAGGGGTGATGGATGCAACGATGACTCATAATGAAGGTTGGCATTTTGGCGTTATGGGAAGATTACAGGAACGCGCCGATAAAACCGCCAGAATTCTTGATGTTAAATACTATTATCTCTTGCCTTCCGCTCAATGGGTAGGAACTTCTCTAGACCAAATTCAATGGATTGCTTTACTGCGGTCGGTGAGTGCCTACGAAATGTATCGTAAATGTCAACGACGGATTACTCCTAGTGACGTGGCCGAATTTTTAATTCTTAATCGAGAATTTCCTCGTTCAATTCACTTTTGTCTGCGGGAATTAGACCACTGTTTGCATCAAGTTACAGGGACTCCTATAGGAACTTGGGGGAATTCGGTAGAAAGAAGTTTAGGGCGACTTTGTGCCGAAATGAGTTATCTAACTATCGAGGATGTTATTGAAATGGGATTGCATGAATTCCTCGACCATATTCAAAAAAGAGTTAATGATGTGGGAATAAAAATGACAGAAACTTTCTTTGTTTTTAATCCCGAACTTGCCCCACCTCTGCCAGTAAATAACTTTCAATATCAATCCCAATTAACAACTTAATGCGTTATCACATTCGGCATCAAACCAACTATTTCTATAATCAACCCGTGATTTTATCACCCCATCTGCTGCGCTTGCGACCAAAATCCGATGGTGGGCAAACTTTGCGAGAGTTCACACTCAAAATTAACCCAGAACCTTTAACAATAACTAATATTATCGACCTCGATGGCAATTCTTGTTTACAAATTTGGTTTAATCAACCGACGGAAGAATTATTGATTGATGTGGTCAGTGAAGTAGAAACCCATGGGGTTAATCCTTTTCAGTATTTGTTGGAACCTTGGGCGACCTGTTTACCCTTTGATTATCCCATTTCTCTCCACAGTCAATTACAACCCTACAGACAATTTTATGGGTTAGCTAATGACCCCGATGTGGCAGCATTAGCCCAAGAAGTTATGCAGGAAACCGAGGGACAGGTGCTATCTTTCCTGTTTAATCTTAATGACAAAATTTACCGCAATTGTCAGCAAATTATTCGTCTTAACGGGGAACCCTATCTACCCGGAAACACTTGGAAAAATAAGCAGGGTTCCTGTCGCGATTTTGTGGTTTTATTTATGGATGTGTGTCGCTGTGTGGGATTAGCTTCCCGTTTTGTCAGTGGCTATCAAGAAGGAGATTTAGACCAAGGAGAAAGACATTTACACGCTTGGGTAGAGGTGTACTTGCCGGGGGGCGGCTGGAAAGGCTATGATCCTACCCATGGATTAGCGGTGAGTGACCGTCATATTAGCCTCGTTTCTAGCCCAATTCCCCGTTATTGCGCGCCGGTAGAGGGAAATGCTCGACCGGTTAATCTCGGTCATCAAGTGATAGAATCTCAGCTATCATCGACAATTTCCATCGATTTGTTATCTTGAGGATGATTCTTTATGGCTAAAGGATTTGGCACAGCAACAAAAGGACATTTAGGCTATGTTTTATCTTGAATGTCGGGGTGAAGACCCTCGCTTTTAGCGACGGGATGAAACCCCGACCAGTATAAAACAGCGAAGCACGACATTTCGACAGGCTCAATGTAAAAGCTCAATGTTCACTAAAATCTTGACAATCCGATGCTCTACAGGTTAACTTAAAATAAGTTGTTTGAGGTCGATAAACAATGATTGTCTTAGAAATGAAAGCCGTGGTTAAACCAAGTCAGTGTTCTGCCATTGATGAAGCTATTCGTACAGTACAATTCATCCGTAATAAGGCTTTAAGGCTTTGGATGGATGCCAAGAGAGAAGACAAAATCGATAAATATTCTCTCAATAAATATTGTGCAGTTCTCGCTAAACAGTTCAAGTTTGTCGATACTCTAAATTCTACTGCTAGACAAGCATCGGCCGAACGAGCTTGGTCAGCTATTGCTCGTTTCTATGACAATTGTAAGAAAAAGGTTAAAGGTAAAAAGGGTTATCCCAAGTTTCAGAAAAATAATCGTTCTGTGGAATATAAAAACTCCGGATGGAAATTATCGGAGGATAGAAAGAAAATCACTTTCACAGATAAGAAAAACATTGGCACGGTTAAACTAAAAGGAACCAGAGACCTAAACTTTTATCCTATTGACCAAATTAAACGAGTTAGGATTGTTAAACGAGCAGATGGTTATTATGTCCAATTCTGTCTCAGCGTTGATATTCGGGAATATGCGAAACCGCTAGAACCGACTAAAAGATGTGTGGGATTGGATGTAGGTTTAAAAGTTTTCTACGCTAATAGTGATGGGGAAACGGTAGAAATACCGCAATACTATCAACCGGCAGAAAAAAGATTAAACCGACTGAATCGGAAGAAATCTAAAAAGTTTAGAAAAGGTCAACCCCAATCAAACAACTACCAAAAAGCTAGAAAGAGATATGCTAGAAAGCATTTAAGAGTAAGTAGGCAACGTAAAGGCTTTGTCGAAAAAGAGGCATTGCGCGTCATTAAATCTAACGATTTCATCGCTTACGAAAACTTAAATATTCAAGGCATGGTAAAAAACTCTAGACTAGCTAAATCTATCAATGATGTGGCTTGGTCAACTTTCCGACAATGGTTAGAATATTTTGGTTTTAAATATGGTAAGGCTACAGTAGCAGTAGCCCCCCATAACACGAGTCAAAATTGCTCTAATTGTGGTCAAAAAGTCCCTAAATCTCTATCTACAAGAACCCATATTTGTCCTGACTGTGGCTATGTAGAAGATAGAGATATTAACGCCGCTATCAATATTCTCAAAAAGGGACTAAGTACCGTGGGACACACGGAAACTAATACGCTTGGGGAGAGATTCCCTCTGGTTTGGTTGGATACGTCCTGCCAGATTAAGGAAACTCAGTGAACCAAGAATCCCTCGCTTAAGCGCGATGGGAGTGTCAATGTTGTGTCCTACTGCTAATACCTAGGGTCTGCTGAAAAAGTTTTTCCTGGGGGTAGGAGTCAGGAGTCAGGAGTCAGTAGCCAGTCGTTTCAGGCTTTGTTGCCCTTGTTTTTTGTACCAAGCGATGTACTACAAGAAGGATAATGCAAGGTTTTTGAAAGTCCCAATCCTATTTTCTTGCACTAACATCGGACTTTAACAGGTCAAAAGCCTTATTTTAAAAGGGTTTTACCATTATTCAGCAAGCCCTACCTATGCGGCTAATTATAGTTTAGATGGGGAAGGAGACAAGTTTATTGGGGTTACTAATAGGTTAGAAATGGCGCAAGTTTGGACTAAAAAAAAGTGCGACAAGTCGATGCTATAGCCCTAACTAGGACTGCGCTAAAGCGCAACTACAAACCTATCAGAAGCCTAATGTTTTCAAAATTATCGGTAAGGCTGTTTGACAGGCTTGGGCAAGTTTGCTGGCAGGTTCCAAAGCTTTAGCAATTGTTTCGAGAAAATTAACCGCTCGTTGGGCTTTCTTTTGCAGTCCGGCATCATCAGGATTTTGACTAGCTTGGGCAATCTTTTTCACTTGATTGGCGGCTTCGGCTTTTTCTTCTTCATCTAAATGGCTGTCAATTTCAATCGCCTGGGTTAGTTCTTGCAGTAAGGCTTTAAGTTGGGCATTTTCTGGGGAAGCATCGGCTGCAATTTGGTTAATGGTATTGGTTACATCGCCGATGATTTCGCCGAAATTGACGGCGGAATTATTAATATCGCGGATGGTGATATTTGGAGAACTGTCGTTACTGTGGCTCATGGCTTTTGCCTCTACATGGATGGGACGGTTGGCGAGGGTTTTGGTAATTTCCATCATATCAACACTTTGTTGGCGATAGATGGCAATTTCTGTCTCTTTGGCGGTGAGTTGTGCCTTATATTGGGCTTCGATGGCTGCGAGTTGTAGTTGATAATTTTGGTTAAATTCTTGGTGAATTTTCTCTTTATCAGTATCGGGCGAGACTTGGACTTTTACCACTATCACGCCATCTCCTTTATTGGCAATGCTCTGTATCTGAAGCGGCGTATCTTCATTCTGCACTTGTACTTCTTTTAAGGCGGCGATGAAAGCTTTCCAATCTACCCCATTGCGGAAAATGAGGTCAACAGTGTCGAACATTTCGGCAAATAATTTAGTAAATTCGCCGGGTTGAAATTCGCCACTACTGGGGCGGAGCTCTTTTTGCCCATTAAGCAGATAAATGTACTGGCAGTCCACCTCATCCAGTTGGGTGGTGGCATCAATATTCCAATTTTCCACGCAAGCACCCGTCAGGGTAGCATGGCGCAAATCGGCATTGACGGCGTTGACTTCGGTGAGGTTTGCCCCCGCAAGGTTGGCGTATTGCAAGCTGGCTTCACTGATATCGGCGAGGCGCAAGTTGGCAGCTTGCAGGTTTGCCCCCTCCAGATATGCCCCCCGTAAATTGGCTTGGGCAAAGTCTTTTCCGCTTCCGGTGCGGGAATCAATCAGAAATTCCCTAACCCGGGGATTGGCTAATAAGGTATTGCCGGGGCGGGCTAATTCCAATTTAATTGCTTGTTTAAAAATTGTTTTATTAGACCTCTTGCATAATTTTTTTATGGTATAATATAAGGTTTTGCTTTTTTCTCAATTCTTAGATTGAAGTGGAAAAAAGAATAAAATGTGATCTTAGGTCAGGAAATCATCTATAATTTTGCTATGTTTATTAGCAAAATTATGGATTATCAAAACTGATCAGATGAACAATTCAAACGCCGTTTCGGTGTGTATAAACAAACCTATAGAAAGATGGTAGAATCAGTAAAAAGTGTTGAAGCCGACTCTAATTCACCATCTAAAAGGGGACCGAAACCTAAACTATCTATAGAAGAACAAGTTTTAGTAACGTTAGAATATTGGCGAGAATATAGAACATATTTTCACATTGGTACAAGCTGGGAACTATCAGAATCAACTATATGTCGGATTGTAAATAAGACGGAAAAAATGCTTTTACAATCGGGAAACTTCCGTTTAAAAGGAAAAAAAGCTTTACTCAATCAAGCAGAGATACCGGTCATAACGGTAATGGATGTAACGGAAACTCCCATTGAACGCCCCCAAAAGAAACAGAAAGATTTTTTGGGGGGTAAAAGAGGTTATCATACTTTAAAATCCCAATTAGTAGCTGATCAAAATACAAAGGAAATTATCTGTGTCTTTTGTGGGAAAGGTAGAGGTCATGATTTTAGTTTATTTAAAAAAAGTCGAGTTCGTTTTCATCCTTTAACTACCAGCATAGAAGACAGTGGTTATCAGGGAATAGCTGCATACCATAGTAATAGTTATACACCGAAAAAGAAATCGAAAAATAGAAAATTAACAGAGTTAGAAAAAGAGTATAACAAGGCTTTAGCCAAAGAAAGGATTATCATTGAACCTATAAATAGGAAACTCAAAATCTTTAAAATCTTATCCTGTAAATATCGGAATCGTCGTCGAAGATATAGTTTAAGAGTTAACTTGTTGGCGGCTATTTATAACTGTGAGTTAGGGATAGGTATAGCAGCTTCTTAAAAGTTGCCTAAAGATTAATCAAGTCAAGGAGAATTTATTCTCAATTTTTATAATTGAGATAGTTTGTGCCGCTTAAATAAAGAGGTTTTGATAACCAAATTAAAGCAGCTCTAAAGAGTTTTGAGTTAAAAGTTAAACTTCAAGTTTTCATTCAGGACAAATGTACTGATTAACTAATTTTTTGGGGAAAATTAGTTAACCCATCATTATAACATATAATTAATTTGCAAGAGTTCTATTCAAGATTGCCTGATTAAAATTGGTACTTTTTAAGGTGGCTCCTGTAAAATCCGCCTCGGTTAAATTGGCTTGAAAAAAGGAGGTGCCACCAATGGCAGCAAAGGCTATCACAATTTTACGCAACCAAGGATCGCGGTGTTCTTGTTTAAGGGTCAGCCAACCGAGCCAACAGAAAAATAATGTCAAGGCTACGGCTACGGCTCCGGCTACGGCTCCGGCTCCGGCTAGGGCTACGGCTCCGGCTCCGGCTCCGGCTCCGGCTCCGGCTAGGGCTACGGCTCCGGCTCCGGCTAGGGCTACGGCTACGGCTCCGGCTACGGCTCCGGCTACGGCTACGGCTACGGCTCCGGCTACGGCTACGGCTACGGCTAGGGCTACGGCTAGGGCTACGGCTCCGGCTACGGCTCCGGCTACGGCTAGGGCTACGGCTCCGGCTACGGCTACGGCTCCGGCTCCGGCTACGGCTCCGGCTACGGCTACGGCTCCGGCTCCGGCTCCGGCTACGGCTCCGGCTCCGGCTCCGGCTACGGCTAGGGCTACGGCTACGGCTACGGCTCCGGCCAAAATATTTTTACGCCAAGTGACAGCGCAAAAACAGATGAGAAGAATTAAGATTGACCAACGAATAACTTGGTTTTGTGTACTGGATGAATCAAAAATTAAGCCCACCAGATAACCAGCCATGGTGGAGAAATAACTCGAAAACAGAATTAACACCAAAGCCAACCCCAGCAAAATCACCAGCCACCGCTTCGGCAATCCCGCCTTCGCCCCAGCAAACTTCGTCCCCGTCAAATTCGCCCGACTAAAATTTGCCCCGCGTATATCACAACCACTGAAATCCGCCCCCGCTAAGTCCGCACTGCGAAAGTTACCGCCTCGCAAGGATTCCCCCCGGAAATCCCGCCGCCCGTTTTTGTACTGTTCAATAACTGCCGCTGCCTTCATCGCCTACGAAATTGCCATACTATGCCCTCAATCTTACTACAATTTAGAAAGCGGGTTTCCTGAGAGAATCCGATTGATACTCCCACCCCAGTGCTTCGGGATTCTTGGTTCAACGAGTCCACGTTCAAAAACCTGGCATTTTTATGGGCAATCGCGTCAGGTTCCACACCTCACGTTCTAGAATATATCTGGATTTCTCCCATAGATATCTAGTACAATAGCCGAAAACCCTTATCTATCAATGGATACACCCATTAACCTTTCTTAATCTACTCATGTTTAGGGTAATATTTCTTAATAGACGGGGATAGATTATATTTGCTAGAATTTCCTGACCGTAATTATCCTGTGCAAGAAAAGTAGATTTATTCAACCAGCCCTAGATAGAGAGCCATTTAAGTAGGGAGGCACAATTATTTGTAGGATGGGTTAGCGGTAGCGTAACATGAGCAGGCGTTGGGTTTCATGCTTCAACCCAACCTACGTTCATCTTATATTTAATTCCACCCACCCACTTAAGTAATTTTCTATGGAGAGTTAAATTATAAACCTCTTGCATAATTAATTTTTCAGGGTTCAAAAACGGCAAAAATAAGGATTAAATTGCATAAAATATGTAAATAGACCATTTAATGAATTATTATTCATTCTTAATTCTCCTGACTCCTGACTACTGGCTACTGACTCCTAACCCCAACAACAATTTTTGATTTTTACAAGAGGTCTTATGTCGTCAACTGCCTACGAAACTGATTATAATCAATGGCTAAAAGAGACGGTAAAACAGTTACGAGAGCGCAATTTTGAGCAGGTAGATTGGGATAATTTAATTGAAGAAATCGAGAGTATGGGGAAAAGTGATAGACGAGCTTTAATGAGTCTGTTAACCCGTCTTATCGAACATCTTTTAAAGCTGGCTTATTGGCAAGAAGAAAAAAAACGGTCAGGTAATCATTGGGCGGCAGAAATAGTCAATTTTCGCGCCCAAATTCAGCATCGTTTAGAAGATAGTCCCAGCTTACGGTCAGAATTAGCAGCCATGTATGATAAAGTTTATCCAGTGGCGATTAAATCGGTTTCTCAGCTTTTTTCCCTCAATTCAGACGCTCATATATCCCTCGAACAAACATTAGATGATAATTGGTTTCCCCCGGCTGAAAAATAGTTCTTAATTAGGAGTAATACTAAATCCGTTGAGTATAGGCTACTTATGAGTATAGGCAAAAGACAAAAGGGAGAATAAATAATCAGTCTTTAATAACCAGATTTAGTGTAATTTGCATAGTCAACAGCTTACCCACGACTATAAAATTAGCATCCATCTGGCGGGGGGTATTACCCTAGTTAATACCCCCTATTTTTGGTCAGGTATAGTGTTAAGCTTCTCCTGTGATTGATAAACCCTCTACCCAAACGTAGGGACAAACACCACTAGGAGTAATAACTGCTTCCGGTTCCAGATAAACAATCGATTTCAGCAGTGTTAAAATATCCCCAGCTACGGTAGCGGAATCGATGCTAACGCGCTCATTTTTGTTCACTAACCAACCATCAAAGGGCAAAGAGAAGGAACCTTGTAGAGAATTAACTCCTGCATGAAGTGCCTGTAAACTATCAATTAAAACCACATTTTCTGCTGTTTCCAAAGAATAGCTCTTTGGTTGATTAGCACTAGCAAAAACGTGATAAAAATGGGGACTAACCGTTACTTTTGACCCAATGTTACCGTTGCCAGTCGGTTCCGTATTCATCCGTTTAGCGGTAATCGTGCTATGGAGAAAATTACTCAAAATCCCCTCTTTAATTAATTCCACACGACGGGTGGGAGTGCCTTCACTATCAAAAGTTTCTGCGGCAACATTAGCCGGATGGAGGGAATCATCGCACAAATTTAAGGCAGTAGCAGCGATTTGTGTTCCCAAAGATTCAGGAGTAGAAAGACTCTGTTTATCAAGGACATTTTGGGCATTAAACAGATTAGAAAATGCTCCCATTAGACTCAAAAAGGCCCGGGGGGCAAAAACCACTAAATATTTACCCGTGGTAATCGGTTGATAGTCCAGATGGCTAACAGTTTTGGTAATCGCTTCCTCGATGCAACCATCGATATCTAATTTTTCCAGGCCTGGACTAACCCGAAAAGCACCAGCGCTGCGGGGTTTTTTGCCTTCCTGTTCGGTTTTGGTGTATAAATACACGCTGGCATAACTACGCGCTTCCTGACGCATTGCCCCGTCGCTATTGAGATAAAAACGTCTGACCTGCTGTTGTCCCAAACCGTTATAGGGAACACTGGCAATAGCCGGATGGGCCGCTAGTAAGGATTTTTCGGCGGCTAATAACTTATCGACGAGAGTGGATACAGGTGCTTGATTAGACATTTCGCTGGCCACTTCTGTGGTAGGTGCGGTGGCGGCAGGACTAAAATCGGGGACATTTTCCTTAACGCCAAAAAAGCTGGCTTCTTGGGCGGTTTTTAGGGCTAATTGCAGTCCCACCGGGTCCACATCGGTGGTCGAGGTGACACCGACTTGATTATCCCGATTCCAGACGCGAACGATAACGCTGGAACGATTGGAAGCTTGTACCTGTTTGGGTTCCCCTTGAAACACATCCACATCGGTTTCATCCACAGAGGAACCATAGATGTCGTATTTAGCAATTCCTAAAGCTTGGGCGCTAGAATTAGCGATTTGGGCGATATCTTCAACTTTTGGCATAGATTTTTTTTGGTGTTGGAGGATTTTTCAGTTATCAGTAAACAGTAATCAGTAATCAGTGAAAAGAAAGCTCAGAACTTGCCACTTAACAGTGTCCACTGAAAACTCAAATCTGATAACTGATAGCGGTCAGCCGTAAGCTGGATAAGTAGGGAGGCACAATTATTTGTAGGATGGGTTAGCGGTAGCGTAAACCATGCGGGCGTTGGGTTTCATGCTTCAACCCAACCTACGTTCTGAAAACTGATAACTGATAACTGATAACTGATAACTGATAACTGATAACTGAAGAGAGATTGGGCCAAGTGGTGACAATAAAGACGATAACGGCAGCCGTGGCCAGCATAGCTTTGGCAACGTGACCGATAACCGTGCCGACGACGATACCGACACAGACTTTTAGGGATTGTTGCAAACGGGGAGTTAATTCCAAATCGCGACGATAGGCGTATTCTCCCAAAAAAGCCCCCACCACAGGACCGACAAATAAGCCGATAATCGGTCCGCCAATGGGTAAAGCGGGTAAAAGCCCGAATATTCCCGCTAATAAACCCACTACTAGACCGATTTGACTCCAATTGCTCGCCCCAACTTTTTGGGCGCCGAGATAACTAGCGAGGAATTCCACCCCCAGACTGAGGAGAAGGACAACAAAGGCCACGGTTAAAGCGACCCCCATCCCCGCAAATTTGGTGACAAAACCCCACACCAGCATGGCGATTAAAATCAAACTCATGCCGGGGACAGCGGGCAGCAGTTCGCCAATTATCCCCACTATCATGATGGCAATGAGGAAATAGTAGAGAATTACTAAAGTCATGATTAACGACCGCCAACGGTAATAGAATCGACTTTTAAATGGGGTTGACCAACGGTGACATAAACGCTACCACTGACGGAACCGCAAAAACCCGCCGCTAGTCCTAAATCTTGGGAACACATAGAGATTTTATTCATAATCTCCTTGGCTGAACCGATTAAAGTCGCGCCTTTTAGGGGTTTAGTCAGGTTGCCGTTTTCGATAAGATAGGCCTCCTCGACGGCGAAATTAAATTCCCCGGTCGCCCCCACACTACCACCGCCCATTTTTTTGCAATAAATGCCTTTATCGATGGAATTAAAGAGATTATCGAGGGTATATTCCCCAGGTGCGATGTAGGTATTCCGCATCCGACTAGCGGCGGCATAGGTGTAGTTTTGACGGCGACCGCTACCTGTGCGCGGATGGCCGGTTTTAATTGAACCGGTGCGATCGGCAATGAAGTTTTTTAGGATACCATTTTCAATTAGGAGAGTACGCTGGGCCGGCATTCCCTCATCGTCCATATCGATAGTACCGAAAGCTTTATCGGATAATCCTTCGTCCCAAGCCGTCAGGTTTTCGTGGGCGATTTTTTCGCCTTTTTTATCGAGAAAGGGCGTGGTTTTTTGCTCAATTTGCGTAGTTTCTAGCAAATGGCCGCAGGCTTCGTGGAAGATAACGCCGCCAAATTCATTGGCCATAACGATGGGATAACTGCCGGATTCTACATAGTCAGCGTAAAGCATTTTACCCGCCGATTCGGCCACTTCTGCCGCCGATTCCTCGGCATTCCACGTCCGCAGAAAATCGGGATTACTGGTACTACCCACCCGTTTACCAATGCTAGAACGATTAGTCCCATCGGCACAGAGGAGATTATAGCCCACGGATTGGGTGAGGCGAATATCCCGGGCAAAAGTGCCATCACTAGCGGCAACTAAAATTTCTTGCCAATCGCGAAAATAAGCGGCGCGACGAGATTGGACGTGAGAGGCTTTCTGATTGAGTTGAACGTTAGCAGTTAGGAGAATATCACCCATTTCTCGCAAAGAACTGCAATTATTCAGCCAAATATCTTTGTTTTTGACCGTGGCATAATCCCGGAACATTTCCAGATTGATTTCGGGAATATATGCGTTAGGACTGGGTAGGTTTAAACCGAGAATCGATAAACCTTTTTCTAGGGCATTTTTTAAGCCTTGGAAGCTTAAATCGTTGGTACTGACATAACAATCAGCTTTACCGCGAAAAAGGCGGATTCCTGCCCCTGTAGATAGTTTCGGTGAGAGACTGGTGATGGTGTCATCTTCGGCTAAACAACTGATATAGTTGACTCTTTCGAGGAAAAATTCGATAAAAGTTGCCCCGGCAGCCCGTCCCAGTCCCAGAAGAGTGGACAAAGGGGCCGCCCAAGAGCTATCAAAGCGCTCCAGACTAGGATTATATTTCAGGGTGGGGAGTTCTTTGGAGATGAGTAGAGTGGGTGACATAAAGCTGGTTTATCAGTTAATCTGCTGGTTTCTAGTCTAACAGTTCTCAGTTTTTTCCGTCTGGGGATGCGTTAGCGTGGCCCAACCCTGCTAAATTTTTCTCCTTCATATCTCTTAATAAAAACCTTGATTCGATCGCTCATCGCCCGCAAGATTAAATAAAGAGCGACTCAGGATCAAAATAATGGCCACAGCGACACAATTCTTAAACATTTCTGACTTGACAAAAGATGATTATTGTGTATTCGGTTTAGCGATTTGTTTTCTCAAACAGGAGGGAGAATTAGAAAAAGTGGCGGTGTTAGAACCGATTCCCTCGGCGGCCCTAGAGGCAATTGTCAAAGGAATTCCCACTTCCTACGAATTTGCCCGCGCCATGGCTTTAGGAGAGGTATTTCAGGACGATAATCCTCAAATACCCAGTAATTTCCCCGATAATGCCCAATTATGCGAGAATTTTGTCGAAAGGGCGATTGCGGCCACTCGCACCTACAAAAATCAACCCCACCTGCAAGGGTTAATCCCCTTGGGCAGCCAAAAAGACGATTTAAACTTTTCCCTAGAGAAAAAACGCATCTTGAATGCTGTTCATGTGGTGCGGACGGAGGATAACGTCAAACAACATTCTCACACCCATAAGGTTTTGTAATCAAGGTTAGTTCGGATTAGGGAAATTTTGCCCTTTTCCCTGATTCCGAACTCAGGTTATAGCAGTTATCTTAAGGGTGAGGTGTCAAGTTGTGATTTTGAGGAGTCGGTCGTCAGGAGATTATTTTTATTTATTCTCCCCACTTCATAATTGATAATTAGCAGAAATTATTAAGGCAATGCTACACATAAATTTTTGCTGACTGAATAAATATCTTCAAACAAATAATCCCATTGATGTTCTAGGTGTCTAGCAATGTGGTAAGCAAGCAAGGGTGGGACAGCATTACCAATTAGTTTGTAACCATCCGTAGCCGAAAGTGAATATTTTTCATCTCCCTTATTTTGTGGACGCACAAATTGAAAATCATCGGGAAAAGTCTGTATTCTCGCACATTCCCGCACAGTTAAACGTCTCATTTTTAACCCTGCTTCTAACTCATTAACTATCTTTCCCCCTAATTCTAAAGATAATCTCCTAAATTCAATATTACCGTGATGTTCCGAGCGAATAGTCGGACTTAAACCCTGTAAATTAACCTCGATTTGTCCCTGAGTTTTACCATAATGTTTAGCTTTTGAATAGCTTTTTTGTGAGAGGTCAAATAACTCATCTTCCGGTTCTGCTAAACCTGATAATATCTGACCCACTGTACTGTAAGTTTTAAGAGGATATATTGACTCAAACAGATTTAATTGATGCTTAATAACTTTATGGGTTGGACGCGGAAAAATATCATGATTTTCTAGATGTCCTATCGCTGTCGCTTTTAAATAGGTTTTATTTAAACCGATAAAGATAATTCTTTCCCTAGTTTGGGGAATTCCATAATCGGGAGCAAAGAGAAGTTTAGGGATAACTATATATCCATCTTTACCAATGGCACTAAAATCATCTTCAATTATATCTTTAACATTAGCCAAAGAGATTAAACCTTTGACATTTTCAGCAATAAAAACTTTAGGTAAGGTTAATTCAATAACTCTTTTCATCCAATAATAGAGTTTCCCGCGATTGTCCTGAAAACTATCTTCACTCTCGTCTAGCAGTTTCCCCGTGTGACTTTTGTGAGAATTAAACCCCTTTCTTTTTCCTGAAACACTAAAATCTTGACAGGGAAAACCTCCCGTTACTACATCGATATTACTGGGAAACTGAAACTCTCCTTTTTCTGCTTGTTTGACTAAATCTACAATACTCCCCAAGTGAAATACATTCTTTTTACCCCTTTTTTCAAAGTAGGGAATCCAAGCATTATGAGCAGCTTTAGTTATATCATTAGCAAAGACAGTTTCAAAAGTAGTGCGCGGTAGTTTTAGCCATGGTTCCCGTCTTTCTACTATCCAATCTCGATGAATATTTTCATTAACACAGTCTTGGTGTACCCAAAAACCTCCCTCTAATCCTAAGTCCATTCCCCCGCAGCCAGAAAATAGGGATAAAACTCGCTTTTGTTGCCTATTCATCACTATTGATTAAATGAGTAATTTAATAATATCACACTGATAATCAACTCGATCGAAAGGGATTAATTAAAGTTAGTTGATTGGATATTATTAATCCATCCTGCATATCTTCAGAGTAAAGAATATTAGCCTCGGATGCTAAGGCACTAGCTACAATTAAACTATCCCAAAAAGAAAAACTGGGTTCTTCGGTTGGTGCTATGCGATGGACGGAGTTATAAGGGATGAAACCTTTATAGAGAAGGACATTGATGCGATTTTTGTCAATTGTTTTCGATCTAGAACGAACTAATCAATAGAACTCTTGCCAGATAAGGATTTAGTCGATTTATGCCACCCTATTGAACCATACCAAGTAACGAAGAACCAAAAACTGTATTGAGTGCGGAGTTCAGAGGCTCTTAAAATAATATTGCGATCAAGTTGAATAACAACACATCCATCGTAAAATTCTTGGATAATTTGTCTAATTTGAATTTCACTTATTTTAGCTTTTTTGGATAAAACAGCGCAAACTTCATTAATAATTTGCGTACTGATTAAGATATTTTACCTGCTAGTTAAAGCGGTCGCTAGATTGTGTTTTCGCATTTCTTCAGCATCGTTACACTCTGGGTCTATTAAAAGACGGTATAGCCAGATGTTAGAATCACAAAAATAAAGAGAATTGGTCATAATTATAGCTGATGAATTTCTTCCCGATTTAATTGACGAATACCTTTAACAGCAACGGGATTTTGAGTTAATTGGGCAATGATTCCAGTGGTTGATATTTTTTTATTTTGTTTGATCACAATAACTTGAACTTCGCTGTCTTCCCTCAAGTCCTGTTGGTATTCTTCGGGAATTTCGATAATACCTTGTTTGATTTTGGCTTTAAATTCCACTGCATTTAACATATTGTTGCTCTCGATCGACTGTCTATTAAGATTAATTATAGCCCTCTTTATGGGAGTGCCTCTAATACCAAGAGTGGGAAGTGGGAAGTATGGCTGTACCGTTGACTGTATCTAGAGTAGTTTATTGGTTTTACATTGCTTTAGCTCAAGCTCTGTAAGACTTTTAGCCATAGCTACTATATTTATAGGGGGGAAGTTCAGAAATAAGGCAAATTCGTCAATCAGAATATTTTCATGGGTGGCGATAATCTGTTTAACCCGAACTCAGGCAATGTTAAGATTTATTTTGCTAACTACTTTTTGGCTATTCTTTGCTGTACAATCCCGGTATTGGTCTGCCATCTAATAGACAAGGTTCTCTCCACTCTTGCCTGTTGTGTGAGTTGTTCCCTGTCATAATCTAGATGTTTCCATCTCTAGGGCTGGGTGGAGAGGCGGTAATGAGTCCTCAATTCTTTATCTTTAATCAGTCGCAAGATTAAGGTAAAGTGACCTTGAGCCAATTTTATTTTTTTATTGTTCCCTAGCTTTCGTTCCCCTGAAATACAGTTAGCTCGCACAATCCAAGCGAGTTAATTGGTCTAGTTGTACTTAGGAGACAAGAAAGACAATGGTTAACCCGATTTTTTCCGATATATTTGACGGCAATCTCCTCGACAATAACACAACTAACGGTTTTGACTCCGATGATCTTATCGTTCTTGATAACGGTAATGACACTTCTAACGGTGGTGCTGGCAATGATTTAATCTATGGTAATGGGGGCAAGGACACCCTAGTGGGAGGCGCGGGGATAGATACCCTCAACGGCGGTGACGGTAATGATGTCATCACCTCCGATGGCGACGGGGGAACCTATCGGGGCAATGGAGGTAACGACACCCTCTTTTCGGGACTTGGCCCCGAAACTATGGACGGTGGTGCCGGCACCGATACCATTGACCACACCGCCTGGGGTGGTAACTACGTGTTCAATATGGCCACCGGGTTAACCGACTTTGGCAGTGAAAGCTATATCAACTTTGAAAACGCCAATATGGGTGCCGGTAACGACTCGGTAACGGGTAATGCCTCCGCCAACCTGATTAACGGCGGCGCTGGCAACGACATCCTCAATGGCGATGCTGGCAACGACACCCTAGTGGGAGGCGCGGGGATAGATACCCTCAACGGTGGTGACGGTAATGATGTCATCACCTCCGATGGCGACGGCGGAACCTATCGGGGCGATGGGGGTAACGACACCCTCTTTTCGGGACTTGGCCCCGAAACTATGGACGGTGGTGACGGCACCGATACCATTGACCACACCGCCTGGGGTGGTAACTACGTGTTCAATATGGCCACCGGGTTAACCGACTTTGGCAGTGAAAGCTATATCAACTTTGAAAACGCCAATATGGGTGCCGGTAACGACTCGGTAACGGGTAATGCCTCCGCCAACTTAATCAACGGCGGTGCTGGCAACGACACCCTAGTGGGAGGCGCGGGGATAGATACCCTCAACGGCGGTGACGGTAATGATGTCATCACCTCCGATGGCGACGGGGGAACCTATCGGGGCAATGGAGGTAACGACACCCTCTTTTCGGGACTTGGCCCCGAAACTATGGACGGTGGTGCCGGCACCGATACCATTGACCACACCGCCTGGGGTGGTAACTACGTGTTCAATATGGCCACCGGGTTAACCGACTTTGGCAGTGAAAGCTATATCAACTTTGAAAACGCCAATATGGGTGCCGGTAACGACTCGGTAACGGGTAATGCCTCCGCCAACTTAATCAACGGCGGTGCTGGCAACGACACCATCAATGGCGGTCTTGGCAACGACACCCTCGATGGTGGCTTTGGTGAGGATTCTCTCACTGGTGGTGCTGGAAACGATTTCTTCAGGCTCGACAACATAGCGAACCGTGATCTAATCGCCGGCTTCTCTGTACCCGCTGACAAGATCATTCTGGCGGACAGTCTTGACAGCATCTTGGTCATTTCTCCGGGGATCACGGGTCTGAGCTTTGTTGGTGGTAATGTGCCTGGAAATGTCCTTAGCGTTGGCTTGTTATTCAAGGGAGCCGGGTTCACCGGGGGAGCATTGGGAAACCTCTCCGGCATCTACGTCAATACCATCAACGGCGACATCTGGTATAACAATTCCACCGCCGCCGGCAGTTACCTAATTGCCAATGTTGGGGCTGGTGCCGCAGCTGGCATGACTAATGCTAACTTCGTTTACGGGTTGTAAGTCTCAGCTAGGCATCACAGTAGAACTATGCCATATCCCCCGCTAACGGCGGGGGTTTTTTGTCGGACACCCATCATTCAGTCACTAAAAACCCCAACTTTAATAGCGATATTAATCCTTTCAAAAACAGCATTATTTTTGAGTATGTATTAACCAGGGAACCAATCTTCATCAAGAATTTTCTCAATTGTCCAAGGACAGTCAACTGGTAAAGTTAATCAACTTTTGCGGCTCGCTTTTCCCAGTGCTTTTTGATAACAATAACCAAACCGTTCTAAGGCATGATTGTAGATTACCTGAGAGCGAAACAGCAAGCTTAATTCCAATCTGAAATTATCTATCTCGTCTTTCCAGTGGGGTAGGTAGTAAGGATGCTTCCAGTAGGCGTAAAATCTACTCCTCGGCGTGAGATTAATTTGACATCTCCCCGCTTTAAAAAGACGGGGATTCTAATCGGTGAATAGAAGCGGGTTGAAACCGCGCTTCTATTCGATTACGATATATTTTAGAAAGGCTATCCAATTTATATCGTTGTGGCACTGTCAAAGATGCCCTACCCACCTTATCTAGAGAAACCCCTAGCTGTGTGGCTACTTTTTTAATGATATTGGCCGCACCGTTGCAATCAGCATTAATTAATTGACCACTAAAAGCTTTAAACAAACCTCTTTTAATTCTTTTACCTGATGACTGCCACCCTTCGGGTTTCTCACCGAATTTAGGTAGCGAATCACCATCTAAAAAAGAAGCCTTTGAGGTGTAGCTTTCCTCAGTCTCAACGAATTTAATCCCGTACTTTTCACACAATTGACAAATGCGATTTTTAAGCTTCGCTGTGGGAATACTAACAAATTCCTGATTAACTTTCTTTCCTAACTCAATCGAGTCTTTTTGTCGCTGATTCCCTCCAAAAACGACAGTATAAATGTCATTGCCGAGACACCAATTGATAATAAAACGAGCAGCTTTATTGGTAGCGTCTCTCATCTGTCGGTTACGCCTTTCGGTTATTTTAGCTAATTCATCATCCCAGTAACCCGGCGGCTTACCAGTCTTAATTTGAGCAACTCGCTTGTTATACCATTGATTTTGAGACTTAGCCTTTTTTCCGTCAAAGATAAAAGACTTTCCCGTGTTAGAAACGCAGGTTAACCAGTTACCCAATCCGTGATCTATTCCTAGTACATTGTTATTAGGCTTAACTTTCTCTTGATCGGGTTGCTTATAAACACACTCAAGATAAAAACTAAGATTTCTAGGAACGATCCGAAACTCTTTAATGTCTTCAAACCTCAAATTAGACGGCATTGGCAGATAAAAACTATCAATCCCGAACCAAGCTTTTACCTGATCCCCCAACGAAAACCTTAACCCTTTTTCGGTTAACTTCACATATCTTGCCGTATAGGTTACTACTGCCATCCCCCCTTTCTTTCGATATTTAGGTGGTCTAGGCTTATTAGGTAATTGCCCTTTATTCCAGAGACCTAAAAGCCCTTTATAGGAAGAAAAAGATTCAGCAACATCATGTAGCAATTGTTGAGCGCAACATGACCGCATGGCTCGAAAATGAGGGTTATTTTTCAACTGAGAATCAAGGTCATATTTACCGATATATCGCCCTGCCTTAAAAAGCATTTGCCGACAATAATAAATACCACAATTAGCCAGCTTGTTAGCTTCTTCACAGACAAACTCTAAGACAGCCCTTATCTCGCTGTCTGTATGGATGAGAACTTCTTGAACTCCGTACATCTTGACTTACCTCCTGTATAGAGGATATGTTGGAAATACACTATTTGTCAAGGGTAGATGGAAGATTATAGAAGAAATCCTCATTCGGTAACACTACTTAACTATCACTTTGTCTGGTGTCCAAAACGGAGAAAAGCGGTATTAAAAGGGGACATTAAGTTAAGAGCGCAGTCGATTATTTTTGACCTGTGCAAAGAAAATAACTGGAGGTTGGTCGCAACGCGCTCGCTACGCGAGAACGCGCTCGCTACGCGAGAACGCATTAGAAATAATGCCAGATCATATTCATTTATTTTTGGAATCAGACCCTAGTTATTCCCCGACCACAATAATTAAAAGAATCAAAGGGAGACTATCTCATCACTTAAGAAAAGAATTTCCAGAATTGTTAAAACTACCCACTCTGTGGACTCCTAGCTATTTCTGCTCAACTGCTGGCAACGCTTCTACGGAAACTATTAAAAAATACATTGAGAATCAAACTAATAAATGATACAGGGGGATAAATCCCCTTGTTCGCTCGACTACCATCCGTTAAAACGGATGGCTAACCCTCGCTCACGATTTCTCTGGTTTAGTCGGATGGAAGCATCAACACCATAATAGCCAGAAATCACTGTAATTTGATGGGCGGAGTCGGACTCGAACCGACATGAGGGGCTGCCTCGCCACATTTTGAGTGTGGTGCGTCTACCAATTTCGCCATTCGCCCTTGGCATTAGCTTTATCATTATAACCCATTTTTGGACTCTTTAACAAATTGTGATAATCGGGGGAACTGGCCCAACGATCGATTTCTCGCGCACGCAGGACGGGGAGGGGATGGGTTAACTGTTGGGTTTGCAAACCCTTTAACATTTCGCCCATTTCCGAGGCGCTGACGGCATCGTAGGACTTGGCCTGATCGATAAAAGCCTCTAAATTTAATAAAGGTGCGAGACTGGGGGAACCTCCGGCTAACTTCATTAACACCGACATGACGATTTTTGGGTCTTGAACTGCCAATAAAGCCGCTCGATCGCAGCTAAACTCGGCGCAGCGCACCCATGCTAACATTCTCTCCTGTAGGGATCGTGCTAACATTGTCCCCCAATTGGGCAGTAATCCCGCCGCTAGGACCATAATATTGGCTAAAGTCAGATAAACGCCGTGTTCACATTTGAGATGTCCTAATTCGTGGGCGATTACCGCTTGAATTTCTGCGGGAGTCAGCATTTCAATTAGGGAAGTGTGCATCACCATAAACGGTTTTTTGCCGCGCATGGCGAAGGTATAGGCGTTAGGAACGGGGTTTTGTTGAATGTATAATTGAGGTGGTTCTAAGTCGAGAATTCGGCAAGCTTCTAGGAGTAGATTATGCAGGTCGGGTAATTGTTTTTCTCCCACCAAAACACTAGCAGCAATATTATTTAAGTAAAAGAATTCCTCAGCGACGGAACCTAATAAACTTCTCACGGCTATATCTAACCCAGGCAATTGTTTAAGGGAATTAGTTGCCTCTAGGTCGATGGGATGCCGAAAATCATTGGCTTTTAAGCCGAGTAATAACTGTTTTGATAATGCCATATTCTTATTCATTTAACCAAGCTTTGATGCGTTCTAAACTTTTCCAATCGGGTTTTCTAGCCAAACCATCGGCGATATTTTCATCCACTTCTTGGCGAACTTCTTTGTTTAAACTAACTAATTGTTGCACCAGTTCGATATGTTCTCTGACTCCGGCGGTTTTGGTTTCTAACATAGCCAAAACCAAATTGATCCGGTTTTGCGGGGAAACTTTATCGAGTTTTACGGCTTTTTGGGCGGCTTTTAGGGCTAATTCCGGTTTATCGGTGAGCATATATAACCAAGCCAAACAAGACCAAACGGCGGCATTTTTCGGAGTGCGATCGCTTAATTGTTTAAATTCCGGCAATAAACTGGCGGCGCTTTCTCCCTGTTGGTAGCGTTCTAAACCTTGTTCGAGGGTAAAATTGGCGGTTTCTGTCATTTTCAGCTAGGGGGTTAATCAAGGAGCAAATTTAACGGTTATCGCTGTATTACACGGGGTTAATACAATTCACCTTTATCTAGTATTCTAGCAAAATTTGTCCCCTTGTCAGCAAAATTTTAAAAGACGATGCCGCGTTCTCGCCAGATCATCAATAGGCCACTCATCGAAACGAATAACATCACTGCTTGTTTAAATTGTTGGGGACTCATTTTTTCTAAAACTTTTTGTCCTAACCAATTGCCCGGCCAGGCCGCTAATCCTAATAATAAACCGTAACCGAGAAAGGGCAGATGTAAAACTCCAAAGGCTGCGTAGGCGATTAATTTGGCCACATGAACTACTACCATGTGAACGGATTTCGTTGCCACCATTGGTTCTTTAACTAGCCCATAGTTGATATAAAACAGGTTCATCATCGGGCCGGTACTACCGACTAATCCTGAGAGGAAAGCGTAGATAAATCCCGAGGGCATAAAATACCAAGTTTTAATCTCAAAAAAAGGATTTTCTTCTTGGGGAAATAATTGTTTAAGCGAGGAGAAAACCAGAAAAATTCCCAAAACTAGCGGCAACCATTTGAATTGTAAATGGGCAAAGACAAAAGCGCCGAGGGTAGATCCCATAATTGCCCCGGGTAAATACCACACCGTCGAGGGCCAGTCAATGGCGCGCCAATACATTCCCATGCGTTGGACGTTACCGAGTAGCATCCCCGTGGTTAAAACCGGAGGAATGACGGCAGCATCGAGAAACCAACCTAAAACGGGGAGTAGAATCAGGGGGCTGCCCCCACCAGCAAGGGTGCTAAAAAACCAAGCTAGACTACCTGCCAACATCAAGGTAACAATGATCATCGAATTGTCAAGTTAAGTTAAAAAGAGTTACTTAATCTATTATGATATCTTCTTTGGGATCTTCATCGGTATAATGCCATTCCACATTGGGCATAGCCTCGAAAGCTTGCCGGACGTAATCTTCCCAGAGTTTCCGCATTTTGGCTAGGTAGGGGTCTCCTAGGCGCAATTGTAACTTATGACGTAGGCTTAGGCTATTAGCTTCATACATACTCAAATAGATAGGCGGTCCGACAGAAATATTCGATTTCATGGTCGAATCGATGGAAAGTAAGGCACATTTAGCCATTTCCTCTAGGGGTGTATCATAGGTAATAGTGCGATCGAGAATCGGTTTACCGTATTTAGTTTCACCTATCTGTAAAAAGGGCGTTTCTTTGGTGGCTTGAATATGATTTCCCTGGGGATAAATCAGGAATAATTGCGGCTCTTCTCCTTTAATTTGTCCCCCAAGAATAAACTTACATTTAAAATCAATATTATCTTTTTCTAGCCAAGTTCTTTCCCTAGCTTGTACTTGACGACTTTTATCACCGATATAGTGGGCGATATCGTAGAGATGAGTCAGAGAATGGAGATTTTTATCCTCTTGATTGTGCAGATCTCTTTTTAGTTCGTGAATCACTCCTTGGCTAATCGATAAATTCCCCGATGTACAGACCATAATTACTCTTTCTCCCGATACCGAAAAGTCAAATAATTTCCGATAGGCCGAGATATAATCGACTCCCGCATTCGTGCGAGAATCCGCCCCCATAACAATGCCAAAACGATTGATAATTCCTAAACAGTAAGTCATTTTCAGTAATCAGTAAACAGTAATCAGTGAACAGTAATCAGTGAACAGTAATCAGTGAACAGTAATCAGTAAACAGTAAACAGTAAACAGTAATTAGTGAAGAGTGAAGAGTGAAGACTGAGCGGTGAATAATATCATTTAAAGCTTAAAACTTAAAACTTTAATCTGATAACTAATCACTGATAACTAATCACTGATGACTGATAACTGATAACTGATAACTGATAACTGAATTAAGCCATAACCATGCCACCATCGACGTTAAAGACTTGACCACTGATATAAATAGCGGCGGGATCGGCGGCTAAAAAACGCACCATTCCGGCGACTTCTTCCGGTTTTCCGTAACGGGAGAGGGGGATATATTTGAGAATTTCATCTGCTTTGAGGTCATGAGTCATATCGGTTTCAATAAAGCCGGGGGCCACGGCATTAACAGTGATGCCTCGACTGGCAAATTCTTTGGCTAAAGTTTTCGTTAAACCGATAACACCAGCTTTAGCGGCGCTGTAATTAGATTGACCCGGATTACCCATCAAACCGGATACAGAAGTGATGTTAATTATGCGGCCGCTTTTCTGTTTTAACATCAATTTACTGACGGCGCGAGTGCAGAGAAAAACTCCGGTTAAATTGAGATCGATGACCGCTTGCCAGTCTTCTAATTTCATTCTTAACATCAGGGTATCCCGGGTAATACCGGCATTATTAACTAAGACATCAATATGACCGAATTTTTCCTTGGTACTGTCCACTAAATTATCCACTTCTTCGCTTTTAGCCACATCTGCTTGTAGAGCTATTGCCTTTCCCCCGGCCGCGGTAATTTCTTCGACAACGGCATCGGCAGCACTGCTAGATTTAGCATAGTTCACCACTACAGTAGCACCCTGGCTGGCTAATTCCAAGGCGATCGCTTTACCGATCCCTCGCGAGGCCCCAGTTACTATGGCTACTTTGTCTTGTAAATGCTGGCATTCTGCGGGTAATAGTTTCATAATTTTCTGCATTCCCCAAATAATCGTCAAATCTCAAGAGAAAACTTTGTACTGATAACTTTGCTCAAAACACTTCATTATCTCACAAGCGGGCCAATCTGACCGCAGCAATCCTCAAGCGCAATCGCTCTGTCCCCACTTTCCTCTATAGTATCAGGGAGAATTGGCTGCCACTAATTGATCGAGTTGCTGCTGCATCAAATAACAGACTTTCTCATAACATTCGCGTACATAACGGCGGTCCCGGGCTGCTTTTTTGCCGTAACGTTCAAAAATAATTGGGGGACAAACCCGCGTCTGTATCGGTACGGGTAAGGGAATATTCGGCAAGGGACCGATAGCTAGTCCCCAGGGTAAACCGAAATAGATGGGACAGGTACCGGGGTCAATACCGAAAGGCCAAGGCATACCCTGTTTATGCAATTCTTTTAATTGAGGATAAATATCGTCGAGGACAAACAGAGTCGAGTGAGCGCCGTGGGAAATGGCGGGAATAATCGGCACTTCGTACTGTAAAGCTAGTTTAACAAAAGCTTGATTACCGGCAAAATAAATTTTATTTCTTAAACTGTGGGGACGGAAAACATCGGTAGCACCTCCCGGATAAATGAGGACACTAGCGCCACTATTTAAAGCAGCGATCGCCATTTTCGGATGAGCATGAATGGCCCCCATTTGGGCCACTAGATGCGCTTGGGATGGAAAAACTTGCCAGACTCGCGAATCCATCAAACCATAGACTAAGCGATCGCTGCCAAAGCGTTGAAACCAATCATACATCATCATAAACATATCGGGAGCCGCTAAACCGCCGTTATGGGAGCCGATGAATAATACTTGTCCTGAGGGGGGAATATTTTCCCAACCATCGGTTTTGACGCGAAAATAATGGTGATAAAACCAATCCAGAAGGGGGACAAATTTTTCGATCACTTGCGGATCGCGATCCTCTAATGACCAACCGGTGAGGGTATCAACAGGGGCCTTGGCTGCTTGTAGGGATAATTCGGCAAAAGTCGCCGTAGATGAGACAAAAGAGCTAAAAATCTGCATTGATGCCCAGTGGATAATTTAAGCGCATCTTATTATCGCAAATTTCGGTTAAAAAACCCATCGTTTTAGAACGGCTTTCCTCGATAATTCTATCATTTTTAATGTCTAATCTTCACAGTTGAACCAATTTTTATCTAATAGTTGCTCTAAACTGTAAGGACATTCTGAGGGAAAATCGCCAGAAAAACCAGTTTTTTGTTGAACATAATCGAAAGCATCCTGATAGATTATCGGTAATTCCTCAGCCAAATAATTCTGTAAATTCGTCGTTAAACATTTTCTTAATTGCGTGCGAAAACTGATAATTTCCGCTCGCCAATGATTCCCTTTTATTTCTGCTTCTGTTGTCCAATATTGTAAAAGTAATAAATGCCTGATCACTTGTTCAAGTAAGCTACTGACTCGGTTTTTATCTCTTTTACTCAAGCTTTCTAATTCCTCAATTAAATGGATTACATCTAATTCATCTAAGCGATTTTCCTTGAGGATTTTTATTGTTTCCTCTAACCAAAGATGTTGATCAATTTCGTAAAGTAGGGGCAGGGTTTCTCCTCCCTCTACTTGCCAGGAATTCTGATTTAAAGTTTTCATTGGGTTGTTGGCGGTTTTTAATAGGAAATAAGCTCCCTAATATATATTAAGCCACTTTCTCCTAATTTTGATAGTGAGAGGGAAAAATCACCGCCCATCTTTACAGTGCGATGCCGAAGGCACTGCGTAGCAGTACGCCGATCTTGTAGGGTGCGTTACACTATGTTAACGCCCCCCTTTACTGACTCAAGCTGTTAAAATATGTCGGATGAATTAAAGATTGGGTTTAATTTATAACTCTACCCAATTCTCTAAACTTAATCCTTCAACCCTCAATAAATCACCGTCATTAGAAACAACAATTAAACTTTTAACTATAGCAGTAGCAGCAATTAAAATATCTTCTGTTTGTATGGGTAATCCTCTTAATCTAAGATCAGCATGAATTTCGGCTGCTTTTTCTAAAATAGCTAAATCATCTAATAAAATAATTTGATAATCCTGAGAAAGTTTGTTAAATCTTTCTCTTTGTTTAGGTGCAGCAACTGCCAACAATCCCCTCTTAATTTCAAAATAAGTAATGCAACTGATAAAGATACTTTTTCTTTGAGCTTTGACATCTTCAATTTTTTGATAAACTTTAAGATCACGCTTAATTAGTATCTAGCGAATAACTGATAATTACCTATTTACGCTTAATTGCTTCATCGAAAATAACCATTTGTTCAGGAGTAAAATCGCCGCCAATTTTTGACAGGATTTCTGTGGACATAATAAAGCTACAATGCTCTTTCAGTTCTGCCTCTGACATAGTGTTAAATTCCTCAAAAGGTAAATTTTTTTCAAATAATTCAACCAAATGTTTCACTATTTCTGAATAATTAAGTTCCTCTTTAAAGAAAGGACGGTCTTCCATTAAAATAGAAACAACTTGCTCAATTCTCTTAATCATCGATTTTTGTCTGACATCAGTTGATAACATATTTATGCCGCCAGTAAATTTTCAATAATATTTATCAACTGCCAATATATCAAGTTTCTCGTGGTTATGCAACATCGTGAGTTCGATCTCGAAGAGAAGAAAGCGGCGTAACGGTGTCTTGAGTGGGATGTATCACCATTCTCATCGGATGGTGATTTCTGCGATGTCGAACCTGTTTGGGGTGAAGATGTCTTTATGGTTAAAAGATCGCAAGGGACGCACCTTGTCGGACGAGGACATATTACACTATCCTTATGATAGTAGTAACCTTAGCCGAAACCATGAAAACAATTAGTTTTAAAACCCGTGTAGGAGAAGATGGAACATTACAAATATCTTTACCGCATGAACTTAAAAACACAGATTTAGAAGTCACCTTAGTTGATCAGCCAATATCTCTAAAAGAAAAAGAAGAAAAAACTACATTTAGCCAATGGCAAGAAGGCTTTTTTGAAGAAGTAATTGGCGGTTGGGAAGGTGAATTATTAGTAAGAGAAAAACAGCCAGATTATGAGGAAAGAGCGCTCAAGAATGATTAAGGACAAAAATCAGCAAACCTATAGAGACCCTAGTATTGTCGGTTATTATGCCCAATTAACCGCACTACAGCCAGCAGAAAAGACAATTTTAACCCTGCTGCAAGAGCATTTATCAACGATGAAAATGCTTGATTTAGGGGTAGGTGCGGGACGGACTACGAAGTATTTTGCCCCTCTTGTGGGAGAATATATCGGTGTTGATTATTCTACGGAAATGATCGCCGCTTGTCGTCAAAAATTCCCCCATTTAGTCTGGCAAGTGGCCGATGCTAGAAATCTAGAACAATTTGCGGATAATTATTTTGATTTTATTCTCTTTAGTTTTAATGGCATTGATTATATTTCCCCTGCTGACCGTTTCCTAGTTTTAGAGGAAATTAGCCGCATCGGTAAAGCGGGTGGTTATTTTTGCTTTTCTAGTCATAATCTTCAGGGAATTATCCCAGAATTCGATTGGAAAAAAAAGATTAGTTTCAATCCTTTTAGTAGCTATGTCAATTTAGTCATCTGGGCGATTTTGCGTGCCTGTAATCCCTCTCTTAGCTACGAACAGTTATTGACTGCTGACTATGCAATTATTCGGGATGAACCCCATAATTTTCGTCTCCGAAATTATTACGCCACTCCCAAAGAACAATTAAGACAGTTAAGGTCTTACTTTCAAGATATTAAAATTTATTCTTGGAAAACCGGTCAGGAAATTAACAGCGAACAAGAGTTAAATACTAATCTTGATCATTGGCTTTATTATCTCTGTGTTATTCCCTAATATTATCCTGCTTTTTTGGGGGATATTGAAGTAATGCTTGGGCAAGATAATGACCGGTGTAGGATTGTTCACATTTAGCCACGGTTTCCGGTGTTCCCACCGCGATTAATTCTCCTCCC
Organism: Microcystis aeruginosa NIES-843; assembly: GCF_000010625.1. NCBI lineage: Bacteria > Bacillati > Cyanobacteriota > Cyanophyceae > Chroococcales > Microcystaceae > Microcystis > Microcystis aeruginosa. Next base: position 3,088,443 of record NC_010296.1, read on the forward strand.
TTGTCCCCTCCTTCCGGTCCCAAATCAATAATCCAATCGCTACAGCGAATCACGTCGAGATTATGTTCGATGACGATAATCGAATTACCTTTATCGACCAATCTTTGTAACACATCTAAGAGATGATGCACATCATAAAAAGATAATCCCGTAGTCGGTTCATCGATCAAATATAGGGTTTTTCCCGTGGCCCGTCGGGATAATTCGGCCGCTAATTTCACCCTTTGCGCTTCCCCACCGGATAAAGTGGGCGCGCTTTGACCGAGTTTACAGTATCCTAAACCCACATCCACGAGAGTTTGTAATCTGGTGGTGGCCCGGGGGACATTTTCAAAGACCTTTAATGCTTCCTCGATCGTCATATCTAAGACATCGGCGATCGAATACCCTTTATACTTAACCTGTAGGGTTTCCCGATTGTAACGCGCCCCTTTACACACATCACACTGCACATAGACATCGGGGAGAAAATTCATCTCGATGACGTTTACTCCTTGGCCTAGGCAAGCTTCACAGCGTCCTCCTTTAACATTAAAAGAAAACTGCCCCGCTTTGTAACCTCTAGCTTTTGCTTCGATGGTTTCGGTGAAAATCTCGCGAATAATGTCAAAAACCCCCGTATAGGTGGCAGGATTTGACCGAGGAGTGCGTCCTATCGGTGATTGGTCGATGACAATTACTTTATCAACCGCGTCCAATCCTTCCACTTTCTCTAATTCTTTGGGGAAGGGAGTTAAACGGGTTAAATGATGTTGTAAAGCTGGATATAATAACTCATTAATTAAGGTGGATTTGCCTGAACCAGATACCCCCGTAATCGAGACTAATTTTCCTAAAGGAATCGTTACATCAATATTTCTTAGGTTATTTTGATGGCAATTTTTTAAAACTAAAGCATTACCATTCCCTTCCCTTCTTTGGGGAGGAGTTTCAATAACTTTGCGTCCCGATAAATATGCCCCTGTTATCGATTTTTTGGACTTTAAAAGGGTTTTAAAACTGCCTTGACAGATGATTTCTCCGCCATGAATCCCCGCTTTTGGACCGATATCGACCACATAATCGGCTGCCCGAATCGTTTCTTCATCGTGTTCGACGACAATTAAAGTATTACCTAAATCTCGCAATCTTTGCAGGGTTTCTAACAGTTTACTATTATCTCTTTGGTGTAATCCGATGCTAGGTTCATCGAGAACGTATAATACTCCTGTTAATCCCGAACCGATTTGAGTGGCTAATCGAATTCGTTGGGATTCTCCCCCGGATAAAGTCATCGCCGGTCGATCGAGGGTAAGATAATCTAATCCCACATCGATTAAAAATTGTAGTCTCGCTTTGATTTCTTTGAGGGCTAATTCCCCAATTAATGCTTGTCTTGGGGTTAAATGACAATCATTAATTCTCTGCAAACAATCCCGAATGGTAACTCCGGTAAAATCCGTGATTGTATATTGTCCTAAACGTACCGATAAAGCTTCCGGTTTTAATCTTTTTCCGTGACAAACTTCGCAGGTTTGGTTAACAATATATTTCTCTAGTCTTTGTTTAATAACTTCCGAGGTGGTTTCTTGATAATTCCTATCTAAGATATTGATAACTCCCGCAAATTCTCGATAGTAACCGCGACCAGTATCATAACGGTAATCATCTTCAAAATAGATCGGTTCTTTACTCCCATAGAGAATGATATCTTGCTGGGTTTTTGTTAGTTTCTGCCAAGGGGTTTGAATTTCAAAACCTAAAGCTTGCCCTAAACCGTAGAGGAGAGAAAGATAGTAGGAGTTATCCTTATCTGACCAGGGGGCAATAGCAGAATAAACCGGTTGTTTCGGGTCTGGAATGACTAAATCTGCCGAAAATTTCCGTAAACTGCCCAATCCGTGACAGTTGGGACAAGCACCATAGGGAGAATTAAAAGAGAATAAACGGGGGGATAATTCCTCCATAACTGCCCCGTGTTCGGGACAGGCAAATTTCTCGGAAAAGACAATTTCTTTGGTAACTTCGGGATTATCTTCGTTATTCTCATCGAGAATTTCCACAATCGCTACACCATCGGAATGCTTTAAACAAGTGGTTAAAGAATCTACTAATCTTTCCTGTAAACCCTCTTTTTTGATCAGGCGATCAATAACAATTTCAAGATCATGAAGATGTTTTTTATCTAACTCGATGCCCTCGGATAATTCTACTACCTTGCCGTCAATCCGCACCCGGGCAAAGCCTTGGGAGGCCAAACTAGAGATTAATTGCTTATGAGTGCCTTTTTTGCCGCGAATTACTGGGGCTAAGATTTGAAAACGGGTTTTCTCGGCCAATTCCATCACTCGATCGCACATTTGATCGATGGTTTGGGGGGCAATATTGCGATCGCAATGGGGACAATGGGGTTCACCGGCACGACCGAACAATAAACGCAAGTAATCGTAAATTTCCGTTACAGTTCCCACACTAGAGCGGGGATTGTGGGAAGTGGATTTTTGGTCGATGGAAATAGCCGGACTTAAACCCTCGATCGCATCCACATCGGGTTTATCTAATTGTCCCAAAAATTGGCGCGCGTAGGCGCTGAGGGACTCCACATAGCGGCGCTGTCCCTCCGCAAAAATAGTGTCGAAAGCGAGGGAAGATTTGCCCGATCCCGAAACTCCCGTAAAAACAATCAACTGATTGCGGGGTAATTCGAGATCAACATTTTTGAGATTGTGTTGTCGGGCGCCACGGATACGGATCGAGTCAGTTTGAGCCATCGGACGGTGCCAAGTAGTCCTTAACAATCATAGCTTTGACGAATGGGTTTCAGCTACTAAGTAGGTAGGTGTTAAAAATTGTCAGATACCCCCTTATTAAGGGGGGATTAAGGGGGGATCGAAGGCAAAATCTATCTTCTATTTAATTAAAACCACTTACTTAGAAAACCAGTCTTCTATCATATCAGAAGATTATCGGAGTTAAACCGCCCGTTCGAGAAACTCGCGCATATCTCGTTCGGCCGCAGGGCAACAGCCATGACTCGCTTCTTCTTCTAAATGGGCTAAAACTGGGCAATTAATCCGATAATCTGGTTCTTTTGACCGTTCTAGCCGCAATTCGTACACTTGTTTTTCCAGTTGTTCGATGCGGTCCACCAAAGCGCGAATAGCCACCGCTTCCGAGTCGGGTAAATCACCGTGTTCGAGGGGTTCCACCCGCGTCCCAGCGCGATAGATTAAACGACCGGGTACACCAACAACGGTACAATCGGCGGGAATATCGCGCAGGACCACAGAACCAGCACCGACGCGAACGTTATTACCCAGATAAATATTACCTAAAACCTTGGCCCCAGCGCCGACGACCACATTTTCCCCTAGAGTCGGGTGACGTTTACCGCTTTCTTTCCCCGTCCCTCCTAAAGTAACTCCCTGATAGATGAGGGCATAATCACCGACAATGGCCGTTTCTCCGATGACAACTCCCATGCCATGGTCGATAAAAACACCCTGACCAATTTGGGCGCCGGGGTGAATTTCGATACCAGTCAGAAAACGGGCAAGATGGGAAATTAAACGGGGAATAAAGGGAATCCCGATCTGATATAGCCAATGGGCGAAGCGATGGCACAGTAAAGCCTGTAATCCAGGATAACAAAACAGTACCTCTAACCAGTTGCGGGCAGCGGGGTCACGTTCAAAAATGATTTTGAAATCGGCTAGGAGAGTAGATAACACGAGTCTTGATTCCATATTGATCGAGCTTATACTAAACCATGTTATCACTCCGGTAAATGAGCCGTTCAACTTAATCACATCCCGTAAAATGGGAGCGCCTCCGACCAATGGGGGCGTTTTCCCGTTTGCCAGTCCAAATAGGCTAAATCGAGGATATCAGTGGCATTTATGCCTAAAAAACTGGGTGTGGCTAATCTTTGATAGGAAATAGTTAAGTTTTCTAAAGTCTGCTGCCATTGTTCCGGAGTCATCAGGCTATCAGCTAAATAAACCCGATTACCCCGATAGATGCCCACATACAATTGTCCCCTAGTTGCGGGCATTTCTAGGGCTAGATAGGTATCGAGGGGGTAAAAATCCCGTTGTAACCAAGCAAAGGCCGCTAAACTGGAGACGGTAAAAATCGGTAGCTGTAATTGTTGTGCTAGGGTTCTACCGGTGACTATACCGATGCGGGTACTGGTAAAGCTACCCGGCCCCTTAGCGGTGGCTAGAAAGGCTAAATCTGCCCATTTTTGCGGGGCTAGGAACTGTTTTAGATAGGGGTGGAATAGGTTCGATAAATCCCTGTCTAAGTCCCAAGTTTGTTGACGGCTATCATCCCTGAAATTAGAGAGGGCCAGTCCTAGTTGGGGACTGCTGGTATGTAAGGCTAATCCGTAAACAGGGGAAGACAAGTCAATCTTTCTGTATTAGTAAGTTTTTATGGGTCGCCTGGGATTCGAACCCAAGACCAATCGGTTAAAAGCCGAGTGCTCTACCGCTGAGCTAGCGACCCGTTTCGTGTTCTGCACACGATTTATTAACATAACATCTTATCTGGGCTAAGTCAAGGGGTAATTTAAATTTGATTGACTCGCATTTCCACGATCGCCTCGCGGCTACTCTGGGGTTCTAGGTAGGTCAAATGTTCGCCTGTGTTGAGGGCGTTGCGGGGGGCGCTCCAGGGTTCGAGACAGATATAATTTTTATCTTTCAGGGTCCAAAAAACTATAGTTGTATAGAGATCGTCGTAACCGAGGATAATTTGACGCTGATGATAGGAATCACTAAAACTACTTTGATGGCGCGTAATTTGCGGAAAAGCGGCATCAATTTCTTCGAGATTAAAGTCAAAGTTGCCGGAGTAGGAATGGAGGGTCTTCGTTCGTTGGTCGAGGTATTGGGAGGAGGGAATATCAAAGGATAATCGGGTTTTATCGGTGACTTGAAAATAGGGATGGAACCCGATAGAAAAGGGCATTCTTTCGGGAGAAAGATTAATCACTTTTTGGTGAATTTTGAGGCTGTTTCCTTGCAGTTGATAGGTAAAGATTAATTGAAAATCAAAGGGATAGACTTGACGAGTGGCCGGATTACTGTTTAATTCTAGGGTTAAACTAGCGGCGGTTTCGGTGCTTTGTTTGCTCACTTGCCAGGGTAAATCACGAGCAAATCCGTGTTGTTTGAGGGTGTAGTTTCGGCCTTGGTGTTGATAGCTATTATCGGGTAAGTTGCCACAGATAGGGAATAAAATCGGGACTCCTCCGCGCACGCTGAGGTTAGGATCTTTAAATCTTTCTCTGTCCAGATATAAAATATCTTCTCCGCAAATTTGCCAACGGGTGATGATTCCTCCTCTAGCGGGAACCACTTCCAGATAAGCGTCAGCTTCTTCATCCTTGAGACAATAGGTAAGATATTGATTTTGGTTTTGAGTGATCGTAAAAGTCATATCAGTTATCAGTTATCAGTTATCAGTTATCAGTTATCAGTTATCAGTTATCAGTTATCAGTTATCGGTACAGCTGACTAAAAAGCTGATTGCTAACATAGAACGTAGGTTGGGTTGAAGCATGAAACCCAACACCCGCTCATGTTACGCTACCACTAACCCATCCTAACAAATAATTGTGCCTCCCTACTTAGCTTAACCAATGAGGTTTTAGATTCGGCCCTTGTGAATAAGCTGGGATAGCCTAGCTTGAGATGAAAATTTGAGTAAGAAAATAGGCAATGGCGGCACTACCAACGGGTACAGTGAGATTATCTATACCCAGTTTCGAGAAAGTTTCTAGAATAGTGGCTCCGATCGCTGTCAATAAAGATACTAAAATAATTGGCGGATTAATGCCATTAATAAAAGATAAAATAATCAAGCTGACTAAAAAGCTGATTACTAACATAGTCAGGGAACCTTCCAGACTTTTGCCACTGCCGAAAATTTTGTAGGGATGTTGACCAAAATTTTGTCCCACTAGGGCTGCTAATCCGTCTCCCAAAGCCATAATTAAAATACCCATTGCCGCATATTCGGGGTGAGAAATTGGCCAAAAATAAGCCACGAGAACACCGATACTAACAGCATAAAAAAAAGTTCCCCAACTGCGGCGACCGACACTATTAAGACTGGGTAAAATGGGGAAAAAATAGGATAGGATAGCGATAGTTGCCGCTAGGATCGCCGCGATTATTCCCACCCAAGCGGGGATATTTAACCACCAGGCAAAAAGGATGACGTTTCCTGTGCCAATGTGGACAACTTTGCGGGTAATTTCGCCATCGGTACTGAAAAGACTTTTTAATTTTTCAGCGATCAGAATCAGAACAGCTAGGTAACAGGCGACTAAACCGATCGAAAATAGGAGAGAGTGGGATAGTTCCACGTGGCAAAAGCGAAAATTGACTATCTATTTAGTTTAGGCGATCGAGGTGACATTGATGAAAGGAATTTTTATTGGCTTAATTGAGGGATATCGACGGTTTATTTCGCCGCTATTTCCCCCTTCCTGTCGTTTTCAACCCACCTGTTCCCAGTATGCCATGGAAGCGATCGATCGCTTTGGTGTGCTGCGGGGTTCTTGGTTGGCAATTAAGCGCATTCTCCGTTGTCATCCCTTTCACCCCGGAGGTTACGATCCCGTGCCTCCCTGTCACCACAAGCACGATTAAAAGCCAAAAACCCTGTCTATTTTCTTTGGGGAAAACGCTCGATATCGGCGATACCATAAAAGATAATCTGTTTATCTTTTAAACGTAGTCGATCGACCCTTAATTGAGTACCATCGAGAGCAAATTTATCTAAATCCATGAGGTTGTTAACGTGGCTGATTAAAGCCTCTCCTAAAGCTTTCGATCTTTCGTCCCCTTGATAAACCACCTCAACAAATTGAATTTTTCGCCGTTCTTCCACAACCACAGCAGTGGTCATTTCTAGAAGAATTGGTTCTTCTTCTCCCAATTTGATGAGACTTTTCAGAGTTAAAGTTTTATCGTCATTGAGAATTAATTCCGTATTCTGACAGTGAATTGATTTACCTTCGTACTCTAATCTTTGCAGTTTTTCGACAATAAAAGGTGTATTAAAAGAGGTGGTTAAGTCTTCTTCCGTTAAAACTACCCGCAAAGTGGCCCGCGTCGGTTGACGGAGTTTCACCTGTCCGGTAAAAATGGCACTAAAATCGATCGCCACCGCTTGCACATACAATTCCATGGCTTCGATGCGTAGGCCATTGTACATGAGCATCGACTGACCGATAAAGTCAAAACCGTCGATACTGCCTTGCAGTAATTTGGCCACGGGTTCGGCGCGGACAGTCGCTTTCAGCTTGCCTGTCCGTTTGAATAATGCAGCGATCGCAGCACTCACCGCCTTACTGATGAGTTGATCGCCGCTCTGATTGGGAAAAGGTAAGCTACCAAACACGCCTGCTGTCATATCTCTCATAAGTGGGACTACAACGATCTTAACATTATTTAAAGTTTCTTTACATCTCGTTTTATTAATGAGAATGATAAGCAATCTGTATCCCACATTCCGCACCCTCAACTGTCACATTGAAAATTTTATCTAAATCGTCAAAACGATTGCCGGCTCTGAATTACAGGCTAATTTGTTTGCCCAGCAGACGCACAATTAGCCCTAAAAATCTGATAGCTCTGATACCAAATTATTGAGATCAACTCTCATTAAGCTGGCGATCGCTGACTAGAGTGTGACACTTCATAATTCTTAGTAATCGCTAAAAGTCTTACTATACAAGGGCTAGAGCAACTTTTGATTTCAACGACTAGGGTGCGGAATGTGGGAAACAAGAGAAACGTGCGGGGAATTTTCATAAGATATTAGAGAAAACGGGTTAACTGTACCTGATAGAGTTCTTTTTTTGTGACCGCGACTGGTAATGCTCTAGACCTGTGGACTGCATTTCTGCAAGGTAGTCGTCTACTCATTATGACTTGTCTTATCCACAGACTCAGAATACTACCCCTTTATTGCCCCAGCACGTTAACAGCATCCCCGATCTGTTCATCGCTGACCTCTAGGTATCTTTGCAGGACTTCCAGACTACTGTGACCACTTATTTTTTGGATCACCCGGAGCGGCACACCCCGGTTGCTCATCATGGTCAAAGCCGACCTACGGAAGCTGTGGGTCGAAACTCCTTTGAGTCCCGCCCGTTCGCAAGCGTTTCTTAGGATCAGGTCGGCACTTGATCGATGCAGGTGTCCTTTTTCCCTCGCGTTGTGGAAGGAAGGAAAAAGGTAACTATCGGGTTGAAATTCTTGCAGGTAAAGGTCGAGGATTTTCCGCAGGGCAGGATTGACGGGGATAGAACGGGTTCCCTTCTTGCCTTTGGTGGTGGACTTCCTGAAGGTGATCGCCGTCCCCACATCGTTGACGGTCAACTGCAGCGCCTCCGATATCCTGCAGCTGGTATGGAAACAGATGCCAAACAGACATCTATCCCGATCGTTATCGAACCCAGCGAACAGACGATCTAGTTCGGCTTGAGAGAGGATTTTGGCTTGTCCGTTACCGTTAACTTTCACGATACTTCTGTTCTACTCGACAATACTGCACTTTTGTGGAAGCCTTGGAAGCTTTTCGGACAGCGATGTCTTTCCGTTTCTTTGAGTGGCTGACCGAGAATCGGGATGTGTTTGCCGCTTACAAAGCCAGTTTAGGCTTTGTTTGGGCTTGAAATTTGTTTAAGTCCCAGTAGGCCTGCATGAAAATTTCGGTGAGCCTGTCTAGCACTGTGTAGAATCGGGAAAACTTGTTGGGCAAACTGCCGATTAGCTTTCAAGTGAGAGGTTTCTAAGGCTTTTAACCCACATTCCGCACCCTCAACTGTCACATAATACCAAATTTCTAAATCCATGACAGACATCCACGCTCGAATGCTTGCCAAGCCGGTGTTCGTTGTGACGCGAATAAAGAAAAATGGTGTAAGCTGTCCCCCTCCAGAGACTTGAGTAAAAATACCTAGCTGGTGAAGGTTTTCTCGGTGGCCGCTAGGGGGGTCTTGACCCGCATTTCTCACAAACTGAATTAAGAACCTAATTTGGAGGTTAAAAGTTGGTGTTTTTCAAAAATAAGAGAAACCCGCTTAGTTATCAAGGAATAATCTGACTAAACTAATCAAAAAATTCCTGAATTACTGGAAAAATTCCGTCAATTAGGGAAAATGTTCACGACAAAGTTAGCTGAATTTATAAGCAGCCATTTTTAAGACTATTTAATGATCTTTGAAAACTCTTCAACTTATCCAGTTCCCGCTATCGCTTGAATTCTAGAGTAAGCTATCGCTAAAATATCTTGATAGGGACAAGAACTGGCAATTGCGATTAAAATTCTTCTGACACTAACAGTAATTCTAGCTCCTAATTTAAGGAAATTAAGGCGAATTGTTCCCACTGTCGCTTTGGCAAAAGAAGTTTTAGCCAAACAATTTTGACGAAAAGCTTGCATTAAAACATAAGCCATTGATGACAACCAAAGTCTTAATTGATTACTCTCAAATGTCTGTGTCGAATTCCGGTCAGCAAATAAGTCTAATTGTTGCTCTTTAATTCGATTTGACCTCTCACCTCTGGGGCAATATTTTTCAGTGTAAAGTTTAGATGGGGGAATCTTTGATGCAGGTAAAGAAGTCACAACGTGGCGAATTTTTACGCCCTCACTACCAGGACAAACTTTTGTCACCACTCTTCTTGAACGGCTCCAGGATTTTTGGGTTTGATAACATAGGGAACGATACCAAGTCGATTCTGGTACCAATTTCGCCAATTCTCCTAACTCTTCATCGGGAGAAAATAACGTCTCCATTAATTCAGTAACTGGCTGAAGTCTTTGCTCGTAATCTGCCTTAGCTTTCTCAATTACATCGGTCGCTCGTAATTTTAATTGACTATTCGTTGCCATTGCTAAAACATAATCAACTCCTGCTTGACTTTCGCAAAATTTCATGATATCTTCACGGGAATAGGCACTATCTCCTCGTACTAATATCTGCGTATCTGACCATTTTTCTCGAATTATACCGATTATTCGCTGCAATTCTTCTAATGCTCCCCCAGCAGTATCTACATGAGAAGACCGGAGTTTAGCTACTAATAAATGATGCTCACAGAAAATATACAAAGGAGCATAACACACTCCTTTATAATAAGTATTGAAAAACGCTCCCTCTTGATTTCCATGCACTTGGTCATCGGTGACATCCATGTCTAAAATAATTGGTTTCGGTGGCTTTTTGTAGGATTCTAGAAAGATGTCCACAAAAGCTTTTTCAATTTCTTTGGGGTTAGGCTCGATTTTATGGTAACGACTGTTCTCTTGATTGATGACTGTTTCCGGACAATATTCTAGTCGATTAATTGTACTTTTTCCCGCTAAATTTGCTTGGGCTGAGTCAATAAAATTTAGTTTTTTCAATGCTATTGCTAAAGCTGGAGCATGACGTAATTTATCATGATCATTGACATCCTCATATCCCAAAACTATCCCATAAACTCTTTGTGCGAGTAGTTCATGAACTGAATAATCTAGATAGGATGAATTTCGATAATCTCGAAAACATTCGGCAAACCGAGCCGTTATTTTTAGCTTTTGGTCTAACTCTGCCATCAAAATAATTCCTGCATCTGAGGTGATTTTTCCTCCCTCAAAATTAGCGATTACTTGTCTTCCATTGAGGTTTCCAAAATTTAATTGATTGAGTCGAGACTGGTCTGAACTAGGAGTCATAAACTTGACATACTTTAAATAGTTTTAATGATTAAATTATAGCAAGCTTTTGACTTCATTCTCTACTTAAAATTGAGACTTTATCAACTAATTAACCTAAAAATACGCATTTTAAATTTGTTCTTTTTTCAAGGTCTAATTGATGATGAGCTTAAGTTGAATCCTAACAACACACTGTCGTTTTTGCTACAAGGCGATCACCCAGTCAAAACCCAGATTTTGTAAGGCTTCGGGGGTTGGTGATCGTACTTTTTGTGAGAAATGCGGGTTCTTGTTGATAGTAATTATAATTAACAATTCGATGACGATGAATCTCTAAATAACGACAGAAATTTTCAGCTCGTTCGTTTTTTAAAGGAGAGATTAATGCTATTGTTTCCTCAATTTTGCCCTGCCATAATAAACTTGCTGCTTTTTTCAATCTCTTCACTGAACCGCCGACTTTATGAAGATTTTCTACCAAATGAAACCAGTCAAGTATTTCTCTTTTTTCTCCTGGACAATCCCAGTTTTTCACAATTTTCCCAATACCGGGATGTCCGTCTCCCAAACAGGTAAGGGGGTCAGATAAAGGTTGTTGATTAACCCAATATATTAACGATTCATTCTCTCCAAACCAAGCTTTTCTTAGGAAAGTATCAACACAGATTGCTTGATAATCTTTCCAGATACAAGCCTCTCCCTTAGTTTCGGTTCTTAAGCGCACTTTTCCTCCATCTAGACTAATTTCTTGAACGGGGTTTCCTGATTCTTCTTCGGCAAATTGGTGGCGATGGACTAATCGTTGTTGAGTCCTAGCCGAGACCTTCATCCCTGTATAAAATTGAAGATCTCTGGCGGCATTTTCATAAGAAACATTGGCACTAGCTCTTAAACAACAGCGTTCTAAGTAAGGACTAATTTGGTTATTACGAGGAATATTTAAACGGATTGCTTGTTTTTCTGTCAGGCATAATTCTCCGATGATGCTTTTTATTTTTCTCGGTCTCCCGGCTTGAGTTCCTGTCGTTTTTGTGACCAAAAAAAATCCTAGTTTCGGAGTTATATATTTTCAGGTCTGTTCTCTTATTGTCGTCTCTATTCCCTCTAAAGTTTGGATTTTTTCAGCCTCAGCTTCCTGATGAAGAATCTTGGCTATCGCTTGAATATGTTGGTTAAGTTCTTGTTGTTGCTCTGGAGTCATTTTTGTCTTTTCCCCACTCTTTTCTCTATCCCATACCCAATTGATGCTTTTGTCAAGTAGTTTATTTGTTCTTCAGCTTTGACTTGCTCCCAGCGCTTTGCGTTCGCCCACAGTTACCGTGAACTGGTTTCTTCCCCATAAATTCAGTACTTGAACCGTTAGTCAATCGACACTTCGAGACGATACAGGAACGCTTAGGACCCACATTCCGCACCCTAGTCGTTGAAATCAAAAGTTGCTCTAGCCCTTGTATAGTAAGACTTTTAGCGATTACTAAGAATTATGAAGTGTCACACTCTAGTCAGCGATCGCCAGCTTAATGAGAGTTGATCTCAATAATTTGGTATCAGAGCTATCAGATTTTTAGGGCTAATTGTGCATCTGCTGGGCAAACAAATTAGCCTGTAATTCAGAGCCGGCAATCGTTTTGACGATTTAGATAAAATTTTCAATGTGACACTTTAGGGTGCGGAATGTGGGTTAGGAAGTCTTGGCCACTCGTTGCCTTGTTCTTCAAACCTTGACATCCTCACCACCGTAAACGGACGGTGATTCCCAAACCTCACGATTTAGGTTTCTGCTTGGGGTCCCGAAGGATTTTTCGCACCTGCCTTAACAGATTTACTCTGTTCTGGTCATCAGGTCGCTCTACAGACTGACACCGCAAGCCCTGCGGCCAAAATATTTTTACTAGCGTTAATATCTCGGTCATGGTGAGTCCCACAGTCTGGACAGTCCCATTCTCGAATATTTAACTGGACTTCCCCCATACAGAAATACTAAAAAATCAACAAAACCCTTACTGCATGGAGCTTCTCAGAAAAAATTGACAAGCCACTACTGGGTACATTTTTCGCTTGAAAATGGCTGTACCGTTGACTGTATCTGGAGTAGAGCGATTCCGTAGAGTTGGCTGTATAGTGATCGCTAACCTCATTGTAACAGATGGTGTCATTAATCTCTAGAGTCAGCGATTCCCTCTGTAGCCATGTTTTTGCTGGTTTTCTGCCCCGAAACAAGCTATAATGGTCGAAAGGTCAAATTTGAAAATTTTTGCCTCAAACCCTATCAGCGTAAGGACTTCAGGAGTTTGTGTCCAGTAGTCCATTAGTATTATAGCAATTCTCTGACTTATGAGGTACAGTAGCAACAGTGAGTAAACCAATTGCGAATATCTTTTTGAGTAACTTCTAACATAGCCAATTCAATCCCTTCTATTAAGTCTTTGTAAGTTCTCGCCTTCAGTTTTCTTAACGTCGCTTTCACTTTTGACCAAAAGTTTTCAATAGGAGAGAATTCGGGAGAATAAGGAGGTAAATAGATGAGTCTAGCTTTTTCTTGTTCGATTATTTCTCTGACCATTTCTCCGAGATGAATCTTGGCGTTATCCATGATCAGACAGTCTCCTTCTTTAATTTTTGGCAGCACTTCCTTTAGAATAAATCCTTCAAATGTTACCGCATCCACTGCACCGTATATGTTGACTGATGCGACAACTTTTTCTAAGCTTATAGCACTAATTATTGAAATATTTCTCCCTCTTTTTTGTGGTTTTCTTCCCCGAGCTCTTCGGCCAATTAAGGCTCTAGCATAGAGTCTCAAAAGGGCTAAATTTACCCCCGATTCATCGATGAAAATTAGTTTTGATGCCTCAATTTCCCGAACTTCTGACCAGTATTCCACTCTTTTTTGCTGTACCCTGTCACTTTCTTTTTCCGCCGCGTGTAGTGTTTTTTTTTGAAACTGTAATTGAGTTTTTGCGTAAGCCGCCCCAGGGTGGCTCTACTGACTTTCACCTGTGTCTTTTCATACAGTAAGTCCGATAATTCTTCGAGAGTTGCATCATTGTTAGCTTCGATGATTTCTATTAAAATTATCAGTTGTTCACTATTTAACTTGGTTGGCGGACTTCCCCCTTGCGGACGAGGACGGATATCTCCTGTTTCTTTATGTTGCTTCAATAACTTCTGAATAAAGCTTTTAGCCACGTCAAATCTCTGGGCTAGTCCTCGAATGGAAATTTTTTCTTTCTTCCAGACATCGATAATTTTTTGGCGAAAATCTACGGAATAGGGTCTCATAGGAAGCTGGTAAGTTCTATTATTTGTCTATTTACTTTCTATTGTACCTCATAGCTCCAAGAATTGCTATATATGGCTTTAACTCAGGCTCTATAAGACTTTTAGCCATAGCTAGTATGTTTATACGGGGGAAGTCCAGATTTAACGGCATTTTCTCAGCAATATACCCGCAATTACTACACCTTTTAGAACTGGGAAACCATCTATCTATTTCGATGTAATTTCTCCCATACCAACGGCATTTATAGGCTAATTGTCGGGTGATTTCTCCCCAGCTTACATCAGATATTGCCTGAGATAATTTCGGGTTTTTGACCATATTCTTGACGGCTAAATTCTCAACCACAATCGTTTGGTTTTCACGAACTAATTGAGTGGTTAGCTTGTCCCGCATTTCTCACAAAAAGTACGATCACCAACCCCCGAAGCCTTACAAAATCTGGGTTTTGACTGGGTGATCGCCTTGTAGCAAAAACGACAGTGTGTTGTTAGGATTCAACTTAAGCTCATCATCAATTAGACCTTGAAAAAAGAACAAATTTAAAATGCGTATTTTTAGGTTAATTAGTTGATAAAGTCTCAATTTTAAGTAGAGAATGAAGTCAAAAGCTTGCTATAATTTAATCATTAAAACTATTTAAAGTATGTCAAGTTTATGACTCCTAGTTCAGACCAGTCTCGACTCAATCAATTAAATTTTGGAAACCTCAATGGAAGACAAGTAATCGCTAATTTTGAGGGAGGAAAAATCACCTCAGATGCAGGAATTATTTTGATGGCAGAGTTAGACCAAAAGCTAAAAATAACGGCTCGGTTTGCCGAATGTTTTCGAGATTATCGAAATTCATCCTATCTAGATTATTCAGTTCATGAACTACTCGCACAAAGAGTTTATGGGATAGTTTTGGGATATGAGGATGTCAATGATCATGATAAATTACGTCATGCTCCAGCTTTAGCAATAGCATTGAAAAAACTAAATTTTATTGACTCAGCCCAAGCAAATTTAGCGGGAAAAAGTACAATTAATCGACTAGAATATTGTCCGGAAACAGTCATCAATCAAGAGAACAGTCGTTACCATAAAATCGAGCCTAACCCCAAAGAAATTGAAAAAGCTTTTGTGGACATCTTTCTAGAATCCTACAAAAAGCCACCGAAACCAATTATTTTAGACATGGATGTCACCGATGACCAAGTGCATGGAAATCAAGAGGGAGCGTTTTTCAATACTTATTATAAAGGAGTGTGTTATGCTCCTTTGTATATTTTCTGTGAGCATCATTTATTAGTAGCTAAACTCCGGTCTTCTCATGTAGATACTGCTGGGGGAGCATTAGAAGAATTGCAGCGAATAATCGGTATAATTCGAGAAAAATGGTCAGATACGCAGATATTAGTACGAGGAGATAGTGCCTATTCCCGTGAAGATATCATGAAATTTTGCGAAAGTCAAGCAGGAGTTGATTATGTTTTAGCAATGGCAACGAATAGTCAATTAAAATTACGAGCGACCGATGTAATTGAGAAAGCTAAGGCAGATTACGAGCAAAGACTTCAGCCAGTTACTGAATTAATGGAGACGTTATTTTCTCCCGATGAAGAGTTAGGAGAATTGGCGAAATTGGTACCAGAATCGACTTGGTATCGTTCCCTATGTTATCAAACCCAAAAATCCTGGAGCCGTTCAAGAAGAGTGGTGACAAAAGTTTGTCCTGGTAGTGAGGGCGTAAAAATTCGCCACGTTGTGACTTCTTTACCTGCATCAAAGATTCCCCCATCTAAACTTTACACTGAAAAATATTGCCCCAGAGGTGAGAGGTCAAATCGAATTAAAGAGCAACAATTAGACTTATTTGCTGACCGGAATTCGACACAGACATTTGAGAGTAATCAATTAAGACTTTGGTTGTCATCAATGGCTTATGTTTTAATGCAAGCTTTTCGTCAAAATTGTTTGGCTAAAACTTCTTTTGCCAAAGCGACAGTGGGAACAATTCGCCTTAATTTCCTTAAATTAGGAGCTAGAATTACTGTTAGTGTCAGAAGAATTTTAATCGCAATTGCCAGTTCTTGTCCCTATCAAGATATTTTAGCGATAGCTTACTCTAGAATTCAAGCGATAGCGGGAACTGGATAAGTTGAAGAGTTTTCAAAGATCATTAAATAGTCTTAAAAATGGCTGCTTATAAATTCAGCTAACTTTGTCGTGAACATTTTCCCTAATTGACGGAATTTTTCCAGTAATTCAGGAATTTTTTGATTAGTTTAGTCAGATTATTCCTTGATAACTAAGCGGGTTTCTCTTATTTTTGAAAAACACCAACTTTTAACCTCCAAATTAGGTTCTTAATTCAGTTTGTGAGAAATGCGGGTTGTGTAAATGGTCTTTTCTGTTATCAGTAATTTGGGCATGAATTCTGGCTACTTTGATTTTTGCTTGTAATTAGTCAGTGCAATAAGAAGTGTTAATTGAGAATGAACAGGACCCTGACAGGGGCTGTATTATAGCTGAACTTCCCCCATACATATATACTATAATAGCCGAAAACCCTTATCCATCAATGGATACGCCCCTTAACCTTTCTTAATGTACCCATGTAATTTGTAACATTTCTTAATGGACAAGAATTCTCTCTATTTGCTAGAATGATAGCCATGTATATAGAAAAAGTTCCTAACCGTAATTCCCCCCCCGCCGTTCTTCTTCGGGAGTCCTACCGAGAAGGAGAACAAGTCAAAAAAAGAACCCTGGCCAATCTCTCAAAATTACCCGATGATATTATCGACAATCTGAAACTGGCTCTTAAAGGAGCAACACTGTCAATGAATGAAGGCATTCCCGCTCATTTTGAAGTGATTAGAAGTCTTCCTCATGGTCATGTGATGGCTATTTTAGAGACGATTAAAAAATTGGGTTTAGATAAAATAATCAGTGAAAAATCCTCCCGAATCAGAAACTTAGTGGTGGCGATGATTGTGGCAAGAATCATCAATCCTAAATCGAAACTAGCCACAGCGAGAGGGTTTAATAGCGAGACTTGTAGTCAGAGTTTAGGACAATTGTTAGACTTAGAGAAAGCCGATGAAGACGAATTATATAACGCCTTAGATTGGTTATTAGAAAAACAAGATAAAATTGAGAATCACCTAGTGGGACTTAGGCGTTTTCGGTCAGCAAAAAAGGCTCAAACCATTACGGGACAAAGGGTTAACCTCGATTTATGATTTTCCTTGATATATCTGGGTTTCAGCGATTTTGGGCTTCTCGAAGTAAATCCCAAGCGGGGATTGGAGTTGAGGCTTTTATCGATTTGTTTTTTGTCTAAGTCCCACTAGCAATTAAACACTTAGAATCAGGAACATTAGTCTTGTATGATGTCACTTCTACCTACCTAGAAGGAAATGGTTGTGAACTGGGAAAATATGGTTATAATCGAGATAAAAAGAAGGGGAAAACTCAGATAGTTTTTGGGTTGCTCTGTTCAGCTAAGGGTTGTCCGATAGCGGTAGAAGTATTTGAAGGAAACACCTCAGACGGTGCTACTTTAAGCGGACAAATTGAGAAAGTCAGAAAGGGTTGGGGGATTGAGAATGTGGTCTGGGTAAGCGATAGAGGAATTTTCACCAACTCGAAAATCAAGGAATTAGTAAAACCGCTAGAAGGATTAGACTATATTACTGGTTTAACTAAGCCTCAAATTCGGAAACTGGCTGAGGTAGAAGTGATTCAATTAGGATTATTTGAGCAGGTAAACTTGGTGGAATTTGAGAGTGAAGATTATCCCGACGAAAGATTAATTGCTTGTCGGAATCCCTTCATTGCCCAGAAAAATCAACTACAAAGAGAGGCATTATTAGAAGCGGTAGAGAAGGAACTAGATTTGATTGTTCAGGCGACTCAAAGGGAGAAAAGAGCTTTAAAGGGTCAAGATAAGATAGCTTTGAGAGTGGGCAAGGTTCTTCATCAGTTTAAGGTCAATAAATACTATAACCTAGAGATAACAGAAGAAGGCTTTTCTTATCAGCGTAAGCTGGAATTAATCGCTCAAGAAACGGCCTTAGATGGTGTGTATGTGTTAAGAACTTCTCTGGAGTCAACTTTGATGGATGCAGCGACGACGGTTAAAGCTTATAAAAGTTTGTCTCAAGTGGAGGAGGCATTTCGCTGTTATAAGTCAATTGATTTAAAGGTACGTCCTATCTATCATTATAAGGGTGATAGAGTCAATTGGACTTTGGACAAAGAAAAACAGATTTGCGTAAAACTTACGCAAATAAAATTTGAGGCAATATCTCCTTTGTCTCAGCCAGAAAAAAAGCTGAAAAATAGCGGTTCTTAAGGTCTTCTTAGCAAGACTTAGGGAACTTTCATCTTTTCTTTTTTACTTTTTGTCTGTTTTTTGATAACTTGATGGCGGGTTCGTGGCACTTTTTTATAACCTTTAATTCGTCCAGCCGAATAACCTCGGCGTTTGGGAGATTTGACCAAAGTGCCAATCTCCGAAATTATTCTGTAAAAGTCTCTTTGAACCAAGCTGGGTGTAATTTCTACCGATTCACTTTTTTTCAAATACTGCTCCCAAGGACGGGGTAAAACCAGAGCTAATTTCCTAGTTGCCCATAAATTTACAGCAGCTAATAGGGTGAGTTGAACCCAATTTTCCTCATGATTAACTTCAGGGGTATAATAGGCATTCAGCAACAATTTTTGTTGACCAAATCGAAAAAGATGTTCCAGATCATAACGTTGTCCATAAGCCTCATAACATTCTTGAAGACTTAACTCATAACGACGAGAACCAATAAGGATAAGCCACATCGGTTTCCAGACGGCTTTACCAGTTTCATCACTGACAATAATTTGTAGTAAGGTAAAGGGATGAGAGTGCATTTCATAGTCGGATGTTCCCCTCATTAGCATTTGTTTCCAACCAGAGATTTTGAGATTAAGTTCACGTCCCCTTTTAGTCGTAAAAGTTGATTGAATGATTTCATCTGGTTCGAGCCAAGTTGTCTCATCTTTGAGGTCAAATTTATCCCCATACCAACGGGGATGACCCGGTTGTTTGGGAGAATAATCTTCAGGAATAAATTGCCGATAAAAGACCCGATTACTTCTCCCTCGTGTGAGGGTAACTAAATTATTTTGCTTGACTTGTTCTCCAAGAAAACCTCGCTGACTATAGAGACTATCAGCGACTAAAACTGATAATTTATCTTTCCAGGGAACTGAGGAATGGTTCAGGATTTTTTTGACTTGGTTACTGGCCACAGAAATGTCTTTTTCTCCTGAAGATACTCGTTGTCCTGACAGGGGAATTGCCCAAGGCACGTTTCCCGTTTCACTTCGTTCTGGCAGAGCAGCAATTACTGAATAAGCATGACCAATATTGATGGGTTTATTGCCTTTGATAGTATTGGGTTGATAGATATACTTTTTGTCTTCTAGAGTCGCCGAATAAGGTTTTGGACAAGGAGTTACATCTACTCCAAATAAATAGAATTGTCTAGAAACGGGGGGAGGAATAGTAGCCGAAACGACTGATAATAAGCTATCAACTGCTTTTTGATAATTGTCATTTGTTGGACTTGGTAAAAACTCTTGAATCCCTTTATATAAACTGTTATAATCTCGACGAAATAAAGGGTTCAAAGATAATTCGGCAACTGTTGAAGCTTGTCGATTCGACGAGAGGGAATCCAGCAATTCCATGACCGTCTCGCGTCTCGAACCAAGGGCGTTATAGAGTTGCCTTCTCCACTTCAAAAGTTCTTCGACATCAGGACAAATTTCTTGACTTTTCATCGGAAAAAATATATGAGAAATTAATCTGCGTGAAATATACGCAAATATTCTTATAATATAAGAAGCCCCCAATCTGTAAGCTGATGCTCAAATATAATTTCTTGAAGACGAACCAAGAAGCTGGACTTAGAGCCAAACAAATCAAGGCTACTATTCGTAAGTTGAAGCAAAAAATCCAGAAAATCGAAGCAGAAGGAGAAGTCGCTCCGCCCCCTTGTCATGTGATTCGTTATCAAACTAAGCTTTCATCAAAAAATTTACTGGTATTATAAACTACAAAGCAACGAACCGCTTTTTCCAACAGCAACTGATAGTAACAAAAAAAGTAAATATTTATATTTAGGTAAAGCTGGAAGCGAAGCTCATCTTGAGGCGGTGGAAAAAGTAGCTCGAAGAAGTCTTATTGACGAATTAGAGAGAGTTATTAATTCTCTCCATGAAAGTTACTTGGATGTTTGTTTTGGAGGGGAAACGGAGCCTGACCCTTCTTATTATAACGAGGGATTAAAAGAGGAGTAACCCTTTCCTCTTTGATGTGAGACTGACTAGGCAAAATTAAACGCAAATTAAATTTGCGTAAATATTACGCAAATTTAATTTTTTTTGTCCAAAGTCCAAAGTCAAGGCTCATATCTTTTTATGTATGTTGGCTTATTATGTGGAATGGCATTTAAAACAGTCTTTGGCTCCTTTGTTATTTGAGGATGAAGAAATTGATGATAGTTCTCTGAATGTGATTAAGGCGAGTCGCAGTGAATCGGTGCAATCTAAAGAGAGAAAAAAACGGAATCAAGAGAACTTTCCTGTGCATAGCTTTCGGACTTTGTTGGAAGACTTAGGGACAATTTGCTTGAATACAGTGGAATGTACGATTAGGGAGGGAAGTTATCGTTTTTCTAAGATAACTCGACCGACTCAACTGCAACAAAAGGCTTTAGATTTATTAGGAGTTTCCCTGATTTGTACCCAGTAACGGGGCGGCGGAAATTCTCTTAATCCCTCCTACAGCATAGGTTATGGCCTTTTGTCAACGGGGAAGTCCAGTTATAGAGGACATGGAAATTAACGACCAACTACTGGCGACCTTAATCAACGCCTCCGACTTCGACCCAGAGCAGATGGGGGCGAGTTTTTGGTATGAAGCTTACCGAAAGCAGAATCAAGAAAACCAAGGGCTAAAAGCTAGGCTAGATGGGGGAGAGAAAGATAAGCAAGAGCTGGAAGCCAAGGTATGTCAGCTGGAAAAAGAATTAGAACAGTTGAAAGAAAAGCTCAACAAACTGAGTCAAAGGAACAGTGAGAATAGCTCCCTACCGCCCTCGTCAGATGGGTACAAGAAGAAAAGTCAAGGATTTGAGAGCAAGGTCAAGAAGAAAAGGGGTCCGAAATATGGTCACGAGGGAACAACTCGCAATGGCTTTGAGCGAATAGACAATCAGATCGAACTTACCCTTGAAAATTGTCCGGTCTGTGCCCGCATTTCTCACAAAAAGTACGATCACCAACCCCCGAAGCCTTACAAAATCTGGGTTTTGACTGGGTGATCGCCTTGTAGCAAAAACGACAGTGTGTTGTTAGGATTCAACTTAAGCTCATCATCAATTAGACCTTGAAAAAAGAACAAATTTAAAATGAGTATTTTTAGGTTAATTAGTTGATAAAGTCTCAATTTTAAGTAGAGAATGAAGTCAAAAGCTTGCTATAATTTAATCATTAAAACTATTTAAAGTATGTCAAGTTTATGACTCCTAGTTCAGACCAGTCTCGACTCAATCAATTAAATTTTGGAAACCTCAATGGAAGACAAGTAATCGCTAATTTTGAGGGAGGAAAAATCACCTCAGATGCAGGAATTATTTTGATGGCAGAGTTAGACCAAAAGCTAAAAATAACGGCTCGGTTTGCCGAATGTTTTCGAGATTATCGAAATTCATCCTATCTAGATTATTCAGTTCATGAACTACTCGCACAAAGAGTTTATGGGATAGTTTTGGGATATGAGGATGTCAATGATCATGATAAATTACGTCATGCTCCAGCTTTAGCAATAGCATTGAAAAAACTAAATTTTATTGACTCAGCCCAAGCAAATTTAGCGGGAAAAAGTACAATTAATCGACTAGAATATTGTCCGGAAACAGTCATCAATCAAGAGAACAGTCGTTACCATAAAATCGAGCCTAACCCCAAAGAAATTGAAAAAGCTTTTGTGGACATCTTTCTAGAATCCTACAAAAAGCCACCGAAACCAATTATTTTAGACATGGATGTCACCGATGACCAAGTGCATGGAAATCAAGAGGGAGCGTTTTTCAATACTTATTATAAAGGAGTGTGTTATGCTCCTTTGTATATTTTCTGTGAGCATCATTTATTAGTAGCTAAACTCCGGTCTTCTCATGTAGATACTGCTGGGGGAGCATTAGAAGAATTGCAGCGAATAATCGGTATAATTCGAGAAAAATGGTCAGATACGCAGATATTAGTACGAGGAGATAGTGCCTATTCCCGTGAAGATATCATGAAATTTTGCGAAAGTCAAGCAGGAGTTGATTATGTTTTAGCAATGGCAACGAATAGTCAATTAAAATTACGAGCGACCGATGTAATTGAGAAAGCTAAGGCAGATTACGAGCAAAGACTTCAGCCAGTTACTGAATTAATGGAGACGTTATTTTCTCCCGATGAAGAGTTAGGAGAATTGGCGAAATTGGTACCAGAATCGACTTGGTATCGTTCCCTATGTTATCAAACCCAAAAATCCTGGAGCCGTTCAAGAAGAGTGGTGACAAAAGTTTGTCCTGGTAGTGAGGGCGTAAAAATTCGCCACGTTGTGACTTCTTTACCTGCATCAAAGATTCCCCCATCTAAACTTTACACTGAAAAATATTGCCCCAGAGGTGAGAGGTCAAATCGAATTAAAGAGCAACAATTAGACTTATTTGCTGACCGGAATTCGACACAGACATTTGAGAGTAATCAATTAAGACTTTGGTTGTCATCAATGGCTTATGTTTTAATGCAAGCTTTTCGTCAAAATTGTTTGGCTAAAACTTCTTTTGCCAAAGCGACAGTGGGAACAATTCGCCTTAATTTCCTTAAATTAGGAGCTAGAATTACTGTTAGTGTCAGAAGAATTTTAATCGCAATTGCCAGTTCTTGTCCCTATCAAGATATTTTAGCGATAGCTTACTCTAGAATTCAAGCGATAGCGGGAACTGGATAAGTTGAAGAGTTTTCAAAGATCATTAAATAGTCTTAAAAATGGCTGCTTATAAATTCAGCTAACTTTGTCGTGAACATTTTCCCTAATTGACGGAATTTTTCCAGTAATTCAGGAATTTTTTGATTAGTTTAGTCAGATTATTCCTTGATAACTAAGCGGGTTTCTCTTATTTTTGAAAAACACCAACTTTTAACCTCCAAATTAGGTTCTTAATTCAGTTTGTGAGAAATGCGGGAAGAAGAGATTTGCTCTATTGCTTCGGGAGCCGTTGAATCCACGGTTAAACAGATTGACCGACGACTGAAAATTTCTGGAGCCCAGTGGAATGAAGAAAATATCCCTCAAGTGCTTAAACACCGCTGTGCTTACCTAAATAACAGTCTTTAGCTA
Organism: Microcystis aeruginosa NIES-843; assembly: GCF_000010625.1. NCBI lineage: Bacteria > Bacillati > Cyanobacteriota > Cyanophyceae > Chroococcales > Microcystaceae > Microcystis > Microcystis aeruginosa. The sequence continues at coordinate 3,111,854 of NC_010296.1, forward strand.
TTGAATAGTATTTATGTTCTGACAAAACTGACTTGCTCCCCAAAGCGCTCGCTACACGAGATCGTCTTCGGAACTAACATCCGAGCTAATAATTGCCTCCGCAATCTGCCGACGTGTGACCCCCGATAAACAAAGGGCGCGGGTTATCAGGTCAAGTGAAACCGAGGAATCACCCGATTCAATTTTCGCCACTCGTGACTGGCTCGATTCCATTCTTTTTGCTAACTCTTTTTGAGAAATGTTTTGACTTTTTCTAATTTCTTTTAATTTTCTCCCGAGGGCTAGTTTGAGTTCGATAAGCTCGGATTCTACGGGCGTAAGCTCTAGAAATTCCTCTACTGTTCCCACCTTCCAGCCCGCCGCTTCTAAAAGTTGACGTTTAGCTAAATCCATGTCCGATCTCCCTTTTTAATTGATTGCATCGTAAAGCTTCAAGCGCTTCTGACATCTTTCGATCGCTTCTTTCGGTGTTTGATTCGTTTTTTTAGCAAATACCTCCAGAATAATAATCGCGTCCTCATCAATTCGATAAATAATCCGCCATGTTTTATCTTGATCGTTAACTCGTAACTCTTGACATCTAGCACCGATGCTAGGCATAGGTCTAGAGTGGGGCAAAGAGAGCGACTCTCCCTTTTGCAGCCGTCGCAACAAATAACCAGCTTCTAGACGGGCTTCTAGGGAAAAAGGAGGAGTTTTCACCTCTCCACTCAACCAAACGATATCTTTATCATTTTTGTTTTGCATTTATTATCCCATGATATGTCAAATCTGACATACGGGCAAGTGGTAAACTGCCTTTTGTATCAGATTTCCTGCGAGCTTGAAGATATATCGCTTTAATGAGGATATTTATCCAGTTTACAGCGATAATTCCTCAAAAAACGGTGATTAGCTCGGATTCAGCGATTACCCTACCTCTCATGAACCGTCCCCCGATCGACAGCCAGATCACTTTCATCTACACCCGCGACCTCACCGCCGCGGCGGATTTTTACGAGCGGGTCATGGGCTTTCCCCTGTGGCTGGATCAGGGAAGTTGCCGCATCTACCGGGTGAGCGGCGACGGTTATTTGGGCATCTGCCGGGCTAACGAGTCGAGAGCGTCAGGCGAGGGACGACAATCGAATGTCATTTTCACGCTGGTCACGGAGCGCGTGGACGAGTGGTACGATTACCTGAAACAACAGGGGGTAACGTTTGAGAAACCGCCGTTGTTTAACGAAAAATACCGCATCTATCACTGTTTCCTCCGCGACCCGGATGGTTATCTCATCGAGATACAGCGATTCGAGTCTAGCGAGGGCGGAAATTAATCGGTCACTAACCCGTAATACTTCTCTAGCATGGTCAGCATTTCCTCTTCTAACGCGCTCAGGTAAGGTCGCTGTAGTTTCCCCAAGATTCCTAAGAAAGCAAGGGCGGTATCTTCCAGTTCTTCCCCTTCCCTCAGTCTCGACAATCGATCGCATAATCGCCGCACCGTCTGACAGTCCCCTTCGGTGTAGCCCAACTCCTTGAGGTACTCGATTTTAACCAGATCGATCGCCCCATCGTGAAGTCGCAGGTCGCAGGAGCGCAGGTGAACGGCAGTAACGATCGCCCAACAGTTGTTTTTCCCTTTCAGGCGCGGGTTATCTTTGGCAAGGATACCGACCACTTCCCCCACCTCGAAAACATTCGCTTTCCCTTTGTCCCGGTATTTACCCACCGTCTCGCGAACGATTCGGTGGTCAGGTGTTCTGCCCCCAGCTACCGCTACGGCCTCATTCCAGACGGTGGGTTGTTGTTGCGGGGTAAGGACGGCCAGGGGGCGCACCTGATACTCGCTCGATGGTAGGAGCGGGCAGTTAGCGGCACTCAGGGTTCGGTAGATCGCCGCCCCCGTAATTAAATAGTTGGCCTTCTGACGACTGTGACCGAATCGCCCCCGGCAATAATCCTCGAAGGAGTCGTACCCGTCCCGGTACAACCGTCGATCTCGCAGTTCTTGCAGGGCGGAACCAGCCTGGTAGAAAGCCCGTTCTACCGTCCGCTCTAACCGCTCCCTGTCCCTGACCTCCTCCTCGCTCAACGGTCGCGAGGACTGAATTACCTCCACCTCGATCGCTTCTACCCCGCGCCCCGCAGAAGCTAACATTTCATCGAGTTCGTCTTCTGTCCATTCCAACCGTCTTTTAGCCATCGCGTTCATTCTCCCCACCCAGAGCGAACACATAGGACGGTTTGGGAACTAGAGCCTTCAAGAATACCGTGTCAGCCGTCCAGTAATTGGCTCTCTCTCTCTCGGCCACGGCTAGAAAAACCGCATCGTACAACGTCAGTAAACCGTACATCCAGGCCATCTCCCACGCCCTCTCTCGAATATCTGGACTTCCCCGTTGACAAAAGGCCATAACCTGTGCTGTAGGAGGGATTAAGAGAATTTACAGCGCCCCGTTACTGGGTACAAATCAAGGAAACTCCCAATAAATCTAACGCCTGTTGTTGCAGTTGGGTCGGTCGAGTTATCTTAGAAAAACGATAACTTCCCTCCCTAATCGTACATTCCACTGTATTCAAGCAAATTGTCCCCAGGTCTTCCAACAAAGTCCGAAAACTATGCACAGGGAGGTTCTCTTGATTCCGTTTTTTTCTCTCTTTAGACTGAGCGGATTCACTGCGACTCGCTTTAATCACATTCAGAGAACTATCATCAATTTCTTCATCCTCAAATAACAAAGGAGCCAAAGACTGTTTTAAAGTTTTAAGGGAGCATCTCACCTTTGCAATAAGTAGAAATGCTTAATGATCTCAATAAAAAAGTTAAAAAAGGCAACCATTTAGATAAGCACAGCGATGACGAAGGACTTGCGGTACATTACCAGATTCCCAACTTGCACCAGTAATTTTAAGACGATGAGCAATTTGTTTAATTTTTGATTCGACGGAGCCAGAGCCAATGGAAATCCCCTCTGCCTGCAAATAACCATAATTGACAATTCGATGTTTATGCTTGTTTAAATAAGTAATAAAATTCTCAACTTGCGGCTCTGACCATCCTTCACAACAAGAGATAGCCGCCTCCACTTCCCCCTTCCAGAGAAAACATTTTACCTCCTCAATTCGCTGGAATGACCCGCCAACTTTATAGAGGTTTTCGATTAAATGATACCAATCCAATATTTCAATTCTTTCCTGTTTCTCTCCTATCTCACGAAATAAATTCCAGATACCATCATGTCCATCTCCTAAACAAATTAAAGGCTTGGCCAAAACTTGAGAATTAACCAAATCTAATAAAGCTGAGTTATCTTGAAAAAAAGCCGCTACCCCCAGTTGATGAAAACTCACTGCTTTATAATCACGCCAAATTAAGGCTTTTCCCTTGGCAGTTCTTAGTCGTACCTTACCGCCATCTAGGCTCATTTCTTCCACTTCCACTTCTGGGTTAGACGGTAATTCTTCAAAAGCATAGCGATGTACGAGGCGTTGTTGGGTACTGTGAGAAACAGCAATCCCTGTCAATGATTTGATTTTCTGCGCCGATTTCTCGTAGGATTCATCGCCACTTAATAGCAAACAGTTCTTCTCTAACATTGGACTCATCTGAGTCCGAGACTTTATTTCTAATTTTTTCGCTTGTTTTTCTGTAATTGGTAATTCCCCCAAAATACTTTTCACTTTTCTTGTCCGACCAGCTGTTTCTCCTGTGCTTGTTTTGACAAAAAAATACCGATTTCTGGGTTGACATACTGAATCATTAAATCTCTGACTGTCTCCTCTATCTCTCCCAAGTTATTAAATTTATTAATTGGGGATTGCTCATAGAGACATTGCCCTAACTCTTGACATAACTCTTTAATTCTTTTTTCATTTTCTGATAACATTGAATTATTCCTCCCATCGAGAGCTATTCTGAATTGTAAGTTATAACTATTATAATCTCATTTCTCTTTGTGATCAAGTTGAAGATTTTCTAGTTGTTGACGGCTATAAGTATTAATACTCATTGCATAAGTGAGATGCTCCCTGTTTTAAGTTTTAAATGCCATTCCACATAATAAGCCAACATACATAAGCTAAAACGCACTTAAACCACCTAAAATAGAAATAGTAATTTTAGAAAAATCCTACTTATGCCAGCAAAAGATTTCCTAGACTTAGAAGAAAAGAAAAACTTACAAAAAGCTCTTAAAGAAGAAGAAAGAGCAGAGGTTAGGGAAAGAATTTTAATGTTTCTCTTGCTAAACGACGGAAAAACTCAACGAGAAATAGCTGACTTTATTGGCTGTTCACTCAAAACGGTCGCCCCTTGGTGTGTTCACGGTGATCCTAACAATTTAGAAAGTCTAGAAGATGGGAGAAAAAATGGAAATCATAAAAAAGCCACAGAGGAATATATTAATTTACTATTAAAAATAGTTGATGAAGACCCGAAGGAATTTGGATATGAATTCGGGAGATGGACAGCGGCAAGATTAGCAGAGCATCTAGAAAAGGAAACAAGAATTAAACTGAGTGGCTCGCAAGTGAGAAGAATATTGAGAAGAAAAAAGTATGTGTATATCTGGGCGAAATATAGTCTAGAAGATAAGCAAGACAAGAAATTAAGAAAAGCATTTAAAGAAAAATTAGATGAATATTTAAGGTTGGCTAAAGAAAAGCCAGAGTCAATCCAGGTATGGTTTTGGGACGGGGCTTTCAAGGTGGCGACGCAGGTTCGCCACACAGCCCCTCATGAGTGTGGATTTAGTTTGAGAGTAATAAGAAGGAGAGCTTGGACAAAAAAAGGAAAGCGAAAAAAAGTGAATGGACAAAGAAAAAGAGGAAGGGTGAATGTGATGGGAGCCTTAAGATATAATGACAAAAAACGAGTCTGTTTTATGATCAAAAAAGGAAATTCAGAAACTTTCCATGAACAATTAAAGAAACTTCATGAAGAGATTCGTCAAGAATGGATAAACTTGGGAAATCTGCCCGAAGATTTTCGAGAAAAAGGACCGAAAATTATCATCATATTAGACAATGCTAGTTATCACAAAAAGAAAGATGTTATTGAGCAGGTGGAAAAAGAGTTGCCCAATATTAGGCTAGAGTTTTTACCAGCTTATAGTCCAGATTACAACCTAATAGAATTAGTGTGGCATTCCGCTAAAGAGTACATAGCTAATCGAGAATTTGAAAATAAAGAAGAACTGGAAAAAGTAGTCAATCAGCTTTTAAATGAAGGGGGATTGATTATTAAATGGAGTAGAAAACTTAAAAATAAGGGTAATGCTGTCAATGTAACTTAAATGCGTAAAAGCTTAAAAAGATATGAGCCTTGACTCTATCACCCTTATAATGATAGATAGGACGTACCTTTAAATCAATTGACTTATAACAGCGAAATGCCTCCTCCACTTGAGATAAACTTTTATAGGCTTTAACCGTCGTCGCTGCATCCATCAAAGTTGACTCCAGAGAAGTTCTTAACACATACACACCATCCAAGGCCGTTTCTTGAGCGATTAATTCCCGCTTACGCTGATAAGAAAAGCCTTCTTCTGTTATCTCTAGGTTATAGTATTTATTGACCTTAAACTGATTAAGAACCTTGCCCACTCTCAAAGCTATCTTATCTTGACCCTTTAAAGCTCTTTTCTCCCTTTGAGTCGCCTGAACAATCAAATCTAGTTCCTTCTCTACCGCTTCTAATAATGCCTCTCTTTGTAGTTGATTTTTCTGGGCAATGAAGGGATTCCGACAAGCAATTAATCTTTCATCGGGATAATCTTCACTCTCAAATTCCACCAAGTTTACCTGATCAAATAATCCTAATTGAATCACTTCTACCTCAGCCAGTTTGCGAATTTGAGGCTTAGTTAAACCAGTAATATAGTCTAATCCTTCTATGGGTTTTACTAATTCCTTGATTTTCGAGTTGGTTAAAATTCCTCTATCACTTACCCAGACCACATTCTCAATCCCCCAACCCTTTCTGACTTTCTCAATTTGTCCGCTTAAAGTAGCACCGTCTGAGGTGTTTCCTTCAAATACTTCTACCGCTATCGGACAACCCTTAGCTGAACAGAGCAGACCAAAAACTATCTGAGTTTTCCCTTTCTTTTTATCTCGGTTATAACCATATTTTCCCAGTTCACAACCATTTCCTTCTAGGTAGGTAGAAGTGACATCATACAAGACTAATGTTCCTGATTCTAAGTGTTTAAGTGCTAGGTGCTTCTCAATTTTATCTTGTTTTTCTAATAACCAATCTAAGGCGTTATATAATTCGTCTTCATCGGCTTTCTCTAAGTCTAACAATTGTCCTAAACTCTGACTGCAAGTTTCGCTATTAAATCCTCTCGCTGTGGCTAGTTTTGATTTAGGATTGATGATTCTTGCCACAATCATCGCCACCACTAAGTTTCTGATTCGTGAGGATTTTTCACTGATTATTTTGTCTAAACCTAATTTTTTAATCGTCTCTAAAATAGCCATCACATGACCATGAGGAAGACTTCTAATCACTTCAAAATGATTGGGAATGCCTTCAGTCATGGACAGTGTTGCTCCTTTAAGAGCCAGTTTCAAATTGTCGATAATATCATCGGGTAATTTTGAGAGGTTGGCCAGGGTTCTTTTTTTGACTTGTTCTCCTTCTCGGTAGGACTCTCGAAGAAGAACGGCGGGGGGGGAATTACGGTTAAGAACTTTTTCTATATACATGACTACCATTCTAGCAAATAGAGAGAATTCTTGTCCATTAATAAATGTTACAAATTACATGGGTACATTAAGAAAAGTTAAGGGGGTGCATCCATTGATGGATAAGGGTTTTCGGCTATTATAGTATATATGTATGGGGTAAGTTCAGAAATAATACCTTTCGACAAAGGATTTCTCGGCTGGTGAGAGAGAGTCTATCTTTCTCTAAAAAAATGGAGAATCATGTTGGGGCTGTTTGGTATTTTATCCATGACTACAATGCACAGCAAAGCAAAGGATTAAGCCGCCATCACTACTACCGAATCACCACCAGTATTTTGACCCACGCCCCTTCCTCTTTCGAGACGTTGTGACACTTAGGGTGCGGAATGTGGGTTAGAAGTTGTGGTCAGACTTGAAAAAGTCTTGGCCGACGGGGCTGATCAGGGAGAGATCAAAGCCAGGCTTGAAGCCGCCCACCAATGTGTACTAGAGAGCGTTCCGAAGTTGGGGGAAGGCTTTGTCGTCGCACCGTGGCGATGGATAGTAGAGAGAACCTTGTCTTGGTTGGATAAATCGAGACGATTATGTCGGGATTACGAGGAACTACCAGAAAATCACGAGGGAGCCGTTTATATTGCCATGATACGTCTTATGCTTCGCCGTTTAACCGATAATCAGCGGCAGAGAGCGAAGAAGGCTCCAGTCCGCGCTTAATATTAATTTACGAACGGTCTCTCAAGATATTTTGGGCGATAATAGAAGTGTAGAGAAACGCTCGTAGAGTTCTCTACAGCCTCCAGACTCCCAGAAATGTTTAGGAGGTGGATTTTGAGAAGATTAATTACTACACTTCTGGTGACGACAGCTTTCTCAGCCGCCGCGATGCTCGTGAGCTGCGTCTCACAAAACCGAGTCAATCCGCTGTCAACCATTAACACTAAATCTGTGCTTGCCCAGCCAAATTCTCCCCTTATCGGCATCTGGCAACGCTCGGAGCCTGGCGATCCCCCTCGGACTATGACGCTGATTTTCAATCGAGACGGTGCTTATGGGGGTAGTTAGGGACTTCCAAAAAATAAACTATTCATGCTCAAGAATAATAATCATTCTCGGAGTGTAGGAGGTAGGGGTCGATGGTTGCCTCCTCCTTCCAATTTTGTAGTAGAATTAATCCTGTACATTATTAATCAAGTTTTTCTTTGTAAGTGTATATGGAATTAACTGATTCCCTCAAGAAATTGCTCAGTGAAACTGCACTTCAATTAAAAGGTGCAGCTAAAAGAAGATTCATGGCCCAAACAGTCTTAGAATTAGGCTATGGGGGACAAACCCTTGCTGCACAGGAGTTAGGCTGGAATCGAACTACTATTCGTAAAGGAATTAAAGAACTAAAAAGAGGTATTATTTGTGTTGATAATCATTCAGCTAAGGGGCGGAAAAAAGCAGAAGAACATTTACCTTTTCTATTGGAAAACATCAAAAGTTTAGTGGATTCTCAAAGCCAAACTGACCCAAGTTTTAAAAGCCAAAGGCTTTATGTGAGACTGAGTGCGGCCGAAGTCCGAAAGCAATTAATCTCTAAATATGGGTACAGTGATGAGGATTTACCGAGCGAGGAAACTATTCGGGTTAAATTAAATAACTTAGGTTATCGTCTGAAAAGAGTCGCTAAAGTTTTACCTCAAAAAAAATTCCAGAAACCGAGGCAATCTTTGAGGAATTAGCTAACATTAATCGGGAAGCGGATGAAGACCCTACGATGTTACGTCTTAGTTTGGATGCCAAAGCCCGTGTTAATATTGGACTATTTGATCGAGGAGGTAAGAATAGAATAACTGTCGAAACAAACGATCATGATTTTAATCCGAAAACAACCCTAACCCCTTACGGAATATTTATTCCAGAATTTGATGAGTTGTTTTTGTATTTCACTGCCTCCACAGTCACCAGTGACTTTATTGTTGATATATTAGAAGATTTCTGGGAGTCGGAAAAATCTCGTTTTGAGAAAATTAAAACTTTGATAATTAATCAAGATAATGGACCAGAAAATAATTCGAGACGAACTCAGTTCATGAAACGTATAGTTGAGTTTTCCCAAAAATATCAAGTTAATATACGTTTAGCTTACTATCCCCCTTACCATAGTAAATATAATCCTATTGAACGAACCTGGGCTGTGTTAGAAAACCCTTGGAATGGGAGTATTTTAGATGAAATCGAAACGGCTTTGAAATTCGCCCAAACTATGACTTGGAAAGGAAAACACCCGATTGTTAAGTTGATTACTGAAACTTATGAAAAAGGAGTAAAGCTTACTAAAAAAGCCATGGAAAAAATCGAAGAAAAAATCGAACGTCTCACAGAATCAACGAATCAAGACTTTCCCGATTTGGGACAATGGTTTATTGATATCTATTATGATAAGACCTAGTTTGTAGTTAACTAAGATGGTTAGCTAAAAACTGTCTTTGATTCTTTAACTTGTCCTTGTTATACTCGAAAAAGCTCGGAAGTATAAGAGTTTGTGCTGCCTATTTTTTCGGAAAAATAGGTTGTAATGGGAGACTCTTTGTTTTCCTAGACAAAAATAATTACTTTTTCAAAAAAACACTTTTCTATTTTTTTGTTGGGTATTTTATTCTCTGGAAGTCCCTTATGCCATTGGAGCCGGGTCACATGGTGAACCACCCGCTTATACAGAGTGGAGTGGCAATTACAGGTTTACCGGACCGGACTCGTTCGTCTTTATCCCACTGAAAGGAAAAATCATGGTCGGGGGAATATGGTACTATTGCCCTCCCCTTCCCAACCAGATGATTGATGCTTGCACGTCAGTTCAATTTATTGCAGGGCCATTAGGTAAGCAGCAAGCGGGCAGCTTCCGGATGAATGGCTCGAACCAACTCTTGTCTGGTGGAGAAACTTGGTATCGGATTCGCTAATTCGGGTTTTTTGTCGGAGTTAAAGTAACAAATCCTATCTAAGGAGAAAAACAATGTTTTGTTCGCAATGTGGCACCAAAAATGTTGATAATGCAAAATTCTGTTTCAATTGCGGCTCTCCACTTTATACCGAGTCCGCAGAGAGCCAAACTGGGCAACAGAAAAAAGGGCTATTTCCCAATAGCTCAATAACTCTTGAGGATCTAACTAAAGTAACTCTTGAGGATCTAAAGAATGCCCTCATTGTGCCATCAGATAGACGGAATTATTCTTACGGTGCGATGGACAAATCTTACGGTGTGATGGACAAATATATCAAGAACGGGGATTCTACTACACAAGGCGAAGTTATCGACAAAGATTGCAAAAAAGAGGACGAGATGGATGTATTTAGATTTGTAAATTCGCCGTCGCCCAATGAAAATAGCCTAAATGAAAATAGCCTAAATGAAAAGCAGTTCGCCTTACATCAAGTAATTGATACGCAACACAATGGCGTTGTGGCATTGGTTTTTGAGCATCCGGTAGGTTGGCGAGCAACTAGCTATCTTGTATGGAACTTTCAGAACGTGAGTTTTCCGGTTTGCAGCTTCGCCAAGGTTGTTCCGTCTGGGCTGCTCGATCAGTTAAAGCCGCATTCCGCATCTTTATCTTTCTGGTTTCCAGGACCACTTTTCTTCTGGGTAGAGCCGAATTACGGACTTTGCCAACAAGGACAAAATATTTTAGGTGCGGTATATTTGCAGCCCATGTCAGCAGTGGATGCCATGACTCGCTGGGTAGTTCCCAACTATTCTTATGCCAATAAACTATTAATTCCTAACACCTTAAAGATTGTCAGTGTTGTTCCAATCCCGCAGCTCGCACAAAGAATCGGCATGGATTTGAAAGGACTGACAAGTGAGGATGTATGCCTCAAGATTGAATATGAACAATTGGGCGGACAAACTTTTGAAGAAGAAATTTACGGCATCAAATTCACGCAAAACGTACCGTACTATGGGCCGATGGGCATGACGATGCAGATCAATTGGGGCTTTGCTCGGCTTTTCAGTTTTCAAGGGGAAAAGGGCAGCCTCGACGCAGAAAAAGAAACGTTTTGGCGGATTGCCTGTTCAGTTAAGCCAAATCCGCTCTGGGAACAGCTTTATGCCCAAATTTTGCAAGAACTTCAGATGCAGTTCAACCAATATATTCAGATGGGCTATTCGCAGATTCAAGCTGCTGGCCAGTTAAGCCAGGCTATCAGTGCGAATAACGACGCTTGGCTGAGTGCTTTCGAGCAACAACGCCAAGCTGCTCGGCAATCAAGCCATTCTTCGAGCAGTAGTTCATCAGACCGTTCACCGAGTGATGCTTTTAGCGAATACATTCGGGGTGTAGAGACTTGCGATGACCCTTACTATGGCGAGTCACAACAAGATTACAACTACAGTTATCATTGGACGGATGGCTTCGGTAACTATCAACATTCCAACGACCCATTTTTCAATCCCAACATCGGTTCAAATCAGAATTGGACTTTTATGGAGCCGAAGAAAAAATAATATTGGTTAGCTCGCTTTGTCCATTATTTCTGTGTGGGATACTGATAGCAAATGTGGTTAAATCTAGACCTTTTCTTGATCATTAAGTTTATTTCTTAGGAGCAAAACAATGTTTTGTACGAGATGTGGAACTCAAAATTCTGACAATGCGAAATTCTGTATCAACTGCGGCTCTCAACTTCATTCGCAGCCTGTAGAGCCAGAAATTGTCCAACCCAAAAGGGAGGCATCCCCCAATGGTTCCAAAATCATTCCTGAAAAAGACCTTCTAAAGATACTGTGTTATGTTGCTATAGGTGCAGACACCATCGTCTTGCTATTTGGTATATCTATAGGTAATTTTTGGGGTGTTGGTTGGACGTTTTTGATGCTCTGGTCTATTCTCATTGTTTGTGAATCGCTCAGTAAGAATAATCTTGATCAAGCAAAAAACGCTGCTCTTTTTGGCATAGGATTAAATGGCTTTTTCGTGTTATCCAATATTTTTATGCTGACAGTTGGAGGTAGTATTAGTTTCATGCTTGGAATATTAGAACTCATTGCAGCAGGATGTCTGGGTTATGTGTTCTACAAACTGAATCAAGTGAAATCATAACCCACATTCCGCACCCTAAGTGTCACAACGTCTCGAAAGAGGAAGGAGCGTGAGTCAAAATACTTATCTAGAGGAGTGAGTTGGCGGCAAGCTGCCGCCAACTAAGTCGAAAAATTCAGGGTTCCCCCGGTCATTCGCAATAAACAGTGCTTGTTGAGAATGGCTGGGCAATCAGACTTAACATCTAGGGGGAGATGTTCCAGTTACTCGCTTTGTTTTGTCACCCCTTGAAGTCAATCCATCTGGTCAAGATAAGAGATAATATTCCTGGCAAGGTTTGGGGAAAAATCTCAAAATGTTGCGCCTCTCATCCGTTAAGTTGCTAATCTTTTGATTGTCTTGAATAGGTCGGAGATGAATCCCTTGAAAGCCCTGAAATATCCAGCGTAATGTTGGTCGGTCGGTTAACTTACCCAACGGATTTTTCAGTCCCGTCTCCTGCTGTTTTAAGTTCAGACGAAGTTGTCTTTGACCAATAGTATAAATCAGCAGGCACAAGCCCATGAGCAGGGCCATGACCTCGATTCTATGGGGAGATTTGAGAAAGACACTGTCGGCAAAAAAGCAGGGGTCTTTGAGAAAAGAAAATCCTCTTTCTGGAGCTTGTTGCCCTTTATATTTTTTGAGTATATCCTCACTGCTCAATCGTTGTTTCTCCAAATCGTTAGTTGCTAAAACGAATCGTCCTGCTCGTTTCTTGAGCCTCTCAATCGCTGGCAAATTCAACTCTAATTCGGCTTGAATTCGGTAGAATTGAGAGGGGGAATTGTCGGTCAGTTTGGCTTTTAATTTCTTCGAGTCAGCTTGAAAGTAATTCCCTTGAATCTCAGTTAACCGATGATATTTTAAGGAGTCAGATAATCCCTTGACTATCGCCAACGCCACCGCTCTATTCTCAAATTCTCTTCGGGATAGTTGGCGGATTTTTTCTTGGGCAGAATTCTTTTCTTGCTCGATTTTTTTCTCTAATTTTTTCAAGTCTGATTCTTTTCTAGTTTGACTTTCAACTAGCAACCATCTTTGTTCTATTCCCCCATAGTTAGAGCTTGTTTCCCGCCAGGAATAACCCAGTATTTCTGCATCGGTTAACTCTTTTTCTGAGATGCTATCGACTAACTCTTGAGCCTCTTTAATGCTTAATGGTACTCGAGACAACCAACGCATTTCTTTCATTAGTTTTAAATTCTCTTTGCTATAGAGGGCGCTATCGCCGACTATTAAACTGTCAAAGTCAACTTGTTTTTTAAATTCTCGGGCGATTTGACCAAAAACCGCTTTGTCCGCTTTATTTCCGTCCCCTACTTTCAGGAATAAAGGTACATCTCCATCCAGGGTAAGCTCATCTAATTTGGTATAAATTGTACTTGACAAATATCTCGAAGTATCCTGCCTGTCTCTCCCCTCAAATTTCATTTATAAGTAGTTAAACAAAATCAGTCTTAATCTGAGCATGATCAATTAATATTAATTAGGAGAGAAGTCATGGCAACAGGTTTTGCCCCCGTATTGGAACCAGAAAAGAAAGCTCAACAGCCAACGACCGGGCCGTTAACACCAATCAATGAAATTCAAGCCAGGTTATTGAATTATGTTCAAGATATTCCTGACCCGAGAGTTTCTCGAACTCAAAAACATTTGCTGACCGATATTTTAGTGATTGCGATTTTAGCCGTGATCGCCGGGGCGCAAGGTTGGGAAGACATGGAAAATTATGGCATCAGTAAGCAGGCTTGGTTATCGGAATTTTTGGAATTACCCAATGGCATCCCTTCTGATGATACTTTTCGTCGGGTTTTTGAACGGATTAAGCCGGAAGCTCTCGAACAAGTTTTGTCTCAATGGCTACAACATTTGATGGGTTCTCTCGCGGGAGAAATTGTCCCCATAGACGGGAAAAATCTCAAAGGTTCCTACGATCGTAATCAAGGGATAAAAGCCTTACATTTAGTCACCGCCTGGGCAAGTGAGCAACGATTGGTTTTAGGACAAGTCAAGGTGGAAGATAAGTCTAATGAGATTACGGCGATTCCTGCCCTACTAGAATTATTAGATATCTCGGGTGCGATTATCACCATTGACGCGATGGGAACTCAAACTGAGATTGTTCGACAAATTCGCCAAAAAAAAGCTGATGTTTGTGTTAGCACTTAAAGCTAATCATCCCACTCTTCACTCTCAGGTTAAGAATTGGTTCGATCAGGCTCAAGCTCATAACTTTGAAGGGATTAAATTTAGTTATGACTATCGCCTAGAAAAAGGTGGCTCTTCGTTACCCTTTATGCTAAATCAACATACAAGATGCCAAGATAACATACTTCTAACCCAAAAATTCCGAAAGTTTCTAAAGCCATAGCCTCTCCGTTTTATTAGTTTAAGTTTATTGTTGATTCCTTCGACCACCCCATTCGTTGTCCTTCGCTCGAAATAACTAATTATTTCTCCAAACCAGTTTCGGATTGTTTGACAACTCTTGGTAAAAACACTGGAGGATTTTGCCAACCATTCCGAGATGGATAGCATTCCCTCTGTCGGATTCTCTGAGGTTTCATAAATCTTTCTAAATTCTTCCTTTAATTCCTGCATCTTTTTCAAATTTGGGAATTTTTCTTTGATAGCTTCTAGTTTAATTTTTTGGGGTTCCGTTAAATCTTCTTCATTTTTTAACAGGCTATATTTACTTCGCTTTAAAACTTCTAGCTTGGCTTCTTTTTCTGCTTTCTGTTTTTTATTTTTCTGCGCTTCTACGGCTCTTTTTTCTGCTCTTCTCTGTTCGTCTAACTCTTGATTAATTTGTTTCATTACATGGAATCTATCGGCGACTACTTCGGCCGATGGCATCAATTCTTTCACCAAATTTTTATAAGGCAACCAAAGGTCTATGCTCACTTCTTCAATTTGCTCTAACACCTCTTTTCCCCAGCCCGTAAGCGTTTCTCTCAACTCTTCTTGTGTTCGCTTCTCTAGAATAGCTATTAGTTTTCCCGTATCTAAATTTACTAAAACCGCACAGTAATTTTTTTGTCCTTTGACTAGAGCGATTTCATCAATTCCTAGTCTTTTTAATTCCGATAGGTCTGGCTCTGTAATTTCTTCGGCGATGTCCTCTATCATTCTTTGAATCTCTTCTTCCGTTACGTCATTTATTCGACTAACATTTAAAATATCTCCTTCTTTTAATTGTTCGAGTATATTTGCGGCTAGTCTTTTCGTATAGGTTCGTTTCTTGGCGACAAAATCTAACTCTTCGCTAAAGGGTCTCTGACAATTATCGCACTTAAATTGACGACGATTAACTTGTAGGTATACTGGTTGACCTGAGATTGGTAAATCTTTGACTAAATGTCGATGATTTTGGTGGAGTTTATCGCTCTCTAACCCACAACGAGGACAGGTTGCTTTTTGATTTTTCGATTCGATTCGGCAAACTATACCGATATTTTCTAGGTGTAGATAGCCTTGAATACAGGTTCCTTTTAGGTTCAAAAATTTGTCAAGTATCATAAGTAAAATAATCTCGTTTTTGGCTATTATATCAAATCTTAACTCAATTGTCTATCTTTTGGTATTAACCTGTTTGTGCCTTAAGTCCTTCCCTGTATGGATTTCAGCTACTTTTGAGCGTAGGCGCTCTCATCGAATTTTATTTTAAGTTAATTATTTGCATAACAATTCCCGAAGAGCCAAAAAGGTCATCATCGTCTAGAAAAGCGTTGGTGTTGGGCTGTACCTTTAGAAGCTTTTGGCGGTCTTTACCAACAACAGCAATGGTTAGGACTTAAAAAGAACTCTTGCAAATTAATTATATGTTATAATGATGGGTTAACTAATTTTCCCCAAAAAATTAGTTAATCAGTACATTTGTCCTGAATGAAAACTTGAAGTTTAACTTTTAACTCAAAACTCTTTAGAGCTGCTTTAATTTGGTTATCAAAACCTCTTTATTTAAGCGGCACAAACTATCTCAATTATAAAAATTGAGAATAAATTCTCCTTGACTTGATTAATCTTTAGGCAACTTTTAAGAAGCTGCTATACCTATCCCTAACTCACAGTTATAAATAGCCGCCAACAAGTTAACTCTTAAACTATATCTTCGACGACGATTCCGATATTTACAGGATAAGATTTTAAAGATTTTGAGTTTCCTATTTATAGGTTCAATGATAATCCTTTCTTTGGCTAAAGCCTTGTTATACTCTTTTTCTAACTCTGTTAATTTTCTATTTTTCGATTTCTTTTTCGGTGTATAACTATTACTATGGTATGCAGCTATTCCCTGATAACCACTGTCTTCTATGCTGGTAGTTAAAGGATGAAAACGAACTCGACTTTTTTTAAATAAACTAAAATCATGACCTCTACCTTTCCCACAAAAGACACAGATAATTTCCTTTGTATTTTGATCAGCTACTAATTGGGATTTTAAAGTATGATAACCTCTTTTACCCCCCAAAAAATCTTTCTGTTTCTTTTGGGGGCGTTCAATGGGAGTTTCCGTTACATCCATTACCGTTATGACCGGTATCTCTGCTTGATTGAGTAAAGCTTTTTTTCCTTTTAAACGGAAGTTTCCCGATTGTAAAAGCATTTTTTCCGTCTTATTTACAATCCGACATATAGTTGATTCTGATAGTTCCCAGCTTGTACCAATGTGAAAATATGTTCTATATTCTCGCCAATATTCTAACGTTACTAAAACTTGTTCTTCTATAGATAGTTTAGGTTTCGGTCCCCTTTTAGATGGTGAATTAGAGTCGGCTTCAACACTTTTTACTGATTCTACCATCTTTCTATAGGTTTGTTTATACACACCGAAACGGCGTTTGAATTGTTCATCTGATCAGTTTTGATAATCCATAATTTTGCTAATAAACATAGCAAAATTATAGATGATTTCCTGACCTAAGATCACATTTTATTCTTTTTTCCACTTCAATCTAAGAATTGAGAAAAAAGCAAAACCTTATATTATACCATAAAAAAATTATGCAAGAGGTCTAAAGTATTGTTATGGTTAAACGGATTCGCCATCTCTGGAATAAAACTACTCACGAAGTCCAATTTTATCTCAGTTCTCTCCCGGCTGATGCTCAAATCATCGGTAAGGCTATTCGTAAACACTGGGGCATTGAAAATCAAGTCCACTGGACTTTAGATGTTACTTTTAATGAAGATAAGTGTCGGATTCGGTCTTGGCATAGCCCTCGGAATTTTGGTCTCCTCAGACGGCTAGCACTTAACGCCCTTAACCAGGAATCCACTTACCGACGTAGTCTGCGACAAAAAAGTAAGCGCGCGGCGATGGACAATGACTATATGGTGGCTGTGCTGAGTTCCTTTTGTCAAGCGTGATTGAGATGCTCTTACCCTGCATCTCCATCCCCACTTACGATTAAGTCAATCATAAATTGTTTTAAGTCAGGTCTTCGGTCGCGGGAGTATCCGTAGGTAATTTTTATTGGCTGTTGTCTGGTTTCAATTTCTTCTCCCACTGCTCCTGATTTCAGGATTTCTACTGTTGGGTATTCCTTGTTATATTCTCCTTCTACTGATAGAGAAGTCGAATCTAAATGAGAATTCTCGGTCGCTACACCAAATTTTTTCACGGCGGCTAAACTAATGAGTAGGAAAATACCCGAAACATCAAGTTGATAAAGTTTGTCCATCACTCGACCAATTTTATCATCATTCAGGTGTTTTGGTTCGATGCCCTCTCCCAGCAGATGTTCGGTTGCTTTATCTTCAAAAAATTGAGGAAATAAATACAAGGACCCGGAGACAAATCCCAATCCATTCAGGATAATTGCTTTCACGACTTGCCCCGCTGTGACAATTTCTCCTCGCTCAATTGAGACTTGTTCGTTGATAATTTCAACGATTCCTATTTCATCGATAATTCCGGCTACTAATCCCAGATGGTCTAGATTTTTGACTTCAATTTCTGTTGATTGATTCATGGTCGAACAGCCCACTGCCTAAGTTTTCCAACAATTCCTATTTTTTCATAATTAGGGGTCTCAAGACCCCCCTAGCGGCCACCGAGAAAACCTTCACCAGCTAAGTATTTTTACTCAAGTCTCTGGAGGGGGACAGCTTATGTGACAGTTGAGGGTGCGGAATGTGGGCTGTATGATTCTGTAGAGGTTATAAATTTTTAGCGGTCTATCCCGTGCTAGGGGATAGGATAGAAAAGTGCTACTATCCCAGTGATATAGCGTTTTTCACTTAGAAAATCGGGGTTAAAAACGTGGTTGCCATTTCAGATCAACAACAGTTAGCCGCTACCCACAACCACAGCGATCGAGTGGCGGTATTATTGATGGGATACGGGGAAGTGGAGAGTTATGAGGACTTCGCCAACTATAATGAACAGGCCTTGAATCTGCTGACGGCTAAGTTCGCTCCCGTACCGACTTGGGTTTATCCTCCCCTAGCGAAATTATTGGCCCTATTTGACCTACACGAATGGCAGCACCAGCATAATCACTTTATTTCGCCCCATAACCACATTTTCGAGCATCAAAGACAGGAAATCGAGCGCAATTTACAGGCAAAATGGGGTAATCGGGTGGAGGTATTCAAAGCGTTTAACTTCTGCGCGCCTTTTTTACCGGCACAGGTGTTAACGGAAATCCGCGAACGGGGATTCGAGAAAATTTTGATCTATCCTCTCCTCGTGGTTGATTCTATCTTCACCAGTGGCATTGCCATCGAACAAGTTAACAAAGCTTTAGCTCAGGGACAAACGGGGGAACATTGGGTCAAAGGATTGCGCTACATTCCCTCGTTTTATAACCAACCCGCTTATATAGAGCTAATGGCGCGGTTAGTGGAGGAAAAAATCGCTGCTGAGGTAGCTAGTAGCTGTCTTCCCTCGCAAATTGGCATTATTTTAATGAATCACGGTTGTCCCCACGAAGCTAAGGGATTTACGTCGGGAATCGATGAAAGTCAAGCTTTATACGAGTTGGTCCGGGAAAAATTAATCTATCGTTATCCCTTGATTTCTGTGGGTTGGTTAAATCACCAAACCCCCTTAATTAAATGGACGCAACCGAATGCAGAGTTAGCGGCGAAGAATTTAATCGAATTGGGGGCAAAAGCCTTAATTTTCATGCCGATTGGCTTTGCTACGGAAAATCACGAAACTTTACTGGATGTGGAGCATATTATCGAAGCTTTACGCCGCAAACACGACCAAGTTAATTATGTGCAGATGGCCTGTGTCAACGATAACCCCGAATTTTGCCAGATGGTCGCCGATTGGGCCGAGGAACATATCGAAGCTTTACTATCACAAGAGGCTTTATCTGTCAATACTTCTGTAACAATTCCTCACATTCATTCCGATCACCATCATCACCACGGACACCACCACCATCATTAAGCTTGGACAGTGGCAAAGAGGGGCAACGGCGAAAATTAGTCCTACCACTTGTCACTTTTGGAAGTATAATCTATAATTGTGCTTTCCTGGGTACGTAGCTCAATGGATAGAGCATCCGCCTTCTAAGCGGACGGTTGTAGGTTCGATCCCTACCGTACCCGTTATTGTTAAGTAGGGATGGGAAATTCTCTCCTCTTGTCCCGGGGACAATCGCTTTGACGCGGTGAGCGTCGAATTGGGGCAGTTGAGTCCCGTCAGTTGATATTAATTGTGTTTAATTTAGTTTGCGATCGAGTTGAAGCGCAGTCAAGGGAGAAGGCAAAGGCGAATCAGACATACTGCGTCACAATATCTCACGGAATGAGGATATACAGCCTGAGAAGGAGTAAAACAAGAGAAACTACCTGAAACTCCTTCTTCTGTGCATCCCTCTATTTAATAGTTTGCCCTCTTTGCAATAGCCTTTCTCGTCTCTTTTGACGGGATTCTGTTTCCAGTTGGGCGAGTATATCGTCTAAAAAAAGATTATAAAGCTCAATCTGGCGGTTAGTTTCCCGTAAGCTTTCAAGACATTGTTTTCTCGTTGCTTCATCGGGATAGGAGGTGCGGTAAGTCATCATAAGTTCCATTGCCTCTTTACTTCATCAACACTAGCACTAACAGCATCCACATTGGCTGTTCCTTGCAAAATCGCTCTTTCTAACATCTCTAGCATCGTATTTGAGAGAGTCGGCTGCTCTTGTAAAATTCTCAGCAGGATATTATTAATTCGGGAGTAGGAATTAGTTACCCTCTCTCTGGCATTAGATAATTCTTCTAATTCTGATAATGTCCGTTCATTTTCCCCATATTCTGTAAAAAGTTGCCATTCCGTTGCCGATGCGTACTCTATCTGATCCGCTAGTTGACGCAGTAGATCAAAAATGCTCGTTAAGGTTTCCTCCGGTAATGTAGCCATATTCAATTATTTCTATTATCCCCAGTCTATAATCTGGTTGGTACGAGGTAATCCTGTTTAATTTAGTTTGCGATCGAGTTGAGGGTCAGTCAAGGGAGAAGGCAAAGGCGAATCAGACATACTGCGTCACAATATCTCACGGAATGAGAATAGTTCGCCTGAGAAGCAGTAAAACAGGGGAAAGGAAGCGATCGCTAGTGTGAGAGATATATAACTTAAGATTTGTGATGCGATCACGACAAAGCAGAATTAATAGTTCCACTGGTTCAGGGAAATGAACTGATTAGCAAGAGGGACGTTAGCCGTTTCCAGATTGGCGATCGCATTGACAATTGCCTTAAAACTCATTTTCTTTGAGGGATTTGCCTCTTGATAAATTGCCAAAATTCCGGGATGGTGGGAATCCGCAGCATGGAGAAACTGAAAGTCACGGCAGTTAAGGGTCAACAGGATGCGATCGGCATTTCTAGCATAGTCCAGAACTATGAAATCTGGGTGACTCATCAGACCAGCTTCGTTAACTGTAATTACTTCATGTCCAGCCTGTCGTAGCAATTTCACCAACACTTTATCTTGGGCATCTTCATCAATGAGTAACTTTAGGAACCCAGGGCTACTCCTCTCGCTTCTAGGTAACGACGTTCTGCGTCCGCTTCCTGCTGCAACAGTTCTTGATGAGTTTGGCAGTATTCAATTGCTTCGAGAACGGCGGCTAAGGGTAATTCTTTGCTGTCGGCGACTTCTTCAGGAGTCATTTTGTTGGCGATCGCATCTGACCAAACAGTGAAAGCTGTCAGCTTGCTGCCTTTGACGTATAGTTGCTGTCG
This sequence comes from Microcystis aeruginosa NIES-843, assembly GCF_000010625.1. Taxonomy (NCBI): domain Bacteria; kingdom Bacillati; phylum Cyanobacteriota; class Cyanophyceae; order Chroococcales; family Microcystaceae; genus Microcystis; species Microcystis aeruginosa. The sequence continues at coordinate 3,132,788 of NC_010296.1, forward strand.
CCAGGAATGAGGACGCTTCTCTAAATACTGCCATTGAGTTTTTGCCGCGTTGGTAGTCATGCTGATGTCTTGATGAAAGCTGGTATCCCTAGTTTATCAGCTACAGAAGCAGCGCACCGTCGAAGGCGGCTCTCTTCGAGATCGCGCTAACCCAATGTTGTTTGGTGTTGTAACCCAATCGGATTCACAATAATTCTATCTTCCTGTTTTTTAACCCACATTCCGCACCCTCAACTGTCACATAAGCTGTCCCCCGCCAGAGACTTGAGTAAAAATACCTAGCTGGTGAAGGTTTTCTCGGTGGCCGCTAGGGGGGTCTTGAGACCCCTAATTATGAAAAAATAGGAATTGTTGGAAAACTGAGGCGAGTGGACTGTTCGACCATGAATCAATCAACAGAAATTGAAGTCAAAAATCTAGACCATCTGGGATTAGTAGCCGGAATTATCGATGAAATAGGAATCGTTGAAATTATCAACGAACAAGTCTCAATTGAGCGAGGAGAAATTGTCACAGCTGGGCAAGTCGTGAAAGCAATTATCCTGAATGGATTGGGATTTGTCTCCCGAGCCTTGTATTTATTTCCTCAATTTTTTGAAGATAAAGCAACCGAACATTTGCTGGGAGAGGGCATCGAACCAAAACACCTGAATGATGATAAAATTGGTCGAGTAATGGACAAACTTTATCAACTTAATGTTTCGGTCATTTTCCTACGGATTAGTTTAGCGGCCGTGAAAAAATTTGGTGTAGCAACCGAGAACTCCCATTTAGATTCGACTTCTCTATCAGTAGAAGGAGAATATAACAAGGAATACCCAACAGTAGAAATCCTGAAATCAGGAGCAGTGGGAGAAGAAATTGAAACCAGACAACAGCCAATAAAAATTACCTACGGATACTCCCGCGACCGAAGACCTGACTTAAAACAATTTATGATTGACTTAATCGTAAGTGGGGATGGAGATGTACCTTTATTCCTGAAAGTAGGGGACGGAAATGAAGCGGACAAAGCGGTTTTTGGTCAAATCGCCCGAGAATTTAAAAAACAAGTTGACTTTGACAGTTTAATAGTCGGCGATAGCGCCCTCTATAGCAAAGAGAATTTAAAACTAATGAAAGAAATGCGTTGGTTGTCTCGAGTACCATTAAGCATTAAAGAGGCTCAAGAGTTGGTTGATAGCATCTCAGAAAAAGAGTTAACCGATTCAGAAATACCGGGTTATTCCTGGCGGGAAACCATCTCTAACTATGGGGGGATAGAACAAAGATGGTTGCTAGTTGAAAGTCAAGCTAGACAAGAATCAGACTTGAAAAAATTAGAGAAAAAAATCGAGCAGGAAAAGAATTCTGCCCAAGAAAAAATCCGGCAACTATCCCGAAGAGAATTTGAGAATAGAGCGGTGGCGTTGGCGATAGCCAAAGGATTATCTGACTCCTTAAAATCTCATCAGTTAACGGAGATTAAAGTCAATCTCATTCCGCCTGAGTCCCAGGGGTCAAAACTCAAATCAAAAGACGATTTACCCTCTCAAAGCTATCAAGTTCAAGCCGAATTAGAGTTGAATTTGACCGCCATTGAGAGGCTAAAGAAACGAGCAGGACGATTCGTTTTAGCAACTAACGATTTGGAGAAACAACGATTAAGCAGTGAGGATATACTCAAAAAATATAAAGGGCAACAAGCTCCGGAAAGAGGATTTTCTTTTCTCAAAGACCCCTGCTTTTTTGCCCACAGTGTCTTTCTCAAATCTCCCCATAGAATCGAGGTCATGGCCATGCTCATGGGCTTGTGCCTGCTGGTTTATACTATTGGTCAAAGACAACTTCGTTTAAGTTTAAAACAGCAGGAGACGGGACTGAAAAATCCGTTGGGTAAGTTAACTGACCGACCGACGTTACGCTGGATATTTCAGGGCTTTCAAGGGATTCATCTCGTCCGTATTCAAGACAATCAAAAGATTAGCAACTTAACGGATGAGAGGCGCAACATTTTGAGATTTTTTCCCAAACCTTGCCAGGAATATTATCTCTTATCTTGACCAGATGGATTGACTTCAAGGGGTGACAAAACAAAGCGAGCAACTGGAACATCTCCCCCTAGATGTTAAGTCTGATTGCCTAGTCATTCTCAACAAGCACTGTTTATTGAGAATGACCGGGGGAACTCTGAAATTTTCGGCTTAGTTGCCGGCAGCTTGCCGCCAACTCACTCCTCTAGATAAGTATTTTGACTCGCGCCCCTTCCTCTTTTGAGACGTTGTGACACTTAGGGTGCGGAATGTGGGTTCTAACCTCAGCAAGATCATAATTCATCTGGAGGCGCAGCCAGAAAGCAGGGGTGCTACCGATTGTCTTTGACAAACGCACAGCCATTTCCGGGGAAATCCCCGCCTTGCCATTGATTAGGTTAGATAGTCTAGAGCGTGACACGTTCAGCATTTTTGCCGCAGCTGTAACGGTCAATTCAAGCTCTTCAATCGAACTTTTGACAATTCTGCCCGGATGTACGGGATTTTTCAGGGTCATCATGTTTTTTCCCTCAATGATAATCTACAAGGTCAATGTCGAGAGCGTTTCCATCTTCACCCATCACCCATCCTCAAAATCCCCAAATCACTGAAAATCCTGATGCTGACAAGGAAGTAGTGCAGATACCAGCGTAAGCCATGAGGGAGAGGAATGTAAAGATTTATTAAATATAGAGAAATTGCGGCATGAGATATGATCGATATGGTTGCCTATTAGTCTAAGTCAAATGAACATTGAACAAGTTATCATTAAAAACCTAAGAAAACTTCCCTTAGAAAAACAACAAGAAGTGTTATCCTTCACCGAATCTCTCACCTCAAGAATTTCCCTCCCTTCCCCAGATTATAGTCTTACTCCCCAGGAAAAAGCTCAAAAATGGCAGAAAGTAATCGCTAAACTTCCTAAAACAAGTGCGAATTTACCTGATGAAGCTTTACACCGTGACACTATGTATGAAGACTAATGACTCAATATTTACTGGATACTAATATTTTGCTTCGGGCAGCTGATACGTCTTCAGCAACTTATTCTCTTGCTAATAATGTAATTACTCAAATCGTTGAAACAGCTAATGAATGTGTTATTATTCCTCAAGTTTTAATTGAATTTTGGGTCGTTGCAACCCGACCCCTTGATGTTAATGGTTTAGGTTGGATTCCAGCACAAGCTACAAATTATGTCAATGATTTATTAGATAACTTTACATTAATTGCAGAAACGCCGGATATTTTTCCCCTTTGGTTTCAATTAGTCACCATCTACAACATTAAAGGAAAACGCACTCATGATATTAGGCTTCTTGCTGTTATGAAAGCTTCTAACATTACCCATTTATTAACCTTTAATCCTGATGACTTTATCCCTATTCCCAATATTACCATCGTTCATCCTCAAGATTTCATTAATTCCCAATAATTAGGCAGCAAATCCGACATACCGCGTCACAATCCCTCACGGAAGTGGATAGTTAACCTGAAAAGGGGAAAAACAGGGAAAAACACCTGAGACTCCTTCTTCTGTGAATCACTGTCTTATGGCGAAAGGAGAAACAGCAGTCTAGAAAAGAGTTCTGGTATTATTTATAGACATCGCCGCGAGGTTTAATAGTTGTAATGACGTATAGATTGTTGTCTCTATCTTCAAAAAACAACACTCGATACTTACCTACTCGCAATCTTAGTTCATCTCTTCCGTAAAGGGGTTTAATATCTAATTTTGTAGAATCCGAAATCAAAGTATCCAAAGCTTCAAGAAGACGAATTTGATCATTTTTAGGCATCCTTTCTAAGGAGCGTTCTGCTTGTCTAAGTAGAATATAATCAGCCAAGTTTATCTCCAAATAATTTGTATTTTAATTCTGTTGAAGTGATTCCAGTATCTCGACCGGATAAATAATCTTGCCATGCTGCTTGGCTTTCAGCAAGTTCTTCGGCTGGAATGATCTCATCGTCATCTTTTGGCGCTACGGTCGGCTTGATGATAGTTTTTAAATCCTCTAAAAGTCGCAACTTATCCGTAAGGGGAAGATTCTCTATTTGGCTGAGGATTTCATAGTAAGTTGTCATAGACCTTGATCGTATCAGATAATCCGAACACACCTCAAATAATACCACATCCAGATACTAACCAAAAATGGTAAAAGCGGTGGGCTGTTCACAACCGACTTGGTTCTGCGGTTTCTTTATCGGGATTAAGAGAGAAATATAAAAATTTATTAAATTGTATCAAAAAATACAATTGTGGGGGGGGGGGGGGAATGTGTATTGTTGTCTTTGCTGACCCTTTAGGGTTAGGTAAAACTGCTGGTTAACTTGGCTGCTAGAAAAGCGATCGTATCAATTTACTCTTTGCCAACTTTGCCAAAAAGCAGTTAAATCCCACTAACAACTTCAATGTCTTGAGGCATCTATCATGGTATTCATTAAACTTGTCAAAAATTCTATTGGGGGAGCCGTACTTATCAGTTTGGCAACAATAGGTACTGCTAATGCTCTTCAAATTACACCTATCAGTTATGATATGGAAAATGGAGGCGGAGGATTGTTTAAATACTGGGACAAGAAATATAATGGCACTGGAAACACGTCGCTAGATTATGCTCCTCTCAGCGGAGGAGTTGGAGATCTAACTGATGGCATAATTCCTACACAAAACTGGAATGTTGTAGAAAATGCAGAGGGTACAGGACCTTATGTTGGTTGGGAAAACCGGAATCCTGTCATTACTTTTAACTTTGCTGGCACAGTAAAGTTAAACTCAGTTACTGTCCATGTGGATGACTCAAATGGTAATGGTGGTGTTTCCGTACCGCAAAGTATATTATTAAGTATGGGTAGCTCTAATTACAATTCGGGAACTCTTACTGATCCGCCTAGTGCAGCGCCAACATCCTATACTTTTTCAGGATTAAATTTTAGTGGTAGTTCCCTACAACTTACTCTAAATCGACGCACTGCGTGGGTCCTTGCCAGCGAAGTTACTTTTGATGGCGAACTTTTGGGTGTCCAACCAGTTCCCGAACCCACTTCTACTTTAGGCTTCCTCGCTCTCGGCACTATCGGCGCAGCTTCAACCCTGAAACGCAAACTAAAATCATCCAAACCATCAGAAAAAGAAACCACAAAAGTAGGCTAAATTGCCCACTAAAATACCATAAATGCCTCTTCATTCGGTCAGTTGAGGGGGTATTTTTTGTGTATTGTTTATTGTCTATTATTTAATTGCTGCTAACTAATTGACAACAAGAGCGTTTTTTTATGGTAAAATAGTTGGCCTAGTGTAAATATAGTAAAAGTTGAAATGTCTGTCACCCATATTAATAATCTTCAAGACCAGATTTTGCAAAGTATTAAGACTTTACCGCTAGAAAAACAGCAACAAGTCCTTGAATTTGTCAAATCCTTACAAAGAAATTCACGTTTTCAGAAATGGGACAATATTTCAGATGCAGAAGCACAATCGTTACAAAATGAATTTGCTCAAGAGGATATTAGCTTTTCAGAAAGTATTTTACCCGATTATTTATCTCACCTTAAACAAGAGGATAAGGAATAAATGCGAGGCGATATTTATCTAGCTGATTTGAATCCGAGTCGTGGTTCAGAACAAGCTGGTATTCGACCTGTTATTATTGTCCAACATAACAATATTGATCGCTTCACTAGCACTGTTGTTGTAATTCCATTAACCAGTAATTTACGTCGCGCACAAATTCCCGGAACAATGGTTATTCCCGCAGGACAAGGAGGCTTAAATCAGGAATCAGTAGCCTTATGTTATCAAATTGTTGTTATTGATAAACAACGACTTCAGAGACAGTTGGGGACACTTTCTTCTAGTTATTTACAGCAATTGGAAGATGCTACGCGATACACATTAGATTTAACATAAAACCCTAATATGAATGTTTAATTAGTTTAATTTTCTGTCTGGAAAACTTGAACTTTAAGTCTCCTGGTAGTCAGTACACTCGGCGCAGGTGCAACCCTGAAGCGCAAACTAAAACCCTCCCAATCCATTGAAAAAGAAACCAGAAAAGTAGGCTAAATTGCTTCTAAAAATACCATAAACGCCCCTTCATTTACTCCCTTGAAGGGGATTATTTTTTCCACCTTTTTAAACTCTAAAAATTTCAGAGTTCACAGCTTATCGCTTACTTAAGACGGATGATTATTAGGATTTTCCATCAGCAATCCCTCACTGATCACAGCGACATTCAATTCATTATCTGCCGAGACAAAAGTGATAGAAGGTAAACCACTAGCTAGGCAAAGTGTATTAACAGCACAACCTACTGCTAACTGGATTGCGTCATAACCTCTTAAACCATAAGTTTCCGCTAATACCATTCCTGAATTAATTATACTTTCGGTAATTTCAATGACTTGATAATCTTTAAGCGAGTCCTTTCTCAACTGATGAACTATTGCCGTTGCATCCGTAACGCTAATACTTCCAGTGCGGGATCTTCGCGTAATAGCAGCCACAATTTCTACCTTGGCGATTGCGGCAATAAATATTTCATTATTTAAAGCAGCAGCAAATAATCCCAATACCCACGCTGAACCGGTTTCGCTGATATAACGCTTGACCAAGGCACTACTATCTAGGAAATAAAGTGCCATTTAACGGCGTTCCTCAATAATCGTTTCTGAAATAGGTTTTCCCTCGATTTCAATCAATCGTCGCTCAGTTATCGGTTGAGATGAAGGACGCTTAATCTGCTTGACTAATCCAGCATCAAGAAGAGATTGGTGAAATACCGCTTGTTTCTCAGCTTCTTCTTTATCCATAAGATGCTGTTGAATCGTCTGATTAAGCAGCTGAAGTTCTTTTAGCTCAAGAGTCTCAAGCTGATTCAAGATTTGAGTAAGGATTGCCTGTGTCATAATCTGCTACTTTTTTTGCTGTCTGAGTAATTAATATTTTATAGCAAAGTTATAATTGAGTTAGTACAATGGACAGTATCATAAAAATTCACTCTTTAGACCTGCTTGATCGTAAATTTTTAGATTCTAGGCGCTTAATATCCTCTTGCCAGTAGCTGTTGAAAAGCAAAATGATCAAATCCTAGAGAACCGCTTGGATATTTGTTTGATTCTTGGCCAATTCTGCCAATGTCATTCCCTTTGTAAGTCGTTCAATTTCACTGCATCAGCTTAATTCCTTGCCAATAAATCAAATAACTGGACTTCCCCCGTATAAACATACTAGCTATGGCTAAAAGTCTTATAGAGCCTGAGTTAAAGCCATATAATACTAATGGACTACTGGACACAAACTCCTGAAGTCCTTACGCTGATAGGGTTTGAGGCAAAAATTTTCAAATTTGACCTTTCGACCATTATAGCTTGTTTCGGGGCAGAAAACCAGCAAAAACATGGCTACAGAGGGAATCGCTGACTCTAGAGATTAATGACACCATCTGTTACAATGAGGTTAGCGATCACTATACAGCCAACTCTACGGAATCGCTCTACTCCAGATACAGTCAACGGTACAGCCATTTTCAAGCGAAAAATGTACCCAGTAGTGGCTTGTCAATTTTTTCTGAGAAGCTCCATGCAGTAAGGGTTTTGTTGATTTTTTAGTATTTCTGTATGGGGGAAGTCCAGAAATAAAGACAAAGACTTTATCCCCAGTTTTGGCAACTATTCTCGGTGTGAGAGGAGGAGGCAGATTTTGCTGCCGTTTCCTCCTGATAGCTAAGACAGGATCAGTTTTTGCGGTAAAAAATCTTACTGCCTTGGTCACTGACAAAATGACAATTGCGGTAGGACAGCCAGAGAGATTTGAAAATCGGTTCTTTCGAGACGCGATAATAGTCTCCTAAGACGGGACGGATGGCCTCGGTTGCTTCTTGGAGATGATAGTGGGGAATAGTAATAAAAATATGATGGGCGACGTGAGTACCAATTTGGTGATGGATGGGATTAAAGATGCCATAATCGCGATCGATGGTAGAAAGCGCCCCTTTGAGAAAGTACCAGTCTTGACCGCGATACCAGGGAATATCATCTTCGGTGTGGTGTAGGAATGTCACTAGGTCTAACCAAACCACAAAGACGATATAGGGCATGATGTAGTAGTTAAACAGAAACCAAAAGCCTTGGCTGATACCCACCCCGATTAATAGACCTAACATAAAGGTACAGCAAAAGGTGCTAGTCAGTACCTGCCACCGTTCCGAGGGGCGAAAGAGGGGGCTTTCGGGCATAAAATGGGACCCCTGTTTATTAGGGGAACGACGGAAAAGATAGAGGGGATAAACAAATAAAATTAGCTGAAAACGAGCTAATTTTTCGTACCAAGCCATATTGTTATACTGGGTTTCCGTGACGGGATACCAACTTTCATCGGTGTCGATATTGCCGGTATTAGCGTGATGGGTGCGATGACTGATGCGCCAACCGTGGAAAGGTACGAGAATGGGAGTATGACTGAGATGACCGATTAGGTTATTTAACCAACGATAACGGGAAAAGGAACCGTGACCGCAATCGTGACCGACGACAAATAGGGCCCAAAACATGGTTCCCTGCATAAACCAAAAAAGGGGGAAGAACCATGCTTGATTAATCTGGTAAGTTATCCAGTAAAGTAGGGTAATGATGCCAATATCAAAAAAAAAGTAGGCTAAAGAGCGAAAAACGCTTGATTGGAAGCAACGGGCTGGGATAGCTAGACGGACATCCTGTAGGGTAAATGGCAAAAATTCTCTTTTTAGGGAGGGTTTAGGTAGGGTTTGGGACACTAGGTTATAACTCAAGATAGATGACAGGGCAGTATTGACGAAAGCTTGAGAACTAAACTTTTCTGTTTCTCGATGCGCTATCTTTTCTCTATCTCAGCTAGGAGCGGATAAGACCGAGCGATCGAGCGAATTTCGTCTAACTCACCAGAATTATATTGTAGGGCTTAATGTAACTTAACAAAAGCCCCTAGGGAAAGTGAATCACATTCTCCCCCTGTCTGTCCGTCTGTCCCCTTGGACATCTAGTACAATAATATCTGAGAAAATAGATAAGACTCTCGGTTATTCAATCAACATTATGAACGAGTTACCTATTCGTCCAGCTAACAAAAATTTTACCCATAGTCGCTTGACTTTTGCCGATTTTTATGCGGGAATTGGTGGCTTTCGTCTCGGTCTTGAACAAATCGGTTGGCAATGTGTTTTTAGTAACGAAAATAACCCAGATTGTGTGAAAACCTACAATCACAATTTTCATGAATCCATAAAACCGCAAGATGTTGAAGCTTTAATTCCTAGCTTACTTCCCGATTTTGAGGTTTTTTGTGGGGGATTTCCCTGTCAGCCATTTTCCAGAGCAGGACAACAAAAAGGTTGGCAAGACAGTCGCGGACTAGCCATTCAGGAAATTATCAGAATTTGCCATGAAAAAAAGCCTAAAGTTATCTTTCTTGAAAATGTTAGTAATATCGTGCGCTTAAATCAAGGGCAGATATTAAAAGATATATTAATCCAGTTAAAAGAAATAAATTATCTGGCTTTTTATGCAGTTATCGATAGTAAATATTTCCAAATTCCTCAATCAAGACCTCGCTTTTTTTTATTGGCTTTCCGAAAGGATTTAGGAATTAAAAACTTTCAATTTCCCCAACATTGCCATGCAGAAGTGGGTATTGAAAAAATTATTGTTCCAGGGGATTATTCAATTCCCATATCGGGAAAATGGCAGCAGTATATTGATTATTATGCTGGCAGAATTAATGCCGAACAATTATCTTTTCAAATGCCAAAAACAAGAATAAGTATTGAAAGGGCAAGTGTTAATGTAGATTATGATAATTGTATTTATCAAATGAGATCTAGTGGCATCCGAGCAATTTCTATCCAAAAACCCTTTCCTACTTTTGCAGTTAGTGTTAGCGGTGGTGGTGCCATGATTCCAGTGTATAGCAAGGAAAGAAGACATTTAAGTCTCTTAGAAATAAAAAGATTAATGGGATTTCCCGATGATTATTATTTTCCTGTTTCTCGCACCGCTGCTATTAAACAACTTTCTAACGCTGTCTGTCCCCCAGTCATTAAACATATTGGTATAAATATTACTAAATCACTTAATTAGCTCGATTTAACCGGTCTTCAATATTTTCTTGAGTGGGGAAAATAATCTTAGTTACTTCAGGAAAAGCTAAGACGCATTCTGAACATTTATCAGGAGCATAGTTACAAAGATTACAGATTTGCCATTTGCATTTATTACAATAGAAGCAGAGAGCTTGAAAATTGTCATCGGCACTATTTCCACCTTTTTCTACGAGAATCCGATGATCCCAAACTAAACGCACTCGATCCCTAGCATAGGTATTTTGATTAATATTTTCTTTCTTTTTAAGAATTGAGCCAGAAAAATTACATTTATTTTTTTGTTGTTCTAAGATATTTCTCTGAATTAGGGATGAGGGAGGTGTTCTAATCGGTGGTTTAGTAGTGGTAAAAAGTCGTTGATGATCGGAACTATCTAAAATATACTTTGCACGGCTATAACTTGCATTTTTTACTCAAAGACAATAATATATAGCGGTTCTCGCATCTGTGCGGCACACTTAAACCTTTGCTGATTAAGCTGTTCAGGATCGGGAATGTACCTCTTGTGAATCAGAAACGCTATAGTTTAAGAGTCATAATTAGAAGCAAAGCACTCATTAAAAACATGATTAACCTAGAATTCACGGAAGAAGAAAAGAACTCACTGTATTATGAAAGATTTCATCATCCCCATCCCCGGGTTCAACTGAAGATGGAAGTTCTCTGGTTAAAGAGCCAAAAGATACCGCACCAAAAAATTTGTCAGTTAGCAGGAATCTCGCCAAATACCTTATTAACCTATCTTCGAGATTATGAAGAAGGCGGAATAGAAAAATTAAAAGAAATCAACTTCTATCGCCCTAAAAGTGAATTAGAGTCTCAAAAAGAAACGCTCAAAAAATACTTCGAGAAAAATCCACCAGCCACAATAAATGAAGCTGTATATAGGAGAGAAGAATTAACGGGAATAAAACGAAGTCCTACCCAAGTTAGAAAATTTTTAAAATCAATGGGAATGAAATGTTTAAAAGTAGGTTCTCTTCCTTCTAAAGCTGACCGGGATGAACAAGAGGACTACAAAGAAAAAAAGCTAGAACCCAGACTAAATGAGGCTAAAGAAGGAAAAAGGGCTGTTTTTTTTGTTGATGCCGCTCACTTCGTCATGGGAGCATTTCTCGGTTTTGTTTGGTGTTTTGAGGGGAGCATCCCAGTTTTGCAATGAGTAAAAATACTCAGGCAATATCGCCGTTGAGATAAGCACAACGTAGCTTCAAATACTGAGGAACATTCTCTGCTTTCCATTGTGCTCCCACAATTTTCATTCTTGCACCTATTTGCTTAATCTTTGACTCTACACTTCCAGAACCGATGCAAATCCCTTGTGATTGATAGAGTTCGTAATTGGGTATTCTTTCTCGATGTTTATCGACATATTTGGTGAAATTTATAGCCTGTTTCTTTTTGCATCCCTCTAATTCCTCTAAAACTCTTTTCACCTCTCCTTTCCATAAATTCTCTTTGATTCTATTCAGACGCTTGTTTGACCCGCCTATTTTCTTCATATTCTCTACTAAATGATACCAATCCAATATTTCTCTCCTTTTAACACCGATTTTCTCCATCAGATTCCACACCCCATCATGACCATCTCCTAAACAGGTGACTACCTCTGTTAAGGGCTGACGGTTCACCCATTCCAGTAATTCTTCATTTTGCTGAAAAAATCCCGCACATTCTTGACCATGCAGACTTACTGCTTTGTAATCTCGACCTTGACTCGGTTGTCCTTTGGGCGTTCTGATTCTGACTTTTCCGACCTCTACACTCAATGCTTCTACCGGACTCTTTGCTTCTGCTTCCTCAAATTTATATCTTTGTACAAGCCTCTGTTGACTACTGCCTGAAACTGCCATTCCTGTCGCCATTTTGATAGCTTTTTCCGCATCTTCAAAAGAGACTTTAGCCACTGCTCCTAAGCAACATTTCTCCAGCATGGGACTTAATCGATTATTCTTGCTTAATCCTAGTTTATCGGCTTGTTTCTCGCTTATCTTGACTTTCCCTATGATACTGCTTACGCTTTTGGTTCGCCCTGCTTGGGTTCCTGTTGCTGATTCAAAAAAAAATTGCCTATGGCAGGACCCAATGTAGTCAGCCAATGGTCTCGCAGGGCGGTTTCAATGCCCTCAAAGCTACGTAGTTGTTCTTCTGGGGTATTATCGACTAGAATTTGAGCAATGGCTTTTAAATGTTGATCTAGTTGTTCTTTTTGGTCTGTATTCATGATTCTACCGTTTAATTGTTTCTCTTTATTTTGCCTTAGCTAACGTTTTTAGTCTCTAAGCATTTATACTTATGGCAAAATTGGGATGCTCCCTGTTTTGAGAGACTTTTTGTTAAGTCACCGAGCGGGCGTAAACGCTTCAATGTTTTAGGAGCATTAAATGCAATAACTCATGAAGTTATTCTGGTTACGAATGACACTTATATTACAGCAACTCAAGTCTGTGAACTCCGGTCAAAAATAGCTGCTTTAGGAATAACTATTCCCATCACTCTAGTCTTAGATAATGCCCGCTATCAAAAATGTAAAATTGTTGAAGAATTGGCTCTTTCTTTGTCAATAGAGCTACTCTATTTGCCGTCTTATTCGCCTAATCTAAATTTAATTGAAAGGCTGTGGAAATTGGTCAAAAAGAAATGTTTGTATGGTAAATACTATGAAAACTTTTCTGACTTTTCTTCAGCTATTTATGAATGTCTGAATGATGCCCACCTGAAACATAAAAAAGAACTGGATTCCTTGCTCACTCTACGATTTCAGAAGTTTAATAAATCTCAGATTATGAACGTCTAAAGTATATATTTTTGACTGCCTAATCTTTTTTGTCCTGGGGGAGCATAAATAAAATTAAATCCCTCTTCATTCCAAAGTTCGCTAAAAGGTTTATTAGCATCAGCATAGGAGTCTTGAATTAAATTTTCAGGAATTTTACCCTTGAGTGTAGTTTTTATCTCTTGTAAATTATTGGTCGCATTAGTTAGATCGCTCTCACAACCTTCTCCATACCTAATCAAAGTTAGCAAAGCAGCAATAGTTCTTTTTTTATATAAAATAATTACTCTGTTATCATTAAAGATAATGGTTCTTCGTTACTTGGTATGGTTCGATAGGGGGGCATAAATCGACTAAATCCTTATCTGGCAAGAGACTTAATTGATTAGTTCGCTCTAGATAAAAAACAATTGACAAAAATCGCTAAATGCCTTTCTATATAAGGGTTCCATCCCTTATAACCCCCGTCCATTGCATAACAATTACCGAAGAGCCAAGATAATTAAATATCCTTTTTCCTGAGGATTCTTGGTAATTTCCCTAATATCTTCTAACTTGATCCCACTCATCTTAATACCTCTAGAGACTACAGATAACTGGCTGTTAAAAATTGTCAGATACCCCCGCCTATCGGCACCCCCCTTATCAAGGTGAGCAGGAGGGATCAAAGACAAAATCTATCTTCAATTTAATTGAAACCACCTACTTATATTTATCAAATGAGGTCTAGTGGCATCCGAGCAATTTTTATCCAAAAACCCTTTCCTGCTTTTGCGGTTATCGTTAGCGGTGGTGGTGCCATGATTCCAGTGTATAGCAAGGAAGGAAGACATTTAAGTCTCTTAGAAACAAAAAGATTAATTTTCCTGTTTCTCGCACCGCTGCTATTAAACAACTTTCTCACGCTGTCTATCTCCCAGTAATCGGTACCCTGCCGATGGTTGTGAGTGTGATTATGAGGAATCCTCCGAAAAGTGTATTTAAAAATATTAAATAATTTTCCATGATGATGAGATAAAACCGACATCATTCCTAACAAACATTTTGCCCCATGATATCGGGAGAACCTTACATGACAAGGGAGTAGAGTGGAGTTCTCTCCTGTTGACTCTGATCACGCTAAAATCCTGTAGCCACCTTGCCACCTTGCATTAAACTCTTGTTTACTGATCCGGCTATATTCACCCTTATGTTCCTTATATTGTGATGTTAAGGTACCCCAAGGGTCGTGGGCTATCCAGTCTTCAGCTTTTTGGTCAATCAGCATAATAATATGGCCACCAGAAGGATTTGTGATCGGACCTTTATGCAATATGTTCACCACAACAGGAAAACCAGCCTCTACCAAGTCCTCAACAAAGGGTGTATCCCTATCAGTCATCCATTTAGTATTGAAGCCGTACTGCTTTATCGCCTTGGTCTGAACCTATCCATTAGTCACATCTTTCTTAACATAAAATTTGACAAAAAGAGAAAAGTGTGCCAGATGGCTCAAGGGGGTTCTATGGGGGAACTAATTTGATGCGATAGTTTCCAAGTCTGGCTGATATCATGTAACCTTCGCAGTCCCAACCAAATAGTTTTAACACCTGGTTCACCGTCGCCTTTTCTACCTAAAAACCCCCCAAGAGAAGCAATCATTCTGACTGCTTCCCTAAAGGAGGGCGGCTTTTCAGGTGGCGGACTCTTTTTCTGAATAGTGGCACACAAAGATTGCCATTCATGTTCTTCCAAAAAACTTTCACAACTCTCCTCTCCGTGTAAGCGTGCTTGATAGGTTAACCAAAGTAATCTCCAAGCTACAATTGAATAGGTAGCTAAAGCCATCTCAATTCTCCGACCCGTTTCTAATTGCAGTTTTTCTAATCCACAACCACTTTTTAAAACAAAATGATAGCGTTCTATTAACCAGCGATAACTATACCAGCGCACACAGGTTATCGCCGATTCAAAGCTACTAATGTCTAGGCTAGTTAAGAGGAGCCAACTGATAGGATTAACTCCGGGACGCGGATTTTCTTCTTCAGCTAAAATTACCTGTAATTTGACCGGTTGACGAGGGTTCGCTTTCGAGTGATGCTTAGGTACTTGTATTTCAAAACTGGCAAATCTAACTGTTAGTTTAGCTAGTCTAGCCTCGTGATTAGGATTGCGTTTTACTTGCACATCTAGGCTACCACAGGCTTTTATTTCTCTGATGGATTGATGTAAATATTTAGGCTCTGGATGCCCTGACTTTTGCTTGTCTTCGAGATAGTTAACTTTTCGGTTATGAGTTCCTCGGATTAATAAATGAGAGTTAGGACTTCTTGATTGGGCAAATAAATCAAATATGTCTGCCTCACAATCTCCGATTGTTACTACTTGAATTTCTTCGGGTATTTGTTGTTGTGTTTCTGATAAAGAATCTAACCATCTTTGACTTTCTTTTTCTTGGGTTTCTCTTTTTTTGCGTTGCTTGGCAATCCCTAAATTCTTTTCTTCTCTTGCCCAGACCTATTGATTAATCAGTCCTAAAGGTATTCCTTGCGGTGACACTCCTAATGTGGTATGAACTTTGAGACCAAAGGATTTTTTATAATCTAGATAACCCATTCCTTTTTTGGCTTTTTGCGTCGTAAAGTCTAAACTTGTTGTGTCTTGCACTGCCAAAACTATTGGATGTTCTTTGATTCTTTCTACTGTACTTTTGGCTTGGGCGGCAATTAGATCTGAGGGGTGAAAATAGGGGGAATTCCAAAAGTCGTAGGTGGCACTCGCTGCGGCTAGATTTCCCGAAGCTTGTGGCACACTTGTACTAGGTTGGCTGGCCAAGTTTTCTACGATACTGATTAACCTTTTCTTTCTTCTGGTGTCCCCTAGGTCTGCATACTGTAATTCTTGGGCTGCCCATTTCTCCATTTTTTTGCTTACCTCCACCTTAATTCCTTCTTTCAAAACTATACCTATCAATCGTTTCCCCTTTTTTTAAGTTTCTTCTCTTTTTGTTAAGAAAGATCCGACTAATGGATAGCTTATCAAGGGGGGCAGGGGGGATCAAACCCCCCTTATCAAGGGAGATCCCCCCGCCTACCGGCACCCCCCTTATCAAGGGGGGCAGGGGGTATCGGCACCCCCCTTATCAAGGGGGGACTAAGGGGGTATCGGCACCCCCCTTATCAAGGGAGATCCCCCCGCCTACCGGCACCCCCCTTATTAAGGGAGATCCCCCCGCCTACCGGCACCCCCCTTATCAAGGGGGGCCGGGGGGATCGAACCTAAAATCCATTTTTAATTTAATTATAACCAGCCATTTATTATCTCAAGAATAATCTCACAGATCGCTATCAATATCGCTGATTGCCTCTAATGATTACCAATCAGTTTAAGAGGTTGGAAGGGTTCTTTTTCAGACTCGATCTCCTCTAAAAAATATTACAATCAATCGCTTTTGATATACGCTTTAAAAATAGATGATAATTGAAATCGGTTTTGCTCCCTTTGAATTAAATAACGTTGTTGCAAGGATTGTAAACCATTGATTAAATCACTGGCGGATAAATCTAGGTTATTTTTTAACTCCTCTCTAGATAAAGGTTGATTAACTTTACTTAATTCTAAGGCGATTTGTTGAGCAAGGGGAGAACAGCGACCAAAAATTTGTTTTAAATGAGACTGCATTTTTTTTGTAATAACTAAGCTATTTTCTGCCAAGAAATCGTTAACCTTGCCATCAAAAACATCTTTAATCAAAACGGCAATATCGGTTAAATAAAAAGGATTACCTTCGTATAATTGAATTAATTCTAACCATCTTTCTTCATCTTGTAAACCTTTATTTTCAAGAAAATTAATCGCTTCAAATCCTGATAATTCTAAGCATTGAATAGGAGAACTTTCTTGATTAAGATAGTTCATTTCTGCCGATTTTTCTTGACTAATGAGAATAAAATGGCTCTGGTGTTGGATTTCTGCGATCAGTTTTAAAAAATGTTGATAACTACTATATTCAGGTTGATAATTACCCGCCATTTGACCAACAGCAAAAAGATTTTGAAAATCATCTAAGACGATTAAACATTTATGATTGCTTAGAACTTCTAACAATTGCTGGATTTTATTATCGGTGCTTTCTTTCGGTTCTTTTTGGCAAGTATTCAATAAATCATTTAGCCATAAATCTAAAGACTTAGGAAATTTTAAACTTTTCCAAATCACCACTTCAAATTGTTCTAAATTGAGATCAATAAATCGTTTAACTAGGGTGGTTTTTCCTATTCCCCATAATCCCAAAACGGCAATTAAGCGAGTATTTTGCTTAAACACCCAGTTCGAGACTGTTGCGAGTTCGTTTTCTCGATCGTAAAAATCAATAATTTGAGGAGCAAGGGTTAGATCATGATATTTTGATTCAGATTGAGAGTTATTATTACTATTTAAGTCATTTTCGTTAGACAATCTTGTATTTTCTGTAGGACAAAGATTATTATTATTGCCATTAATACTATAAATATTAGAATTTTTTAATGATTTAATATACACTCTTTCTAAGACAGAACGGGAAGTAGATTTTTTTATATCTTTTTCTAAAACCTCTGATAAAAGCTTCCATAATTTAGCACCTTCCTCTCTAATATGAGTCTCACTGCGGTGATATTCGTTACCTATTTCTTGATAACTCTGTCCTTGCCAACTCCCTTCAAAAATAGCCTTCTGGATAGTATTTAGCGGCTTTTTATCTCGCTCAATAAGGCGTTCATCAATCAGTTGTAAGACTTCCGTGATATTCATACAATCGACACAGCAAAAGACTTTTGGGTATTATAGCCCAACTAAATCCCACTTTTTCCAATTTTTAGAAAAATTTACCCGACAAAACTCCCGATAAAATCCGATGTTTAGGGATTGTCACTTTTTGGAAGCGTTTGGCATGATGGAATGTAGTTAAGCAAAACAGACCTAAAACTAACCATATCTAACTCAGCGACGCTAGTTCTAAGTATTATTGCTTATGTCTCAGTTTAACGTAGGTATTTTATGACGAAGTTCGTTTTAGACAAATATGCGCTCGATTCTAAAAAATCAGAAGCTAAGGCAAAAATCGTCGGTTCATTGGGTTCAAATGCCTCAATTTCAGGGGATCAGATAGAAGTACCCAGTTATGACGCGAGTAAAGTGGTTCAGATTTTAAGTCAAGTTGGTATCAAGTATTCGGGGGGTTAATTTAGGCGACTGTTACCCTAACGCCTTATGTTTTTGGCTCTTCGGTTTGTGTTATGTAATAGACGGGAGTCATAAGGGATGAAAATCTTACAGAGAAAGACATTTTGCGATTTTTGTTAATCGTTTTTGATCTAGAACGAACTAATCAATTAAGTCTTTTGCCAGATAAAGATTTAGCCGATTTATGCCACCCGATCAAACCATACCAAGTAACGAAGAACCTGTTTTTTGTACTAAATTTTTATCAATACTATGTCATTCCAGCAATCAAACATATCTTCCGCCCAAGAAAAAGAAATCAGGGAACGCATTGATGCCGAGCGGAATAAACCTCTGGTTGTAGTCGTAATGGGACAAACTGGAGTCGGTAAGTCTTCCCTTATCAACGCCTTGTTTGGAACAAAGCTCAAGACCAATGACGTACAGCCAGAAACAAAGTCCCCAGAGAAGCATATTGAAAAAGGTTCTGATCACTCTGAGTTATGGTTCTGGGATATGCCTGGAATTGGGGAATCTTCTTCTGCTGATAGTGGATACTTGAATGACTATCGCCAAAAAATTCTGGAGGCAGATGTTGCTTTATGGCTTTGTCATGCAGACAGTCGCTCAGTAACGTTTGATGTTGAAGCGATACATAAAATTCTTGAGGGTTTAACAGATGGCGAGAAATCTCTGATTCTTAGTAAACTCACTTTTGTTCTTAGTAAGGCTGATTTGATCACACCAGAGCCTTGGATTTTATATCGCTCAGGCAATGAAGTTGTATTTGATACAACTGAAAAAACTGAAAAATTACTGAATGCAAAAGCTGCATATTTCAAAGAAGCATTGCTAACACCGCATAGTAAAAATTTCGTTTCCAAAACATTTCATGATGGAACATTTCAGCTACGATTGTCACATTTAACTTATGACAAGAATTTTACCTATTATTCGGGAATAATGACTGTATCACATCTTAGAAAGTTACAAGAAGAGTATCCAAATTATTCTGATGTATTTAAGAGACTCTATCACAACTCAGAAGTAATCTACTGCTCTTCTCGCTTCAAATATAATCTTGCAAAACTAATGCAAGTGATCGTTGATAAGATTGGAGGCGGGGTTAGTATTCGGTTTCGGAAATTTATATCCGAAAATTCGATGAATCGGGTTTCTTGGGACAAGGCACGAACCTTTTCAAACTTAGTCGTCTTTGATTCAATTAAAGATGAAATAACTTTTGACTTATCAAAAGTCAAATAGTTACAAAAGTCACACTTACAAGACAATAGGAGTAAATTCAGTGGATAAGGAAGAAATTAAGCGTCGAATTAATCGTCGAATTGACAATGATGATCAGTATGCAGCTAATATATCAGCAGCATTGGATGCTGGAGATGAAGCGTGGTTATTGACATTAATTATAGAAGTAATTGGCGTAATTATTGAGATAGGAAGTTCTATTTTTAATTGGATTAAGCGTCAGTTTAGTTAATTGCGATCGCTTTTCTGATCGGGTGCATTATACTTTGTTAATGCACCTTATTTATTATTGTGTCTAATCTTTACAAAAACTCAATCTTTTTATACATATATTGAGGTTCTAAACATTCCCAAATTAAGACTAAATCACTGATAATTTTTCCAATTGGCTGACGTTGTTGGCGAGTGTAAATAATGCCACAATGTTCAATACCTGTAGAGGCCAAACTAAGAAAATCATCATCAAAAGTAAAAATGACTCGTTGTTGGGACAAAGCATAAGCTAGTTGTCTTTCATCAGATGCACCAATTAGACCCTCTTCTGGGGATGTTGTGACATCAACTCCCCGCATTCTCAAGCCGTTTGCAATAGCATTACTAACACTTTCATCCAGATGAAATTTAATCTTGACTGGCATTTTCACCCTGTAATATTTTCTCAATTAAAGATGGTTTGTTTCCTTGTAGTTGTTTAGCAAAAGTTTCTCCTGCTTCAATTTGTCGTCTAATTTCTTCTCGATTGTCATGGTAATAGGTCAAGGCCGCATAAACATCTGCTAGGGTAATAGTAGGATGGTGATAAATAATTTCATCTGGTGACATTCCCATTCTTTCATGCCAAATTACAATATCTTGAACTTTAATTCGATGTCCAGCAATACGAGGTTTTCCGCCACAGATACCAGAAGTGATTTCAATATGTTGTGAGATAACTAAAGATGACATAATTACTTGCCAATAAGATCAATCAATCCTTGTTATTATACCATTTTTTCCCAGTAAGGCAACATCAGTGCGATCTCGAAGATATTCGCAAAGCAGCACGCTGATTTTTTTAGGGTGCATTAACAAATTATAATGCGCCTTATTTGTTGTCTATTGATGAAGTGATCCAAAGACATTAATTCGAGGGATTGAGGTAAGGGCAGTTTGTTGGGTTGATTTTGCGTTAAAATTAAGTTAGATATGTCTTAATTGATGAAACTTAGCAAGACAATGAATACTTCGACCACTTTTCAAGAAATTGCCGCCGAAATACAATTATTTGATAATATTGAACAAAAAGAACAATTTATTTTTGTGGTGGGTGCTTTAGTTTCTCGCATCATCAGTCTTCATAAAGCCGCAGAAATCATGGAAATGGATACAGAAATGTTCTTGAAAATTTTAGAATTAATGGGAATCGATTTTTCTTATCTTACTACAGAAGACATAGATAGAGAAAAAAAATGGTAATCTCTATGAAAATTGTTTTCAATTCTTCCCCTTTAATCTTTTTTTCTCAGTTAGGATTTTTAGAAAAATCCCTAGATTCTAATGATAATTTTTATTTGCCTGCAACCGTACAACAAGAAATTAATGCCAAACAAGATCAATCTTCAGAGACTCTTAATAAGCTGATCAATCAACAGAAATTAATTATCCTAAATATTAAATTAATCTCTCTAGCAAATAGTTTAAATGAACGTTTAGGGAAAGGTGAATCTGATGCCATTACTTTAGGAATAGAATTACAAACTGATTATATCATCCTTGATGACTTTGCAGCAAGAAAAGAAGCACTACACTTAGGTTTAAATGCTAAAGGAACTTTAGCGATTATTCGTAAACTTCTCAAAGAAGGAAAGATAGAAATTGAAAATTTGGAGAGTTTTTATCAAAGACTTAGAGAAATTAACTTTAGAGTCAAGCGTGAGATATTTGAGAGCATTTTTGGAGACTGAGTGTGATACTGAAGGCACTGCGTAGCAGCACGCTTATTTTATCGGGTGCATTAACAAAGCATAATGCGCCTTATTTCTTGTTATTGATGGATTCCCACCATAACTTTAAATCACTTTCATTAATCTTTTTTTGAAGATATTCAATCTGATCTGAATAACTGAGATTTTTCATGTCTTCAGCCATTTTTTCTTGACTGGTTTGTTTAAAAGCTAAACAGTCAAAACTTTTTTTAATTGTCGTTGGCTTCATCAATTGTTACCTCTAAAGGAGAAATAATAGTCAAAATCCCGTAGCCATTGAGTAAATTAATTTGATTATAGCCTTTCATTTTATCTAGGCGCACAATATGTTTAAAATTCCATGATATGATTGCATCCGCTACATGATTAGCATCATTAATAGACTTTGATGTAACAACTCATTCATTGATATAAGCATCCCTTAACTGTAAAACTTCAGGTGTTATCTTAACTACTTCAATAACTCTCTGCGGAATCGATAATAAAATATCTTTAACCGATTGGGGAGCATTAATTAATTCGCTAACAATGATATCACTCATTAACAAAATAAACTTTTCTTGCTTAATGGCTTCCATCAATTGATTGGACTCTAAGGAAAATTCATCATCTAAACAGCCTGCAATGACTGATGTATCGATATAAACTCTAAGTTTTTTCATAAATGATAGAAAAAGTTTTCTGATCTTAGTTTAACATCAAAAGTGCGATCGCCGCTCTTTTAGAGTGGATTAAGGTAGTGTAATGCAGCTTATTGATAATAGAATTTTTGAAACCTAAAAGTCGAGGGCTTTAGTTTTAAGATTTATCAAGCTTAAAGTACAGTTAACATTAAGCTATAATAATCATTAGTCAACAACAGTTATTACTATGTCTTTTGCAGCTAAATATCGAGATCGGATTGTGATTAACCCAGACATTCGCAGTGGCAAACCTTGCATTGTCAATACTCGTATTGCAGTAGCAGATATTTTTGATTATCTAGGAGGAGGGATGACTATTGAAGAAATATTAGATGATTTCCCCGATCTTACCTTAGAAGATATACAAGCCTGTTTTGCATTTGCCGCCGAGCGGGATCGTCGTTTAATGGTTATTCCCTATGAAACTGCTATTTGACGAAAACTTATCACCTAAACTACCTCTGTTACTGGTATCACATTTTCCCGATAGCGCTCATGTTAGAGATTGTAGCCTAAAAGGGTTTCCCGATCAAAGGATTTGGGAATATGCGCGTATCAATGGATTTATAATTGTCTCGAAAGATGCTGATTTTTATCAACGGAGTTTGTTGTATGGCCAACCTCCAAAGTTCATCTGGTTGAGGATTGGAAATTGTACCACTTATCATCTAATCAGTCTTATTTTAAAACATAAACAAGCTATTAAGAGATTTAGCGATAATTCTACCGAGTCTGTTTTAGTAATTGCATAATCATATATTATCCTCAGCGATCGCTTTTCTGATCGGGTGCATTAACAAAGTATAATGTGCCTTATTTATTGTCTATTGATGAAATGACCCAAAGACGTTAATTTAAAAGATTGAGGTAAGGCAGTTTGTTGGGTTGGTTTTGTGTTAAAATTAAGCTGGAGTAAATTCTAATCCCCGATTAAAATTTCAACGGAACAATCACCATGAACTTTTATACCGTTATTCTGAGAAAAAGTGCAAATTATTGGGTTTCATTATGTCTTGAAAATGGATTAGTTGGACAAGGAGAAACTCAGGAAAAAGCTATTGAGAAACTAAAAGAAGCGATTGAATCTTTTTGGGAGATTTATCATGATCAAGCCAATATATATACCAGTCCTATTCCTATAGACGAACTTCATGAATTTTTAACTGTGGGAGATTCTGAAACTCCCGAAACTTACGAACTCAGAAAAGTTTATGCCTAAAAATATTCCTTCTCTTAAACCCAAAGCACTAATCAAAATTCTTGAAAAAGGAGGCTGTCAATTTTATCGAGAAGGAAAAGGTGATCATCGTTTATATTGTAGAGTATTGTATAATCAACGTCGAATCGTTCCTATCGATATAGGTGCAAAAGAAATGTCCCCTGCTTATGTTTTACGAATTTTTAGACAATTTGGTTTTACAGATGAAGAAATAAAACATTTATTGAAATAGATGATTGAATGCGTTTTTTTCAAACGAATAAATTATCTATTCTAGTACACTTTATCTTAATTTTATTTCCAAGAGCTAAAATAAAGTGATAGCTACTTTTTTAAGGTACATTAACACAAGAGTAAAACCCTCGATTGCTTGTTATAAATTGATTTAATGATTAATTTTCACCCAGTCATCGTCGATAAATTAGCCTGCCTTAAAAACAGGTAAAGTGACTATCACCATTTTGCCTAATTTTTTCACTCTGGTAATGAACTTTTGATTATGAAATGATCCAAATTTGAGGAGAATTTGCCATCTCAATTGTTAAGATTTCGTAACTATTCTGATTGACTGGTATCACCTAAAATACCCATGCGGATCACAAAATTGTCCAATTGTCAACAGCTTTTGAGATGCTCTCACCCTGTAGAAAATCAAGAATATTTTTTAGGTGGAATAGGAAGATGAAATTTATCGGTAAACTAATAAATTATCATCACCTAAACCACTTTCTAGCCTAATTAATAAGGCCATTTCCAGTTAGTAATCTCGTCCTTATCGATACCATTGGTAAAAGCATAATCGAGATTATCGATAATGGCATTTTTCATTCGTTCTTTCACATGACCGGCAGCAGAACCTAATTTCGGCACGCGATCAATGACATCGATTACTAAATGAAAACGATCAACTTGGTTACGAATGGCTAATTCTAGGGGAGTATTAATATTCCCCTCTTCTTTGTAACCGCGCACATGAATACGTTCTTGATTGCTGCGACGGTAGGTAAGTTTATGAATCAGCCAAGGATAACCGTGGAAATTAAAGATAATTGGCTTATCAGTGGTAAATAAACTATCAAAATCCCGTTCTGATAAACCGTGAGGGTGTTCACTTTCCGACTGTAATTTAAACAGATCAACCACGTTGATAAAGCGAACTTTTAAGTAAGGGAATTCCTCCCGCAGAATTGCCGTTGCTGCTAAAGATTCTTTAGTGATAATATCCCCACAGCAAGCCATAATTACATCTGGTTCATCGGGATTAGTTCCATCATCATCGTTACTTGCCCAATCCCAAATACCGATACCTTTGGTGCAGTGTTTAATTGCTTCTTCAATGGTCAAGTATTGCAGGTGTTTCTGTTTATCAGCAACGATAATATTAGTGTAATCCTTGCTCTTGAGACAGTGATTAGCCACACTTAATAAACAGTTACCATCGGGGGGAAGATAAACCCGCACCACGTCGGCACTTTTATTGGTTACTAAATCGATAAAACCGGGGTCTTGGTGACTAAAACCATTGTGATCCTGCCGCCAAACCACCGAGGATAATAACAGATTCCAAGAGGAAACAGAAGCGCGCCAAGGCACATGATTTTTGCAGATATCGAGCCATTTAGCGTGTTGGTTGAACATGGAATCGATAACGTGGGCAAAAGCTTCGTAGGAGTGAAATAAACCGTGACGACCGGATAATAAATAACCCTCTAACCAACCGACTAAAGTATGTTCACTCAGCATCTCCATCACCCGACCATCGGGAGATAATTGACTACCATCTAAATCCTCTGGATAGGTATCAGCTAACCAAGCTTTTTTAGTCACTTCATAGAGAGCCGCTAAACGATTGGAAGCAGTTTCATCGGGACCAAAAACGCGAAAATTAGTCATATTATTTCGCATTACATCCCGCAAAAATACCCCCATCACTCCCGTGTTTTCTGCTTCCACTTGGCCCGGGTGGGTGACATCTACGGCATACTGACGAAAATCGGGCATTTTTAGGTCTTTACGCAGCAATCCGCCGTTAGCGTGCGGATTAGCACTCATGCGACGATGACCCCTAGGAGCCAGTTCTTTAAATTCTGGCTTAAATTTACCCGTGGTATAGTCAAATAATTCCTCCGGGTTATAGCTTTTCATCCACTCCTCTAATTTTCTCAAGTGTTCGGGGTTTTCCTGCATGGCACCCATGGGGACTTGGTGAGCGCGCCAGAATCCTTCTACTTTATGACCATCAACGTTTTTCGGACCTGTCCAACCCTTGGGAGACCGGAGGATAATCATCGGCCAGGGGTAACGTTTAGCCACTCCCGTGCTGCGAGCTTCCTGTTGATAGGAGCGAATCTGATTGATACAGTGTTCTAGGGTAGCGGCCATTTTTTGATGGCAGTGCATGAGGTCTTCATCTTCCTTACATTCGACGATGTAGGGAGTGTAACCGTAACCGACAAAGAGACTTTCTAACTCGTGGGTCGAAATACGGGAGAGGATGGTGGGATTAGCGATTTTATAACCGTTTAAGTTTAAAATTGGCAGTACCGCACCATCGCGAATCGGGTTAAGGAATTTATTCGAGTGCCATGCGGTGGCCAGGGGACCGGTTTCAGCTTCCCCATCACCCACCACCACGGCCGTAATTAGGTCGGGATTGTCAAAAACAGAACCGTAGGCATGGGAAACACTATAACCCAGTTCGCCGCCCTCATGGATAGAACCGGGGGTTTCGGGGGTGACGTGACTACCGATGTGACCGGGAAAAGAAAATTGTTTAAAGAATTTTTGTAATCCTTCCTCGTCTTCACTTTTATCGGGGTAAATTTCCGAATAGGTTCCTTCTAGATAAACCGGACCGAGTACCCCCGGCGCCCCATGGCCCGGACCGGCCATAAAAATCATATCGAGGTCGTATTTTTTGATTAAACGGTTGAGGTGAACGTAGGTAAAACTTAAGGCCGGACTTGCTCCCCAGTGACCAAGTAAACGATACTTAACGTGTTCGGGTTTAAGATGTTCTTTGAGCAGGGGATTATCGCGCAGATAAATCATACCTACAGCTAAATAGTTACAAGCGCGCCAATAGGCATGGGTTTTGTAGAGTTCGTCTTGAGAAAGGGGATTTTGTTCTGTTAAGGGTCTTTCTGGTGTGAATACCATGAATATTTCTCCGAGATCTATGAAGGATGAGATTAAGAGAGTTGATAGACAATTTCTCCAGATTATCGAGGGGGTTAACCCTCGGTCAGTTTTAAAACTGTAATCAAGAGTCTAACCTTTTGGGGCGCAAAAAACTATTAAAATAAGCTATATTTTGCCAATCTGACTTGGGGAATTTATGTCAGTCGGGCGGGGTTTTTAAATGGCTTTTAAAGGCATATTAATATGTTCTTAACTTAGGTATCAATAAGCTGCCCGCGAATTTAAATTGCCTGTTGAGATGAGGCAAGAGGCACTCTTGCAAGAGGCAAGAGGCAACAGTAAAGGGATTGGGGGAGATTCAGCTAATCTAAGAGGATAGGCGGTTAAAATGCGTCTTAGCCTATAATTCTCAGAAAGCTTTTAATGATTTTTTAATGTCAGTTTTTTCCAAAAGGCTATATAATCATGTTTTCGTTTGTCGGCAAAGGCCAACATCAGGTTTTCTCGATGCCGGTGGCGGGGAGGACTAGGGTAGCAAATTTATTATTTTTTATCTTTAGACCTCCTGCAAAAGTAAGTTTTAGAGCCACTATCAGGTCAAAATATCTAAAAAAATCGGATAAATTTGACATAATCTTAGATTTTATGGATATTATAGTTATCTTCTGTCTCCTGTCTCCTGTCTCCTGTCTCCTGTCTTCTCACCTAACGAAAGATTTTTGATTTTTGCAGGAGAGCTTTTGAAGCACTGAAACTTAAAATCTTTCTATACTTCATCTAGCGATCGATAAAAGCTGATTAGCATATATAGTGATTCTCTACAGGCTAATCAATTCTCAAATTATTTTTTCTTGATCGTGCCTAAGCTTATCGCAGCTGCAAAGGAGTTTTTTTCATGACAAAAGTAAGAGTCGCTATCAACGGATTCGGTCGTATCGGTCGCCTCGTTTTTAGGGCGGGTATCCAAAATCCTGATTTCGAGTTTGTTGGTATAAATGATCTGGTTCCCTCCGATAATATTGCCTATCTGCTCAAATACGACTCCACCCACGGACGTTTTCAGGGTACGGTAGAAGCAAAAGAAGATGGCATCGTCGTGGATGGTAAGTTTATCCCCTGTTACTCGATTAAAGACCCCGCTCAACTGCCCTGGGGTGCAACCGGGGCCGATTATGTGGTCGAGTCCACTGGTTTATTTACCACCGCGGAAGGGGCAGGAAAACACCTAGAAGCTGGGGCCAAACGGGTGGTTATCTCCGCACCCACCAAAGATCCCGAGAAAATTCGTACTATTGTACTGGGCGTTAACGATAATGAGTACGATCCCGCTAAGGATCTGATCGTCTCTAACGCTAGTTGTACCACCAATTGTTTAGCCCCGATCACCAAAGTTATTAACGATAACTTCGGACTAGCGGAAGGATTAATGACCACGGTACACTCGATGACCGCCACTCAACCCACCGTCGATGGTCCATCGAAAAAAGATTGGCGCGGTGGTCGCGGCGCTGGTCAAAATATTATCCCCTCCTCCACGGGAGCAGCCAAAGCAGTAACCCTAGTTATTCCTTCCCTAAAAGGCAAATTAACCGGTATGGCCTTCCGTGTGCCAACTCCCAACGTTTCGGCGGTGGATTTAACCTTTAAAACCGAAAAAGCCACCAGTTACGAGGAAATCTGCGCCGCTATGAAAGCCGCCAGCGAAGGTCCGATGAAAGGTATCCTCGGTTATACCGATGAGGAAGTGGTATCGAGTGACTTTATCACCGACCCCCATTCCAGTATCTTTGATGCTAAAGCTGGCATTCAACTTAATGCCAATTTCTTTAAGGTCGTCTCTTGGTACGATAACGAGTGGGGTTACTCCTGCCGGATGTTAGACCTGATGAAAATGATGGCAGCTAAGGAAGCAGCCCTAGTAACAGCTTAAATCAGTTATCAGTTATCAGTAAACAGTAACCAGTGATCAGTAAACAGTAAACAGTAACCAGTGAAAAGACAGCACTGTTAATGCCTTTATCACTTAATCCTCAAATCTGATAAATGCCTTTATCACTTAATCCTCAAATCTGATAACTGATAACTGATCACTGATAACTGATAAGATGAATCCAAAATTTAAAGATATTACCGCTTGGGAACAGGCACAATTGTTAATGCAGCCGGCATTTATTCGGGTGCTGGATAATCTGCGTAAACAGTTAGAAAATTCCCTCTGGAAAGGAACTTATACAGAAATTCAAGATCCCTATCCCAGTTATCTGCTCTGTTTGACTTATCTCGATCGCTCCGTTACTGTAAATATTTGGGAACTTTGTTTTCAAGTCTGTTTTCTCGATTATCCCACCGATGAAGGAGAGAGCGTCACCATCGATACCAGTCTCCTCGACCCCACCGGTGAACTAGATTGGCAGAGTTTGGAAACGAAAACCGAGCGCATTATTAACCGATTATTCGCTAATTTACCCCAATGAAAGCAGATTTAGAAACGATCAAGGCAGAGTATGCCGCTAATTTTCTCAAAGATTACAGCAATGATCCCCAAAGTTTAGCATCCCAAACAATTTTAATCGATCGCTCCGATTGGGGTTTATTAGAATTAAAAGGCCAGGACCGACTGCGTTTTCTCCACAATCAAACCAGTAACGCGATTGATCGCCTGAAACCGGGTCAGGGTTGTGAGACAATTTTCCTTAACTCTACCGGTCGTACCCTCGATTTTGTCACAGTTTACGCCAGCGATGATTCCCTCCTCATCCTCGTTTCTCCCCAACGTCGTCAATTTTTACTGGAATTGATCGATCGCTATATTTTCCCCTTCGATAAAGTGGAAATTAGCGACTTAACCGATAATTTTGCCATTTTTACCCTAATCGGTACTGAAAGCGGGCAATACCTGCAAAAAATCGCCATTCCAGAGCAGATTTTAACGGGGGTGCAGCATAGTCATTATCTCCTTTCTGACCCCCCCCTGAGAGTGGCCGTCGGCACCGGCTTAGATCTGCCCGGATATACTTTAATCGTTGCCGCCGCCGAAGCCGGTCCCCTCTGGGAAAATTTAATTAAAAATGGCGTTACTCCCGCCGATGAGCAGGTGTGGGAATACCTGAGAATCCATCAAGGCCGACCGGCAGTCGATCGAGAATTAACCGAAGACTATAACCCTTTAGAGGCCGGTTTATGGCGAGCGATCGTTTTTGATAAGGGCTGTTATATTGGTCAAGAAACTATCGCCCGTCTCAACACCTATAAAGGCGTAAAACAAAGACTTTGGGGCATAAAACTCAGCCAACCCGTCCCCAGCAATACCCCGATTATTTTAGAAGCGCAAAAAGTCGGTTTACTCACCAGTGTGCTGGAGGATTTTGGCTTGGGTTATGTGAAAACAAAAGCGGGAGGAGAGGGTTTAAAAGTACAAATCGGCGAGGCAACAGGAGAATTAATCCCTTTACCCTTCCTCTCTCACGAATACCCCTTTCAGTGAACAGTAAACAGTAATCAGTGAACAGAACGTAGGTTGGGTTGAAGTATGAAACCCAACGCCCGCCTGGGTTAGTGATAACTCACATCTGATATAGTCATTTCAGATAATTCTGATCCACTCTAGACCGATGAAAACCTTATGAACTCTGGCATTTATATTCTCAATCTTAATTGAAATGACTATAGCTGATAACTGATAACTGATAACTGATAACTGATAACTGATAACTGATAACTGATAACTGATAACTGATAACTGATAACTGATAACTGATAACTGAAAAACCCCCTAACCCCAGCGACTAGCGATGGGCATTCGCCAACCAGTGCCAAAAGCGCGATCGCTAATTTTTAGACCGGGAGGGGCTTGTTTGCGCTTAAATTCGGCATTTTTAACTAATTTAATCACTTTCTGCACAATTTCAGGCTCAAAACCGGCGGCAATAATTTGTTCGGCGGATTGATGGCGATCGATTAATAGTGCTAAAATAGCATCTAAAATCTCGTAGGGAGGTAAAGAATCTTGATCCTTCTGATTGGGTTTTAATTCAGCACTAGGAGCTTTATTAATCACATTGAGGGGAATAATTTCCCCGTGCCGATTTAACCAGCGACAGAGGGAATAAACCCTGGTTTTCGGCACATCAGCAATCACTGCTAAACCACCATTCATATCACCGTAAAGGGTGCAATATCCCACCGCCATTTCTGATTTATTGCCAGTGGATAATAGTAAATGACCGAATTTATTAGAGAGAGCCATTAATAAATTACCGCGAATGCGTGACTGAAGATTTTCTTCGGCAATACCAAAATCAGTCCCAGCGAAAACCGGCTCTAAAAGTTGATCATAAGCGGTCATAATTTCCTGAATTGCTAACTTCTCACTTTTGATACCTAAATTATTAACTAAAGCCACTGCATCGCTAATGGAATGGTCGGAACTATAGGGAGAAGGCATCATCACAGCGAGAACATTTTCTTTACCTAATGCGTCGCTGGCAATAGCGGCAACTAAACTGGAATCAATGCCACCACTCAAGCCGAAAATTACCCGTTTAAAACCGCATTTCTGCACATAATCTCGCACTCCTAAGACTAAGGCTCGATAAATTTCCTCATCTTCATCGACGGGTAAAGGATGAATAACTGCGGGTAACAAATCTTGATTAAACTCGATCAATTCTAGGCTAGAAGTAAATGCTTGGGCGCGATAAATCACTTCTCCTTGTCTGTTAAAAGCAACGCTGTCACCATCAAAAATTAAATCATCATTTCCTCCCACTTGATTGACATAAACTATAGGTAAATTATATCTAGTGGCACTATGGGATAATAAAGATTCTCGCAATTTTTGCTTACCGACACTGTAGGGAGAAGCGGAAAGATTAACGATTAAATCCACTCCCAAATTAGCTAAATCAGCGATGGGATTAACTGCGTATTGACGTTGACCCCAAAATTGTTCATCATTCCAAACATCTTCACAGATAGTTACACCGATTTTTACATTATTTTCTGTTAGTTGAAAATATTGACTTTCTTTCCCAGAAGCAAAGTAACGATCCTCATCAAAAACATCGTAGGTAGGCAATAAACGTTTAGTAAAAATTTGTTTAATTTCTTGACTTTTCAACAAAGCTATGCTATTAAATAGCGGCTTTTCTCCCCTGACCGTTGCCGAGGGATTTTTTTCGACAAAACCGACTAAGACGGCTAACTTTTCTGGTAATTGTTGGGACAATAATTGCAATTGTCGAGACATTTTCTCCACAAAACCCAGATTTAATAATAAGTCTCTGGGAGGATAACCACAGAGGGATAATTCCGGGGTTAAAAGTAATTCTGCTCCCTGATTAAATGCCGTTTGAGCAGCCTCTAAAATTCTTTGGGCATTTCCTTCGATATCTCCAACAATGGGATTTAATTGAGCGATAGCAATTCTCATATTTTTTCCTATTTAAACAAAAACTAACGGTTGCTCTTTAAAGGGAGCAAAAGCTTTTTCATCAAAGCGATATAAACTAGCCGGACGACCGGCACCACGAGAGACTTTTAAACCCATATCCTTGAGAAATCCTAATTTCAATAGCCGATTTCTGAAGTTAGAATAATCACTAAAATTTTTACCTAAAATTGTCTCATAAAATTGATAAAGATCATTTAAAGTAAATAATTCTGGTAAAACCTCAAAAGCGACGGGACTATATTCTACTTTATTGCGTAATCTTCGCCAGCCATATTCCAAAATTTGACCGTGATTAAAGGCTAAATCTGGCACTTTATCAATCATATACCAAGTGATATTATGATCCTGTTCAGTGATTAACTTTGCTTCTTCAAACCGCACTAAAGCGAAGTAACTCACCGATAGATAACGTTTCCCAAAACTCTCGGCCGCTGCCGGGGAATCTCCCTCTGGACCGCCAAAAGTATATAACTGTTCCAGATAGAGATTATTGACACTAATTTTCTCGGCTAAAATTCGATAGGCCGCCGTTTCCAGTGATTCCCCATTTCTCACTAAAGTCCCGGGTAAACTCCAGTAATTACTAAAGGGTTCTTCCCGTCGTTTAATCAGAAGCACCAGCAGCCGATTTAATTGGGTATCAACGGAAAAGATCACGTTATCAACTCCGACTTTAAAATCAGCTAGAGATTTATTAGCTAGGGTCTTTTGCGGTTTCATGCGTAAAGTTTTTGACCTTCGATATAATCTTTAATCGGTGCAGGAACAGCCTGTTTATCGCCTTTTTCTCGATAATCTGTTGAGGATACAGCCGGAGCAAATACATCAGCAATTAGACAATCACCCCCTAATGTTTGCAGTTGTTCAATATCATCTTGATTAATAGGATAGCCTGGACGAGGAATCACGAGAATTTTGACTTTTTCTAGTAATTCTTGGCTGCGATACCAGTGCCTAATTTGTCCGGCTAAATCGGAACCAATGACTAGGGTATATTCCTCCTGTTCTCCCCAAATTGCTCGCGCTTTTTCCACACTAATTAAGCTACGTCGATCGCTTAATTCTCGTCGCAGTTGTATATTATCCCTTGGGGGTTGAATATCCCGGATGAGCAAATTTAACATCCTCAGACGATGTTCGAGACTGGTTTGATGATTTTTAAAGGGATTATCGGCGGCCCAAACTGCAACGATATCGTACTGTTCCGATAACCATTTTAGTATGGCTTGATGACCGGCAGTAGGAGGATCGGCACTGGTTCCAAAAAGGGCAATTTTAAGCATAGGATTCAATTGCTTGCTCACTGAGGGATTAGTTTAAGTCTGCTCAAGCTTGGCAAAGATTAACTTCTCCCCATTATAGTTGATTTTACCAAAATAGGGCAAGAGGATCAGTGATCAGTAATCAGTGATCAGTAATCAGTGATCAGTGAAGTTTTGCGACGAGTGGGCTGCTATTAACTTAACAGAAAATTCCCTAACACTTGGCCGTTCTGAATAGGGGAGATTGCGTCTAATTGCAAAGGGTGCATCTCACATTTGCAGAAATACCGACAATCAGCACTTATCAGTGACTCTTAAATTGGTACAAAAATATGAACAATCGCGTGTAAGCATCCCACCGAAAAGCTAATGCGCGGGGGGTTTGGGGGCGGCGCCACGCCCCCAACGGGGGGTTTGGGGGGTAGAACCCCCCAAAGGCTTGGATTGAGTGATAAAATCGGAAGTAATGCCCGATTTTAAAAGAGAGTTTCCCCGTAAAAATCCCAATTGGTAGATTGACAAAAATGAGATGCACCTATTGCAAAAAGATACTTATTCTTGAATAAGAGCATAATCATAATGCTCCAAAATTTCACCTAAACAGGATGAATTATCATCGTATAAATTACCTAAGTTGTCTTCTTGCAAATGGTTTCTAACCCGATCAAAAAGCCCAACGGAATAGACACTATCATCATGACGAGAACGGTATCTAATCCCATCTACTCCTTGGGGATGTTCCCAAATTGCCTGCCCCCAAGTCCGACAATATTCATAATCACCAGAAGAAATGCGGGCATCTATTCCTATGCGAACAAGGGCCGGCCCCGTTAAGTCGGCCAACACTAAAGTGCGATCGCTTCTAATTCTAAAAAGATTTCTATTTCTTAGGGCTGTAACGGTTACGGCTCCGTCAAATGTTCGTCCAAAACATTCAATAAAGGTACTGTACTCATCACCCACATAGAGAAGCCCATAGCCCTGATTTGGCCCATCGAAACGACCGCTACCACTGCGGTCAAAATGAAGACTAGAAAGGTGTCCGGTTTTATTTAATCTTAGCCAGGGGCCTGGGGTTTCAATGACGGGCAATTGACGCTGACTAAAATCGTCTGGTGGGAGGGGAAAAGGAGGCAAACCCATTACGCCGCGCTATGACTCCCGTAGCACTTAGCGGCCAAAACCACTGGCTCGATTTCTCCCTTTTGGAGTTTTTCTAGCGGGGTTGCTCCCTCTAAACGAATATCACCCGTAAGCAGAAAGATCATTTGTGTCCAAGCACCGTCTTCTTTTAGGACGGCTAACACTTGGTCTAAACCTGACAAAACTTTGCCATCAATAAATTGCCAAGCAGGATAAACTAATTCTTCGTTGACAGATAAACCTAAGATCTGATGATTGAGCCTCATAGTTTCTAATTCCAAAGAACTACAGGCTAAAACACTACAAACCTCAGCGCTGGTTAAGGTTCCGCCTTGCTTAGATAGGAACCGCTTCTTCGCTTCTTCGCCTCGTTTAATGGCAGCCTCCAACGCAGGGGCCAAAGCTAAAGGAGATTGTGTTTTTTGTATAGATTCTAACATTTTTAAGCTAATAAGAAATAATAATTTTGGCAAGACCTTAATCAGACGATCCTTTCCTTATATCGCCAATTCTCGGCAAGGAATTCTATGCTCCAGAATCATCGCAGCCATCTCATAGGTAAAAATATCTAAGTGTCCCCCTTCAGGAGCCTGAAAACAAAACTCTTCGCCCGGCTCAACAACTACCTCCCGCCATTTTGCTATCAAGTCAACGTTATTTCTGAGAATAGCCATTTTTCCCGTGTTGTTTACATATACACAGTTGATAATTGCTTGATTAACAGTTGCATTCGACATAACATTCCCCTCCATTTCAGCAATATGGATTTGTTTTTGCCTAGTAGTGTTTCGGCTCCTCATGTCAGGAATCCCTAACATTATTAGCTTGACTCAATCTACCCTCATGGGCTACTATGCGGGGATGATAATGATGAGTAAAGAGCCAGCACCCGCAAGGGTACTGGCCCTCTCCTAGCTTCGCATCATCGGGATTAACCCTCTCAATTAGCCCACCAGGAGACTTAAAAACCTTAGTGTGGACTTAAGAAGCCAGGAGGTCAATCAATATGAAGAACTTACTCACTGTCATGCTCCTAAGCTCCCTTGCTTACGGCGTAGCTGTCGGGAAGATTCATCCCTATGACTACGTTTTTATCTACACCATCAACGAACTAGCAAAACGTCAGGGTGGAGATAATCAAGACGGGAAGCGATAGGTAGAGCCAAGAACGTTTACCTAATTCAAGCTGGGCAGTGCGGCAACACTCGACCAGCTTTTTTGTACTGTTTTTTACTATCGCTCTATCTTCCTTAATTGTATCCATAATATAATCACTTACTGTAAGAATCTCAACCAACAATTATTGCAAAGTTAAACCAACAATTATTGGAGTTAAACCAACAATTGTTGCTATCATTAAACAATAATTGTTGGTACTCCATTTCAAAATATGCTAACTAGCCCATCAATATATGATGCCCAAAAGCTGGCAAGAAACTGTGGTTTGGATATTTCCAAGCACTGTAAGAATCTCAACCAACAAATATTGCAAAGTTAAACCAACAATTGTTGCTATCATTAAACAATAATTGTTGGTACTCCATTTCAAAATATGCGAACTAGCTCGAAAGTACAGCCATGAAGACGCTCTCGTCAATGCCCCAAAACCTATCCGATGCCGAAAGGCAAGCAAGCAACTGTGGTTTGGATATACCCAAGCTACAAGCTTTGTTGGAAGAAATCGAACCCCCATCTGAAAAATACAAAATGCCCCCGTCACTATGCGATGCCCAAAAGCAGGCAAGAAACTGTGGTTTGGATATACCCAAGCTACAAGCTTTGTTGGCAGAAATCGAACTCCTATCTGAAAAATACAAAATTATTTTCTATCTGGCGGCTACAGGACTTTATTCCGCCGATGATTTGGCTGAAATGTTCAATCATAGCCAAAAAAATCTAAACGCGGATTTCAACAAAAACCTAGGATCCCATCTTAAGGATTACCTTGAGTTAGATGAGCGGGTGGGAATTACTTCTTTAAGAAGAGTTCTCTTTAAAAAAGGCTATTTTGTTGACATTAATGACGATGAATCAGTGAGAGTTTTGCCAACACGCTACGCTGAAAATTCTCAAACAGAGCTTAATGACGATGAATCAGTGAGAGTTTTGCCAACACGCTACGCTGAAAATTCTCAAACAGAGCAGTCTTTTACTGTCAGACAAAATTAGTGCGGATGAGAAGACCACCAATCAAGGAGATTGATTTAAAAATGGAAAACACCATTATTAATGGGTTGTTAGCTCAACTAGACAATGAACAGAATAGCGATCGCCGTGCTGAAATCATAAGGAAATTGGGAGAATATCCTGAGCCTCAAGTTATTAAAAAACTTTGGGATTTGAGAAATAATCTCGAAAGCGAATCTGATGATTTTGTGCAGTACGAAATCAAGCTTAGTTTGCGTAAGGTAACTAATCATCCTAGTATAAATATTAATTTTTTTCTTGATAACTTAGGAGTATTCCAATCAAAAGACAACAATTCTCAAGCTCCAAAAGTCTTAATTGACGCTGATCTGATTGAAGAGTTTTTATTACGAAATCAGACGACTCTTAACAGGGAAGCTGCTAGGGTTATGGGACTTGTTTTAGAGGGAAAAATTAATCCTTACATCGGCGAAATGGGATTAATACAAATTTGGCATAGTATGAAAAATCTTAGGCTCTTCGGTAATTGTTATGCAATGGACGGGGGTTATAAGGGATGGAACCCTTATATAGAAAGGCATTTAGCGATTTTTGTCAATTGTTTTTTATCTAGAGCGAACTAATCGAATTAAGTCTCTTGCCAGATAAGGATTTAGTCGATTTATGCCCCCCTATCGAACCATACCAAGTAACGAAGAACCAAATCTTAAATCTCAAGAATATGCCAATCGTTCGATCATTGAACTTCTGAGCAAGATTAACGTCGGCCAAGTTAACTTGAAAGAAATCGACCTAGAAAAATATCCCAACGTTAATTTAACAACGGCAATTCAAGTTGAGATTGCCAGAAAGTATAGCCTAGCAGGTATTATCACCATCAGAGATCGAGAATTCATTGCCAGTGGGTATCCTTTTGTGGGTTCTCCTTCCTTATTCTCACAGTTTTTAGGGAAAGATACCTCGCCAGCTTCTATCGAAAGAACTCTCAAAAATCTCGGTAAAGCTGCCATGGAACATGAAAAAGTAAAACTCAATCAGCTTTTAGAAAACGAGCCTCAACAAAACTTATTCTTTGAAGATAATCTTTTGCTTTTTCAAGGCTGGAAAATTGAGAACTTTGAAATTCTTTGTGCCAATAACAATTTAACTTCCGCGACAGTTATCCTATGTAATACAAAAACCCAAGAGCGTTACACTGAATCAGCCTTTAAAAAAGGTTCAGTAGATGCACTTTGTACTGCTTTTAATGAGGCTCTAGCTCATTTAGTTGAGGTTAAACATATCCTTAAATCTGTCTATTTGGCCAACTTAAAAGAAGGTCAACAAGGAGACGTAACTGTCAAGGTGGTGGTCGAGTATGATGGTAAAAAAGTGATTACCATCCACACCCACGAAAATATTCTCAAGGCTTATTTTTTCGCCTACGTCAAAGCGATGATTGCCGTTTATGCACCCGATGAATATCACCCCGATATTCATAGCACGAAAGAATTGAAATATTTGTACAAAATTGGCGAACGAGATTTTTGGGGACTGAATTTCAGCCAAGTCAATTTAATGGATACCCCAGGCAATCTTTCCGATGCAAAATTGATGGGATGTAACTTCAGTCAGGCTAATCTTTCGATGGTTAATTTAACTAATGCTGATTTAACAGGAGCCGATTTAAGTCATGCCAATTTGAGCAAAGCTGATTTAACAGGAGCCGATTTAAGTCATGCCAATTTGAGTAAAGCTAATCTAACGGGAGCTAACTTGACCGATGTTAAATTAGATGAAAATAATCTAACCATCCTTGATGGCACAATTTTGACTAACACAATTATGCCTGAAATTAACATTGAAATTAGCGGCGAATCTCGTTTAGAAAAGGTTGCTCAACTACTCAAACACATTGATCCTCAAAGTCAATCTCGAATCTTGGCTATTCACTCCATGACAGATTGCATCTGGTGGGATAATCCTCTTGGTCAAAAATTCTGGGAAGTTAACGAAGAACTAATCAAAAGAGGGATTTCTATTCAACGAGTTTTTATTCTTCCTGAAGTTCCGACTCCAAAGCATTTACAGGTGATTCAGGAACAACTTAACTCTGGCATAGAAGTTGCTTGGATTTGTCAGGAAAAAGCCAAAGATGTTGAAGGCTATCGTTGGGATGATACCAACCTATTAATTAGCGAAAACTTATCTGTTCCCAGAAATTCTTTTACAGCGAGAAGAACTATGAATGGTCAAACAGAATCAGGTTATATTTCCTATCAAACAAGAGTTGTCGAGACAGATAAAAGTATCTTTAACGCTCTATGGGAAAAATCCGAAAAACTCTCTACTCAAGCTAATATTCAGGAACAATTAGCAAACCTGAATACCTGACTTTCTTTCCATCTTTAACTTTTCAGGTTTACCAATTCCTTAAAAAGGATGCCGTTGAACTTTCTGAATCAGCCTAATGATTTTTAAAGTCTGCTTGCGGTCATCCTCAACCCACCAAGCCAAATCTTCAAAAG
This sequence comes from Microcystis aeruginosa NIES-843, assembly GCF_000010625.1. Lineage (NCBI taxonomy): Bacteria > Bacillati > Cyanobacteriota > Cyanophyceae > Chroococcales > Microcystaceae > Microcystis > Microcystis aeruginosa. Next base: position 3,171,677 of record NC_010296.1, read on the forward strand.
CCAACCGATCAAATTCCAAGCTTTTAGCCATTTTTATCGGATAAATATTGAAGACTGGCTTGGTTCATTTTTCCCGAATTTTATTGTTTTATTAACTGATGATCACAAGGCGATCGCCGTTCTAATTCTATTTTGATAAAAAGCGATCGCTTCCCCACAATCCCTAAAAAATAACCATAAAATTAATTAATAAGTGGGTAGGCGTTAAAAATTATCAGATGCCCCCTTATTAAGGGGGATCCCCCCGCCTATCGGCACCCCCCTTATCAAGGGGGGCAGGGGGGATCGAACCTAAAATCCATTATTAATTTAATTATAACCAGCCACTTAGAATATCGGAGAAAGACAAAGATGATTATCGCTCAAGAAAAACCAACTATTGCGACAGTCACCAAAACCCCTGTCACTTTGGAAGCATATCGGGCGATCGCTGAAACTTCTCAGGAACGTTATGAATATTGCCATGGAGAAATGATTCTTATGCCTGGAGGAACCGCAACCCACAGCGCAATCGCGATCAATATCTCGGTTTTTTTGGGATTTTTATTGAGAGATAGGGATTTTCGTCTCTATAACAGCGATCTGCGGGTGTGGATTCCTGAATATCATTGTGGAACCTATACCGATCTCATGGTTGTTAACCATGAACCGGAATTTAACGGCGATCGCAAAGACGAAATTCTTAATCCTTTATTTATTGTAGAGGTGCTTTCCCCCGCCACGGAAGCAGATGATCGAGGTGATAAATTTAGAAAATATCGTTCCCTGCCAAGTTTTTGTGAATACCTGCTCGTTAGCCAAACTGAACCCTACATTGAGCAATATTTTAGACTCGCACAGAGCGATCGCTGGCAATTGCAAACCTACGATCAACTTAGTCAAATAATCCCTCTGGAGAGTTTAAACGTTGAACTTCCCTTGCTAGAAATTTATCGTCGTGTTAGTTTTGCCGCAGCCTCATAAATCCCTTAATCCGATTAATAACCTTTCTATTTTGTTTACATAAAAAGCGATCGCCCCACAGTTTAAACTCAAAAAACCGCCATCGACAAAGAAGCGGCGAGTAGTAGTTCATTAGAACTACTCTGGATAGTTAGGCAGAGAATGATATTGAAAAATGCCAAATATACTGCCGACACTGCCGACACTTAGAATACTGCCAACACTGCCAATACTGAGAATACTGCCGACACTGCCAATACTGAGCATACTGCCGATACTAACCAGACTTAAAATGCTGCTGGCACTAGCGAGACTTAAAATACTGCCGGCACTGCCTAAACTCAAGATACAGCGATAACTAGCTTTGCTCAGATAATTAAGACCAGAAATCATTTTAAATCGGGGAAAGATTGGGGAATAGTTAGGGAAGTATTTTGCCAAACCTGTTGTAAACGCATAGCCGGCATAGTTAGATAAAGAATATCACCTTGATCGAGAGTGATTTCCAGTAATTGCCAACCGTGGATAGTTTGACCCTGTTTTTCTAGGTAAAGTGGCACAAAATCGGCATTCATCGCCGCTTCCTTGACAATTTGCCCCATAAAAGGATGATTAGGTGTGATTAATGTAGCCAAAGCAACCCAGAGGAGATCATCGGTCATGCCATTACCGAGAATTCTACCGCCCAAAGCGGCCGCAGCGAAGGAATAGGTAGCTAGATCCCGGGGACATAATACCGTATCAAAATCAAAAACCTCTTGAATCGATCGCCCGAATTGTTCCTGAGAGCAGCGTAAAACTAGATTAATTTTAGGAGCGATCGCTTTAGCAGTGAGGGCAATCTCCACATTAATCATATCCTCGTAAGTAACCACGATCAAAGATTCGGCGTTGTTAATATTAGCGGTTTCTAGGGTAGCCACTAGACGCGCATCCTCGATGATAACGGGGATTCCCCAGGAGCGCACGGAATGCAAAAATCGATTATTGGGGTCCGATTCGATCACCACCACTTCACAGCCTTGGTCGTGCAATTGTCGCACGATCCGGGTGCCGATACCTCCTAAACCACAGATAATGTGATGATTGCGGACGGGAATGCGGGTAGCATCCCAAAACTGCTTAAAGCGACTACCGAGAATAAAATCGTTGAGGAGAGCATAACAGATACCGATAACCCCCGCACCGACAATCATCATGACCACGGTAAAAATTTTGATACTATCGGGGGTAGATTCGGCCACTTTTTCGTTACCTCCGGCACCGGTAATCATCCCGACGGAAAAATAGAGGGAATCGACGAGGGAAATTTTTTGATTAACGCTGAGATAGGTAACGGTAGCAAGGGAAATCATCCCCAAGAGGGAAAGGGTGACAAGAATTACCGGTTGGACATAGTGCTGATAGGGACGGAGATTGAGTAGATTTCTCAGCCACTTTTGCAGTTTAAAACGCTGTTTTGCCTTAATTGTCGGTTTATTGCCGATAATCAGATGATCGCCAGTTTGGAGTTTTTTGCCCGAAAGAACTGCGGAAACCAGATCAATTTCGTCGTGAGCCGGGAGATAATAGATTAACATCCGGGCCGGATCGTCCCAAAGCTCGTAGAGGGGTAATCCCCACCAAGGATGATTTTCCTCGATAATTATCTCTTGAATTGGCCAAAGGCGATCGAATAGCTGTAATTGACCGATAGCTTTATTACCAAGGGCAGCAAAGGAAAAGATCGGAGCCGCTAGGGAAGCAACGCTCATGCTAACGTGAGCAGGGAGGGTTTGATCGAGTCTTTCTCCTAAAGTTTCGTTAAATAGTCGGTTAACTATCCGAATTTTCGGGTTAATTATCCTTGCACGGGTGAGAATTTCCAGATTGAGTGCGTCGTTATCGATGGCCAAAACTAGGGTTTCTGCATCCGGGAGACCAGCTTGCAGGAGAGTTTTAGGAGAGCAGGGATCGCCGATAATAATATCAGACTGGTATTCGCAGACCATTTGGCGATCGCTAATCGCCACTACTGCCGCAGATTGTTGTTTGAGTAAACAAAAGATTTTATAACCCGTGCGACCTAATCCACAGACGATGATTTGCGGTTTCATTCGTCGAGCGCGTTTTTTGCTGATTAACCTTTCAGTTCTAGCGCAAAAACTAGGAAAAATCTGTAACTAAAGCTGCAATGCTGCCAATTTTCCTAATCAGGCTTTGAAGATGATAAAATAACCCTCATCATTGATTTAATCACCTAAGCCTTGACTCGCTTTCTTTGGGATAAATTTAGTAAAGATTACCTCGAAACTTTTCTCTCTTCTTCCGGTGACGTGAAAACTAGCCTTAATGTGACGGCAGAAACTCAAGAAATCGATGTCTATTTTCGACCGACTTCCCCCAAAATACCGCCCGAATTAGGTTTATTGGGCCGATTAGCTCAAACCCCTTGTTTATTGGAACCCTATCGCAATCCTGTCACGATTGAGGGAATTATCGCTTGTTTATCTAAACTGTTGACTGTGCGGGAACAATTACAAAGAGAAGCTCACCGTCATCAACAACCCTTATTAGCAGAAAATATTCCTAGACTATGGATACTAACTCCTACTGCCAGTCAAAGAATTATAACTGCTTTTTCCGCTCTCAATCATCCAGATTGGGGAGAAGGAATTTATTTTTTACCTCCAGCATTAACCACATCCCTTATTGTCCTGCATCAATTACCTGAAACCCCTGAAACCCTTTGGTTAAGATTATTAGGTAGAGGAGGAACCAGAACCAGAGCGATTGATGAATTAGAGGCCTTGTCTTCTAATCATCCCTTTAAATCAGCTTCCTTAAAATTATTATACAATTTGAGTAGGAACTTGCAAGCCTTACCCAAAAGAACCCAGGAGGAGAGGAAATTTATTATGCGTTTAGCCCCTTTATACGAACAAGATAGAGAAAAAGCTATTCAACAAGGAGAAGCTATCGGACTTCAAAAAGGTAGAATCGAAGGCATTCAAGAAGGAGAAGCTATCGGACTTCAAAAAGGAGAAGCCAACCTAGTGCTACGCTTACTTAACCGACGTTTTGGTGAACTGCCCCCGCATATCACTGAAACTATCCAAAAACTAGCCGTTGAACAATTAGAAGACTTAGGAGAAGCATTACTAGACTTTGAGACTCAAGCTGACTTAATTAATTGGCTTAATCAAAACTAAAATATTCTGGAAATGCCATTTAAAACTCCTCTAATTGTTTTCTTGAAATATCGGAAAATTGAGAGCTTTATTGAACGGGGCAAGGTCTTAGAAATTAATCACACCATCTCCATTAAAATCTGGCGTTGCTAATTTGAGTTCTGAATCTTCTTAGGTGAGATTTTTAAAACCTAGACCCCAACTAACTTTTGGATGCGATACACAGTTGGCATTCATCTCTTGATTCAGCAACGCCGAATAATCTTATACTACTCCTAATCACTTCTTATCTCTTGACAATGACCTTAGAAACCGATCACGGTAAAAGCCATCCCGTCGGGGCAACTGTCTTGGCCGATGGTGTCAACTTCTCACTATTTTCTAAGTATGCCACTGCGATCGAATTATTATTATTTGATGATGCTAATTCTCCCGTACCTAGCCGGACTATTCTCCTCACCCCGCAAACCAACCGCACCTTTTTCTATTGGCATATTTTCGTTCACGGCATTGGAGCCGGTCAAGTGTATGCTTATCGAGTCTATGGTCCGGATAATCCGGCCCAGGGTCATCGCTTCGATCCTGATAAAGTAGTTCTCGATCCCTATGCGAAAGCGATTGTCGGTGCGGAAATTTATGATCGACAAGCTGCCAGCGAAAAAGGCGATAATTGTCATCGAGCTTTGCGGGGTCTGGTAGTGGATACGGGCCGCTACGATTGGGAAGATGACAAACCGCTACGCACTCCCTACTCTGCCAGTTTTATCTACGAGATGCACGTCGGTGGTTTTACCCGTAACCCGAATTCTGGCGTTAGCGAGGAAAAAAGAGGTACTTTTGCGGGATTAATCGAAAAAATACCCTATTTGAAAAACCTAGGCATTACTGCCGTGGAATTGTTACCGATTCATTACTTTGATCCCGCTTCGGCCATGCCGGGGTTAACTAACTATTGGGGTTATAGCACGATCAGCTTTTTTGCGCCCCATGCTGGTTACAGTAGCGATCGCTCACCCCTGGGTCCTTTGAATGAATTTCGAGATCTGGTGAAAGCTTTACACAAAGCGGGGATCGAAGTGATTCTCGATGTGGTTTTCAATCATACCGCCGAGGGGGACGAAATCGGGCCAACTCTTTCCTTTAAAGGTATCGATAATCGCACCTACTACATCCTCGATGCAGAAGATAAAAGCCTCTATAGTAACTATACCGGCTGTGGTAACACCCTCAAGGGCAGTCATCCGATTGTGGGCAAAATGATTCTCGATTGTTTGCGCTATTGGGTGTCGGAAATGCACGTGGATGGTTTTCGCTTTGACCTAGCGGCCGTATTATCGCGCAATGTGGACGGGGAACCGATCCTGCAAAAAGGTTATAACATGATCTGGGCGATCGAATCGGATCCAGTCTTAGCCGGGACAAAATTAATCGCTGAAGCCTGGGATGCGGCAGGATTGTATAGTGTCGGTCAATTTGTCGAATTTGCCGATTGGTTTTCCGAGTGGAATGGTCCTTTTCGCGATGATGTACGCGCTTTTGTCCGGGGAGATACCAGCATAGTCACGAAATTAGCGGCGCGGATTTTAGGAAGCCCCGACATATACCACAGACCTGATACCGATGTCAATAGAAGTATAAATTTTGTTACCTGTCACGATGGCTTTACCCTTAACGATCTAGTGTCCTACGACGGGAAACACAACGAGGCTAACGGCGAGGAGAATCGGGACGGTTGCAACGATAATTTTAGCTGGAATTGTGGGGTAGAAGGGGAAACCAATAACGAGGCGATTAAAACCCTGCGACTGCAACAAATAAAAAATCTCTTAACGATCCTGTTCATTTCCCAAGGAACACCTATGCTGTTGATGGGGGACGAAGTGCGACGCACCCAAAAGGGCAACAATAACGCCTATTGTCAGGATAACCAGTTAAGTTGGTTCGATTGGAGTGCGGTAGAGCAAGAGTTCGATCTTTGGTGTTTCGTAAGGAGACTGATCGATTTTAATAAAAAATTAGCTCTTTTCCGTCAAGAAAAATTGCTAGAAGTCACCTATACCAGTCTTGAACCCCATCTCAGTTGGCATGGCGTACAGTTGAGTAAACCCGATTGGTCGGAAGATTCCCGCAGTTTAGCTTTTTCCCTGCGTCATCCCAAGGCAAATGAGTATTTACACATTATGCTGAACGCTTACTGGGAATCTCTCAACTTCCAGTTACCCCCCCTATTCCCAGAGGAAAAATGGCATCGCGTCATCGATACTGCTGGGCAATTGTCCGAGGCAGCCTGTGATTTAGATGCCGCCGTCGCTATTGAATCGGAAACCTATCGGGTGCAAGCGCGTTCGGCGGTAGTTTTAATCGTTAAACCAGTATAACAAGGGGAGAGATATTGCTCGATCGACCGATCTTGAATGCTTTAACTAATGAACAATGGCATCAATTCAATCGTCAAGTGGAAAAACGTTATTTATTTGCGGAGCAATAGCTGAAATGATGCGGCTTTCATTAGCGAAACGGTTATCGATTCTCTCTTTGTGTTTAATGGGTTTTTCCCTACCTTGGACCGCGTTCAGCGTTTCACCAGTACAGGCGAACATAGAACCGAATGCGATCGCTCTTGGTGATCCTGTTCGGGAAGAGAAGCAAGCTCGGCAGTTAGTAGAATGGTTGGGAACTAAACAATACGGTAAAGTTATTGCAGCTTTGTCACCCCAACTAAAACCCCTCTGGACTGCCGAAAAATTGCAAAAGGTCTGGGAAAGCCAAGTCACTGACAATACTGGACCGTTTAAGCGCATTGTCAAAAGCAAGCTACTCGATGCTATCAATGCCAATTTGGTGATTGTCACCGTTGAATTTGAGAAACTCACTGAAGATGTGGTAATTACCTTTAACCGGTCTGGTCAGGTAATTGCCGCCGATTTTCCCGAATTTCGTAGTATTTCTGAGATTGGCGCTGCTTTTGTCACGTCCTTGGTCAACAAAGACTACGGCCTGGCCAGAGGTTTTTTACACCCTTTCCTGAAAGCTGAGGTTTTCCCCACCAGAGTACAAGGCGCTTGGGAGAATTTACTTAAGCGTACTGGCCCCGTGCGTCGGATCGTGGGAACTCAGGTCAGAAAAGGTGCGGATACAGACGGTGTGGCTCTGGTGTTGGTGACGATTCAATTTGAAAAACTGACGGATACCTTAATCCTCGTTTTTGATGATCAAAAGCAGATTGTCAACGTGGATTTCCCTTTAGGCAATTAGTAATCAGCCGAAATTACCCCGTAAATTGAGTTGGAGACGATAAGTTATGTTAGATAAAATCGAAGTTCCCATCGAAGCGATCGCAGCTAGGGAGATTCTAGATTCCCGCGGCCGTCCCACTATCGAAGCGGAAGTGCTGTTAGAATCGGGGGCGCTCGGTTTGGCCCAGGTTCCCAGTGGTGCTTCTACGGGTAGTTTTGAAGCCCACGAATTGCGCGATGATGATCCCCAGCGTTACGGTGGTAAGGGTGTCCTAAAAGCGGTTCGCAATGTCCACGAAAAAATTGTCCCGGTTTTGGAGGGGATGAATGCTTTCGACCAAGCTAGTATCGATTTAGCTATGATCGATCGCGATGGCACGGCCAATAAACGAGAATTAGGGGCTAATGCTATCCTGGCCGTCTCTCTCGCTACGGCCAAAGCGGCGGCGGCAGATCTGGGATTACCTCTCTATCGTTATCTCGGTGGTCCGATGGCCAATGTACTACCCGTCCCGATGATGAACGTGATCAATGGTGGTTCTCACGCTGATAATAACGTCGATTTTCAGGAGTTTATGATCTTCCCCATCGGGGCCGATTCTTTTAAGGAAGGTTTGCGTTGGGGAGCGGAAGTATTCGCCGCTTTGGGTAAGGCCTTGCACGAACGCAAATTACTGACCGGTGTGGGCGATGAGGGCGGTTATGCTCCTAATTTGGCTTCAAATCAGGAAGCTTTGGATATTTTGATCGAATCGATCGAACGTGCTGGTTATAAACCGGGGTCGCAGGTGGCTTTAGCTATGGATGTGGCCGCCAGTGAATTCTATCGGGATGGTCAATACATCTACGATGGTTCTGCCCATTCTCCCGCCGAAATGGTGGATTTTTTGGCCAGTTTAGTCGAACGCTATCCGATTATTTCTATTGAAGACGGTTTACACGAGGAGGATTGGGATAACTGGAAATTATTGACCGATAAACTGGGGGCGCGGATTCAGTTGGTGGGCGATGATTTGATGGTAACTAATCCTATCCGTCTGCAAAAAGCGATCGATCTGGGTATTGCTAACTCGATCCTGATTAAACTCAATCAGATCGGTTCTTTGACGGAAACCCTACAAACGATCGCCCTGGCTACCCGTCACGGTTATCGTTCTGTCATCAGTCATCGTTCTGGGGAAACGGAAGACACCACGATCGCAGATCTGGCGGTGGCTACTAATGCCGGACAGATTAAAACCGGTTCTCTCAGTCGCAGCGAACGGGTGGCTAAGTATAATCGCTTATTACGCATCGAAGAGGAATTGGGCGATCGGGCGGTGTACGCGCCGAAAGTCGGTTTGGGTCCAAAATTCTTGGCCTAAAATTTGAAAAAAGTTTGCAGTGATCGAAAAAGGGTGTTATACTAAAGGCACTGATAACTGATAACTGGTCACTGACTATTGTGGTACTTCGCTGAAACCCTTTTCGGCGAAGTGTTTATTTTTGGCCTTTTTCTGCACGAAGGTATGATTTTTGGATCAAAGGTGTTATAGTAAAGGTACTGATAACTGATAACTGGTCACTGACTATTGTGGTACTTCGCTGGAACCTTTTTCGGCGAAGTATTTATTTAAGAGGGTGTTGACCAGAGAGAGGACGATTGGCGCACCGATAAAAGCCACTAAACCCTTAACTGCGAATCCCGGGACGAGGATCGAGGCTAACCAGAAACAAAAGCTATTGAGAACAAGGATAAAGCCACCGAGGGTGAGAATAGTAATCGGTAGGGAAAGCAGCCCTAGAATCGGTTTAACCAGTCCGTTGACTAAACCGATAACTGCCCCCGCAACCATGGCCACAATAAAGCTATCGACTTTAACACCGGGGAAGATAATATCAACCACTAATAAACTAAGGGCAGTGGCAAGAATATTTAGGGTTTGCGGCAAAAAGCTTTTCGGTGGTGGCAGGGTGTGGGGTGTGGGGTGTGGGGTGTGGGGTTTTATCGATTTTCAGGTGGTCAACTACCTAATTTTCAGGGAAAAAGTCCAGGAATTTTCCCCCCGATCCCCGCAATGGCTGGCACTTTTTGAGGGGAAAAAAGTCCAAAAGTCTTATCCAACAAGGTTTTTAGATTTATTCAGCAGACCCTATTTAAAAGAAGGCCGATCATCGAAAATTTGGGTCTGAAACCCCGCCGTTCTACGACGGCTTTACTGTTAAATATTAGCACATTTACGAAATATATGCTAAAATGTGAGACATGGAAAAAGCCTATTCGTTTCGATTTTACCCAACACCCGAACAAGAGTCGCTATTGCGGCGCACATTGGGCTGTGTAAGATTAGTTTACAACAAAGCTCTCCACGAACGAACACAAGCTTGGTACGAAAAGCAAGAAAGAGTAGGCTACGCTCAAACTTCTTCAATGCTAACTGATTGGAAAAAGCAAGAAGAATTAAACTTTCTCAATGAAGTAAGCTGTGTACCCTTACAACAAGGGTTAAGACATTTACAAACAGCTTTCACTAATTTCTTTGCTGGTCGTACTAAGTATCCTAGCTTTAAGAAAAAACATCAGGGAGGAAGTGCCGAATTTACCAAGTCTGCTTTTAAATTCAAAGACAAACAAATCTATTTAGCTAAATGCACAGAACCTTTACCTATTCGATGGTCAAGACACATCCCAGAAAGCTGTGAACCAAGTACAGTAACAGTCAGATTACATCCCTCAGGACGTTGGCATATTTCAATTAGATTTGATGACCCAACGATTAAGCCATTACCAGTAACAGATAAAGCCATTGGAATTGACTTAGGAATTAGTAGCCTAGTAATTACCAGCGATGGTGACAAAGTATCTAATCCTGAGCATTTTAAAAAGCATTATCGGAGACTGCGAAAGGCCCAAAAAAGCCTTTCTAGAAAACAGAAAGGGTCAAAAAATCGGGAAAAAGCAAGAATCAAAGTAGCAAGGATTCACGCTCAAATCACCGATAGCAGGAAAGACCATTTACACAAGCTAACCACTCAATTAGTTCGTGAAAACCAAACGATTGTGGTTGAGAATTTAGCCGTCAAGAATATGGTCAAAAACCCGAAATTATCTCAGGCAATATCTGATGTAAGCTGGGGAGAAATCACTCGACAATTAGCCTATAAATGCCGTTGGTATGGGAGAAATTACATCGAAATAGATAGATGGTTTCCTAGCTCTAAAAGGTGTAGTAATTGTGGGTATATTGCTGAGAAAATGCCGTTAAATGTTCGAGAGTGGGACTGTCCAGACTGTGGGACGCACCATGACCGAGATATTAACGCCAGTAAAAATATTTTGGCCGCAGGGCTTGCGGTGTCAGTCTGTAGAGCGACCATAAGACCAGAACAGAGTAAATCTGTTAAGGCAGGTGCGGAACCCCGCAAGGGAAAGAAGCAGAAACCTAAATCGTGAGGTTTGGGAATCGCCGTCCGTTTTACGGCGGTGAGGATGTCAAAAATTTCTCCTTAATTTTTTCGCAATCACCCCCATTTTATGGCAACTTTAAGGAGAGCAAGCTTAATATAGAATTAAGATTCACTAAAGTCTTTTTGAGGTACAAGCAATGTTTCTTCGCCTAGTTTGTGCGTTTTTTTTGCCGCCCTTAGCCGTATTTTTGACTACGGGACTGAGTTTAGACTTTGTTATTAACATCATCTTAACTTTAATCGGTTATGTCCCCGGCATTATCCACGCTTTCTGGATTGTCTCCAAAGAAGCGGAGAATTCCTAATTAGCACCCCAGGAGATGCCAGTTTTTCTAGTCGCTGCATTAGACATCTCCAATAATGAAGATTTTAGCTTGATGGATCGGGCTTCTAGCCTGATTTCTGGAGAGGTGTATTACACGCGGTTAATAGGACAAAATTAACCGGACATATCGAACGGAGTCTTTGATCTAGATGCTTAAAGACTGATTGAGGATAAAATACCCAGTTTCAATGGACAAGAGCTTATCTAATGGCAAGGAGAGAGTTAAACGGCTCTCTCCTTAATTATTGCTATTCGTCGTCGTCGCTGGCACCAACTTGCTTGAGATGAATATGTTTTCTCCCCAAAGTAATTTCAAATTCATCTCCCGGTTTGAGTCCCATTTTTTTGGTGTAGGCCGAACCGATTAGGAGATTATTATTGGATTGGACACTGATCCGGTAGCTGGCCGAGCGCCCACCTCGTCCGTGGCCATTGGCACTGCTATCTAAGTCAATTCCCTCGGCATCGATTAAAGCATTGAGAAATTTCATCATATTAACGCGTTCAATACCATTTTTTGTCATGGTATAGTAGCCGCATTCCCGAGCTTTTTCCTCTTTGCTGAGGTTGCCTAGCTGTTTAACTTTCTCAATTAGTTCGAGGCCAGTCAGGGGTTCTGGATTAGTAGTTTTGTTCATTTAAGTTCGCGGCAGATAAGTAAAGGTTAGGGTCATCAAGGCCAGTCGAGGAGAATTGCTTCCCCTGACCAGAAACAATCGGGTTACGATTGCTCTCTACACTCATCTTACACGGTATAAACTAAAAATTATCACTTGCTTGAGGAAATTGATTGTAATTGATTACACGGGATCTCTCGATCAAAATCTTAACAGAATTTATCAATGTTTATCGAGATGCCGGGGTAAGGGAGGTTAGTCTTTCTGTCATCAATGAGAGCAGGGGGTAGGATAGAGATCAAGAGGTAAAAATGAGGGATAATGAAGCTGACAACTAGGGGTCACTATAGTGTTAAAGCCTTGCTGGATCTTAGTTTACAACCGAGGGGAACTCCCGTATCGGTAAAATCGATCGCCCTGCGTCAAGATATCCCGGCCGCTTATCTAGAGAAATTGCTGATAGAAATGCGACGAGCGGGGTTAGTTCGCTCCTTTCGGGGCGCACAAGGGGGTTATCAATTGGCTAGGCCGGCAAATCGGATCTCGTTGGGGCAAATTTTAGAGGCAGTGGGAGAGACGATCGAGCCATTATCAGGCTATCATCCCAGGGACGAACAGGCAGAAGATTGGGTGACATTTACTATCTGGAAACACCTACACGAGAAATTAAAAGAGGCCCTAGGGAAGATTACCTTAGCCGATTTATACTACGATGCCCGTAGCTGGATCGCCGCTAGGGGAGAGGAAACCAGCTTTATTGTTTAGTAGTTTAGAAGTTATGACAGCAATAACACAAGCAAAGATTTATGGGGGGGGTTGTCACTGTGGAGCGATCCGTTTTCAAGTGGCGATCGAGCATGATCAAGCTTTAGACTGTAATTGTTCCATTTGTCAGAAAAAAGGCTTTCTGCATCTGATTGTTCCTTCAGCACAATTTACCCTCCTAAGCGGTGAAGATTTCTTAAGTACCTATACATTTAATACCCACAGGGCCCAACATTATTTTTGTCGTGTTTGTGGTATTCATCCTTTCTATCGTCCTCGCTCCCATCCTGACGCTATAGATATAAACCTGCGCTGTTTGGATGGCAATGTCTTAGGCGATTTTCAGATCCAGTTCTTTGATGGGGCTAACTGGGAAGACAATATTGAGAAAATTCGGGCTATCGATGGGAAAAGGGAGTAATTGTGAAGGAAGCGGCAACGGCGATCATTTTAGTATTGGGGGCGGTTTTAGATTATCTGATCGGCGATCCCTGGGGATGGATTCATCCGGTGCAGGTGATGGGGGCGATTATTGCCGTTGCCACAAAAGTTATCCTTAATTGGATGCGGGAAAAAATCGGCCAACGTTTAGCGGGCATAATTCTGGGACTGGGTTTAATTATCTTGACTGGGGCCTTAACTTGGCTAGGAATCCAGTGGTTAGATCAGGTCAATTTGCTGCTGAGTTACCTAGTACAAGTGATTCTCCTGGCCAGTTGTTTAGCCGGCAGAAGTTTACGCAGGGCTGCCGAAACCGTCACCGCAGCTTTACAAGCGGAAAACATCACCTTAGCTCGTTGCCAACTAAGTTTATACGTTGGTCGCGACACAGATAATCTCGGCCGGGAAGAAATCCTCCGCGCCCTATTAGAAACCGTCAGTGAAAATGGTGTGGATGGAGTTACCGCGCCGCTTTTTTATGCCCTTCTCGGTGCTTTTCTGGGTGTGGGGCCAGTTCCCCTCGCTTGCGCTTATAAAGCCGCTAGTACCCTCGATTCGATGATTGGCTATCGTCGGCCACCCTACACCCATATGGGTTGGTTTAGTGCCAAAAGCGAGGATGTTTTGACATGGCTACCTTGTCGTTTGACGGTATTAACTCTCGCCCTAATTTCGGGCCAGCCGGGGCGGGTTTTAAGCATTTGTTGGCGCGATGCCCGTCGGGATCCTAGTCCTAATTCTGGTTGGAGTGAATGCGTCTATGGGGCGATTTTGGGGGTGCAATTGGGGGGTAAAAATCAATATCGGGGCCAGATTGTGGAAAAACCTTTATTGGGCGATAACCTCAAACCGATTACCGTCAAAACCGTCGAACAGGCTTTGAATTTAACTCGTACTTGTGTATTACTTTGGCTAGCGATCGCTGTCAGCTGCTTGATTGCTAGAGATTTTGCTCAATTGTAGCGACCAGAGGCGACGGCGTTGACGGGATTGACGCTGCCAGTAACGGATAATCAGGGAGAAGGTCAAGAATAGGGATTGCAGTATCTGTATCTGTCCGCAGAGACGTTGATAGTTTTGTCTGAGATAATAGGTTTTCGCCCCGGCGATGACAATATATTCGGGGGCGGGGTAAAAAATGTGGTGTAAACGTCGTTCCACCCGGTTTAAAATTTTGGTCACTCGCCCTAAAATCCGCCGCAATTGCCACAATTTCCAGACTAGAAAGCAATTAAATAAAGTTAAGCCTAGATTGAAGCCGAGGACAAAAAAGAACATGGTCGAGGCGATGGTCGAGTTATGCCAATTTTAACCCACATTCCCCACTTCAAAGTGTAGGGGAAAGAAATCTAAGAAGCTGCCCGCGTATTTAGGGTCTGCTGAATAAATCTAAAAACCTTGTTGGATAAGCTGTTCGTAATTTAAATTGCTTGTTGAGATCAGGCGGTCGGCAGGGGGCGGTCGGCGGTCGGCAGAAGGCGGTCGGCAGGAGTCAGGAGATAGGAGACAGGTTTTGGGGGTTGGGGTTTTGGGGTTTTGGGGTTTTAGTTCAATTTCCCCACTTCCCCACCTCCCCAATTCATAATTCATAATTCATAATTCCCACTCCCCACACCCCACACCCGTTCGGCTGAGCTCACGGCCGAAGCCCACACCCGTTACAGTAGAGCAGGAAGTCGCCTTCCCACCCCCTGCTTCAAAACCGGACTTACGACTTTCGCCGTATCCGGCTCCTGAGTAACTAGGGTTTGCTGAAAAAGTCATTGAAAAGTACAGGTCTCTTAATCAATGATTTCACTTAGCTACAAGCATAAGCTTTAGTTGTTGATTAATTTTTAAATTATAACTTATCCTAATCATTGACCGAGAAAAAGTGCTGTTTTTCCATTTCAGACATAAAAAAGCCCAAAAAACCTGCCTCAACAGGTTAGAAAGATTCATGACTAAAAAAGTAATAGCAATCGCTGAAAAGGAAGTATGAGGAAGTTTAGCCATCACTTTACCTAAGCTAAATCTTCTTTTCCCTTGTCCAAATTTGCCCTCTATACAATTCCGAATCCTCTCATCATCAGTAGCTTGTTTCTTTTGTTCTTTACTAACATTTTTGGCTGGTCTTCCTAATGGGGGACCACTGATTCTGATTCCCCTTTCTTTACACCAAGCTCGGTTTTCTCTGGTTCGATAAATTTTGTCCACATGAACTGATTCTGGATAGTATCCTGTATAGTCATAATAAGCTTCTATTTGTGCTTTTAAATCTCCCGATTCATTAAAGTTATCCCAACTAATCCGGTCTAAAAATATGTAACCATCTATACAGCTTGCTGAGAATTTGGCCCCAAATTCTACGGGTTTTCCAGCTTTTCCTCTGACTATCGGACGGATGTGGGGTTGAGTTAAGCTGACAATTCTGTCTTCAATACTCTGTTTGTTATTTTGGTACATCCAGAGTTGTTGGCGATAAACTTCTGTGACTACTAATAACAGTTTATAGTCTCTTTTTTTCAAGCTTTGTAGAGAGGCTCCTTCTGCTAAAAGTTGTTCAATATGGTCGAGATTTCTTTTCAGATATTGCAGTTGTCTTTTTAGAGCTTTTCGTCTTTGTTTGACGGTAGGTTTTCTTTTTTTTGCTACTTCTAAATAACTTTTTCTGGCCAGGAGACGATAGGTTCTCGGTTTTTGAACAAGTTTTCCTTTTATAGTTTCCTAGAGAATATCAATAATTTTTTCGGTTTGTTTTCTTCCTTGATTTAACAGGTTTAAATCCGTAGGATAACTAATATCTGCGGGCGCACAACTGGCATCTAAAATTAATTTACCTCGATTTTCTGGTTGACTTTGGGTTTCGCTCTCTAACTTTTTTTCGGTGTTTTCTTCTTCTTTTATTTCTCTCGAATTTTTGACCATAAAGCGATTCACTTTATTAATTAGTTCCCGAGTGATTCTTTCTCGAAAGTGAACCAACATTGACGCTTCAAACTGGGGTTCATTGCTGTAGGCTGAAAACCCCAAGAAGTATTGTAAATAAGGATTTTCCTTGATTTGTTCTACCGTTTCTCTATCGCTTGTTCCTAATTTTTCTTTAATAATTAATGCTCCTAGTGCTGTCCTAAATGTTTTGGCGGGTGCGCCCATTTCTTCTGAAAAAAGTGATGCGTATTCCGCTTCAAATTCTGACCAGGGAATGAGGTTGGCCATAATTACCCAACGATTATCTTGGGATAATTTCCCCTCAAAGGGCAGCTCGAAGTTTTCTGGTGGGGTTGAGGGTAACTCGCTTTTACGGTACATTAGCACTAATTAGAGAAGATGCAAGGGTGATGCAAGGGTTTTAAGAGATTCTAGCAGATTTAAGTGCATTTGGGAAGCTCTCAATCAAGCTAAAAGCCCTTTCCTGTAAGGTTTTTAGATTTATTCAGCAAACCCTAACTAGGCTACTGTCATTAGTAGAATAATAATGGGAATTATTATTTCCTTGTCTATTCAACCCTCTTGGCTGTATCCCCACCAGACAAGATTGTTGGTTTTAGGGCGTATAT
This sequence comes from Microcystis aeruginosa NIES-843, assembly GCF_000010625.1. Lineage (NCBI taxonomy): Bacteria > Bacillati > Cyanobacteriota > Cyanophyceae > Chroococcales > Microcystaceae > Microcystis > Microcystis aeruginosa. The sequence continues at coordinate 3,188,159 of NC_010296.1, forward strand.
GACCGTTGATTGTTGCTTAGACTTCCTAGTTACCCGTCCTTTGTCAGCATATCTTTGATATTACTCAAAGCCTTGGCTTTTAAGGACATCCTCTCCCTCTATTGACTTGCGGATGGTTTCCTACTGCCCCGAACGGGCAGAGTCAATCAGGGTTACTTCGTTCCCTATAACCATTGGTTGAACCCTTAGGATGATACTGTCCACAACAGAGTAACGGGAATGCCTTACTGATAGTGGTATGAGCTATCAGCCCCAACTCTGTTAACTTTTGTTTCGAGCCTGTCAGCCTTTTGGCTCGTGGGTGTTGACGATGGTTAATTCGTATCTTCGCCCCAGGGCTATCCATAGGTTCTGGCTCAACGGGTTTCTGATTTAGGCTATCAGATACCGCTTTTTTTTCCTCGCTCACTACCTCAGATGTACCAAGTCTAAAGCAGCAGGAAATGCCGTCACTCTAGGCATCTAGAGGACAGGACTAAGGTTATTACTAACCCGCACCTGTAGGGTTATAAAGTTATCAAGGTACTACATTTACCAAGCGGCTAATCCTCTAAACGTCTTACTGTCTAGTTTCTAGCCAACGAATCGCACCACACCCCACACCCTACACCCCACACCCCACACCCTACACCCCACACCCCACACCCTGTCCCCACGAAAAACTTTTTGCCGCAGACCCTAGTTAGCGTCCGAGGGCGTGTAATCCGTTAATAATTTCGGCACAGCGCTCGGTAACTGCCTGTAAAGCTTCTCTTTTGTTAGAAATCGGTGGCGGCAGCACTTCCCCGATGCGAATAGTTAAGGGGATACTATGGGGAAAAGAAGAACCTTTTGGAAAAATCTTTTCTGTCCCCCACAAACTGACGGGTAACAGGGGAACTCCCGCTTTAGCGGCAATCATCGCCGCGCCTAGTTTTGGTTGATGGATCAATCCGTCCTCGGTGCGCGTTCCCTCCAGAAACAATCCCACTGCCCAGCCCGCCGCTAATGCTCCCATCGCCGCCCGAATTGCCCCACGATCACCACTGCCGCGTTTGACGGGATAGGCCCCATAAAGAGCGATCGCCTGTTTTAAAATCGGGATGGTAAATAATTCTTCTTTAGCCATATAAGCTACGGGACGACGCACGGCACAGGATAATAGGGGTGGATCGAAGTAACTGGCGTGATTGCAGACGATAATCAGAGGATGACGCCGGGGGACATTTTCCACTCCGTAAACGCGACCGCGAAAATAGCCGTGTAGGGTTGGGCTAACGATCGACCATTTAAAGAGATGATATAAAACTAAACTGGCAAAAGGTTCTCGCTCTTGAGGCTGGTTCATGACTGACAATTGTTCCCTAGACATGGAAAAGCCCTCGGGAGTCTTGCCGTGTTTCGACCCCAAGGACTTTGCTTTCTTCTCACTCCTCACACAATTAAAATATATAGCAATTTATGGGTTAGGGAAAGGTTAAGCGTGCCGCTTTCTTAACTGGCATAATTACTTAGCTAGGGTTGAGAGCGGCAAAAGGATTAGCAAGATGTGTCCGACTAAATCCTGTTTAAAAAGTATAGGAAAGTTGAGAGGGGTGCGTGGGTAGCGGCTTAGCAGCAAGCGGGGAGAAACAATCCATAACTTGGGAGTTAATCGCACTATTAAAAACGGATTTGGTGTAATTAATTTTGCTTAGGTATTGAAAAAAAGTTGGGCTAAAATATAAAGGCCAAATCTAGTCAGAAAAAGAGAATTTTTATGGAAAAACAGGTAAATTGTGCTGTAGATTGCCTAAATGGTTGTATTTTAGGCGATAAATGCCCCAATCAAGCTCATGCCGCTGAAGCAGCCAAATTCATTGCCGAAACTTCTTTGGAAAAGATGCTAGAAATGGCAGAAGCCGCTAGACTAAAAAAACTGACGCAACCGACCCAATGGATTATTCCCGATGATTTCTAGGGTTTGGCCGGGGAACGGGGAACGGGGGTGTTGACGATGGTTAATTCGTATCTTCGCCCCAGGGCTATCCATAAGTTCTGGCTCAACGGGTTTCTGATTTAGGCCATCACAGCAATTCTCATTTTAAAAAGTAACAAGTGATACAGACAGAAACAAAGCTTTAAGCAAGCTACAAAATGCGCTCCCGCGAGTGCGACTGCATCGCAGAGAAGTGAGTATATAGAGTATTTATACTCAAAATATTTGAAAGATGGGAGAAATCTAGAACAAAAGTTCTCTACATCAGAAAGAGAACCAAATAAAAATTGATGATTGTTGTCTGTTGAGGTAAAATTATTAAGTTGGAAATATTAATTAATCAAACTGTTCTGCGATGACGAAAAAGGCTGTGACTTGAGAAATTCCTGAATTAATACAATTTTTAGTTCAAGAATTACATGACTTACCCGATGACAGAAAACCAGGAAACAATACCAAATATCAGGTAGAAGATGCAGTTAAGGCGGCTTTTTCGGTTTTTTTTACTCAGTCACCTTCTTTTTTAGAGCATCAACGTTTGATGAAAAGTAGTAAGGGAAAAGATAATGCTTCAAGTTTATTTGGTATCAAAAAAATACCTGGTGATAATCAAATCAGAAACCTGTTAGATCCTATCCCAGCTGCCACAATATTTGGCTCTTTTCAACAAGTCTATCAATGGTTAAAAAAACCGGGAGTTATTAAAAAATTTTTCTACTTATAGCAATTCTTGGAGCTATGAGGTACAATAGAAAGTAAATAGACAAATAATAGAACTTACCAGCTTCCTATGAGACCCTATTCCGTAGATTTTCGCCAAAAAATTATCGATGTCTGGAAGAAAGAAAAAATTTCCATTCGAGGACTAGCCCAGAGATTTGACGTGGCTAAAAGCTTTATTCAGAAGTTATTGAAGCAACATAAAGAAACAGGAGATATCCGTCCTCGTCCGCAAGGGGGAAGTCCGCCAACCAAGTTAAATAGTGAACAACTGATAATTTTAATAGAAATCATCGAAGCTAACAATGATGCAACTCTCGAAGAATTATCGGACTTACTGTATGAAAAGACACAGGTGAAAGTCAGTAGAGCCACCCTGGGGCGGCTTACGCAAAAACTCAATTACAGTTTCAAAAAAAAACACTACACGCGGCGGAAAAAGAAAGTGACAGGGTACAGCAAAAAAGAGTGGAATACTGGTCAGAAGTTCGGGAAATTGAGGCATCAAAACTAATTTTCATCGATGAATCGGGGGTAAATTTAGCCCTTTTGAGACTCTATGCTAGAGCCTTAATTGGCCGAAGAGCTCGGGGAAGAAAACCACAAAAAAGAGGGAGAAATATTTCAATAATTAGTGCTATAAGCTGAGAAAAAGTTGTCGCATCAGTCAACATATACGGTGCAGTGGATGCGGTAACATTTGAAGGATTTATTCTAAAGGAAGTGCTGCCAAAAATTAAAGAAGGAGACTGTCTGATCATGGATAACGCCAAGATTCATCTCGGAGAAATGGTCAGAGAAATAATCGAACAAGAAAAAGCTAGACTCATCTATTTACCTCCTTATTCTCCCGAATTCTCTCCTATTGAAAACTTTTGGTCAAAAGTGAAAGCGACGTTAAGAAAACTGAAGGCGAGAACTTACAAAGACTTAATAGAAGGGATTGAATTGGCTATGTTAGAAGTTACTCAAAAAGATATTCGCAATTGGTTTACTCACTGTTGCTACTGTACCTCATAAGTCAGAGAATTGCTATAGATGAGGAAATTTTAATAGCTTTAGATGGTACGGAATATTTTTCTTCAAAGAAAATTAGTTGTCCCCATTGTAATTGCCGCAATCCTCGTAATGGAACGACAACTTATTTTCATGGTTGCGTCACGCCAATTGTGGTTTCTCCTGAGCAAAAACAAGTGATTAATTTAGAACCAGAATTTATTAAAAAACAAGATGGGCAGCAAAAACAAGATTGTGAAAATGCGGCTGTTAAAAGATGGTTAGATAAGAATCATCAAAAGAAGTATGGTTATCCTGTAACCCTGTTAGGAGATGACTTATACTCTCGCCAACCTATCTGTGAGTTAGCTCTAAAACAAGGTTATAATTTTATTTTTGTTTGTCTTGAAACTTCTCATAAAACCTTATATGAATGGCGAGAATTTTTAGAAAAAAGTGGAGAAGTTAAAACCGTAGAAAAGAAACAATGGGATGGACGAAAGAATCTCATTTATCGTTATCGTTATGTTTCTAGAGTTCCTCTGAGAGAGGTCGAGTCAAGTCTCGAAGTTAATTGGTGTGAAGTCACGGTCATTAATGAAAAAACACAGAAAATTATCTATCAAAATAATTGGATTACCAATCATCAAATTACTGAAAATAATGTTGAAAAAATTGTCAAAGCTGGACGCAGCAGATGGAAAGTTGAGAATGAAGGAAATAACGTTCTTAAAAATCACGGTTATAATTTAGAACATAATTTTGGTCATGGTCAAAGTCATTTATGCGAGTTCTTGTTGTCTTTAAATTTACTAGCTTTTTTATTTCATACCGTTTTAGATTTAGTTAATCATACTTATCAAAAGATTCGTGAGTTATTAGTTACTCGCACCAGTTTTTTTAATGATATTCGTACTTTATTAAAATATTTTTGGTTTAAGAATTGGTCAGAGTTTTTCTTGTTTATTCTTACCGAATATGTCCCGCTCAAAAAAATAAATTCTAGTTAAAAATGTCAATTTTTCGAGAGAAGGAAAGATTATTTTATTCATTGAAAAAACCACAAATTAGGTCAGAATTTCAGCTAAATTTATGAGTTGAGATAAGTTTTTTATGGGCAGATATTTTAAAACTGTCTCTTGAAGCTAATTATGATGATTATCTTGAAAAAAAATGATAATTAGACAGAAGTTCTCTTGTTCACATAGAGAACTTTATCTTCTTTTGTTTTCAAAATGAGAATTGCTGAGGCCATCAGATACCGCTTTTTTTCCTCGCTCACTACCTCAGATGTACCCGGTCTCAAGCAGCAGAAAATGCCGTCACTCTAGGCATCTAGAGGACAGGACTAATACCAAATTTCTAAATTCCTGACAGACATAGAGCTTCTAAAATCCAAGACCATCCCGTTAAATACCCGATAGTGTCATTGGATAAACGATTTAAAAGAGCATCGAGTTTATCTCTTAAAGCATCAAGAGATTCAAAAGTTTCCCATGCCAGAAAATTTTTCAGGTACAGCCAAACTCTCTGTTGCGGGGTTAACTTCAGGACAACAAGAAGGTTGATAAAACAAGATAATATTGTCGGGAATTTCTAAGTGTCCCGCCATATGTGCAGGAGCGTTATCTACTTGTAAAATATGTAATTCATTGGGAAAAGCTGGCGATAGTTGTAATAGATATTCTCCGAAACAATCCCCATCTAAATGGGAGAATTCATAGAAGAAGCTTCTGCCCTGTCGAGGCTCTACAGGCCCGTACAGCCAAAAGCATTGGAAGTTATCTTGAAAATTACCAATCGGCTTAACTCCGAAAAGAGTTATTTTATTCCGAGCCATAGTGTGACCACCAAATCTACTTTCATCCTCGCACCAAAAACTTACTTTCTCGTAACGCTTTACTTTCTCGCTTTCCCTCTCTAGTAAAGCTTTTAGTCGTTTAGATAAGTTCGCTTTAAACTCATCTACTTCGCCAGGCAATTGTCTCGGATTTCGTGGTCTAGGTACTTTTAATTTTTAATTGGGAGCATCTCACTTGTGCAATGAGTATTAATGCTTATAGCCGTCAAAAACTAGAAAATCTCGAACTTTATCACAAAGAGAAATGAGATTATAATAGTTATAACTTACGATTCAGAATATATCTCGATGGGAGGAACAATCCAATGTTATCAGAAAATGAAAAAAGAATTCAAGAGTTATCCCGAGAGTTGGGAGCGTGTCTCTATGAGCAATCCCAAATTAAGAAATTTAATAACTTGGGAGAAATAGAGGAGACGGTCAGAGATTTAATGATTCAGTATGTTAACCCAGAAATCGGTATTTTTTTATCAAAACAAGTACAGAAGAAACCGCCGGTCGGACGAGAAAAGTGAAAAGTATTTTGGGGGAATTACCAATTACAGAAAAACAAGCGAAGAAGTTAGAAGTAAAGCCGAGAACTCAGATGAGTCCAATGTTAGAGAAGAACTGTTTGCTATTAAGTGGCGATGAATCCTATGAGAAATCGGAGCAGAAAATCAAATCATTGACAGGAATTGCTGTTTCTCACAGTACCCAACAACGCCTCGTACATCGCTATCATTTTGAAGAATTACCGTCTAACCTAGAAGTCGAAGTCGAAGAAATGAGCATAGATGGCGGTAAGGTACAACTGAGAACTCCCAAGGGAGAAGCCTTAATTTGGCGTGATTATAAAGCAGTGAGTTTTCATCAACTGGGGGTAGCGGCTTTTTTTCAAGATAACTCGGCTTTATTAGATTTGGTTAATTCTCAAGTTTTGGTTAAACCTTTAATTTGTTTAGGAGATGGACATGATGGTATCTGGAATTTATTTCGTCAGATAGGAGAGAAACATGAAAGAATTGAAATTTTGGATTGGTATCATTTAATCGAAAACCTCTATAAAGTTGGCGGGTCATTCCAGCGAATTGAGGAGGTAAAATGTTTTCTATGGAAGGGGGAAGTGGATGCTGCTATCTCTTGTGCGCGAAGGATGGTCAGAGCCTCAAGTTGAGAATTTTATTACTTATTTGAACAAGCATAAACATCGAATTGTCAATTATGGTTATTTTCAAGAAGAGGGGATTTCCATTGGTTCTGGCTCTGTGGAATCTCAGGTGAAACAAATTAGTTTTCGTGTTAAAATTGCCGGTGCAAGTTGGAATTCTGGCAATGTACCGCAAGTCCTTCGTCATCGCTGTGCCTATCTGAATGGTTCTCTTTTTTAACTTTTTTATTTACCTCATTAAGCATAAATGCTTAATGCAAAGGTGAGATGCTCCCTTTTAATTGAGCTTCCTAATTCCTCTCTAACGAGACGATAAACTGTTGTATAGCTGACGGAAATTTCTCGAACGACCGAGAGCCAAAAATAAATCTCTTTATAGCTGGTAAAACCCACTGGGTCTTTTAATTCGTTTTGTAAAAGAGCGACTTCTTCTACCGAAATCTTTTTCGGTCTTCCTGGTGGGTTTCCTTCAGATAATAATCGCTCGATTCCTCCTTTTTTGTAAAAACTTAACCAGCGATGGATTGTTCTTTCCCCTCGTCCCATTAATACCGCTAAATGGCGAACCGTCTCTACCTCCCCCATCTTCAAAAAATATAAGGACTGTACTTTAGCGTAGTGGACTGTTTCAGCTAAAATAGGGCAATAGCTCGAACAAGCAGAGGACATCAATCATGGGAAGAGGTCGGCGAGATAAAGTCAATCTAACAGGGGAACAAAGAGAAAACCTCGAACAAATCAGTCGTAATGGCTATGCACCAGCTAAAAAAATTCTCCACGCTCGGATTTTGCTGATGTGTGACGAGGGAGAACAGGCGAAAAGGAAATGGACAGATGAAGAAATAGGCGAAGCTTTAGAAGTTCATAGAAATACAGTGGGACGTATTCGTCAAAGATTTCTTCAAAAAGGCGAAAAACCAGCATTAGAACGGAAATCGAGAAAAACTCCCCCCACTCCGGCAAAAGTTGATGGAGCCGCCGCCGCCCAAATCATTGCCCTGTGCTGTTCGGAGCCACCATCTGGCCGAGCCGAGTGGACAATCCGACTATTAACCTCGGAACTCAAACAAAGACAAATTATCACCGAGATTTCCAGTCCAACGGTGTGGCGTACTCTAAAAAAAACCAATTACGCCCTTGGAAAACCCAAAGATACTGTATTCCGGAACAGGATTTAGCCCGATTTGTTGCCCAGATGGAAGTTGTCCTTGACCTGTATGGCACTCACACCATTTTTCTTTATTCGCGTCACAACGAACACCGGCTTGGCAAGCATTCGAGCGTGGATGTCTGTCATGGATTTAGAAATTTGGTATCAGCCATCGGAAGAAGAACCGTTAATCGCGATGGATGAAGCATCAAAGCAACTACTTGGAGAAGTTTACCCTCCGATACCCATGCAACCTGGACAAGATAAAAAAGAAGACTATCACTATAGTCGTGAAGGGGTTCAAGCCTTGTTCATGTTTTTTGACCCCCATCGAGGATGGAGACGGGTGAGTAACCGAGATAGTCGAACCCGAATAGATTGGGCAGAAGAAATTCGTCAATTATTGGATGTGGACTATCCAAAGGCTCGAAAAGTCAAGCTCGTCTGTGATAATCTCAACACTCATAACATAGCCTCGCTTTATGAAGCATTTCCAGCACCCGTTGCTCATCGTTTAGCTAGAAGACTGGAAATTTATTACACACCTCGTAATGGTAGCTGGTTAAATGTAGCCGAAACTGAACTAAGCGTCTTATCGAGGCAATGTTTAGATAGAAGGATTTCTAGCAAGGAAGAACTGAAAAGGGAGATAGAAACCTGGCAAAAAGAACGTAATCAGACTGCATCTACAGTAATATGGACGTTTACGACCAGCGATGCTAGGGTCAAGCTGAAACATCTTTATCCTGTGTTTGAGGAGGAGGAATCGGGAGAATCTATTGCACCAAATTAGCTGAAACAGTCCAGTAGGCTAAACTACTTTTTTGTTGTTTCATTAATTCTTTTAAATCTTCTACTGACTCAACAATATCAATTTTGGGTACGACTGGCATCGCTAATTTATACACTTAATGGGACTTAGGCGTTTTCGGTCAGCAAAAAAGGCTCAAACCATTACGGGACAAAGGGTTAACCTCGATTTATGATTTTCCTTGATATATCTGGGTTTCAGCGATTTTGGGCTTCTCGAAGTAAATCCCAAGCGGGGATTGGAGTTGAGGCTTTTCTCGATTTGTTTTTTGTCTAAGTCCCATTAATCATCTTTTCTATAAGTATGCCATAGTTTTTGAAATTTGGTATAAGGCTATTAAGCTTAGACGCACTTACATTGCACTTTAATATCCTGGAACGCCTTGTAGATAGGGATACGAGTAGGAAACTTAAATGCGTCTAAGCTTACTAACCCGCACCTGTAGGGTTATAAAGTTATCAAGGTACTACATTTACCACGCGGCTAATCCTCTAAACGTCTTACTGTCTAGTTTCTAGCCAACGAATCGCACCACACCCCACACCCTACTTCCCCATCACCCCACACCCCACACCCTACTTCCCCATCACCCCACTTCCCCAATCCCCCATCACCCCACACCCCACTCCCATACCTAAGCGCCGCAATTCCGGAGATTATATAAAAAAACACCCAGAACAATCGGGGTAATGGACAATACTAAAGGTTGTGTAGGTCATCAGAAAAGCCCTTTCAGGGTAAAATACTATGAAACTAGCGTCACGAGTCAATCAAGTTACTCCCTCCCTTACCCTAGCTATCGACTCTCTGGCCAAGGAAATGAAGAAAAACGGCGAAGATGTCTGTAGTTTTAGCGCCGGGGAGCCAGATTTCGACACACCCACTCACATCAAAGCTGCCGCGAAAAAGGCCCTCGATGAGGGAAAAACTCGCTACGGACCGGCTGCCGGGGAAGCGGGGTTAAGAAAAGCCATCGCCGAGAAATTGCTGCGGGATAATCAACTAGCATACAATGCCGATAATGTCATCGTCACCAATGGCGGTAAACAGTCTCTCTACAATCTGATCATGGCGTTAATTGAAGCGGGGGACGAAGTAATTATTCCCGCACCCTACTGGTTGAGTTATCCTGAAATGGTGACGTTAGCGGGGGGAACATCGGTTATAGTGAACACTAGCCTAGAGAATCACTATAAAATCACCCCCGAACAGCTAGAAGCGGCAATTACACCGAAAACTAAATTATTTGTCCTCAATTCTCCCTCTAATCCCACCGGTATTGTCTATACTCCCGAAGAAATCGCAGCTTTAGCAAAAATTGTGGTTGAAAAGGATATTTTAGTGGTTTCTGATGAAATTTACGAGAAAATCCTCTACGATGGCGCAATTCACCGCAGTATCGCTTCTTTTGGTCCGGAAATCTTTCAGCGCAGTATTATTAGTAATGGTTTTGCTAAAGCTTTCTCGATGACGGGGTGGCGCGTCGGTTACATAGCAGGACCGGTGGAAATTGTCAAGGCTATGACTAAGATCCAAAGTCATAGTACCTCCAATGTCTGCACTTTTGCCCAATACGGTGCGATCGCTGCTTTAGAGAGTCCCCAAGATTGCATCGAGGAAATGGTCAAAGCTTTTAGCGAGCGCCGACAGTATATTTTAGAACGAGTGCGAGCCATTCCCGGACTCAATTGTCCTACTCCCAACGGTGCTTTTTATGTGTTTATCGATATTAGTCAAACTGGTTTAAAATCACGGGATTTTTGTCAGAAACTGCTCGAAACCCAAAAAGTAGCTGCTATCCCCGGTATTGCTTTCGGTGCCGATGATTGTATTCGTCTTTCCTACGCTACAGACCTAAAGACGATTGAAAAAGGATTCGATCGCCTTGATCAGTTTATCGGCAGTTTGTAGGATGATTACTTTGTTTGTTAGGGTGAATTTTGTTCGCCCTTTTTTTTGGGTTTTAACAGCTTAGGTGAGTTGCTTACCTAGAAGGTGATTCAGGCATATTTGAGTATAATTTTCTATCTCAATTGTTAAGCAAAAATTGACCAAATATTAAGAGTTCGTAACTAAGTACCTAAGCAAAATTAATTACACATCTAAGCCACTACTCCGTCAGACTTCTGGTGTGAGGAAACAGTGAACTGAAAACTCAAATCCGATCCCTAATAGCTGTCTCCCGTCTCCCGTCTCCCGTCTCCTGTCTCGGAGTCTCCTGTCTCGACTAGGAAATTAATTTTGCACGACTACTTATTCTGATTGACTGGTATCACTGGAAATGCCCACGCAAACCACAAAATTGCACAATTGTCAATAGGGTTTGAGATGCGCTCACCCTGTAAATGAAACAGATCTACCCCTGAACGGTTACAAATTTTTGTTAACATATTATCCACCGAAGAACCATGAATGTTAAAATCGCTGGCAATTCCCGATCTGAATCTTTACTATATGAGAGCAGTACAACCCAGCCAAACAGAGCGGGAGCATCTCACCTTTGCAATGAGCATAAATACTTAGTGGAAAAATAGGCTTTTCGAGGGTAATTCTTGTTTTAATTCTCCATGTACGCAGTCTTTAAAAGCCTCTATTTCGTTCCAAGACACGATTAAGAGTGGCTTTTAGGCTAAGTATAATTACTTATCGCGTAAGTGAGATGCTCCCAACAGAGCCTGTTATTGTCGCTCAATCGGGAGCATCTCACCTTTGCAATGAGCATAAATACTTAGTGGAAAAATAGGCTTTTCGAGGGTAATTCTTGTTTTAATTCTCCATGTACGCAGTCTTTAAAAGCCTCTATTTCGTTCCAAGACACGATTAAGAGTGGCTTTTAGGCTAAGTATAATTACTTATCGCGTAAGTGAGATGCTCCCGCTCAATCTTCCTCTGAACCTTCCCGATCAAATCCACCGCCAGGTAACGGCAGTTTCCCTTTAGTGCCGATAGGAGTAACTGTTGTGCTTACTTTGATGCTGGTTGCTTTGTGGTCGCAAATGGAAATAGAGGCTCTTCTCGTTTCTGTGTGGGAGTAAGAAGAATAGGGATAATTTTCCAGAAATATAGTCTTCAAAGCCTTGCCTAGCAAGACTCCTACGAATGATAAGCACTGATTATCACACCAAGTCGAGAAGAGCCAAATAGATAGAGAAGGGATTAACAAGTTAAGGCTTTGCACAAGTGGTATGTTACTGATCCAATCTTTACTAAATGGTAAGTTAGGAGATTTATTAGGTAAGTCGCCCCGCTCTCTGAATAAAGATAGCAACAACGGACAGGATAATTCCGACGGATAAGTAACAGTGAGATTGAGTCATCTAAGCCAATTAATACCCGCCGATAAAACTAATTTTTCAACAGTAAACGGCCAATTCAAGTCTGAATTGCATCACTGTCTGATCTACCTTTATAGAATACCTCATTCGGGGTACGATAGTCAAGACATTTTCGAGGACGATTGTTAATCAAGTTTACGGCTCTTTCCACCTCCTCTGGCTTAACGATTTTAAAATTCGTTCCCTTGGGGAAAAATTGTCTTAACAGTCCCTTGGTATGCTCGTTTAATCCCCTCTCCCACGAATGATAAGGAGTAGCAAAATAAAAATCTGCTCCTAGTTTCTGACTCAACTCTTGATGTCCACAAAATTCTTTGCCGTTGTCACAAGTAAAGGTTTTTCTTTTGTCAGGGTGAATCTCTTGAAAAAGTTTTTCTGTGACTCTATTGATTTCCGATGCGGTTTTGTTTTTGGCTAATCCTGCTCCTAAAAATTTCGAGGCTTTATCTACATGAGTAACGAGAACTCCTAGATGATTGCCTCCAATCATTGTGTCACTTTCCCAATGACCGATTTCAGTTTTCTGGTCAGCAATTACTGGTCGCTCGCTGATATCTACACGCCCTGGAATCCCTCCACGCTTACTTTTTGCTCCGCCTCGACTCTTTCTTTGACAAAGCCCCCGGCGTAAATATTTCTGGTACTCTCCACATCCGTGATAGTTCTGATAGATCATTTGATAGATGGTTTCGTGACTGAGAGATTCTTGACTGGCTCTTTTCAGACGACCTGCTATTTGTTCGGGACTATGATAATCTTTCAATCCTTCTTTGACCAACTCTAAGGCTGACTCGCTGACATTTTTAAAGGGTTGTTTGGCATTTTTTCGCCTTGTCTCGCTTTGAGCTTGTGCTGTGTCAGGTAGATAGCAGCCAAGGGAACTTTGATTCCTTTTTAATTCCCGTGATATTGTGCTTTGATGACATCCGAGCCAGACGGCCATTTGCCGTTGAGATAAATTTCCCTCCTGACTAAGTTGGTAGAGCAAGTTTCTTTGTTCTATGTTAAGATGTTGGTGGCTCATTTTGGGTCTGATTTGTTTTTGTTAATGATCAGACAGTACCTGATGAGCCTTTCTTTGTCAACTCTTGAGGTTGATGCGTTTCATTTTTGAATTGGCGCAGCATCTAACGCATCTGAAAGATCCCGATAACCTATTGTACTACCGTTATTCATGGCAACTTTTAAGGCCGAATCAATAATCGCATTACGTATATCCCTGCCACAGACTTCATCTATTTCAGCAAGCTTCTCGGTAGATACATCCTCTAGAAGTGGCAAATTTTTTGGCAGAAGTTTCTGCCAGATGAGGTTTCTACAAATTTGATCTGGCATTGGAAAAAATATATTACGAACCCTAGTCTCAAATGCAGGATCATAGTTTTCAACTAGATTGGTGGCAAAAACGACAATTCCTCGAAATCTCTCTAGTGAAATTAGTAACTGACTGCGCATAGAGTTTATTGCCTGTTCGGATCCTTGAGTTACGTTAGTCAATCTTTTAGAGAGCAAGGAATCTGATTCATCAATGAAAAGGACGGCATTGTCGCGTTCAGCCGCATAAAAAAGGGCTTCAACGTTTTTAGGACCCTCCCCATGATACATACTCTCAATCTGAGCATAACTGACCAGTAAAATATTTCTCTCTAAGTAAGAAGCTACTGCGTGCGCAGCCAAAGTTTTTCCTGTGCCGGGTGAACCGTAGAAATCGCCAATTCAAAAATGAAACGCATCAACCTCAAGAGTTGACAAAGAAAGGCTCATCAGGTACTGTCTGATCATTAACAAAAACAAATCAGACCCAAAATGAGCCACCAACATCTTAACATAGAACAAAGAAACTTGCTCTACCAACTTAGTCAGGAGGGAAATTTATCTCAACGGCAAATGGCCGTCTGGCTCGGATGTCATCAAAGCACAATATCACGGGAATTAAAAAGGAATCAAAGTTCCCTTGGCTGCTATCTACCTGACACAGCACAAGCTCAAAGCGAGACAAGGCGAAAAAATGCCAAACAACCCTTTAAAAATGTCAGCGAGTCAGCCTTAGAGTTGGTCAAAGAAGGATTGAAAGATTATCATAGTCCCGAACAAATAGCAGGTCGTCTGAAAAGAGCCAGTCAAGAATCTCTCAGTCACGAAACCATCTATCAAATGATCTATCAGAACTATCACGGATGTGGAGAGTACCAGAAATATTTACGCCGGGGGCTTTGTCAAAGAAAGAGTCGAGGCGGAGCAAAAAGTAAGCGTGGAGGGATTCCAGGGCGTGTAGATATCAGCGAGCGACCAGTAATTGCTGACCAGAAAACTGAAATCGGTCATTGGGAAAGTGACACAATGATTGGAGGCAATCATCTAGGAGTTCTCGTTACTCATGTAGATAAAGCCTCGAAATTTTTAGGAGCAGGATTAGCCAAAAACAAAACCGCATCGGAAATCAATAGAGTCACAGAAAAACTTTTTCAAGAGATTCACCCTGACAAAAGAAAAACCTTTACTTGTGACAACGGCAAAGAATTTTGTGGACATCAAGAGTTGAGTCAGAAACTAGGAGCAGATTTTTATTTTGCTACTCCTTATCATTCGTGGGAGAGGGGATTAAACGAGCATACCAAGGGACTGTTAAGACAATTTTTCCCCAAGGGAACGAATTTTAAAATCGTTAAGCCAGAGGAGGTGGAAAGAGCCGTAAACTTGATTAACAATCGTCCTCGAAAATGTCTTGACTATCGTACCCCGAATGAGGTATTCTATAAAGGTAGATCAGACAGTGATGCAATTCAGACTTGAATTGGCCAATTAAGTGCAGAATAAGGGAAGGGTTGTATATTTCTTAATCCCCACTCATCAAATACTAATTTTTCAAGGACTGAAATTTTACTAGCTATTAGTAATTCTTCCTTAACTGATTCAGGAACGACTAATTGTTCCATTGAAAAATTCGGCTTTTGGCTACGATACTGCTCCGCTCTTTCCTCTAGGGAAATAGAATTTGCTTTACTGACAGACGCTTTGTTACTATTTTTGCTCAGATTTTTGACGGAGTTTAAATCTACACTTGAGGAAACAATTAAAGGTAAATTTTCTTTTCCGATTTTTTCTAAATAGCTTTGCCAAGCTGCATATATTCTGGTTTTGAAAACAAGAAAATCTTTTTCACTTTCTGTGGTGGTTGGTATATCCTGAAATATAATTTCGTCTTCCATGTTGTTTGCTTAAATTTTTGTATTGACAATAAAAAGTAGTCCTTGATAATTTTCGATTAACTTTAGGCAGGACTACCCTCATCTATAAAGTATTACACGGTTGCAATTAACTGTTACTCAGCCTTACCTAAATCGTGACATAAACTACATCCTCGTCTTCAAGTTCATTTGATATTGAGTTACTTTCAACGAGTAAAGCCTCCTTTGTTGACGTGTTGTACACAAATCTCTTGTGCTTCTTGCTACCCTTTTGCTTAGCAATTTTTTCTAATTCCGAACTAGCTTCAGGCGCAATTATGAGAACTTCATCATCAAGGTCATCCCAATAATCAGAGATGATCTCCATAACAGTAGCAATACTGATAATAGCCAAGGCTACTGCGGCTGCTCCAAACAAGAAACCCAATAGTACAAACTCTAATCCACCTAACAACATAGTAAACACTCCTTACTTATTTTTGTGGTAAATCAATCACAACACTATCATCGTTTCCAAAGATGTCATCTAATTCCTCATCAAGTTTTTTCGCACTGACTTTTCTACCTAAATAACCTCTTTTTTTGGGTACAATTTTTTCCTTATTGTCTATAAAAACCTGAGTTATCACCAATCCTTTAGATGAACGCTCAAGTTTGAGCAAGGTTGACTTTACAGTAGGATATTTCAACTTTATGTCAATAGCGTACTCCAAAGCCTCAACATAAGTGAATACACTATGATCAGAAGCAAGTTCCCCTTCTCTCAAGGTATCTAAAAGTCCGTATATCGGTTCTTTTGCTATACTTTTAACAAAATCTTTGAATCTTTCCAAATTTTCAGCTATTTTTTCAAATTTAGGCTCATTATCTGACATCATAATCAAATCTCCAGATGTGAACGATGACAATAAGGTATAAAGGTATAAGTATTACCTAACCCCCCGAATACTTGATACCAACTTGACTTAAAATCTGAGCCACTTTGGTTGCATTTGAGCTATAATTAACCTCGATAGTATCGCCTGAAATTGTCACACTCGAACCTAAAGAGTTAACTACTTTTGCCTTAGCTTCTGATTTTTTAGAATCGAGCGCATATTTGTCTAAAACGAACTTCGTCATAAAATACCTGCGTTAAACTGAGACATAAGCAATAATACTTAGAACTAGCGTCGCTGAGTTAGATATGGTTAGTTTTAGGTCTGTTTTGCTTAACTACATTCCATCATGCCAAACGCTTCCAAAAAGTGACAACCCCTAAACATCGGATTTTATCGGGAGTTTTGTCGGGTAAATTTTTCTAAAAATTGGAAAAAGTGGGATTTAGTTGGGCTATAATACCCAAAAGTCTTTTGCTGTGTCGATTGTATGAATATCACGGAAGTCTTACAACTGATTGACGAACGCCTTATTGAGCGAGATAAAAAGCCGCTAAATACTATCCAGAAGGCTATTTTTGAAGGGAGTTGGCAAGGACAGAGTTATCAAGAAATAGGTAACGAATATCACCGCAGTGAGACTCATATTAGAGAGGAAGGTGCTAAATTATGGAAGCTTTTATCGGATGCTTTTGGGGAAGAAATAAGAAAATCTAATTTTCGTTCTACTATAGAAAGAATGAAGATTAAATCATCTCCAAATTCTTTGAATGTTGTAAATAGTAACAATAACCATTTTTGCCATACACAAACCTTCACTTTACCTAATGATAATGATAAAAATAGATATATAAACTCTCAATCTGAATCAATCTATCATGATCTAACCCTTGCTCCCCAAATTATTGATTTTTACGATCGAGAAAACGAACTCGCAACAGTCTCGAACTGGGTGTTTAAGCAAAATACTCGCTTAATTGCCGTTTTGGGATTAGGGGGAATAGGAAAAACCACCCTAGTTAAACGATTTATCGATCTCAATTTAGAACAATTTGAAGTGGTGATTTGGAAAAGTTTAAAATTTCCTAAGTCTTTAGATTTATGGCTAAATGATTTATTGAATACTTGCCAAAAAGAACCGAAAGAAAGCACCGATAATAAAATCCAGCAATTGTTAGAAGTTCTAAGCAATCATAAATGTTTAATCGTCTTAGATGATTTTCAGAATCTTTTTGCTGTTGGTCAAATGGCGGGTAATTATCAACCTGAATATAGTAGTTATTAACATTTTTTAAAACTGATTGCAGAAATCCAACACCAGAGCCATTTTATTCTCATTAGTCAAGAAAAATCCGCAGAAATGAACTATCTTAATCAAGAAAATTCTCCTATTCAATGCTTAGAATTATCAGGATTTGAAGCGATTGATTTTCTTGAAAATAAAGGTTTACAAGATGGGGAAAGATGGTTAGAATTAATTCAATTATACGAAGGTAATCCTTTTTATTTAACCGATATTGCCGTTTTGATTAAAGATGTTTTTGATGGCAAGGTTAACGATTTCTTGGCAGAAAATAGCTTAGTTATTACTAAAAAAATGCAGTCTCATTTAAAACAAATTTTTGGTCGCTGTTCTCCCCTTGCCCAACAAATCGCCTTAGAATTAAGTAAAGTTGAGCAACCTTTATCTAGAGAGGAGTTAAAAAATAACCTAGATTTATCTGCTAGTGATTTAATCAATGGTTTACAATCCTTGCAACAACGTTATTTAATTCAAAGGGAGCAAAACCGATTTCAATTATCATCTATTTTTAAAGCGTATATCAAAAGCGATTGATTGTAATATTTTTTAGAGGAGATCGAGTCTGAAAAAGAACCCTTCCAACCTCTTAAACTGATTGGTAACAATTAGAGGCAATCAGCGATATTGATAGCGATGTGTGAGATTATTCTTGAGATAATAAATGGCTGGTTATAATTAAATTAAAAATGGATTTTAGGTTCGATCCCCCCTGCCCCCCTTGATAAGGGTAGGGCTGTTTCATTCTCCCATCAGAATATCAAAAGTAAAAGCGATCAATATCAGGTAAAATGATAAGTGACCGCCAACCTTTTAAATATATGTTGAGCTTAATAGAAAAACTGAAACAAGTCAAGGACTTTCGGAAAGATAAAGGAAAAAGACACCCTTTATGGATAGTATTAGTAGTAATAATACTGGGAACAATGCTAGGATACTCAGGTTATAGAGAACTAGGAGAGTTTGCTAAAAATAATCGGCACAGGCTCAGTAAAGAATTTAACATAATTCCAGAAAGAGTCCCATCCTATTCAACAATTAGAAGGGTAATGATGGGAGTTGACTGGCAGAGTTTGTTAAAAATGTTTAATGAATGGGCATTAGAAGAATATGGACAAAGAGATGATATAAATTGGCTAGGTATGGATGGAAAAAGTCTCAAAAACACCCTAAAGAATCCTAATAATGAACAACAAAATTTTATCATGTTTGTCTCATTGTTTAGTCAAGAAAGTGGATTAGTATTACACTTAAAAAGAATCGAAAACAAAAAAGGGTCTGAAATCGACGAAGGGCAAGCTATAATTGAGGATTGCTCTCTCCAAAATAAAGTTTTTACTGGCGATGCTTTACACTGTCAGAAAAAAACAATCAGCTTAATAGCCAAGAGTAAAAATGACTATGTTATCACCGTTAAAGGAAATCAGAAAAATCTTTATAAGCGAATACAAGACCTGAGTAATTCCTCAAAGCCAGAAAGTTGCTTTCTTGAACAAGATAATAGTCATGGACGAAAAATATCAAGAAAAATAGAAGTTTTTAAAGTGAGAAAAAATGAAAGACAAGGGTTTGAAAATCTGCGAAGAGTTATTAAAGTAGAAAGAAAGGGTAGTCGCGGGGATAAAACCTATGAAGAAACAGCTTACTATATCAGTAGCCTAACCGAATCCGCTCAAGTATTTGCTAAAATTATTCGAGGACATTGGAAAATAGAAAATCAGTTACATTGGGTAAAAGATGTAATTTTTGAGGAAGATAAAAGCGAGATAAGTGATTTTCAAGCGGCCAGCAATTGGTCAATTCTCACAACTATAGGATTGAATCTTTTCAGAGGTTTGGGTTTTCTCTCAATAACAGAGGGACAGAGGTGGTTAGCTGAACGTTGGGAAAAACTGATAGTTTTATCGACGTAAGAAGCAGAAAAATTAGCTAAATTAACAGGATGTACTCTCAGACAATTTCAAGAAAGATAGGCTTTTAGTGGCTTGGAAACAGGCTTTATCAATTTATTCATAATCAATATTGGCAGAGGATTAAAGATTAGTTATTGTCACTAACTCTTTTGATTAGAAAAAGATAAACTTGAGAATTTTCATTCAAATTTATTGACTCAAAATCAGCTGTAATTAATTTAAATGAAACAGCCCTACCTTGATAAGGGGGGTGCCGGTAGGCGGGGGGATCTCCCTTGATAAGGGGGGCATCTGATAATTTTTAACGCCTACCTACTTATAAAGTCGATGTCTGATAACTGATAATTGATCGCTGAATTTAACTTCTTAAAGAAACTTGGAACTGTTTAACTAAAGCTTCTCGCACTTTTGTCATTAAGGGTTCCACATCTTCATCGGTTAAAGTTCGATCGCTGGCACGATAGACTAAACTAAAGGCCAAACTACAATGATTTTCTGGCACATTCTGCCCCTGATAGCGATCGAATAATTCGACTTTTTCTAAGAGATTGCCCCCAGCATTTTTGATAGTTTTTGTCAATCTATCTACGGGTATATCTGTGGAAACAAAGAAGGCGATATCTCGTGCTGCCCCCGGATAGGTAGAATAGACCTGTAAACGCGGGGTAATTTTGGCACTATCGCTAAGAGTTGCTAACAGGATCGGGAACTGGATTTCAAAGGCATAAACTGCCTCAATTAATCCCTTTTGCTGACGCAATTGCGGGTGTAGTTGACCGAATATACCTAGGCGTTGTTTGCCAATCCATAAAGATGCTGTTCGTCCGGGATGAAAACGCGCATCTTCGGCATCTTTTTCGTAGCTTACTGTCAGCGAAAGGCGATCGAATACTGCTTCTAAAATCCCTTTTGCTTCATACCAAGTCATGGCCACCTCTTTACCCGATCGCAGCCAACGTCCGGCCGGGAAGAAATCACCGCCAAAAATACCAGCAATTGCATCGTATTCGTTGATATTATCCGATTCTAGGCGGAAAACTCGCCCGATCTCGAAGCCATTTAAGGAACCGTTCCCCTGAGACTGATTATACTCAAACGCTTCGATTAAACCGTCGAGGAGATTAGTCCGCAAAGCAGAATACTCGACAAAAAGGGGATTAGCGAGGACAACTTCCGCTAATTCCGGTTTAACTAGGGAATACTGGACTAATTCCGTCAAACCGACTGCTCGAAAAGCTTCCCGCAGCCGACGCTGTATAGTTTCCTCAAAGGATAATCCTCCGGCTGCGGTTTTTGCCGGCAAAGTATCGACAAAGCGATCATATCCGTACAGTCGCGCTACTTCTTCAATTAAGTCAATTTCCCGTTCTAAATCCCGATAACGGTAGTCTGGGACTGTCACAGTCCACAGAACAGGATTTTTTGAGGTTAACTGCAATTCACAGCCTAAATTGCCTAAAATCCGTTCCACATCTTCGGCGAGAATTTCACCGATCGCACCATCATCTAGGGTAACTTGACCCAGTAGCTGCTGTAAACGTTCTAAACGCAATTCGATCGAACCCCTGGACCGTTCGGCACGATAATCAGCTTTAACCTGACTGCTGACAGTTCCCCCAGCTAACTCTAGAATCAAATCGATCGCCCTTTGACAAGCATATTCCAAAGCGGCGGGATTAACACCGCGTTCATAGCGTCCAGAAGATTCGCTGCGTAAACCCTGCGCTTTTGAGGAACGACGGATAGCGATCGGATCGAATAAAGCCGACTCTAGCACAAGATTAACGGTTTCCTCGTTAACTTCTGTATCTTGACCTCCCATCACTCCCGCTAAAGCTACCGGCTTATTATTGGCAGTAATTAATAAATTAAGCTCTTTTAAGCTTCTTTCCTGACCATCAAGGGTAATGATTTTTTCCCCTTCCTCGGCAAAACGGACTCCAATAGTAACGGATTTACCTCCGGCAAAACTTTGTAAACGATCGCGATCGAAAGCGTGTAAGGGTTGTCCCCACTCCAAGAGGACATAATTAGTAATATCGACCACATTATTGATCGATCGCAATCCGGCAGCCTGTAAACGCTGTTGCAACCATAGCGGAGATGGGCCAATTTTTACCCCCTCGATCACCGTACCAATATAGGCAGGACAGGCTTTATTTTCTGATATTTCCAGCGTTAAATCTTTTTTAGGGGAAAATTCCCGTAATTTGACTTTTGGTAGGCTTAATTCTCCTCCTGTCAAAGCCGCTACTTCTCGCGCAACTCCGATCATACTCAAAGCATCGGCACGGTTAGCGGTGGGAGAAATATCTAAAATCACCTCATCGAGTCCTAAAAGGGGACGAACATCTGTACCTAAAGGGAGATTTTCCTGGCTAAAAATGTGGATTCCTTCAGAATCTTTAGTTAATCCTAATTCTGCGAGGGAACAGATCATCCCTTCCGATTTTACCCCGCGCAATTTAGCCGGTTTAATCGTTAAATTGATTTTGGCTAAATAAGTTCCCAAAGTAGCCACAGGAACTAGAATATCAGCCCTAGCATTGGGCGCACCACAGACAATTGTACTAGGGTTTTCCTGACCGATATCCACCTGACAGACACTTAATTTATCCGCATTGGGATGGGGTTGGCGATCGATAATTTTACCAATAACCACACCCTTTGCCCATTCTCGGCGATCCTCGATCTCTTCCACTTCTATTCCCGCAATTGTCAATAATTCGGCTAATTCTTGGGGAGATTGGGCAATTTTGACTAATTCTCGTAACCAGTTGATCGAAATCCGCATCGTTAATTCTTGCTTGCCGTTGGTTCTTAACTATTGTAAACCGTGGGTAGTCAATGATTTAGAGATTAGGGCCGATCGGCTGTTAAAATGTTAGGGGGAGGATGGAAGGACTGTGTAAATAACCGCTCATTTTCCTTGGCCAGGGGTGATATTATCTTGGAACATATTACCGATAATTTGGGGAGATAATCAGTAGTTAGCTATCTATATCAAAAAGGATTATTGATGCCACCCGATCAAATAGAAAACCTCCTCAAGGGAATTTTGAGACAATACCAAAGTTCTTTTAGTGACAAAATCTATGGAGAAGAAAATGATGATTATGATCCGCTTATGAGGGTATTTGGAATTACTCCTAGTTTAAAAAGGGAAAATCGTCAGTATTGGGGCAGGGAACTAGGAATGTGTTGGCAACGTCTGGTGACAGAAGTTTTTAAGGCTAATTGTTTAGATTATCAACCGGCTTTAAAGATTGCAGATGATCAACCTTGTGACTGCATTTTAGGTAGAGATGCCATTGATACTAAATATAGAATTGGTTCGGGAGATTCTGGCACACTTAAAAAGTTTAAACAGTATGGAAAACTATTACAGGAAAGAGGACTTAGACCTATTTTACTGATTGTGCGAGAGGATAACTTACCAGCAGCGATTAAAGCTTGTCATCTGGGTGGCTGGACTGTTTTGCAGAGCCAACAAAGTTTTGATTATATACTTGATCGCAGTGGGTTCGATTTGCTGAAAGCTTTTGATAAATTTTCTGAAACACAGGAGTTTTATATTGCCCGATGAATATCTCAAAAAGATGGCAACTTCTGCACGGTGATTGTAGAGAACTTCTCACTTTACTAGAAGAATCTAGTATATCTTGTGTGATCACAGATCCACCCTATAATTATGAGTTCATTGGCAGAAATTGGGATCATGATGAAATCCAAAGACGCAGAGAACGCATTCAAAACAGTTCCACACTGGTAAAAAATATTCCCTATGGAAGTGGGTTAGCTGGTGGGGTTCGCAATGAGCGTTGGTATCAACGCAATCGCGAAAATGTGGTCAATTATATTGAATGGGCAACAGATTGGTCAAAGGAACTAATGCGTGTTTGTAAAAGCGGGGCTGTTGTCGCTGTTTTTAGTAGCACAAGAACACTAGCTCATATTCAGATTGCTCTTGAAAATGCCGGTTTTTATGCTAGAGATGTGCTGGTTTATAGACGACATTCAGGCATTCCCAAAGGATTAAATATTGAGAAAAAACTTGACAAAATTGGTGACACTAATGCTCAACAATGGCAAGGTTGGCATACTTGCTTGAGAAATGAATGGGAAGCTATAGTTATTGTGCAGAAGCCTCTAAAAAACAATTATATTGAAACTCTACAAATGACTGGATTAGGTCCCTTTAAAGCTATACTAAGTGACGGCTCTTTTCAATCCAATATTTTAGAGGGCTTTTCTAAAGGACGGGATGAAAATTTTGATGAGCATTGTACGATTAAACCTTTATCATTGATTAGAAAACTGCTCGAGTTATTTCTACCACAGGATAACAGTCATATAGTTCTCGATCCTTTTGCTGGAACGGGTACAACTTTAATTGCCGCTCTAGAATTAGGTTATCAGACTATTGGTATTGAAATTGAAGCTCAGTATATTAATATCATTCAACAACGTTTGGGGGAATATTTTGGCAAGATCGGACAAGAATTTGAGGTATTTGATTAGTCAATCAAAAAGTTAACAATAACAACCGCTACGGTAGAAAATCGGCTCGGCAATAAATCCCTCGGAGAATTAAGGAGAGTTAGTCAAGCTTTCGAGCAGAACATCATTCTTAATAACTCTTATCTTAAAGTACACACAGACAGAACACTTCTGGGAAAATTATCCCCATCTCTCTAGGAACAAGCTATCATAAAGATTGCCATACCGTTGCGATTCTATCCGTGCCTTACTATTCCCAATATCCCGACGCTTTTACTCCCAGTTATCTGAGCGAACTACAAGGACAGATTCTCGCTTGTCCCCACTTCACAGTTAACAATTTAAATCGAGATTTCGTTAAAACCAAAGGCTTTTCCATCGCTTTTCGACGCACACAAATCAGCGAAGTTGAACGAATGTTTCCCTATTTTAAACCCTATCTTGATCGCAGTTTACAAGCTGACTGCAACGCTTTTTATCTTAACCCCTTACTCCTACAAACCGGTTCACGAGTCGATCCCCATATCGATCGCTCCCTGCGCTCCTATTGTAAAACTATCGATCCCCCGCTCCTAGTTAGCGTCCTTTATGTGCAGGTTCCTAAAGATATTCAAGGGGGGGAACTGGTACTAGCAACAGGCAATCGTTCCGTGGCCCAGATTCGTCCTTGTGCTAACACCTTGATCCTATTTCAAGGAGATCTTACCCATTCAGTTAATCCCGTTAGCTGTTCTGGTATTCGTCTGAGTCTTGTCTGCGAACAATATCGTTTAGATGCCGAAGAATTGCGAGAGATTCCCGAAATGCAGATAGAATCGCGAACCATAAAACCAGAAAAGAAAAAAAAGAAAGATCGGGTCGTTGCCCTACAATAAAAGGGCATTTTTGTAAAGATATTCTAGATGGTGATGCGCGAACCGATCGTCGAATTAAGGGGAGTGACCAAAGCTTTCGGCAAGAAAGTAATCTTAAATAACGTCGATCTGAAAGTGTACGAAGGGGAAGCGATCGGCGTGATCGGTCCATCTGGGACGGGAAAATCGACGATTTTACGGTTAGTCGCTGGATTACTGGCCCCCGATCGAGGAGAAGTGTACATCTACGGCACAAAACGCCAGAGAACCGTAGAACAAGGGGAAGATCCCCTCGGTGTTGGTCTAGTTTTCCAGCAATCGGCCCTTTTTGACTCCCTCACCGTCGGGGAAAATGTCGGTTTTGCTCTCTATCGCCACTCAAAGCTAAAACGAGCCGAAATTCGCGATTTAGTGGAAGAAAAACTCGATTTAGTGGGTATGTCCGGTTCCTACGACCTCTATCCCTCTGAAATATCCGGAGGGATGCGAAAACGCGTCAGTTTAGCCAGAGCAATTATCAGCGATCCCTCGATCGCAGCCGATCGACCGAACATTCTCCTTTACGATGAACCCACTGCCGGACTCGATCCCGTCGCTTCTACCCGCATCCAGACGGTAATTATGGAACTTCTCAAAGTAAAAAAAGCCTGTGGGGCCCATCTCATTGTCACCCACGTCCACAGCACCATCGAAAATACCACCGATCGCATCGTTTTTCTCTATAAAGGTCAATTTCAATGGGTTGGGCCGACTCAAGAGGCTTATCACTCGGAAATCCCCGTACTCAAGCAATTTTTTACCGGCAGTATCGACGGACCAATTCAGTAAACTGCCAATTGAGGTCAGTGGGGTGATGGGGAAGTGGGGTGATGGGGAAGTGGGGTGTGGGGTGTGGGGTGTGGGGTGTGGGGTGATGGGGAAGTGGGGTGTGGGGTGTGGGGTGATGGGGAAGTGGGGTGATGGGGAAGTGGGGTGATGGGGAAGTGGGGTGTGGGGTGTGGGGTGTGGGGTGTGGGGTGATGGGGAAGTGGGGTGTGGGGTGTGGGGTGTGGGGTGTGGGGTGGTCACTGCGTGCGCGTTGCGGGGGGAAGTGGGGAGAATAAATAAAAATAATCTCCTGAATCCTGAATCCTGAATCCTGAATCCTGAATCCTGACTCCTGAATCCTGACTCCTGAATACTGAATACTGAATACTGAATACTGAATACTGAATACTGAATCCTGACTCCTGACTCCTGAATACTGACTCCTTGACTCTTGCCTTCAGAAACTGATCGCTGAAATCCTCCGATTTCTCCTGTAAGATACTCTGTAGAGATGAGGAGTAATTATTTATGGAAGCTGGCGGTTCACAACGGGGGATTTCCCCAACTCTCAGGCAAAGTGGTATCGGTTTAATGTTACTGACATCGGGGGGAATATTAATCTGGTTTATCGCCTGGTTAAGTAATTTTAGCTTCGGGGGACGCAGTTATCGCGCCAGCTTCCTTTTTCCTAATGTGGGTGGCATGATGGTGGGAACCCGCGTCGGTTATCGGGGAGTGAGAATCGGGCAAGTGACGGCAATTACCCCAGAACCGGAGGGAGTCGCCGTAGAAGTGGAGATTTCGCCAGCAGATCGCCTAATTCCCAGTAATTCCCTCATCGAAGCCATTCAATCCGGTTTAGTGGGTGAAACCACGATCGATATTACTCCCCTGCAAGCTTTACCCGTCGGTGGTGTCAAAGAACCCCCTTTGAGTCCTAACTGCAATGGGGAAGTGATTATCTGTAACGGTTCCCGTTTACAAGGGCAATCGGCGCTAAATGTCAATACCTTGATCAGATCTTTACTGAGAATTTCTAATCTAGTTAGCGATCCCGATATGGTGGCCGGATTTCGTTCCTTTACCCAACGCGCTGCCAATGCCTTGGGGGGACTCGATCGCTTTAGTGGTGAGGCAACCACCGCTTTAAGCGAGGTACGTCGCAGCGGTACTCTAGGTAAAGTTAATTCGGGTATGAGATCCCTAGAATCTTTACCGCAAGTATCCGGTTCCCTCGATCGCCTTTCTAGTGATCTTTCCGGTGTCGGGGGATTGAGTCAGGAAGCGACTACTTTACTGAGAAGTTTACAGGGAAGTGGCGGCCTGAGAAATTTAGACGCTACCCTAGTAGAGGCCCGAAAAACGCTGCTTTTGGTGGGAGAAACTACCGAAGAACTGCGGGTTTTTTTGGCAGCTAATCAAAATCGTTTAATTGCCACTCTCGATAGTATCAAAACTACTAGCGATCGCCTACAAACTACCCTCGCTGCTTTGGATCCGATTCTGACGCAAGTGCAGAAAAGCCAAATTATTGAGAATTTAAACACTATTTCGGCAAATGCTGTTAAATTAAGTGAAAATTTGGGAAATTTTACCGCTTATCTCTCCGATCCTGCCACTGTTGTCACCCTACAGCAACTCCTCGACTCCTCTCGCGCTGCTTTTGCCAATCTTCAGAAAATCACCTCGGATGTGGATGAAATTACCGGTAATCCGCAACTGCGACAGGAAATTATCCGTTTAATTCAGGGTTTAAGTCGTTTGGTTTCTTCTAGCGAACAATTACAGCAGGAATTCGCCCAAGGTCAAGCAATGACAAGAATGGCCGCCCAAATTGCGACAATAGCCCCAAATCCCGCCCCTAATACCCCAGAAAAAGACCCTAAGAAACCCAGAAAAAGCCCCGAAATAAATGATTAAATGTGTTTGAAAAATCACCTTAGTTCCTCATAAAGGAATCCAATCTAAGCGATCAATCCATTCTTCAGCTTCTGTTAATTCCCAGATTAAAATCATTGATTCAGCCCATTGACTAATTGTACCGCTAGGGCGTAACCAAATAATTCCCCAAGTGTGACCTCCCGTGTTCCAATGATCTTTTAAATGATTGGGCATGGTACTTCTATTGTCAGTGATTAACAGTCTCTGGGATAATTCTAAATATTGCAATAAATTAGGATCAAGTGTCCCTAAAAGAGGTGCATCCGCATCACCAACTCGCAAAATATCTATAGTAGAATTGATACGTTGAACCGCTATTTTTAGCTTAGGAGATAAATTTTCATCCAGCAAAAACCGAATTTTCATGCTTTTTGTAAATACTCCTGCTCCTTTTTAATTTTTGCTTTTCTTAAACGATCAATTAAAGGAGATGATGTTTCTAGCCACTGTTGATAATGTTGTTCCCGTTGTCTTTCTAGCTTGACAAGATAGAGATCGATTTGTGCTTGATTGTGATAATAATAGGTCAAAGTGGCATAAATTTTTTCTAAATTTAGAGTTGGTAATTCTTGGAGAATTTCTTGAGGACTATAACCTTGTCGATAGTATTTCAGTACGTCCTCAATGCCAATACGATGTCCTTTTAATTGAATATTATCTACTGCTACAAATTCAAAATAATCTTCTAACTGCATAGGTTGTTACCTCCTAAAACATCAATACTATCCTAGCATATTATTAAAAATGTGCCGCAAAATTCAAATTATTCACCGATTTTAAGCCTATCTGAATATTCAATTTAACCCACCTAGTTTAGATGGGTTAAAAAGATAAAAATAGATTAAGATTGACGTTTTAAAGCAGAACTAATTCCTAATACTCCTAAACTCAATAATCCTAGCACTGATGAAGGTTCGGGGATAGGAGTAGGAGTAGGAGGAGGGGAAAGAGCTATCACCGAGACATTATCCAACGCAGGACCAGCAAAGCTATTAGTTAAATCGATAAACTCAAGGGTAGTGGTTGTACTGTTAGCGGTAAAATCCCAAGATTTTGATAGCCATCCCATATTTGAATTGCTTTTTCCTGTTGTATTAAAAGAAAAATCAGCAGAACTTCCTCCCGCACTCACTCTCATGTCTTTAATAATAGGACTTGCGTTGGGATTACCCGCCAGATCAAAAGTCACCCGATAAGTCCCACCGACAGTTGTGTTAAAGGTTTGCTTAATTCCACCAGGACTCGCTCCTGCACCTAGGTCCAGACTTCTAGAACCATTAGAAGCTTGCCATAATGTACCGATATAATCGATTGATCCTTGGCTAACCGTCCATCCTGTAATTACCGTGGAACCAGTATTAATTGTTTGAAAAAGACCAGGGTTTGCACCGTTCTCAAAACTGCCATTTTGAATCAAATTTGCTGCCTGTACAGGGGTGATGATCAAAGCACTTACCCCAAGGACAGAGGAAGCAATTGAGAGTTTTAATAAGCTGTGCTTACCCCCCCCTGAAAATCAATTAGTTTTGCTAATCTTTGAGTCATGACTAAAAACTCGACTGTTACAAGAACGGCCTCATCATAGCAGAGAAAAGCTTATAAAATAGATGAAAAAAAGATTAAGTTTTTGGCTCTTCTCGACTTTGTGTGACAATTTTTGCTTATATAGTAGCGATCGATCTTTGTGTCCTTTGTGTCTCTGTGGTTCGTTCCACTCACTCGCCCGCAAGAATGTATCTTAGAATACATTTTACCCAATAAACCTGGGATATCCGAGAGACTTGTGGCCAGATATAATTAAGGGGTATTTGGGGAAGAAATTGGATTATGGAAGAACTTTTAGAATTAAAAGCTTTGCTCTTAAAAGGTGATATTAAAGGTTCACTGGCGATTGTAGAAGACCTTGAAGATATGAGCAAAAATGGGATTATTAGCACCATTCGTTGTTATGCTGTTATCTTATTACTTCATTTAATTAAACAACAGGCAGAAAACCGAACCACTCGTTCTTGGGATGTCTCCATTCGCAATAGTGTTAGAGAAATTCAACGCCACAATCAACGCCGAAAAGCGGCAGGATATTATTTAAGTGATCAGGAATTAACAGACACTTTAAACGATGCTTATCTTAATGCTTTGGATGCCGCTTCTCTAGAAGTCGAAACAGCTTGTTATCAATCGGAGCAACTAGAAGCTATAATTGACAAAAATAAACTGATTAGCACTGCTTTCCTTTTAATAAAAAACGTCTCTCCCTAGAAAGATTATGACCAACTCAATCTCTCAAGAACAAGCCCAAGAAATGTTAAGTAGCTGGTTATAATTAAATTTAAAATGGATTTTAGGTTCGATCCCCCCTTAATCCCCCCTTAATAAGGGGGGCATCTGACAACTTTTAACGCCTACCTACTTACGTTGGTTAAACAAAAATCGTGACACCGTGATTGATTTGTATAAAGATCAATACATTGCCTATAATGAAAAAGGGGTGATTGCTCACGGTGAAAATTTACAGAATGTTCTAGAAGAAGCCAAGACAACCAATCAAGAATTTGTCATTTATCTTGTTCCTCGTTGTCGTTATTCTATTCAAATTTTACCCCTTCAAGTTTAAAGTAGTTTAAGATGATTTTGACAACGGCAAAATTCTATGAAAATAACCCTTTATCAACCGACGTTATCGTTATTATTACTGCTGTTGCTATCCGGTGGTTGTGCAGTCAATCAGGAAAAAGAGAAAACCACCACCCCGCAAGCGTCTCCCCTAGCAGAAATCGTTCCTTGGCAGATGGTCGAACGGGTTACTATTTTAAAAGCCGATCAGGATCCCATCTATGCTTTGGCCATTAGTCCCGATAACTCCCTGCTGCTGAGTGGTAGTTTTGACGGCACTGTTAGGGAATGGGACCTAAAAACCCAAAAACCTCTCAGGACTTGGCAACTAGGAGATACTGTTAACGCTATCCAATTTAGTCCCGATGGCAAGAGTTTCGTAACTGCCGATGCGGGGGGAAAAGTGCAACGCTGGAATACGCGCACGGGAAAATTAGAAATGACCTATCCCGGCCATGCTTTTCTCGTTACTGATGCCGCTATTTCTCCCGATGGCAAAATTTTGGCTACGGGTAGCTGGGATCGTACAGTCAAACTCTGGGATTTTCAGACGGGTACACTGTTAAAAACCCTGCGCGGTCATAATCATCCGATTCAAGCGATCGCATTTAGTCCCGATGGTAAAGGAATTGTCAGCGCCGATTACGATGGTTTCGTTAAACTGTGGAAAGTGAGTACCGGTCGCTTTATTCGGGCCTATGCGGGGAATTTATTCCCCGTTTATCGGGTGCTTTTTTCCAAGGATGGTAATACCGCCGGTACTGCTAGTCAAGACGGTTCGATCCGCGGTTGGCAAGTGAAAAGCGGCATCGGCACCACTACTATTCTCGCCCATAACGACGCTGTTACCGATATGGCCCTGCTGGATGGGGGTAAAGTTTTGGCCAGCACTTCCGGGGATGGAACTGTCAAATTTTGGGATGTTAATACCCGTCGGCACTTGAATACTCTCAAGGGAAACGTCATCTTAAGAATGGTTGCCAGTCGAGATGGTCGTTGGTTAGTCACTGGAGATCGAGACGGTGCGATCGCAATCTGGCGGGGAATCTAATTAACTATAATTAAGACTAGAGTGTTTTCTAGGGCGAAATATAGCTATGGCAGCAGTGATTTTAAACTTAGATACAGTCAATCTCAGCGATGAGCAGTTTTACCGTCTCTGTCAAGTTAACCCAGATTGGCAACTGGAAAGAAACGTTCAAGGAGAATTAATTGTGATGCCACCTGTTGGGGGAATTAGCGGCAACCGAGAGGCCGATTTTATCATTGACTTAGGTATCTGGAACCGTCAAACCCGATTGGGTAAAGTCTTTAGTTCGGCGACGATTTTTCGTTTACCGAAGGGGGGAGATCGCGCTCCCGATGCCGCTTGGGTGAGTTTAACTCGTTGGCAAGCTCTGAGTCGAGAAGAACAGGAGAAATTTCCGCCTATTTGTCCCGATTTCGTTATTGAACTACGCTCCCGTAGCGATTCCCTCCCAGAAATTCAAGCGAAAATGCAGGAATATCTCCACAGTGGTTTGCGATTAGGTTGGCTAGTTAATCCTCAACAACAACAAGTGGAAATTTATCGTCCTCAGCAATCCGTAGAAATTATGGAACTACCGGCTAATTTAAACGGAGAGGATGTCTTACCCGGCTTTAGTCTATTTATCTCTATTTTTGAGTAAAATATCCTTAAAACCGAGGTATGATCAGACCTCTGGTAAAAATCAAAAATTGTTGTTAGGGTTAGGAGTCGGTCGTCAGTAGTCAGGGGAAATTTAGGGACTTTTTCCCTGAAAATTGGCTAATTGACCCCCGAAAATCGGTAAAACCCCACACCCCACACCCTACCCCTAGGAAAAACTTTTTCAGCAAACCCTAACTATGACCACCGATACTGTCACCACTCCCTCGCCCAAAAAACTCTGGTTAGCAGCCATTAAACCACCAATGTATAGTGTGGCGATTATACCGATTATTCTGGGAACAGCGATCGCTTATCAGGAAACAGGTCGATTTTCTCTGCCGATTTTTGCCACTTTTATCCTCTCAGCTATTTTAATTCTCGCTTGGTTAAATCTCAGTAATGATGTTTTTGATGCCGATACCGGGATCGATGTCAATAAGGCACATTCGATTGTTAATTTAACCGGTAACAAATCTTTAATTTTCTGGCTGAGTAATCTTTTTCTATTATTAGGCATCGCCGGTATTTTTGCTATTAGTTATGGGCGAGGCGATTGGATGCTCCTAGAATTAATCGCCCTCTGCTGTTTTTTGGGCTATACCTATCAAGGACCTCCCTTCCGTCTCGGTTATCAAGGATTAGGTGAAATTATCTGTTTCTTTACTTTTGGACCCTTGGCGATTGCCGCTGCCTACTATTCCCAAGTCGGTGCTTTTTCTCTCTCTAGTCTAGCGGCTTCAATTATTATCGGGATTACCACTTCTATCATCCTTTTTTGTTCCCATTTCCATCAAGTCGCCGATGATCTCAAAGCGGGTAAAAAATCACCTATTGCCCGTTTGGGTACTTTAAAAGGTTCTAGAGTTTTAACCGTAGTCACGGTTCTCGTTTACGTTTTAACGGTAGTTTTTGTCCTGCTGCAAGTTTATCCCCCTCTCACTCTTTTAATCTTCCTTAGTCTCCCTTTCGCTTGGCAATTAGTCAACCACGTTAACCAAAATCACGACCAACCTCAGCTAGTCAGTAACTGCAAGTTTATAGCGGTTAATCTTCACTTTTTTAGTGGCATTCTCTTCTCCCTTGGTTATTTCCTTGCTTCCCGTTCATAAACCCGATTTTTTTTCTTAAACCCCTTTATCAGTTATCAGTTATCAGTTATCAGTTATCAGTTATTAGTTTTGAGTTTTAAGTTCAGTGATCACTGTTTACTGATCACTGAAAACACTTCCTCATTCATAATTCATAATTCATAATTCATCGCCACAAATCAAGGTTAGCATGAGTGAACAACCCCTCGGATCGGTTATTCAAGGTTCCCTGAGTGAAGGTTTAGAAATCCGTCTTTATCCGGATATTTCCGTGGAAGATATGCGCGTCGGTAAGTTTTTGGTTGTGCAAGGCACTCGCTCGCGTTTTTTCTGTCTCCTCACCGATGTCTCCCTGGGTAACTCCAGTCCCCGGATTATCGCTAACCCTCCCCATCCCGATGATAGTTTTATGCGCGATGTTTTAGCGGGTAGCGGTACTTATGGTACTATCGAACTATCTCCTATGCTCATGTTTACCCCGACTGGAGGTAATTCTCCCGCAGTTTCTGACACTTCTTTAGGCTCTTTTCAACCCCAAACTAGCGCCGATTTAGAATTACTGCCAGTTAAAACTATTCCCGCCCATTTTAGCCAAGTTTATGAAGCTTGTGAGCAGGATTTTCGCATGGTTTTCGGTTGGGAAGATGACCCCACCAGAAAGAATTTTGCTATTGGTCAACCCCTTGACATGGACGTGCCAATATGTATTAATCTCGATCGCTTTGTGGAACGTAGTAACGGTGTTTTTGGCAAATCCGGGACGGGAAAATCCTTTTTAACCAGATTACTAATTTCGGGCATTATTCGCAAACAAGCAGGGGTTAACCTCATGTTTGATATGCACTCGGAATACGGTTGGGAAGCGATGAAAGAAGGGAAGGATGTTTCTACGGTGAAAGGATTATGTCAATTATTCCCCGGACAGGTGGAAATTTATACCCTCGATCCCGATTCTACCAAACGCCGGGGAGTACGAGGAGCGCAGGAATTATTCTTAAGTTATAATCAGATTGAAATCGAGGATATTCGTTTAATCGGTCGGGAATTAGGCATCTCGGAAGCTAGTTTAGATAATGCCAATATTCTCTATAACGAGTATGGAGAATCTTGGATCGTTCAGTTATTAAATATGAGTAACGAGGATATTAAAATCTTCTGTACGGAAAAACAGGGCCATGCGGGATCGATTATGTCCCTCCAGAGAAAATTAATGCGTCTAGATAGTTTGAAATATTTAAAAAGTGTTTGTCCCCACAATTATATCGATCAGGTTTTACAAGCTTTAGATGCGGGTAAGCACGTTGTCATTGAATTTGGCTCCCAAAGTAATATGCTTTCCTATATGTTAGCCACCAATATGATCACCCGTCGGATTCATGCTAATTATGTTAAAAAAGCTGAATATTTTTTACAAACCAAAAACCCCGTTGATCGGCCGCAACAGTTAGTGATTACCATTGAAGAAGCTCATCGATTTCTCGATGCTGCCGTGGTGCATCAAACTATTTTTGGAACCATCGCTAGGGAGATGCGAAAATACTTTGTTACTCTCTTAATTGTTGATCAAAGACCTTCAGGAATTGATAACGAAGTCATGTCTCAGGTAGGGACAAGAATCACCTGTTTATTAAACGATGAAAAGGACATCGAAGCCATATTTACCGGGGTTTCTGGAGGGGGAAGTTTGCGATCAGTTTTAGCGAAATTAGACTCAAAACAACAAGCTTTAGTTTTAGGTCATGCGGTCCCTATGCCGGTAGTAATTCGTACTCGCGCCTACGATCAAAAATTCTATGCTGAAATAGGTGCGACCGACTGGCGAGAATTACCCGATGAGGAAGTATTAGCGGCGGCCAAAATTGCCAAAGCCGATCTAGGATTTTAGAAAAATTAATTTTTGATTGTAGAATAGAGTTGGATTGTTTTTACTGTTTACCTCCCATGACCGCTCAAATACCGATCTCGAAGATCAGCTTATACGATCGAGATTTTCAGCTATGGATCGAGACAACCGTTAACCAATTACGACAGGAGGATTTTGCCTCGGTTGACTGGACTAATCTGATCGAGGAATTAGCAAGCATGGGAAAAAATAATCGACACGCTCTCAAAAGTTTGTTAATTCAATTATTAGCTCATCTGCTCAAGTTAGTTTATTGGCAGACGGAAAGAAAGTATAATGCTAATAAATGGGAAGCGGCAATTATTAATTTTCGAGTTCAAATTGCCGATCTGCTGGAAGACAGTCCTAGCTTAAAACCTTATCTCCTCGAAATTTTCGATTCTTGTTATGGAAAAGCTAGACAAATAGTCTCGAAATTGAGCAAGCAAGAAATTCCCATAGAAGTCATTATTACCCCAGCAGAAACCCTGGATGAAAACTGGTTTCCCTAACTATGCAACAAGGTGATTTAATCGAGATCGAGATTACCGACCTCAACCATACGGGCGAAGGTGTGGGAAAATACCGAGGACAGGTGATTTTTGTGCCGGATACGGTCATTGGCGATCGCATTCAAACTCGCATCACCTATATCAAAAAAAGTCATGCGATCGGCAAACTACAAACTATTCTCCAAGCTTCTCCCCATCGTATCCGTCCCCGCTGCATCGTCGCCGATAAATGTGGTGGCTGTCAATGGCAACACATCGAGGATCAATTTCAGCTTCAGGTCAAAAAAGAGCAAGTACAAGAGGTATTAACCAGAATTGGTGGTTTTACCGATCCTTTGGTTTATCCTCCCCTCACCGGTAATTCTCCCCTCGCTTATCGCAATAAAGCTACCTATCCCCTCGGATTTTCCCCCACCGGCAATGTGCAAGCAGGTTATTATCGTCGCGGCAGCCATCATCTGATTAATCTCAATCAATGTCCGATTCAAGATCAGGCTTTAAATCCGTTTCTAGCAGAGATAAAACAGGATATTCAGGGTCAAGGCTGGTCAATTTACGATGAAAAGACCCATCAAGGACAATTACGCCATTTATCCCTAAGAATTGGCCGCCACACGGGAGAAATTTTATTAACCCTGATTAGTACCGATAATAATTTACAGGGAATTGAGGCACAGGCGCAGCAATGGCTGGCAAAATACGCCAATTTAGTCGGTGTAACCGTGAATTATCACCCCGAGCGAGGTAATGCTATTTTTGGCGCTCAGACCACAACTATCGCCGGAAGGGACTATATTACCGAAAAGTTCGCCGGATTAACCTATCAATTGGCTGCCGATACCTTTTTTCAGGTTAATACAGAGGCTGCTGAAGCCTTATTTGCGGTTATTTGTCAGAAATTAGACCTTAAAGGTGAAGAAATTCTCATTGATGCCTACTGTGGTATCGGTACTTTTACTTTACCCCTCGCTAAACGGGTTAAAGAGGTGATTGGACTAGAATCCTATAGCTTTTCCCTCGATCGAGCCAAGATTAACGCCCAATTAAATAATATTACCAACACAACTTTTATTTTGGGGGCAGTAGAAAAAACTTTACCGCAACTGACAGTTAAACCCGACATTATTCTACTCGATCCGCCCCGCAAAGGTTGCGATCGATCTGTCCTCGATAGTCTGTTACGGCTGCAAAGTCAACGCATTGTTTATATCAGTTGTCAAAGTGCAACTTTAGCCAGAGACTTGCAATATCTCTGTAAAACAGGCGATTATCAACTGCTAGAAGTGCAAACAGCTGATTTCTTTCCCCAAACTCCCCACGTCGAATGCGCCGCTTTTCTTAGACAAAAAACAGCGAATATGGTAGGATGAAATAGGAGGAAAAACCCGACACTTTAGCCGTTTATAGCTGAAAAGTCAATGGGTAAGGATAATAGCATATTAAAGACCGTTCCAGTCAACTACTTTTTTGATTAATTACCCGCTCAAAGTGGCCTTGATTCTCGATTGGTTTGTAGATCAATCATAAAAATATCTAATCAATCTCAGAGACAGAAAAGGGATAAAACATGACTCATTAGGTATGGCAATCATCTAGATCGACGGTTAAGAGACCTTAATCTTTCTGTAAGAGAACAGTCATTGAATAAAAGCTAGAGGTAAAGCGCGTGATTGCTATTTCACTGCCAACAAGCAAACGAAGCTGGAACACCATGAGTTTCGCTTCCACCTTGTATCTTTGTCCGATTTTAGATTTATTGACCGCTAGTATTCCCGAAGAATTAGAACCAGAAATTAGATTAGGATTGCAAGAAGCTTTAGTTAATGCCGCTAAACACGGCAATCATCTCGATCCCAGCAAAACCGTGGTCGTTCACTTTTCCAGCAGTAAAGACGAGTATTCTTGGGTAATTACCGACGAAGGTTGTGGATTTACGCCAGGTTGTCACCATCATGGCTGTAGTTGCGATTGTCCCAATTTTCCCCCCGAAGAAGCGGAAAATGGCCGAGGACTGTGTATGTTATATCAAATCTTCGACCAAGTTCACTGGAATCAACAAGGAACCCAACTGAAACTTTGTAAACAAATTAAACAGGAACGGTGGTTCACCTAAGGACCGTGACCGTGAGAAGGACAGGGAGGAGCAGAAATCGAGCGATCAAGCCAGCCTGTAGCCTGTTGTAGCCGAGGAAGTGCTTCTTCTGGCTGATTATCTAATAAAAACACCAAAGCCGTCCCTAATTGTTCAGCGGCCCGAGCATTACGGTTAGCCTTCAGACGATGCCAGTCAATCGGTGCGATCGCCAAACGTTCCGCCAAAATCCGCGCCAATTCCAGGGTAGATAGATCATCAACAGTCTGAGATGAGGAAGAGACAGGGGATGGAATCATAATCAAAAGGTTTCGTAAAACCGTAAAATCGTCTATAACTATAGTTTAGACGCAGGAAATCGGATCGAGTCCATGTCCTTAGAAGAAAACCCATACCCTAACGATGAATCGGCAGAATTTACCCAAGCGATTGAAGAAGTCGAAGCGGCGCTCGCATCACTAAAAGACCGTTATCGACAGATCAGCGAAGCAGAACAGCAAAAAAAAGACCTAGAGGCACAATTTAGCCAAATAGAACCCCAATGGCGGGAAAATCCCCTACCTGAACTAGAAAAGGAATTGGTACAAATTCGCGAACAGATTCAAGAATTAGAGGTAATTTTAGAAAGCAATTTACTCAAAGAAGGGGAATTAAAGCGTCTATTCTGGGAAGGAATCCGTCGCGGACTGCTGGGGGAAGTTTTTTGGCAAATTGTCCGCTTTGGTGGTATCGGAGTCTTACTGGGTTGGATTCTGCGATCCTGCACGGGGTGATTAACTGCACAGGGGTGGGTGTGTTGCCTTGAGAAGCTGATTAGGGTTCAGTTCCATCGAGACGGATTTGACAATTATTGGCATCAAGCGGCTCTAGAGGATCGCCGTCATAAGTGCCTTGTTTAACCATTCCTAGCAGAGAAGCGATAACTATACACTTTCTTTCTTGGTTGGGATAGGGCGCGGCGGAGGCATTGGCGGCGGGATATAATACGATGATGGCTTGGTTTGCCCGCGGAAGAAAGGTTAGCCCCGGCACATGACCCCGAAAGGAAAACTGTACCCCCGGACTGCTGCTCCCAGGGGGAAGATTCGGAAAATTCCTCACCACCATAAATACTTCCTGCGGCAGACTTAGGGAACCCGCATTAGTATTAGTCGCCACTAAACAACCAGGCTCACTGGCAGTTATTTGCCGGTAAACCGTGGGACCAGTGCCAGTCCCGTCAGTAAAATTAATCGTGCAAATTCTCCCTAGACGGATGGCTTGTCTTTGGGCATCCCTTAGGGCTGATTGTATAGAATCGGTGGCTTCTTGGACTTTATTGCTATTTAACCAAGCTAATAAATTAGGTCCGGTTAAGGCGGCAAGAATTCCCGTAATTGCCAAAGCTATCAAAATTTCTAACAGGGTAAAACCCTGATTTTTATCGACATTCAAACGACGCATCGGGAATCACCTCGACAGAACTTCTGGCAATAACATTTTCTTGGTTGCGGTAATCGTCAGCAATTTGACCTATTGCTAACTCGACTCGATAATCAATACGGAGACGATGGGGATTATCCGCTTGGTTAATAATATTAAAAGTCCGAAAGAGAGAATAGTTTTTACCGACAATTGGTTTTATCTCTACTAATTTTTCCTGCGGTATAGGGGTGGTGGGGAGGGCAGTATCCGTTAGTTGTCTTCTTAAGGCTGTGGCATAACCCTGATTGATATTTTCACATACATCGTCACTGACATAATTACTGGATTCCAAATCTAAACTCGCAGCTTTAGCTTTGACATCCTCGAAATCTTCTTGTATCCAAAAGTTAGCTTGAGCTTGTCTTTCTGCTCGAACTTTATATAAGGCATTCACTGCCATTAACTGTAAGGTTCCTGTTAAGAAAGCAGTAATAGTTAAAATGGCAATTATCACTTCTAACATCGAGAAACCTGACTCGGACGATGACAGTTTTGACTGTATCCCCTTCCCTCTTGATTTCACTTTTCACCCCCCCAGTTTTTCCTGAACACTACTGGCTTTTTTTAGCTCTCAACTACAGAAGACCTCTTGCAAAAGTCTTAAGTCGATCCTTGTACAGCAACATTTTTGAAGATTATCAACTACTAATAAATAATTAACTGAAAGTCCCTCCCATTATTGTTTCTATCGTTTGTTTTCGGATTTATGCAAGAGGTCTAGAGTACCCAGATGATCGGATATTTCTAACTCTAGTCAGGGAATTAATTCCCCGAAAACCCTATTGCTCAAGTGAGTCAGATTGTCTAAACTCTCATGCAGTTAGCATTGTACACTAATCTAGTCTTTGTCTGTGATTACCATCCGCGATCAAGATCACACTTAACCGGTAATATTAGATACACTAACAAGCTTATCCGCCTAAAATAGCAATGCCTACGCCGATTAATAGAATTAATCCGCCATAAATGACTTCTTGGGCTGGTATTTCACCAAAAATGAACACTCCTAACAGACTAGCGGCGATTGGCTCTAATAAAATTACCATGGTTACTATTGTCGGTGCTACCCATCGCAAAGCCCAGTTAAAGCTAGTATGACCGATTAATTGCGGAAAAATCGCCATCATTAACACATAAACATACACGGATAAGGGATAGCTTTCGTAACCTTGACCGAATAAAAAAATAGCAGGTAATAAAGCTAATCCTGCGGTAGTGTAGGCTACAGTTATATAATTCTTAATATTTAAGCCCTTTCTTTGTGCTTCCCGTCCGAGGAGAATATAACCACTAACGAGAATTGCCCCAATTAAAGCCAAGCTATTGCCCAATAAAGGGTTAGGATAAGAGCTACTGAGATCTCGATCGGCTAAAACAATGAATAATACCCCCGTTAGAGCCACAAAAATGCCGATAAAGGTTAATTTGCTCGGTTTTTCTCGAAACCACCACCAACCCAACAGAGAAACCCAGAGGGGATTAGTGGTGACTAAAGTGGTGGAAGCGGCGATCGAGGTGTAGGATAGAGAAGTAATCCAAGTAGCAAAATGGAGAGCTAAACAAAATCCCGCTCCCACTGCGTAATAATAGGCTTGAACAGGGACTTTTTGGCGTGATAAGGTCAACCAGTTCGGAATTAGGACAACAGAAGCCAAGATCAGACGAGAAGTTGCTAAAAATAAACTAAATGCGATCGTAGCATTATCTACCGCTTCGATCGCTAACCGGATAAAAATTGCCGATGCAGAAACCGACACCACACCGATAGTTAAGATAAAAATAATTTTGGCGTTAGAAGGAGGCAAAATAGGCTACGCTTACGCGATGATCAATGATGTTATTCACCAGTTATTTTAACCGTAGGCAGTAGCCGGTCGTCAGTAGCCGGTCGTCAGGAAATAGGAGATTATTTTATTTATTCTCCCCACACCCCACACCCCACACCCCACACCCCACACCCCATCACCCATTTACTTGATCTATGGAACTACCAGAATTAAATATAGAGACAATTTGGGCGATTATTAACGATGAAATTGACGACGAAACCGTTAATAAATTGGTTTGGCAAACTTTAGGTTATCGCTACGATGAAAGTCAAGGAAAATGGGATAATAGTCAAGTAGAGGAAGATTGGCTCCGTGAATATCCCGAACCCCCAGATTTTATTGCCAATCGTCCCCCAACAGTAAAATTAACTCGATCGATCTTGCCAGAAAATAAACAATTATTAAAAGATAAATTGGGGTTTACCGGTTATAAAATTGGCGAATTCAATCCCCGCATGACTCGCCGTGCCACCGCCGCTAATTGGTTGTGCTTTTATGCGTTAAAATAGATCAGGAAAGTTATTTTATCAAGCTTCTAGCATGGTCACTATCCCTGTCAAGTCCTCCTCTCATCCCCTAGCATCCTATATTGAGCGTCTCACGGCTGGGGAAGCATTGTTAAAAGATACTCCCCAGAATTTGATCGAGGTAGTGGGTATCCTGAAAAGTTACGGAGTGGTGTTAGATGCTTATTCCAAAAATTTAATTTATATTGCGGAAAATCAGTTTTTGGTTTTTTTCCCCTTCTTTAAATATTTTAATGGTCAAGTATCTTGGCAGAAATTACTACAACACTGGTGGCATAATCGCATTAATTTTGAGTATGCTGAATACTGTATGAAAGCCATGTTTTGGCATGGTGGGGGTGGTTTAGATAGTTATGTAGATAGTGCCGCTTTTCGGGAAGTGACAGCCAAGATTATTCAGGCCAAATTTAGGAATAATCCCCTAGTTTTAATTTTAAATAAAGCCTTTCCTGAATTTTTGCCAGAACAAATGCGGATGATGGCCTACTATAGCGGTTTAGGTCAATTTTGGCGAATTATGGCCGATACTTTTTTAAGTTTATCCGATCTCTACGATGCTGGAAAAATTACCAGTATTCCCGCAGTGGTGGCACACATTAAGAAAAATTTAGTCGATAATGCTAGTCAAGCAATTGTCTATCAGGTAAAAATCAAAGGACAAACCTATGATCTGATCCCCAAATCGGCAGGATTAACCTTTCTTGCGGATACGGCAATCCCCTACGTTGAGGCGGTTTTCTTTCGCGGAACACCTTTCCCCGGTACAATTTCCTATAATGCCCAAGCCTATCAAATTCCCTACGATCAAGGAATGTTTGCCTATGGTGCTTTGTATGCGGATCCTTTACCCATCGGAGGTGCAGGGATTCCTCCCACACTATTAATGCAGGATATGCGTCACTTTTTACCAGATTATCTGCACGACATTTATAAAAAGAGTTTTCGTCAAGAAGAAGATTTATTAGTCCAGATCTGCGAAACTTTTCAAAAGTCGATGTTTTGTGTAACAACGGCAGCCATTCAAGGATTAGCACCTTACCCTTTAACTACCACAGATTTAAAAGAACAAAAAGCCAATCGCATCTATCTAGAAGCATGGATGAATCGCTTTGTCAAGTCAAGATTAGAAGCGGTAAATCAATAATTATTCTGCCGATAAATCCGTAGTTTTTGCAGTCAACAAACCCCCTTACATTTATGTCAGATATTAACGTCCAACTTCAGGATATTTTAGCTCAATTGCAATCTTTAACCGAACGGGTTGCCCTCATCGAAGCGCGGCAG
Source organism: Microcystis aeruginosa NIES-843 (assembly GCF_000010625.1). Taxonomy (NCBI): domain Bacteria; kingdom Bacillati; phylum Cyanobacteriota; class Cyanophyceae; order Chroococcales; family Microcystaceae; genus Microcystis; species Microcystis aeruginosa. The sequence goes on from NC_010296.1 coordinate 3,230,483, forward strand.
ATGTTAGTACCAGACATCGAGCGCTATGGTAAATTACAGCAATTCCTAGCTGAGGGGAACTTTAGGGAGGCAGACGCAGAAACTCTCCGAGTTATCCTCGAAACTGCCGGCAGAACCCGCGATACTTTAACCCCAGAGGATATGATGCGGTTTCCCGTTAATGTGATTCGGGTACTCGATCGCCTTTGGAAAAATTATAGCGGCGATCATTTCGGTTTTAGCAATCAGGTGAAGTTATATTTTGCCGCCGGCGGTAGTATTAACACCCTGCGTACCCAAGACGCGGAAACGATTAGAAAATTTGGGGAATTGGTAGGATGGCGCGACAAAGATGAGTGGCGTATCGATGATTATGATCACTGGGATTTTAGTCTCGCAGCTCCTGAAGGCTGTTTTCCCGCTCTCTGGTGGAAGTCTCCCTACGGGTTAAAAATGGTGACTTTTTGTTTTACTCGCCTGATAGAGTGCGATTTATAGGCAATGAAAGGAATTATCGGCTATTTTCGGGCTTTATTATCCCCCCAATTTGCTCCCACCGGGATAAGAGTGGCTGTAGTAGTGGGGACAATTTTATTGACAATTAACCACGGTTATGCTATAATGCACAGCCTTATAACTGACTTATCTAGTTCCCTATCTGGTCAATATTCATGGGCAGTATAGCAGTTATCGCCGTCAGCAGTGGCCGAAAAAATCCCAACAATAAAGGCAATGAATATACCTCTAAGTGGTGATTTCTTTGACTCTAGGGAACTCCCTGTTAGCAGAGGGCTGCTATGATAGCGATCGAGACGAATATTCGGGTGACACAGATCTCTATTAGATATTTTAGCAACTACTTTATCATTCTTTAGCGATCGCTCTATTGGAATAAAGCAAAAATAGATATATGATCAAGACAAGATCTGCTTTCATAGCGATCGAGACGAATATTCAGGAGTTCGATTTACCATGGCTACTGTTTTATTGAAAACTGGCGAGTTCCGAGAAATCCCTGATGATCAGTTAATTTCTTTCCTCGAGGAAAACCGAGATTTGATTCAAGATCGACAATCACCCAGAAAAAGAGCGATTAAAAGACCTATATCGTCGAATGTTACCTCTACCAGTACAAAATGACATCGATATTTGTTTCGTCATATTGGTAGATACCTTGTTCTGATTCTTCTTCCGTTTTCGAGTATTCCACCTTACACCGACGAAAAAGTCGGTATTGGGTTTTCTGGTTATCTTGAGGGTTTCCTCGATACTCCTCTTCTTTACCTAACTCTATATAAACGAATAGTTTTTTATATTTTCCGTAGACTGGCTCCCCCGATTTTGCCGAGTCAAATTCTAGCTCATTCAATGCTTTAATTCGTTTAATCATATTAGTGTTTAAGTTGGTTTTTGTTTTATAATATCCTATTATTGTGATTTTATTAGATTAGGTCGAGGTCTATTGTTTTGAGAGGAGAAGATGTGGCCAGATTTGTCACAGCAGTACCCGATAGTTTAGGAGATTGAAAATGAGTAAGTTTCAATTGTTTGATGGTGTTATACTAAGGGAAGAGCTACCTTTAATTGATGGTGGAATAGCTCCTATCGGCACAGTTGGGACAATTGTAGAAATTCTCAAAAATGGGGAAGCTTATCTAGTAGAATTATTTGGAGATTGGGTCAAATATGATGAGCAGGGAAATTTTGTCTGTGCAACTCAGACAGAAAAGGGAGCATTCCTCGAAACAATCGGCGTAGAAATTGTCTATCCTCATCAATTGGTGTTGACTTTTTCTGCCAAGCAAACGATGACCTTGACCTAAATCTATCCCCTTCCAATAGCGAGTGGGAATCTAATAATCTTTCAGTTTTAAAATGGTCGATTAAGACAAGCAGAAGGAGATTTATCCCTCAATTCAATCTTGACAGACCACTAATTATCCTATCACGGCTCTTCTGGTTTCTGTGTGGAAACGGGGTCTATACTGATAGTTTCTTCAGCAAAATAGTCCTAAAAGTCTTTTCCAGTAAACATTTCAATATTTTATAAGCAAAAATTATTACATACATAAGTAAAAAATATCACAAAAAGTCGAGAAGAACCCTATCACTGATTATTGTTTACTGATAACTGGTCAAGTCTCCCATTTCCCCGCCCCCTATCCTAGTTATCTGTAGCCTACTTTTACTTTTAATTGGTGTAAAATAGCAGCAGTATCTACTCTAGGGTAAGATTAACTCCCTTAGCTAGGATTTGATAAATGCGATCGCTCTCTTTTCAGTAAGGCACTAGCGAGAAAAATACCCAGTATTGCCAATACAGCCATAGCATAAAAAGCGTAAGTGTAAGTACCGAACCAATCGCGAATTCTACCAGTTACTAAAGTTCCGATCAAAGCACCGACACCGTAGGCAGTAAAAACAATACCGTAATTTTGGGCGTAGTGGTCAGGATTAAAGAAGTGGAGAGTGGTAGCGGGAGCTAGGGCTAACCATCCCCCTAAACAGAACCAAAATAGACAAAAAGCCACTAGATAGCTAGTAACTGCCCCTTTTTCGGCCTTGACCATCAACAGACAACCAATCAAAATGAGTGTATAGGCCCCGATCGCTAAATAATGGGGTTTCCAGCGATCGCTCAACCAACCGAACAAAGGACGACTAATACCATTAAACAAGGCAAATAGCGCAACACTACTAGCGGCTAACCCCGGCTCGATCTGGATAATTTCCTCAGCCACAGGACTAGAAATACCGATGGCACTCAAGCCAATTAAAGCACCAATAGCATAGCAAAGCCATAAGCCATAAAATGAGCGACTTTTCAGCATATTCACCGGATAATTGGCCTGAAAGTCGGATTTTCGATTAGCTAAATTTGCGGGAGGTTGCCAGTCTTGAGGGGGTAACTTCATTGTGATCGCAATAATCACAATAATTATTGTAAAGATAATCCCCAAAAATCTTAAACTTGGTCTAACGCTATATTCATTGATTAATCGATTGGCTAAAGGTGCAGTAATCAGGGGAGAAAGGCCAAATCCGATGATGGTTAAACCCACCGCTAAACCTTTTTTGTCGGGAAACCAGCGTGCCACCACTGCCATGGGAACACCGTAAGCAATGCCGACTCCTGTGCCGGCAATGACTCCGTAGGTAAGAATAATTGTCTGGATCTGAGCGGCAAAACTAGCGAGAATATAGCCTAAACCGACGATAATTCCGCCGATAGCGGTCATCCTGCGAGTGCCTACCCGGGGGATATAAAAACCAGCGATCGGCATAGAAGCGGCATAAAACACTAGGGCCACAGTGTAGGGTAGTAAGCTTTCCGTGGCGCTGAGATTTAATTCTGTTTCTAGGGGTTTTCTAAAGATACTCCATGAGTACACCGTCCCTAAACAGAGTAAAACGCCCATTCCTAGAGGTATTAATAACCATCTACCTTTGGCTGCGGGTAATCCCAAAACTGTCAACTCGGAATCATAATTACTGGTAGTCATAGATCGCCGTGACTCTTTCTAGACTTGTCTGGCCAGTATTCTAGATGAGGTCATGGCTAATGGGGCCAATTTTCCAGAAAATTTTCCGATTAAAATGGGGGGTGAAATAATTCACCCCCTTAAAAGTCTGTCCCCATCTATAGCTGAGGGACTTCTGACGAACTTTAACTAAACTGCTGCGAAGTAAACTTTTGACTTCACAGGATCGGGAACCATGGTAGCATCGCCTTCTTGCCAACCGGCGGGACAAACTTCATCCGGATGGGATTGGACGTATTGAATCGCTTTCAGAGTGCGGAGGGTTTCATCGACACTGCGACCGAAGGAAAGATTATTAATAGTAGCGTGTTGGATAACACCTTCTTTATCGATGATAAAGAGACCACGCAGGGATACCCCCGCATCAGGATCAAGAACATTGTAAGCGGTGCTGATTTCTTTTTTCAGATCCGACACCAACGGATAGGCCACATCACCGACACCGCCCGATTTTCTCTCGGTTTGAATCCATGCGAGGTGAGCAAATTCGCTATCGACGGACACCCCTAAAATCTCGGTGTTGATACTGCTAAATTCGCTAACTCGATCGCTGAAAGCGGTAATTTCCGTGGGGCAAACAAAGGTAAAATCGAGGGGATAGAAGAATAAAACGACGTATTTACCCCGATAATCCGATAATTTGATGGTTTTGAACTCTTGATCGAAAACGGCGGTCGCGGTGAAATCCGGCGCCGGTTGTCCGACTCTTAAGCAACCTTCGGCGGTCATACTTTTAATCTCCTTAATCTAGTTTCTGGGAAAATGCAACTATTTTTACATTCCTTAACAACTATATCATAGTCATAACGATTTTGAGTAGTTGGCCGTTAGTTGGGGATTGGGAAGGTTATATCGGGCGAGAGAAAAAGAATTTAATAAACTGCATAATGTTCACTTTTGCAGCCGAAATAATAATTTAAGGACAGCGAAAGAGATCGTCGCACGGGAAATTTAGCCCATCGTACAACTTAGTACAACTTTCTTGCCTCAACGCTCCGACCTGCTGCTGTCTGCTTTTACTTATAGTTGCAAAGGCTATGTCAATGTCATCAAGCACCGGTAAATATCTATCCCCACCCCAACGTCAGCAACTTCTCGAAATCTTAACAGAACCGAATATCTCTGATGTTGATCGCAAACGGATTCAAATCATTCTCCTCGCTGACGATGGCAAATCCCAGGGCGATATCCGTAGGCTTCTCGATTGTACTGCCGCCACCGCTAGTAAATGGATACTGATCGCCGAGAGTGGCAAGATCGATCGCTGGCAGAAATACCGCCGCGGTCGCCCGCCGAAAGTTGATCAACCTTACCTCGATCGCCTGAAGGAACTGATTAGTAAATCCCCCCGGGATTTCGGCTATTCCTTTAAGCGATGGTCGGGAGTTTGGTTAGCGCGGCATCTAGAGAAAGAATTCGGGGTCGCACTCACCCCCACCCACATCAATCGCCTCCGCAAACAGCTACAGCCGATCCGCATCGTCGATCTTTCTCCTTCAGCCAAAGCTTAAAACAACTATGCTCGATACTCACAGCCTCGTCAATCCCTGGCCGGAATTCCTGTCCGAAACCCAGTGGCGGAGTCTCCAGAAAACGGCGATCGCCCTCTCTCCGGAAGCAGGTACACTGCCCGTACAGTCAGGGTTATACCTAGTCGTTCGCGGCAAAGTTCGTATAGCGAACTCGCAGCAAAAAGAGATGATTGCGCTCAAAACCGGCGAATTTTTCGGGGAATTCTCCCTCTTTCCCCGATCGGGTTTTCTTCCCTACTCGGTTCGAGTCTCGGCGAAGGCGGAACTACTTCTTATCCCCGAGTCCGCCCTGAAGCCGATCCTGAAAAAACACCCCGCCCTGAAAAAAACATTACTACAACGGGCGCGGGAAATTGAGCAACTTCTTGGGACGAAGACAGAAGAAACGGACAAAAAAAGCGATCGAGCCTATTTCCCCTCTCCAGCGCAGCGGTTAGGTCACTGGATCGGGCAATCCCTCCGCCGTTATCCCTTCTTCGAGCAACAGTCCGCCTCCGATTGCGGGGCGGCCAGTTTAGTCATGATCGCCCGTTATTGGGGCAAAAGAATCAGCGTCAACCGTTTGCGGGAAATGGCCAACGTCAACCGCGACGGGGCATCCCTGAAGGGACTGATCACAGCGGCGGAAAATATCGGCCTCTCCACCCGTCCGGTAAAAGCGACTCTAGAGGGATTAGGGAAACAACCCCTACCAGCGATCGCTCACTGGGAAGGCAAACACTTCGTTGTTATCTGGAAAATTACCCCCAAACAGGTGATTATTGGCGATCCAGCGATCGGGCAATTAACCCTAAGTCGTGCCGAATTCACCAGTAAATGGACGGGATTCACCCTTCTGCTCCAACCGAACCAGAAATTTCGGGACACGAAAGAGGATAAAACCTCTCTCTGGCAGTTTTATCGCTTACTGGAACCCCATTGGTTCGTGCTGCTGGAAATTTTCGTCGCCTCGCTTTTTATCCAGATATTCGGCTTAATTACGCCGATTTTTACCCAGTTAATCCTCGATCGGGTGATCGTGCAGGGGTCCTTAACTACCCTTTGGGCGATGGGGATCGGTGCGCTAATTTTCGGGGTTTTTCGGGTGGCAATTACTGGTTTACGCGCCTATCTCCTCGATCACACCGCTAATCGCATCGATACGGCATTAATCACCGGTTTTATCCGCCATACCCTCAGCCTTCCCCTCGGTTATTTCGAGTCCCGCTATGTGGGCGATATTATTTCCCGCGTCGGGGAAAATCGCAAGATTCAGCGTTTTCTGTCTGGGGAAGCTCTCTCGATTTTACTTGACTTATTAACGGTTTTCGTGTATGTGGCGGTGATGTTCCGCTATAGCTGGCAATTAGCCCTCATCAGTTTAGCGATCGTGCCACCGTTCCTTCTGCTGGCGTTAATTTCTACCCCTTTTCTGCAGCGAATATCCCGGGATATTTTTCAGGCGATCGCTAAAGAAAGCAGTTACCTGATCGAGATTTTAACCGGTATTCGTACCGTCAAATCTACCGCCACAGAGCGCTCGACCCGTTGGCACTGGGAAGACCTTTTCTCGGTGGAGGTCAAGAAAAATTTCTCCGGGCAGATCATCGGCAATAATCTCCAGATATTCAGTAATCTGATCGAATCTTTAGCGACGACGGGGTTACTCTGTTTCGGTGCCTATCTAGTGATTCAAAATCAATTATCGATCGGACAACTGATCGCCTTTAATATGCTTTTTGCCCAGATCATTGCGCCTTTTCAACGCTTAACCGTTCTCTGGACACAATTTCAAGAAGTCAATATCGCCGTCGAGCGCATTAACGATGTACTAGACGCAAAGCCGGAGGAGAATTTAGAAGAACTTTCCCGTCAGTTTCTCCCAGAATTACAGGGACATATTCGCTTTGAAAATGTCACCTTTCGCTACCACACCGACAGCGATCGCAATATTTTAGAAAACCTCAGTTTTGAGATTTTACCCGGTCAAACCGTTGCCCTCGTCGGTCGGAGCGGTTCGGGAAAAACCACGATCTCGAAATTACTGATCGGCCTCTATCCCCCCACCGACGGGAAAATCTCGATCGACGGTTACGATCTGAGTACGATCGCCCTCAGTTCCCTCCGGCAACAGGTGGGAGTCGTCGATCAGGATACTTTTCTCTTCGGTTCCACGATTCGGGAAAATATCAGTTTAGGTCATCCCGATCGCCCCCTAGAAAATGTGATCGAAGCGGCGAAATTAGCGGGAATTCATGACTTTATTCAATCACTGCCGATGGGGTACGAAACTCAAATCGGCGAGGGTGGAGGGCTACTTTCCGGGGGACAGAGACAACGGATCGCCATCGCTCGATCGCTAATGGGAGAGCCGCGGTTATTAATCCTCGATGAAGCCACTTCCCACCTCGATACCGAATCGGAACGGATTATTCAAACAAATCTCCAGAAAATTCGGCAGAATCGCACGATGGTGATTATCGCCCATCGCCTCTCTACGGTGCGGAACGCGGATTGTATTCTCGTTCTCGATCGAGGGGTATTAGTCGATAGTGGAACCCACGAAGAATTAATGGCCCGTCCCGGTATTTACCGTAATTTGAATTCTAATCAATTGAGTGAATAACTATGACAACCAATCTAGACAGAGAGCGCGATAACTGGTCTTTCCAGACCAAAGAATTGATCGATACTTTACCCCTACCCTGGACGCGTGGTTTACTCTATTTTCTGATTATTTTCGTCTCGATCATTCTCCCTTGGGCGATATTCTCAAAAGTCGATGAAACGGGTGTCGGTCCGGGAAAACTGGAACCCCAAGGGGAAACAGTCAAAATCGATGCTATCGCGACGGGAAAAGTGGAAAAAATCTATGTCCGTGAAGGCCAAGAGGTGAAAGCAGGACAACCGATTTTAACCCTAGATTCCTCATTAATCGGCAAGGAAATACAACAAATTGAGGAGAAAATAGAAGGACAAAAAAGTCGTCTTTCCCAACAGAAACTTGTCAAAAGTCAGTTAGAGATTTCTTTAACCACCCAAAGCCAACAAAATCGCGCGGCAGCAGCGGAAAAAGAAGCCTCGATCGAACAAGCGCGGGAGAATGTGGACGCATTAATCAAGAAGGCCAAAATATCCCTAGAAGAACAACAAGCGCGAGTCAATCAAGCGAAAACCGCCCTCGCACAAAGTCAGACCGATTATCCGATTCTCAAAAGTCGTTATGAAACGGCTTTAAAAGAAGTCGATCGCTACCGAAAAGCGTGGGAGGATGGCGCGATATCGGAGGTGCAATTCATCGAGCGCGAGGACAATGCCAAGGAGCGCCAACAACTCTACGAGCGGGGAAAAGCGGAGGTCAAAGAAAATCAACATAAACTAGCGGAATTAAAAAGTGCCTACCGTCAGACGAGTCAACAAACGAGCGCCGATATCGCCCAAGCGCGTCTGCAATTACAGGAGCGGCAGCGGGGTTATCAAAGTCTCCGCCATTCCAACGAGTTGGCACTCTTAAGGGTACAGGAGCAGATTAACAATCTAGACACGGAGATCGCAACACTGGCATCGGAAATCGCCCAAAGCGAGAGCCAACGGCAAGCGCTCCAAATCCAACTAAGTCAGAGGGTTTTAAAGGCGAATACCGACGGCACAATCTTTTCATTACCGATTAAACGCGCGGGTGCGGTGGTGCAGTCGGGAACGCGGGTTGCGGAGATAGCACCGAAGGGATCGCGGTTTATTCTCAAGGCAGAAATGCCCACGGATCAAAGTCAATTTCTCCGCGCCGGTATGCCGATAAAAGTCAAGTTCGATGCCTATCCTTTTCAGGATTACGGCATTATCGGCGGCAAGATCACCAAGAAATCACCGACGGCGATCGAAAAGGAAACGCCCAACGGAAAAATTAACGTTTTCGAGCTAGAAATTCAACTCGATCGCTCCTGTATTCAAAAGGGAAATCAATGTATTCCCCTCAATCCGGGAGATACGGCTACCGCAGAAGCGATCGTCCGTCAGCGTCGGGTGATCGATTACATCCTCGATCCCTTTAAGGATCTGCAAAAAGACGGGTTAAAACTCTAGTTTTTTTAGGTATCGAAGCCAAATTACTTACACCCCTCCCTAACCCTCTTGCCTATCTCAACTAGGAAATTAATTTCGCATAACTGTTTCAGGAGTCATTATGTCCCATAGTATCACCATCACCAATCAAGACCTTATCCAACAGCTTAAGCTATCGGGGAAAGTTCCCGAAATAGTCGAGGGAATTATCGCTCGGAAAATCATCACCGAAACCGCCACGGCAGCGGGGATTAAAAACACGACTGCCGAGTTACAACAGGCGGCCGATCAATTCCGTCTCGCCAAAGGATTACATAACGCCAAAGATACATGGAATTGGTTGCAAAAACAGGGCTTATCCCTAGATGATTTCGAGGAGATCGTTCAATTCAATTTACTATCGGGTAAATTAGCCGAACATCTTTTCGCAGACAAAATTGAATCCTATTTCGTCGAACACCAGCTAGATTATACCGGCGCGGTGATCTATGAGGTAGTGTTAGCAGATCAGGCGATGGCAGAGGAGTTGTATGAATCGATTCAGGAGGAGGAAATCAGCTTTCAGGAAGTAGCGCATCGCTATATCGAGGATGTGGAATTACGACGCAAGGGAGGTTATCGCGGTACTGTTTACCGTAAGGATTTACGACCGAATCTTTCGGCCGCAATTTTCGCCTCGGATTCTTCTCGATTGTTGAAACCGCTGCAAGGCGATCGAGGTTTTCACCTGATTTTTGTCGAGGAAATCCTTAAACCAAAATTAACCGAGGAGTTGGCTCTGAAAATCGGTGTTGATTTGTTTAACGGCTGGGTAAAGGAGAAGATTCAAGAGATAGAATACGAGTTTAGTAATTAATTGTGGACGGGGTGGGTAATACTCACCCCGCAAACATAGTAAGGGAAGATAAGAGTTATGGAATGTGTGATCTGTAAACAAGGCACGACTCGATCGGGTTTCGTAACTGTTACTTTAGAGAGAGATGATTGTATCGTGATTCTAAAACAAGTCCCCGCAGATGTCTGTCAGAATTGCGGGGAGTATTATTTAAGTGAATCCGTAACGGCAGAGGTTTTACAGAATGCTGATCGCCTATTTTGTAGGTTGGGTTGACAACGGAAACCCAACATCATCCCCCTATTATTCTTCATGTTTTGTGTTGGGTTGCACTTCGTTTAACCCAACCTTGTATCTTGAGAAGTAGGCAACCCGTCCCAACCTAGGTAAAAAATACCGCTTTGTAGCTTGGGTGCCTATATTCTGAAAAAGGGCGTGGACATCCAGTTCAACCGAGGTGCTTGACACCGTTGGGTAGCCACCGGAGCCACGCCGTCATCCCGATGAGACAAGCTCGAACAATCGCTGGAGGATTAACCTCGTATTCGCAAGGACGAGTTACCAAAGGGACAAAATAACTTAACCCCAGCATAAACGATGACAGAAGAAAAAACATGGGTAGGGATCGATGTCAGTAAAGAGGTTCTAGATATCTACGTGTTGCCGCAAGGTCTGACCTTGCAACAACCCAACAGCGACGTTGGCGTTCAATCGCTGATTGAACAATTACATCCTCTCTCACCGAGTTTGGTGGTGGTGGAATCGACGGGTGGATTAGAGCGCGCACTCGTATCGGGCTTACAAGCCGCCACAATACCGGTAGCGATCGCCAACCCCCGCAAGGTCAAAGGGTTTGCGACGGCATTGGGGAAAGCAAAAACGGACAAATTGGACGCACAGGTAATCGCTCAATTCGCACGAGCCGTGCAACCCCAACCCCAACCCGTGGTTGCCCCCCAAGCCCAACAATTGAGCGACCTAGTACGACGACGACAGCAGTTGGTGGAGATGCAGGTGGCGGAGAAAAACCGCCTCAGTCGTGCGTCTGAGACGGTGCAACTAGATATCAAAGCCCATATTGAGGAAATCCAACAGCGTATTGAAAGCCTCAACGAGCAGATTCAGTCCCTCGCCCAACAGCAAGCCGATTGGCAACGCAAAAATGAAATCTTACAATCCGTTAAAGGGATCGGCAAAGTTTCATCTGCCCTATGTTTGGCGGAATTACCCGAGATGGGAACACTCTGGCGAAAAACAGATTGCCCGGCTGGTCGGGGTCGCTCCTATCAACCACGATAGTGGCCAGCACAAGGGTAAACGCATGATTTCGGGGGGACGCACCTCGGTTCGCTGTGGCTTGTACATGGCCACATTGGTAGCCATTCGTCATAACCCGGTGATTCGGAAGTTCTACGAACGGTTGTTGACCAATGGCAAGTTGAAAAAGGTGGCCTTAGTTGCCTGTATGAGGAAATTGCTGGTTATCCTCAATGCCATGATTCGTGATAATAAATGCTGGCAAGCACCCGCTTAGTCCAGTTTTCCGAACAATTTCATCGCTGACAAAACGGATGACTGGTGCCGTTACTTTGTCTTGCCTATTTGGGGTACAAAAGATTTTCTTTATTCCCCTTGACTTTTAAGACAATCGCTACGGATACGGATTATTTTACTATAAAATTAATACAATATGGATTAATAAAATACCAATAATCCGATTATTATTGAGTGAGTTTATTAAGCCTAAAAACCAACAAAGCGATTTTTAATACATACACTTTTAAAAATTCCTGAATCTATTCATTAACAGGATCCCCAGTTAATTAAAAAAATAAATAGTGCTTGCTGAATAATGGTAAAACCCTTTTAAAATAAGGCTTTTGACCTGTTAAAATCCGATGTTCATGCTGCGAAAATAGGATTGTGACCTTCAAAAACTTGGCATTATCCTTCTTGTGGTACGCAAGCTAGTACAAAAAGGAGGGCAACAAAGCCTGAAACGACCGACGACCGGCTACTGAATCCTGACTCCTAACCCCACCAACAAACTTTTTCAGCAAACCCTAAATAACTCAATTAAGTTAGCTTGGTTGGTTCTCTTTGCTTCCAACAAGACAGGTTCAGAGTTTTTTGTACATAAATTACTCATTTTTGTTTCTTTAAATAGCTTGGAAGCCCGTTGTTTAATCGGTTTTGATGATGTTTTTGCAAAAAATAGTCTTTCAAAAAGAACATAAATAACTAAATTATGTTCTTTTTGTTCGATTTTGATAGTTGATCTGGTGTTGAAAAATTGTTATGGTTTTCTTGAATCAATAATTTGATTCATTCATTTAGCGAAAATTTGGAGAATACATCTCATGGCTAACATCAAAATCAACGAGCTCAAAAACACGGTGACTGACGAAATTATCGAGCTTCGCACCGATGCCGCTAACGACAGTCCAGAAAGCATCACCGCTTTTAAAACTTTACGTCAAGTTGCGGGCGGTACTATGGCTGCCAATTTTTTTTATTAGTTTAAGTTTATTGTTGATTCCCTCGACTAATCCATTCGTTGTTCTTCGCTCGAAATAACTAATGATTTGGTTCTTCGTTACTTGGTATGGTTCGATCAGGGGGCATAAATCGGCTAAATCCTTATCTGGCAAGAGACTTAATTGATTAGCTCGTTCTAGATTGAAAACAATTGGCAAAAATCGAAGCAATGTCTTTCTATATAAGGGTTTCACTCCTTATAACTCCCGTCCATTGCATAACACAAACCGAAGAACCCGATTTGTTTAACGCCTGGGTAAAGGAGAAAATTCAGGAAATAGAATACGAGTTAAGTAATTAATTGTGGACGGGGTGGGTTATGCTCACCCCGCAAACATAGTAAGGGAAGATAAGAGTTATGGAATGTGTGATCTGTAAACACGGCACGACTCGATCGGATTTTGTTACCGTTACTTTGGAGAGAGATAATTTTATCGTGATTCTAAAACAAGTCCCTGCGGATATCTGTCAAAATTGCGGGGAGTATTATCTAAGCGAGTCGGTTACGGCAGAGGTTTTACAGAAGGCCGAGGACGCGGTTAATAAAGGTGCGGAAGTAGAGATTATTCGCTATGTCGCTTAAGTACAATATAAAACTATAAAATTAATACAATATGGATTAATAAAATACCAATAATCCGATTATTATTGAGTGAGTTTATTAAGCCTAAAAACAAACAAAGGTATTTTTAATACATACACTTTTAAAAATCTCTGAATTTATTTATTAACAGAATTCCCAGTTAATTAAAAAATAAATAACTCAATTAAGTTGGCTTGGTTGGTTCTCTTTGCTTCCAACAAGACAGGTTCAGAGTTTTTTGTACATAAATTACTCATTTTTGTTTCTTTAAATAGCTTGGAAGCCCGTTGTTTAATCGGTTTTGATGATGTTTTTGCAAAAAATAGTCTTTCAAAAAGAACATAAATAACTAAATTATGTTCTTTTTGTTCGATTTTGATAGTTGATCTGGTGTTGAAAAATTGTTATGGTTTTCTTGAATCAATAATTTGATTCATTCATTTAGCGAAAATTTGGAGAATACATCTCATGGCTAACATCAAAATCAACGAGCTCAAAAACACGGTGACTGACGAAATTATCGAGCTTCGCACCGATGCCGCTAACGACAGTCCAGAAAGCATCACCGCTTTTAAAACTTTACGTCAAGTTGCGGGCGGTACTATTGGTGCCACTTCTTTTTATTAGTTTAAGTTTATTGTTGATTCCCTCGACTAATCCATTCGTTGTTCTTCGCTCGAAATAACTAATGATTTGGTTCTTCGTTACTTGGTATGGTTCGATCAGGGGGCATAAATCGGCTAAATCCTTATCTGGCAAGAGACTTAATTGATTAGCTCGTTCTAGATTGAAAACAATTGGCAAAAATCGAAGCAATGTCTTTCTATATAAGGGTTTCACTCCTTATAACTCCCGTCCATTGCATAACACAAACCGAAGAACCCGATTTGTTTAACGCCTGGGTAAAGGAGAAAATTCAGGAAATAGAATACGAGTTAAGTAATTAATTGTGGACGGGGTGGGTTATGCTCACCCCGCAAACATAGTAAGGGAAGATAAGAGTTATGGAATGTGTGATCTGTAAACACGGCACGACTCGATCGGATTTTGTTACCGTTACTTTGGAGAGAGATAATTTTATCGTGATTCTAAAACAAGTCCCTGCGGATATCTGTCAAAATTGCGGGGAGTATTATCTAAGCGAGTCGGTTACGGCAGAGGTTTTACAGAAGGCCGAGGACGCGGTTAATAAAGGTGCGGAAGTAGAGATTATTCGCTATGTCGCTTAAGTACAATATAAAACTATAAAATTAATACAATATGGATTAATAAAATACCAATAATCCGATTATTATTGAGTGAGTTTATTAAGCCTAAAAACAAACAAAGGTATTTTTAATACATACACTTTTAAAAATCTCTGAATTTATTTATTAACAGAATTCCCAGTTAATTAAAAAATAAATAACTCAATTAAGTTGGCTTGGTTGGTTCTCTTTGCTTCCAACAAGACAGGTTCAGAGTTTTTTGTACATAAATTACTCATTTTTGTTTCTTTAAATAGCTTGGAAGCCCGTTGTTTAATCGGTTTTGATGATGTTTTTGTAAAAAATAGTCTTTCAAAAAGAACATAAATAACTAAATTATGTTCTTTTTGTTCGATTTTGATAGTTGATCTGGTGTTGAAAAATTGTTATGGTTTTCTTGAATCAATAATTTGATTCATTCATTTAGCGAAAATTTGGAGAATACATCTCATGGCTAACATCAAAATCAACGAGCTCAAAAACACGGTGACTGACGAAATTATCGAGCTTCGCACCGATGCCGCCAACGACAGTCAAGAAAGCATTACCGCTTTTAAAACTTTACGTCAAGTAATGGGCGGTCGTGGTCAGTGGCGTCCGAGATAATAACAAAATACAGAGATTGATCGGTATTTTATCGTTCTCTCTTTTTGATTTCTACGATAGTTCAACAAGTCAAGATACTCCGTTGACTATCGTGGAAATACTAACCAGACAAAGATCGCATTTTTCGAGAATATGTATGCTATTTTTAAACGATCTTCCCATTCCTTGGAGTCATCGCCCCTATTTCGATCTTAGTCCCTATCAATCCGGAGCTTGGCATATTCAAGGAATTGACTATAGCTATCGAAACCTCGTCTCCGAAGTACAAAATGTTGGTACGTCTCTTTCCGTGAACCCAGTTACTCTCGTTCACCCAGCTTCTTTTCGAGAACAATTAATTCGTGAGACTGGTCTTTTTCAATACTCGATTAAAAATCCTCTCGCTCTCCCCGATGAGTTGAGAACCGAGCGCTGGAGAGTTCTTTGCTCGCATTTAGTTCATTATCGGGAACTTTCACCCACTACTCAACTGGAAACAATTAATTTATTATCGAGTTTATGCTTTCATGAAGCGATTCTTAAATATGTTACTGCGAGTACCGATGAAGACATCACGAGAGATTCCACGATCGCTAAATTAGCTTATAGTCGGGCGATGTCTAAAATCCTCTGTCAAGAAAGTATTGGCACATCGGAAAATCTTGAAGATTTAAAGCAGCTCGTTCAACACGCTTCTAAAGAAAGCTTCGTGGTTTTCGGGGCGGCCGTAGAACTAATCGTTTTACACGCTACTGTATTTCGAGATCTAGCCGCGGTCGCTCATTGGCGAGAAGTGGCAAGCGGAGCGCTCGATCACCTCGAACCTTCCCTCGATCATTTCGAGTTCAAACGTTTAACCAGTTTTTACCACCGCGCGGCTGTTTTCGCTCCACTTCTGCTGGGTGAGCGGCAAACAGTTGTCCGTGAAATGGATATCTGCCAATCTCTAGCGGAAGAGCTGATCCGCGAGTGCAAAAATGAGACGGAACGAATTTCCGCCCATGACAATCTAACGACGGTTTTCGAGAGCCGAACGAAAGAAGCCCTCTGGTTGGGTGATATCGATCTCGCCGGAGAGAGAGCGAAGAAAATGGTAGAACTGGAACCTCTCTACTCTCACTATCGCCTACAACTAGGGGAAGTCTTACTAAAACAAAATAAATTTGAAGAGGCGGCGAAAATCTATCGCTCCGCCACTAGACTCGGCCCGCCTGGAATGGCGATCGCTTGGTTTATGGCTGGGCAATGTCACGAACGATTAGGAGAGATAGACATCGCCTGTGATTGCTATCTAGCCTCCGTACAGATGGATGAACTAGCTATCTCCGCCGTGGAGAAAATTAACAAATTAGCTCCCCGTTTAGGTAACTCGATGCTGACAGATTGGAGTACCGCGCGTCTAGAACAATTACGGGAACAACAGCGAGGTATCGTCTCTAAAACGAAAACTTCCTATATTCCTGAAGCCGCTTCTGCACTGAAATTAGCGGGTGAACGCGAACTCTCTCAAATTTAAATCAAGGCGATCGCCGATCTGGTAGGTTGGGTTGACGCAAGGAAACCCAACAATTCCCCTAAAACTTACCGAAAACTCAATTAGGCAAAATCGTCTTACCACAGAAGTGATGCAAGAAACTCAGATAGAGTTTGTTCGCTCCTATATTGATGCGGGTGAGTGTGGACTGACCCTGCTAAATAGACCTCTCCAATAATTGTCAAAATAAGAGATGAAGCCCTGACTAAGAGCTTATCAAAAATCTTTTCTGGAGAGGTATAATAGTGAAGAATCAACAGTTGGTAGCCACTAAGGCTGTTGATAAAGTGGATGATGTGACTAATGTGAATGACCCATATAATATTGCCAAACAAGGGGGTAAGCACTCTGGATTCTATAACGAATATGCCAAAAAGCCAGACTCTCAAATCCGAAAAGGAATTGAATCTATAAACAAGCAAATTTCTGAACATCAAAAAAAGATTGAAGCTCCCCAAAAATTTATACCTGATTTTGATAATCTTGATCCTAGACAGCAAAAAGCTCTTCCCGATAAATGGCAAAGTGACATAAATCGGCAGAGCGAGCAAAAGACTATACTAGAAGGCCTACTCAAGGAGAGAGGACTATGAATACAGAATCTGTTAACTTTATCAAAGATCATGCACTTATTCTCAAAGAAAAGTACAATGAATCCCTCGCAAAAATTAACGAAGCTGACATAAAAGGAGAGGACTCTTCTTTCTATAAAGGACAAAGCCTTGCTTATTATGATGCTCTTGATTTGATCAAGTCTCAGGTAGAAGCATTTGGTTACAACTCGAAGGAAGTCAACCTGGTTGTTCCTGAATTTGGCAAACAAGCAACTTAGCTATTAAGGTATCAGGTGCGATGCCGAAGGCACTGCGTAGCAGTACGCCTATCTTGCAAGGTTGGATTGACAACGGAAACCCAACATCATCCCCCTATTATTCGGCTCTTCGTTACTTGGTATGGTTCGATAGGGGGGCATAAATCGACTAAATCCTTATCTGGCAAGAGATTTAATTGATTAGTTCGCTCTAGATCAAAAACAATTGGCAAAAATCGAAGCAATGTCTTTCTATATAAGGGTTTCATCCCTTATAACCTCCGTCCATTGCATAACACAAACCGAAGAGCCGGATTAAGCCGCCATCACTACTACCGAATCACCACCAAGTGTTTGTCAATGTGACATTTTGGGCGCAAGCATTGCGTCCCCACTCATCCTTAGCGTAGGATTACTGGTTACTGATTACCGATCACCGATCACTGATTAGAGAATACCCGCATTAGAAAGACCGAGAACCAGTCCCGCACCGAGAATATGGCCAAAACTCATGGTAGCCAATAATTCCGGCAGACCGAAGCTTTTTTTCGAGGCTAACTGCGGCAAGGGTAAAGCAGGGCCGGCCCCAGTATTTTGGATGGCAAAATAACCGATAGCGAACGCTACTAGGTTAGCTAACGTCATGGTAATGCCGACGGATAAATTCCAGGGAATGGTTTGAGCGGTGGCGAAAAGTAAGGCGGAAGAGATCATTTGCGCTCCAGTCTTGATAAGATTTTGTTAATCACAGGGAATTATAAAAAGCTCTTGACCCGAAACCGCTTTTTGTTTGAATACTTAACAGTTTTTGTAACGTTTTGTGAATAAGATTAAATGCGAATTAAAATTTGCGGCATTACCCAACCGGACCAAGGACGAGCGATCGCTACTTGCGGAGCTACGGCTTTAGGTTTTATCCTCGTACCTAGTTCGCCTCGTTACGTCAAAATCGAGCAAATTAACGCTATTACCGCCGCAATACCCGACAAAATTGATTTTATCGGTGTTTTTGCCGACGAGCAACCGGAAATTATTCAGCAGATAATTGTTAAAACCCCCTTGACAAGTGTGCAGTTACATGGTAAAGAATCTCCCGAATATTGCCAAAGGTTGCGGCAATTATTACCCGACCGGGAAATTATCAAAGCTTTGCGGATCAAAGACAGAGAAAGTTGGGAAAAGTCGGCAATTTACTTCAATAGCGTCGATACTTTACTTTTAGATGCCTACCATCCCCAATTGCTCGGCGGTACGGGACATACCTTAGACTGGCAAGCCTTAGCCAGTTTTTCGCCCCCCTTGCCCTGGTTTCTGGCCGGAGGACTCAACCCCGATAATATTAGTGAAGCTTTAACTCGGCTGCACCCCCAGGGTATTGATGTCTCTAGCGGCGTTGAGCGATCGCCTGGTGATAAAGACCTCAAAAAAGTCGCCCTCTTGCTAGAGCGACTGCAAAAATTCAGGGATCAGTGATCAGTTAGAAGGTTTTGGGTTTTAGGGTGTTGGGGTTTTAGGGTTTTAGGGTTTTAGTTGAATTCCCCCATTTCCCCATTTCCCCATGTCCCCATTTCCCCATGTCCCCATCTCCGGGACTAGAAGAAATTGGGTTTATGACGGATCAGGTTAAGATACTCCTCGCGGGTTTTTTGCTCGTCTTGGAAGACTCCTAACATGGCGCTGGTGACAGTCCAGGATCCCGGTTTCTGCACCCCGCGCATTACCATGCACATATGAGTTGCTTCCATGACGACGGCAACCCCTTGGGGGTCGAGAATTTCTTGAATCGCTTCGGCAATCTGACGGGTGAGGCGCTCTTGGACCTGTAAACGACGGGAATACATTTCCACAATGCGGGCCAATTTACTTAATCCGACCACCTTTTGGTTAGGAATATAGGCAACGTGGGCCCGCCCCATGAAGGGTAACATATGATGTTCACAGAGACTAAAAAAGTCAATATCGCGCACTAATACCATCTCATTATGACCTTCATCGAAGATCGCACCATTAACGAGGGTTTCTAGGGATTGTTGATAGCCTTGGGTGAGAAACTGCATCGCTTCGGCCACCCGTTTGGGGGTTTTTAATAAACCTTCTCTTTCGGGATCTTCCCCCACCGAGATCAGGATATTTCTGACCGCATCCATCATCTGTTCTTTGTTTTCGTCGGAAGTTGGATGAATTTGAGCGGTTTTGCCATTGTGGGTGTTGCGATCGGGGCGAGTGGTCACGCGTGCTTGAATAGCGTCGGTTAAATTACCGTTTAAACCGTTAGAAGAAGCTATGGTCATAATGAAGAGGCCTGTAGGCGAATTGATTGATAAATAGAAGTATTTCGGGTTATAATGCCCCCGCACTGGGCATAATGGTCATCGTTTCCACTACGGCCTGTTTGGGCAGTAACACCGCTTGCAGAATGGCCTGAGCGATGATATCCGGGGTTAACATGGCCGAGCGATCGAAATCTGCTTTGACGCTATCGCTGTCCCAGATGGGAGTATTGACAGCCCCGGGGATGATAATCGTGATGCGAATGGCGTTAGCCCGCTCCTCGATCGCTAAAATGCGAGAAAATGCCACTAATCCCGCTTTGCTGACACTATAGGCCCCCCAATCAGGGAAGAAATTATCGGCGGCGATCGAGGAAACGTTAACGATCGTGCCTCCCCCCTGTTGACGCATGGCAGGTAAAATTCCTTGCACACACTGATAAACACTGGTTAAATTGAGATCGATCACCCGCTGCCAGTCTGACAAAGGTGTGTCGGCCAAGGAGTTGGTGTAACCCATGCCAGCATTATTGATCAGGATATCGATCGGTCCGGATTCTTGGGCGATTTTAGCGATACTAGGAGCTACTTCCGGGATATCTGCCAAATCTAAGGGGTAAGCTTGGGCTGATACGCCTAAATCTGCCGCCATTCCCGCCACGGTTGCCAATCTTTGCTGATCGCGACCGATTAAAACCAGATTAATTCCCGCCTTGGCGAAAGCGAGGGCGGTTTCTTTGCCGATGCCGCTACTGGCTCCGGTGATCAGCGCTCGCTGTTGACGAATAACAGAGTTCATGGTATAATCTGAAATCTCTTAATTCTTGGTAGTTAGGGCAAAATTTTGGCGGTTGGGGGAACCCTAGAAAAGTTTAAGGGAGTTGGGTTGGATCGGAGCAATTTTTCTCGCACCAAAACTGCTGCGGCCACCCCAGGCGGGGGGAAGCATTGACTATCAGGTAGGTTCAAGATTAAGAATCGTTACAAAATTTTACCTAGCCAATTATAGCACTGTTAAGTCAGGGATCACTAATTTTTGTGTATATTCAGATAGATATCTAACCAGGGAGAGAAAAAAGCGGCCTGGTGGGCGAGAATTCTTGAGGCTGTCTTTGTCGAAAACTCCCTCCCTCCGCGCTGAAAACTACTCACCAGAGGAGATGGCAGCGGTGGGTTGAGTGCGATTGACAATCACCACTCGATCGCCGATAACGGGACTTCTAGCGAGGAGACTTCCCTCGTTATCCCTCATTTCCAAGCGGCGAAAATCGAGACTTTGGCAACGTTGAAAAACCGAATTAGCCAATTTATCCTGTTGTGATGCCTCCAGACTATACCAATTATCGCCCAAAATAACTACTAGACGACTAGCCAAAAAATCCGCTTCTACGGTAGAAATAATACCGGCGGGATAACGAGTAGTTAAATCGGTAATTTCCTCTTGAATGGCTGCGACTAAACTTTGTTCGGGAGTTAATCGCGGTTTTGCTTTGGTAATCGGGACGGGAATCGGTGCCTCTGGTGCGATTAATTCTGGGGGAGTTTCGATAATTTCCCCGGCTGCCGGGGAAGGACTAGAGACAACTTCAGGCATATTTTCGGCAATTTCCGCAGGATTTTTCGGTAAACTGACCACAGCTACTAATAGGATAGTGACTAAACTTCCTGTTAACAAGCCGGTAATTAACCAATCGGGAATTTTTTCGCTAATTCCCCCCGGTAAAAGTCGGCGAATTTTGCTCAAAATCGTCGTCCACCACCCTTCCACCTGCTCGAAATCAGGTAAAATATCGTCGATTCCCTCCGCTGCTTCGATTGGAGAATCTGGGGTTAAACTTTGCTCAACTTCTGCGAATTCATCTGGTTTTAAAGCAGCGGCTAACTGTTGCGTTGAGTTAAGAAGATTATCAACAGCAACTTTTGGGGGTAACACTGTCCCCGTTCCCGTGTTAAGTTGGGAAACGATCGAATTTAACTGCTCGATCGCCTCTTGTAGTCGGATCACTGTTTCTGCTTGGCTGAAATTCTCTCGCTCATTTGGTTGAGTCATAATTAATTCTTCTTAACCCGCTGCCATTCTTTTTCAAAATATCATTCTATGCGCCGTTTTCTCGGTTTTTTAACCAGTATTTTCCTTGTCTTCCTGACCGCTTGTGGTAGTGTCACTCCCCCGCAAGAATTTGCCCCTGACGGAGAAATCGTCGCCAAAGCCCTTTTATTACAATTTCGTCACACATCCGATCGCCTTAGTCAATCTTTACAGATCGATGATCCGCAGGTAAAAATTGCTAAAATTAATGTCACCAGTCTGGAACCGCTTTATGTGGGCAATTTACCCGTTTATCACTTGCAGGGAGATTACGATCTAACTCTACAATTGCCCCATCAAAAAGATACCAAACAACACAACAATTTTGATCTTTATTTACAAAGACAGATCGAGGGGAAAACTTGGCGTTTACTGGAAGAAGTTGCCTCACAATGGCGCAGCTATTTAGTGAAATAACCGGAAAAAGCCAGGGGATTTTGCTAAGTAGCTGGTTATAATTAAATTGAAGATAGATTTTGGGTTCGATCCCCCCTGCCCCCCTTGATAAGGGGGGTGCCGATAGGCGGGGGGATCTACCCTTGATAAGGGGGGTGCCGATAGGCGGGGGGATCTACCCTTGATAAGGGGGGTGCCGATAGGCGGGGGGATCTACCCTTGATAAGGGGGGTGCCGATAGGCGGGGGGATCTACCCTTGATAAGGGGGGTGCCGATAGGCGGGGGGATCTACCTTAGCAATGACAATCCTCAAAGGGAAAATTTAGCGATTATGATTACCTGTCCTCGTTGTCAGCACAAGGTCGATAGTCAAGCCTTGCAATGTCCCTACTGTTTGAATATTTTCAAGGCCTATGGTCATCCCGGCATGACCCTGCATCAAGCTGTCACCAGCGAGTTTTTGTGTGAGACTTGTCTTTATCATGGCGATGATAGCTGTAATTTTCCCCAACGTCCCTACGCTACCAGTTGCACTTTATACAAAAATAGCCAAATAATAGCCGAAAAAATTCCTCCTCTCCCTCTCCCTAGGATGTTGAAAAATTGGTGTCTCAGGAATAAGGGATTATTGCTATTATTAACCATGATTTTGGGCAGTATTGCCCTGGCTTTTATAAACTCACGTCGTTAATTTTTTTGCTGGCGATCAAGCCTTGATATAAATCTAGATCGAACCAGAAAGTTGTGCCAATTCCCACTTCACTAATCAAATTAATTTGACTATAGTGTTTTTCGATAATATTTTTAACGATCGATAATCCTAATCCCGTCCCTTCTAGGGTATGAACGCGATTTTCTACCCGATAGAAGCGATCGAATATGGCACTTTGATCCTCGGCATCGATGCCAATACCAGTATCGGATACTTCCACGCGAATTTTGGGAGTTTCTTGGGGATTATCTCTGCTTATTTTATAGGCACGAATCACCACTTTACCGCCAGCAGGAGTAAATTTTAGGGAGTTACCGACTAGATTAGTTAATACCTGTAAAAGTAGATCATAATGACCTAAAATTGGTAGTAAATTGGCTTCAATTTCCGAGCTTAATTCTAGTCCTTTATCCCTAGCATTGAGTTGATAAGTTCTTAGGGTTTGTTCGATTAATTGTCCGATATCGATCGCATCTAAGTTATAGTTACGGGAGGATTCTAACCGAGAAAGATCGAGAACATCATTAACCAAACGAGTTAAGCGATCGGTTTCATGATTAGCGGTTTCTAAAAACTCTCTTTTTTCTGTATCGCTGAGATCCTCACCAAATTCTGTCAGGGTTTCAATAAAAGATTTGATGTTAAACAAAGGGGTTCTTAACTCATGGGAAACATTGCTGATAAATTGACTTTTTGCCTCATTTAATTCTGTTTCTCTAGTGATATCCTGTAGCGTCATGGCAATTCCCCGGACATTCTCCCGATGCTGATCGAATACCTGAGTTAACAAAAGGCGAATTGTCCGGGTTTTCGGGTTAGTTAAAGATAATCTAAATTCTGCTGGGGAATAGTTATTATTTTCCTGATCAATAACAGCATTTTTAGGATGATGATTTTGATTAGCCGATTCTTCTGGCTGGAGGGTTTCTCCTGCCGCAATTTGATAGAGAGGTTTAGTTAGTCTAACCGTTAACTCCGAAGGAAAAAGATGTAGAACATTTTGACCGATAATTTCCCGATCTTCCCAGCCAAATATTTCCCGAGCTGCGGGATTAATTAATAATAATTGAAAATTAGTATCTAAGAGAATTGCTCCATCAGCAATAGTGGACATTAACGTATCTAATTTGGCTTTTTCGGCGGTCATTTCTTCGATATTTTGTTCTTCGTATCGTTCTAACTTTTCCGCCATTTCATTAAAACTGAGAATTAATTCCCCTAACTCTCCTCCCAGGGGTAAATCAACGCGCTGCTTAAAATTTCCTGCTGCAATATTTTTGACCCCGACTAATAACTCCTTGATCGGTTTGGTGATAGTTAAAGCATTAAAAACCGCCCCCAGAATCACCATGGCCCAAATCGAGACAAAAACGGCAATAGTCACATCACGGGTTAGATTAGAAGAAGCGACCACAATAGCGTTAGGATTGATCCCGATCGCTAATACTCCCAAATATTTGCCCTCATGATTTAAGGGAACAAAGACATCGGTTACTTCACCGTCGGGGGTTTTATGCTGACGGATGAGGGGAGTTTCCCCATTTTCGCCATAATTTTCCGGTAATTGAATGCGACGCTCAATCGTCAGGGAGTTCTTAACTTCGGCGGTAGAATAGGGAATGCCGAAAAATATTTGACCCTCCTCGTTAGCGTAGATCAAATAACGCACACTGGAGGTACTACTATAAAAACGGGCTGAAAAACGGGCTAAATCGGTTAAATTGTCCTCAGCAATCAGAGGGGAGACATTAGCGGCTAATAACAGCCCTAAATCCCGGCCAAAACGGGTATCATTGAGACGGACATCCTGCTGGATCGTGTTAACCGCCCAAAAGGTTAAACCACTCATCAACAAAGAAACGGCTAAAGTAGCCGCAGCCATTAATTTAGTTTGGAGGGTGAATTCAGACCACCAACGGGCGATCGCTTCTCGGAGAATGGGCAGAAAATTAAACACGGTTAGGCAGCATTAATCGGTGTTCTTGAGGAGTCTATCGCTCAAATCGCGGGTTAACACGATCATCTTAACTCATTATTAAGCTGGTAGCGGTTAAGCTGGCAGTAATCTCATCTAAGTCTCCGAGAAAGTCAAGAAATGCCCAAAAGCGCCAAGAGTTCTAATTTTAGCTACCCCCGGTACCTCTGTGGTGTAAATACTGAACACACCTAAATTTTGCCGTTGACTAGAGGTTTCGATCGCTGGTTTTAAGATTTGATTTTTGATCACATTTCTGGCTGCCACTGGCAAAGAATCGATCGAGCCACAGAGACTGATTTTCTCGCAAGCGATTTTGTCGGCATGAGCGAGGAGTTTTTCCGAGGCGTATTCGCTGTAAAGTTCTTGGGGTGGATTGGTAAATCCCATAATCCCCGCTACCACCCCCAAGGCGATCGCTCCCTTGAAGAAATTACCCCCCATAGCTACTTAGCTCCTTGATTTTGTCTTCTCCACTCTATTTTGACAAGACATTTGCGATCTGGCTAGGGAGCGGCGTTAACTTCTTAAACCAATACCGGGTGCATAGCACTCTAGTACATTTCCCGTCAGACTGCAGCTAATTAACAGATAATCACAGTGAGAACAGGCGGTGCTAACGAGATGGTGTTCTAAAATATGCTGTCTTTCGGCAAAATTTCCACAATTAGGACAGCGCACTTGTTGCAGGGTGATCATAGCAAACCTCATTAATTAGTTATCTTCTGTATATCAAGCTAGTTTTTCTTGATCCCAATCGGTTTAAGTCTATTTTTTCCTTGATCCCCATTATGGAGTCGATCATCTGATCTTGCTAGTAATTTTTACTAAACTTTGCAATTTTTCTGGAAAATTTTAATAATTTCTTTCTGGTGTTTTTTACCTTGATCGGATAGGTATCGGTAATTTTGGGGAAGAGAAAACCAGAAAGTGAACTATTGATCCCTTACTGCTATAATTACGGCTGAGATTATTGATTATCCTATGAAGTACGCTCTGGTTCACGAGTGGTTAACCCCAAAGGCGACGGGGGGATCGGAATTAGTGGTTAAGGAGATTTTACAATGTCTAGAGGCGGATTTATACGCTTTGATCGATTTTGAGTCCACTAATCCCGATAGTTATCTCTATGGTCGCTCGATCGGGACAACTTTTCTGCAAAATTTCCCGAAAGCGAGCAATGGCGTACAAAAATACTTACCTTTTCTTCCCCTAGCGATCGAGCAGTTAAATTTAGAGGATTATGATGTAATTTTATCCTCCTCCCATTGTGTGGCTAAAGGGGTTTTAATACGACCGGATCAGGTTCACATTTGTTATTGTCACACTCCGATGCGTTATGCTTGGGATTTAACTTTTGACTATCTGGCTAATAGTAAGTTAGGACAGGGATTACCCGGTATTTTCACCCGTTATCTTTTGCATGGGTTGCGTCAGTGGGATGTGATTTCTGCTAATCGTGTGGACTATTTTCTGGCTAATTCCCACCACACCGCTAGACGAATTTGGCGCTGTTATCGACGGGAGGCAAAAGTTATTTATCCTCCCGTACAAATCGAGCGTTTTCCCTACCAAGAGAAAAAAGAAGATTTTTATTTAGTAGTTTCTCGTTTGGTTAGTTATAAAAAAGTCCCTTTAATTGTGGAAGCATTTAATCGATTGGGATTACCTTTAATAGTTATTGGAGATGGTCCACAGATGGCTTTAATTCGTCAGTTAGCAAGGGATAATATTCAGATTTTAGGGGCAGTGTCCGATCAAATGGTAGCAGAATATATGTCGAAAGCAAAAGCGTTTATTTATGCTGCTTGTGAGGATTTTGGTATTGCTTTAGTGGAAGCGCAAGCTTGTGGCACTCCCGTGATTGCATTTGCCGCTGGAGGTGCTTTAGAAACCGTGCGGGATCTGCGGGAAAATTCTCTCCAGGGAACAGGATTACTTTTTGGGGAACAAAATCCCCAATCTTTGGTAGAAGCGGTTAAATATTTTGTTGATCACGGTGATAAAATTGCTCCAGAAAATTGTCGGCAACAGGCTAATAAATTTACTCCTGAAATCTTTCAAAGTAACTATAGTTTATTTGTCGAGGAACATTCAATCTCTAAAATTTATTGCTAAGTTTAATTAGAGCAGTTATCTTAAGGGAGA
The DNA here is from genome assembly GCF_000010625.1 of Microcystis aeruginosa NIES-843. NCBI lineage: Bacteria > Bacillati > Cyanobacteriota > Cyanophyceae > Chroococcales > Microcystaceae > Microcystis > Microcystis aeruginosa. Next base: position 3,257,301 of record NC_010296.1, read on the forward strand.
GCTAGAAAGTTTTTGTTTTAGGGAGTCAGTCATTGGTCGTCGATAACAAATTAGGTTACACTTTATCTTGATGAGAAACACTGTATTTCACCAATGGTGGGGGTGCAGCCAATCGGCCCAAAATGTAATATTATGGATATTTCTCTAAAGTTGAGAGCTAGCCAACGCTGATAGCTTACCGTGGTGATTGTGATGAAAGAAAAGCGAGGATTATAGCCGTGCCTTGGAATCGAATTAATAAATGGGTAGAAAAACGCTCTTTAGTGGCCTTAGAATCAGCTTATCAGAGAGCACTGAAAATTAAAGCGATCGAAGATAAACATTTTGGGGGACAAAAAATTTCCCCGGCTGCCCTGGGAGGAAAAAGTGTTTATGATTACTTTCAAAGTACCCTAGAGCGAGAATTATTACAGATACGTTTCGATTTAACTCAAGTGCGTCTGGGTAATTTTATCAATCCGCAAACTAACCCAGAAAATAATAACATCTTAGAGACTTTAAAGGCGATCGAGGATATTATCGGTAAATATCGCCTAGATTTAGGGGAATTGCTGCCCCCATTACCGAATAATCAAACCCCAAATCTGCCTAATACCAATCTCACTGGTGATAACCCCAGGGATAAAGATAACCAGATAATTTCTCCTGCAACCAGTAATAAATTTTTTAACTTCCAGCAAGAATTAACCCCAGAATACGAACAAACCGTTATTAAACAACTCCGTACCCTGCGACAACAGCAACGTATTGCTATTCGTTTTATCCTGATTATTATTTTAGTTCCTCTCTTGGTGCAGGTTATTAGTAGGAACTTTATTTTTAGCCCTGTTTTAAACTATTTTGGTGTGGATAGAGCGAAAATATCAGAAGTTTATATTTCTCAGGAAATTGGCGAAAAATATCTCAGGGAATTTGCTCGACTTCAAGAAATTGAAGAAATCAAGCAGGTTTTAGGAGTAGTAAAAGCAGGGCATGAATCAGAAGAAAATTTTCGGGAACAGGTCGAGGAATTATTCAGAGAAGCGGGTTATGAAAGTCAAGATGGTTGGAAAAACTTACTCTCCGATATCACTGGATTAATAGCCTTTATTGCGATCTTAATTTTTGGTCGTCAACAATTGGCAATTACGCGAGCTTATGTTAGTCGTTATTTTCTCAGCTTAAATGATATAACCAAAGCCTTTATCTTTATTCTCTTTACCGATATATTTGTTGGGTTTCACTCGGCGGAGGGTTGGACGGTAATCTTAGAAACTTTGTTCCGGCACTTTGGTTGGCGCGAGAATATTACATTTATTAGCTTGTTTGTGGCCACGGTTCCCGTTATCCTAGATACCATCTTTAAACTATTAATATTTAATTATCTGACTCGTAAATCTCCCACCGCCGCAACTATCCTAGAAAAAATGAACCAGTAACGCCCTATGATCCTTAGTATTGCCGATACCTTCATTAAAAGACCCGTTCTGACCACGGTTTGCTCGATTTTAATCGTTTTGATCGGAGCGATCGCTGTTCCCTTTTTACCCCTAGAAAAACTGCCCCAGTTGGCATTTATTCAGGTAGCGGTAAATGCCAACTATTTGGGAACCGATGCCAAAACCGTACAGGATAACGTTACCACGGTACTCGATCGCCAGATTAACGGGACAGAACAGATTGTTTATATGCAGTCCCAGAGTACCAACACCGGACAAAGTACGGTGAATGTCTTTTTCCCGGTGGAAATGGATCGTAACATTGCCCAAGTCTTGGTACAAAACCGTGTCAGTACTGCGGCCGCTAGTTTACCTGAAGAAGTGAACCGGCAGGGGGTGACAACCAATACCCAATCCCCCAGCGTTACCCTTGCCTACGGGATTTCCGCCAAACCGGACGAAAAGGGCAATTATCCCTACGATACGGTCTTTTTAAGTAACTTTGTCGATCGGGTCATCGATGCCGAGATTCGCCGGATCGAGGGGGTTGGTAGTACAACAATCATCGGGGAGAGGGAATACGCCCTACGTTTTTGGCTTAATCCCGATGCTTTAGCCGCTAGGGGCGTATCGGCGGAACAAGTAGTACAGGCGATCCGAGAACAGAATATTCAGGTGGGTGCGGGGACAATTGGCGGTGATCCCAGTCCCGAAGAGCAGCAATTCCAGATCGCCATTCGCGCCGTTGGTAGGGTGGCCACCGGGGAGGAAGCGGAAAATATTGTCGTCAAAGTCGGGGAAAATGGCGATTTAATCCGAATTAAAGACGTAGGACGCGCAGAAATCGGAGCCGAAAGCTACAGTACCGCCGCCTATTTCGACAAATCCCCCGCCGTTGTCTATATCGTCTATCAGTTACCCGGTTCCAACGCTTGGAATACTGCCAAACTGGTAAAAGAAAAAATGGCGGAACTAGAACCAAGTTTCCCCCCGGGGTTAAATATCGCCATTACCCTCGATAATACGGCTTTTGTCGCCGCTTCCCTGGAAGAAGCCTTTAGCACTCTGGTTGAGGCGATTTTACTGGTTATTCTCGTCATTTTTATCTTCCTTCAGGATTGGCGCACCACGATCATTCCGGCGATCGCTATTCCCGTATCTTTGATCGGAACCATGGCCGTCGCCCTGGCTTTAGGCTATTCTCTCAATAACCTCTCCTTGTTTGCCGTCATTCTGGCCACCGGTTTAGTGGTGGACGACGGCATCGTGATCGTAGAAGCGGTATCGGAAAAATTACGGCAGGGAATGCGGCCATTTCAAGCTGCCCTCGATGCCATGGGCGAGTTAACCTCGGCGGTGATTGCTAGTTCTCTTGTACTGCTGGCAGTTTTTATTCCCGTCACCTTCTTCCCCGGTACGGTGGGGATCGTTTATCGACAATTTGCCGTCATCATCTCCGCTTCAATTATCATCTCCACCTTTAACGCCCTCAGTTTTTCCCCCACCATGTCGGCGATTATCATGAAAGCGCCCCAACGCACCCGCGGCCCCTTGGGACTGTTTTTCGAGGGCTTTAATCGGGGTTTCAACGCAGTTAAAGAAGGCTATCGACGCTCGATCGAATTTCTGATCCGCATCCGTTTTTTAGTGTTACCCTTCTTTATCGCCGCCCTCTTTCTCACAGCTTGGAGTTATAGCACCACTCCCCAGGGTTTTATCCCCGAAGAAGACCAAGGTTATGCCTTCGTTTTGGTGCAAGCACCCCCCGGGGTTTCCCTGCGCTACACCGACCAGGTTATCCGTCAGATTAACGAAGAAATTCTCGACGGTATCGAAGAAATCGAACACTTTGTCGGTATGGCGGGCTTTAGTTTTGCCGGAAGTGGCAGCAACCAAGGGCTATTTTTTGTCAAGTTAAAAGAATGGTCGGAACGGCCCGGGGAAGATAAGTCGGTTTTCGGGGTTCTGCGGAAAATTAACCAACAATTAGCCACTAAAGTCCCAGATGCTCGCGCTTTCGCCGTTAATGCGCCCCCCGTGGATGGATTAAGTTCTACCGGCGGTTTCGAGTTATTTATCCAAAACCGCGCTTCTTTCCCCATGGACGCTTTGATTGCCAACGCTAATAAAGTCATGGCCGAGGCCCGAACAAGACCGGAATTATCGGGAATTTTCACCCAATTTACCACCGACACGCCGATGCTGGAACTTTCCATCAATCGCAACCAGCTACAGGCGCAAAACGTCGATATGCAGGCCGTTTTCGGTACCCTGCAAACCTATCTCGGTTCCAACTTCGTCAATCAATTCGTCTTAGGCGATCGCTTGTATCGAGTCTTTGCCCAAGCAGAAGCGGATTATCGCTCTAATCCTGAAGATATTAACCGTCTTTACGTCCGTTCCCGTACCGGGGCCAATATTCCCCTATCGGGTTTGGTTAGCGTCAAACGCTTCACCTATCCACCGATTATCACTAACTTTAACCTCTATCCCTCGATTAACGTTCAGGGTAGTCCCGCCCCCGGTTTTAGTACGGGACAGGCGATCGCAGTGATGGAAGATGTTTGTCGGAAAGTCCTGCAGCCCGGTTTCGGTTACGCTTGGACGGGTACAGCTTTCCAAGAAAAAACTTCCGCCGGGGCTGCCCCAGTTATCTTCGGATTAGCCTTTATCGTGGTTTTCCTCGTCCTCGCGGCCCAGTACGAAAGCTACATTGACCCGATTATCATCATGATTACCGTTCCCCTAGCGATCCTAGGTGCCATGGGGGCCTTACTGTTGCGGGCGAATTTCCTACAAGTGGGTAGTCTGTTCCCGGCGGTGAATAATAATATCTATGCTCAGGTGGCTTTGGTCATGTTGATCGGTTTAGCGGCTAAAAATGCCATCTTGATCGTGGAATTCGCTAACCAGTCCCGTACTTTGGGTTTAAGTATTCCCGATGCGGCAGCCCGGGCCTCGACGGAACGCTTAAGACCGATTCTGATGACGGCTATTTCCGGTTTAGTCGGTTTCTTGCCCTTGGTTATCGCTTCCGGCGCCGGAGCGATGAGTCGTTGGTCTCTGGGAACTGCAATCCTAGGCGGTTATCTGATTTCCACGGTGTTGAGTTTATTTCTCGTCCCGGTGTTGTATGTGCTGATCAAACAGTTCGAGGCCCGATTCCTCTCCTCGAAACCCCCGAAAAGTGGCGGTTCTGGCGGCAAAAAAACCCCTTCTCTCGATGGGGAAAGGAATACATCAGAAACCCCCATAGAAGAAGGGGCCATTTCCTCTTTGAAAATCTCTCCTCAGTCCCCGAATGACTAGGGTGTTAGGAGTCAGGAGACAGGAGCCGGTCGTCAGGAGTCAGGAGTCAGTAGTCAGGAGTCAGTAGTCAGTAGTCAGTAGTCAGTAGTCAGGAGATTATGGTTCTTCGGTTTGTGTTATGCAATGGACGGGAGTTATAAGGGATGAAACCCTTATATAGAAAGACATTGCTTCGATTTTTGCCAATTGTTTTCAATCTAGAACGAGCTAATCAATTAAGTCTCTTGCCAGATAAGGATTTAGCCTATTTATGCCCCCTGATCGAACCATACCAAGTAACGAAGAACCGAGATTATTTTTATTTATTCTTCCTACACCCCACACCCTACACCCTACACCCTACACCCCACACCCCACTTCCCCACACCCCACACCCCACACCCCACACCCCACACCCCACACCCCACACCCCACACCCCACACCCCACACCCGTTACAGTAGAGCAGGAAGTCGCCTTCCCACCCCCTGCTTCAAAACCGGACTTACGACTTTCGCCGTATCCGGCTCCTGAGTAACTAGGCTACTGTCATTAGTAGAATAATAATGGGAATTATTATTTCCTTGTCTATTCAACCCTCTTGGCTGTATCCCCACCAGACAAGATTGTTGGTTTTAGGGCGTATATGACCGTTGATTGTTGCTTAGACTTCCTAGTTACCCGTCCTTTGTCAGCATATCTTTGATATTACTCAAAGCCTTGGCTTTTAAGGACATCCTCTCCCTCTATTGACTTGCGGATGGTTTCCTACTGCCCCGAACGGGCAGAGTCAATCAGGGTTACTTCGTTCCCTATAACCATTGGTTGAACCCTTAGGATGATACTGTCCACAACAGAGTAACGGGAATGCCTTACTGATAGTGGTATGAGCTATCAGCCCCAACTCTGTTAACTTTTGTTTCGAGCCTGTCAGCCTTTTGGCTCGTGGGTGTTGACGATGGTTAATTCGTATCTTCGCCCCAGGGCTATCCATAGGTTCTGGCTCAACGGGTTTCTGATTTAGGCTATCAGATACCGCTTTTTTTTCCTCGCTCACTACCTCAGATGTACCAAGTCTAAAGCAGCAGGAAATGCCGTCACTCTAGGCATCTAGAGGACAGGACTAAGGTTATTACTAACCCGCACCTGTAGGGTTATAAAGTTATCAAGGTACTACATTTACCAAGCGGCTAATCCTCTAAACGTCTTACTGTCTAGTTTCTAGCCAACGAATCGCACCACACCCCACACCCTACACCCTACACCCCACACCCCACTTCCCCACACCCCACACCCCACACCCCACACCCCACACCCCACACCCCACACCCCACACCCCACACCCCACACCCCACACCCCACACCCCACACCCCACACCCCACACCCCACACCCCACACCCCACACCCCACACCCCACACCCCACACCCCACACCCCACACCCCACACCCCACACCCCACACCCCATCTCTGATAACTGAAAATAATGAGTCTAGAATCTACTGCTAACGAGGCGATCGCTCATAATTTAGAGCAATTCCTGCTAGTTTTGACCATTTCCTTGAGTGTCGCCACTTTATCGAGAACCGTTGCCTTCCTCCGCAAAATTCCCTACACCCTGCTGTTAGTTATTGTCGGTATGGGTTTAGCTTTTTTAGATTTGCGTCTAGTTAATCTTTCCCCGGAATTAATTCTGGAAATTTTTCTGCCTCCCCTCCTTTTTGAAGCCGCTTGGAATATTCCTTGGGCTAAATTAAAGGAATATTGGGTTACTATCGTCCTTTTTGCCGTTATCGGGGTGATTATCTCCGTTTTGGGAGTCGCCTATCCCCTACATATTTTTGCCAATTTACCCCTATCGATCGCTTTTCTCTTGGGTGCTGCCCTAGCTGCCACCGATCCCGTCTCTGTAATTGCCCTATTTAAAGAATTGGGGGCCAGTAAAAAACTGACGATCCTGATGGAAGGGGAAAGTCTCTTTAATGATGGGGTCGCTGTGGTCGCTTTCGTCCTCTTGGTGGGGATTCCCTTGGGAGTCGATACCTTTTCCGTCCCCGTGACGATCGCTCGTTTCTGCACCTTTGTGGGGATTGGCATCGGTGTGGGTTGCGTGATCGGTTTCGGCATTTCCTACCTTACCCAACGCTTCGATCTGCCTTTTGTGGAACAGTCTCTCACCCTAGTTTCTGCCTATGGAACCTATCTCGTCACGGAAAAATTAGGCGGATCCGGTGTGATTGGGGTGGTAATTGTCGGGATTATTCTCGGTAATCTCGGTTCGCGCATTGGTATGAGTCCCCGCACGCGCCTAGTAGTTAGCGAATTTTGGGAATTTATCGCCTTTTTTGTCAATTCCATCATCTTTTTACTGATCGGTGATCAAACTCGTTTTGAGAGTCTCGGCAGTCACTTAACCGGGATTTTAATAGCGATCGCCGCTATGGTGGTTTCCCGTCTGTTCTCAATTTTTGGACTAGGGGGAATTAGTAACCTAATTACGGGTAATAGGATCAGTTTCAAGGAAAGAACGGTGTTATGGTGGGGAGGATTGCGCGGTTCGGTTTCGATCGCCCTAGCGTTAAGTGTTCCCACGTCTATCCCCTACCGTCAAGAAATTATTGACGTGGTTTTTGGGGTGGTTTTATTTACTTTATTGGTGCAAGGATTATCTATACAATGGCTGTTAAATGCCCTCAATCTTATCGGTGATCAACCGATTCGGAGCGAATATTCGGCCTTAATTGCTCGTCAGATTGCCTTAACTAGGGTGTCTAATTATCTGCAACAACCAGAACGTTTTCCCGATATCGATCCCGAATTTTATCGCGACAAAAAAACTCTGGTGGAAGGACAATTAAAGTCCTTGCGGGATCAGTTGCAAAAATTACTACAGGAACATCCACAATTAAAAGATGTGGTGGCCGAACAATTTCAAGATACTTTACTTGATATCGAAGCTAATACCTACGCAGAATTAATTCGAGCCGGTCGTTTAAATGAAAATCTCGTTCCCCTTTTAGTGGAGGTAGAAGAAGAAAAAGAGATGGTTTAATGATCAAGTCATGGAAAATCAAAGAATTTTTGCTAAAAATTGCTGAGTTCGATCGGATTGGGGATGATTAAAAAATTCTGCTGGGGGGGCAATTTCCAAAATTAAACCCTGATCCATAAATACCACTCGATCGGCCACTTCTCGCGCGAATCCTACCTCGTGGGTGACACAAACCATGGTCATCCCCGATTTGGCTAAACTTTGCATCGTTTCCAAGACTTCTCGCACCATTTCTGGGTCTAAAGCTGAGGTGGGTTCATCGAATAACATCACCTTCGGCTGCATAGCTAAAGCGCGAACGATTGCCACCCGCTGCTGTTGTCCTCCCGATAACTGAGGGGGATATTTAAGTGCTTGTTCGAGAATACCAACTTTTTCGAGGAGTTTTCTCGCTATTTCCTCCGCTTGCGCTTTTTTCCAACCGCGCACCCACATCGGACCAAGGGTGACATTATCTAATACTGTCAGATGGGGAAAGAGGTTAAATTGTTGAAAAACCATGCCAACTTCCTGACGGATTGCCTCGATATTTTTCAGGTTGTGGGACACAGTTATTCCGTCAATAATAATGCGGCCTTTTTGATAGGATTCTAACCCGTTAAAAGTGCGGATAAAGGTGGATTTTCCCGAACCGGACGGCCCCATAATCACGACAACTTCCTGTTTATTAACGGTGAGATTGACTCCCCGCAAAGCATGAAAGCGGTTATCGTACCATTTTTCCACCGCTTCGGCAATTATAATCGGTTCACTGTTGTGAGATTCCATATTTTTGAGAGTTTATTGATTGTCTGTATCGGGAAACCACTGTTTCTCAAGAATTTGTGTCAGAGAGTAGGGGCAAATTATCGGTAAATTTTTTAATCCTGTCTTTTTTTCGGCAATTAAGCGGGCATTTTCATAGATATTGTCTAACTCTAGTTCTAGAAATTTGCTTAAATCGGTGGTGAGCTTATCTTCTAATTGTACTCGAAAAGTGATAATCTCTGCCGCCCAATGATTACTATTTATTTCTCTTTCTGTTGTCCAAAATTGATAGATTAGGAGATGGATTATTATCGATAAAATTAAACTTTTAACAGTAGTTTTTTCGCTTCGTCCCCAAGCTGCCAACTCCTCGATTAAATGTTCGTAATCTACCCGATCAAACTGACGATTTTTTAATAACTCGATCGTCTCGCTTAACCAGCGATCGTACTCCCGTTCATAAAGCTGTTCTAAAGCAAGCATTGTCTTTGATCAAATGGCGACATGATTAAAAATAACCCGTACCTAGGAATGATAGCATAAAAGATACGGTTGATTAGTGTAAATATTTTTGAATTAATGATGATGACAGTCAAAAATGCTTGACCCTTAGGTAAAAAAAAGGTTAAATTATGGTTAGGCTGAGAACATGATCCACACATCCTAGATAATGAGGCTATCATGGAAATCGATAAACTCAAAGAAATTGCCCAAAAAGTTGAAACCTCTCGTTCTCAAATCCAAAACGAACAGGCAACCAAAACAGCTTTTATTATGCCTTTTTTGCAAGCATGGGGTTACGATGTGTTCAATCCCATGGAAGTTCATCCCGAATATAGTGCCGATTTAACTGGATTAAAAGGGGAAAAAGTAGATTATGCTATTTGTTTGGACAATCAACCGATTATTTTGATGGAATGTAAAAGCTGTCATCAAAATCTTGAGCATCCTAAACATAGTTCCCAACTGCATCGATATTTTAATGCAACTGGAGCTAACTTTGGAGTTTTAACTAATGGAATTATCTATCGGTTTTATACGGATATCGTCAAGGATAATATCATGGACAATAAGCCATTTTTTGAGTTTAACATTCTCGACTTTGACGACTCTTCTGTTAACGAATTAAAACGTTTTTCTAAATCTAGCTTTAATTCTGACGAACTAGAAGAGGTTGCTCGCAATTTATTGTACACAAAAGAAGTTAAAAAAGTGATTGCCCAGCAATTAAATGATCCTTCCCCCGAATTTGTTAAGTTTTTTGTTAGTCATGTGTATTCTGGAGTGAGAACTGCATTGGTTGTTGAAAAATTCACAGAAATTATTAAGCATTCTCTCAAAGAGTATATCAATGATATCATCAAAAAAACTGGACAAAATCCTCCTGATACACCAGCAGGAGAAGATCCTCCACCAGAAGAACCAGAGGAACATGGAATTAATCCCGAAAAACTGGAAGTATTTTACATTATTAAATCAATTCTACGGGAAGAAATCAATACCGCACGGATTCAATACAAAGACACTAGAAGTTATTTTGGTATCAACTTAGATGGAAAAGTAACCAAAACAGTCTGTCGTCTGTGGTTCAAAAAAACTGGCAAGAAATCAATCAGTATTCCCGATAACGTCGAAACTGGTAAAGAAGCAAACACAAATATAGACAGTCTTGATGAAATTTATGGATTGGCTGAATTTCTGAAATCTCGTATCCGCTATCTGACTAAAGATAATTATAAAAGGAAGTCAGAACAAACGGAAAGTATCTAAAATAATTAGCCCCTATCTCTTTAATGACCGATAGGGGTTTTCAATGATATAATTTTTAGTAATCGCTGATTATGGTTGTAAAATTTTATCTAGGGATAGAAAGTTACGGTTAGGGACTTCCAGAGAATAAAATACCCAACAAAAAAATAGAAAAGTGTTTTTTTGAAAAAGTAATTATTTTTGTCTAGGAAAACAAAGAGTCTCCCATTACAACCTATTTTTCCGAAAAAATAGGCAGCACAAACTCTTATACTTCCGAGCTTTTTCGAGTATAACAAGGACAAGTTAAAGAATCAAAGACAGTTTTTAGCTAACCATCTTAGTTAACTACAAACTAGGTCTTATCATAATAGATATCAATAAACCATTGTCCCAAATCGGGAAAGTCTTGATTCGTTGATTCTGTGAGACGTTCGATTTTTTCTTCGATTTTTTCCATGGCTTTTTTAGTAAGCTTTACTCCTTTTTCATAAGTTTCAGTAATCAACTTAACAATCGGGTGTTTTCCTTTCCAAGTCATAGTTTGGGCGAATTTCAAAGCCGTTTCGATTTCATCTAAAATACTCCCATTCCAAGGGTTTTCTAACACAGCCCAGGTTCGTTCAATAGGATTATATTTACTATGGTAAGGGGGATAGTAAGCTAAACGTATATTAACTTGATATTTTTGGGAAAACTCAACTATACGTTTCATGAACTGAGTTCGTCTCGAATTATTTTCTGGTCCATTATCTTGATTAATTATCAAAGTTTTAATTTTCTCAAAACGAGATTTTTCCGACTCCCAGAAATCTTCTAATATATCAACAATAAAGTCACTGGTGACTGTGGAGGCAGTGAAATACAAAAACAACTCATCAAATTCTGGAATAAATATTCCGTAAGGGGTTAGGGTTGTTTTCGGATTAAAATCATGATCGTTTGTTTCGACAGTTATTCTATTCTTACCTCCTCGATCAAATAGTCCAATATTAACACGGGCTTTGGCATCCAAACTAAGACGTAACATCGTAGGGTCTTCATCCGCTTCCCGATTAATGTTAGCTAATTCCTCAAAGATTGCCTCGGTTTCTGGAATTTTTTTTGAGGTAAAACTTTAGCGACTCTTTTCAGACGATAACCTAAGTTATTTAATTTAACCCGAATAGTTTCCTCGCTCGGTAAATCCTCATCACTGTACCCATATTTAGAGATTAATTGCTTTCGGACTTCGGCCGCACTCAGTCTCACATAAAGCCTTTGGCTTTTAAAACTTGGGTCAGTTTGGCTTTGAGAATCCACTAAACTTTTGATGTTTTCCAATAGAAAAGGTAAATGTTCTTCTGCTTTTTTCCGCCCCTTAGCTGAATGATTATCAACACAAATAATACCTCTTTTTAGTTCTTTAATTCCTTTACGAATAGTAGTTCGATTCCAGCCTAACTCCTGTGCAGCAAGGGTTTGTCCCCCATAGCCTAATTCTAAGACTGTTTGGGCCATGAATCTTCTTTTAGCTGCACCTTTTAATTGAAGTGCAGTTTCACTGAGCAATTTCTTGAGGGAATCAGTTAATTCCATATACACTTACAAAGAAAAACTTGATTAATAATGTACAGGATTAATTCTACTACAAAATTGGAAGGAGGAGGCAACCATCGACCCCTACCTCCTACACTCCGAGAATGATTATTATTCTTGAGCATGAATAGTTTATTTTTTGGAAGTCCCTTAATAAGTGGTCAGGCAAAGGAGACAGGATATCCGAACATTATAGTAAAAGTTTTCTCTCCAGTTAAGGTCAAAAAATTCTAGCTGGGAGTTATCGAAGTGTAATTAAGCTTGACACAGTCAAATTAAGGTGTTACCATATTGGGCATGATTTGTGCAGATGTTAAAATTTTTGTTGTGCGGTAGTCTATGAATTTAACAAATTTACCAATGTCTCTTGATGAGGTGCCTTTACCTAGTTCTTTGCCGCCAGTTATTTTAATAGTTTTTACTCGTCCCGATCTACTCAAGGAAGTTTTAAAGGGTTTAACCCAACAGACTCTATTTCCTCATCAGATCATTGCCTATGTGGATGGAGCAAGAAATGAACTTGATCTACCCCTGATTGATCAAACAATTGCTTTACTGCAAGAGTTCTCTAGTAAAATTCCAGTAGATATAAGGTTACGGTCACAAAATTTGGGCTGTGATCAAAATGTCATTTTGTCCTTGACAGAAGTCCTATCCACTTATGAATCTGTTGTTTACTTGGAAGATGATAACTTTCCCAATCCATATTTTTATGATAGGATGTGCCGTCTATTAGAGGCATACCGTGAACATAAAAAAATCTTTTCGATTAGCGGATATGCAGCCTTTCCAGAGCAAGCATATCATTTGATCGAAGAGGATTTTGCTCTTTCTCGTAGAGTTTTTTCTTGGGGATTCGGTATCTGGGCCGATCGCTGGAATGATATCGCTCTCATCAATCAGCCAAAACAATATAATCCTTTTGGAAAATTCTATAATATACCCGCCACCGTGCAAACAAAAATGACTATAATAAACCAGTTCTGGCTAGAGAGAAATGAGCAAACTGACTGGGTTATTACTCTTACTCTTGCATCTTTGTATCAAAATCGGGTTCACCTTATTCCCAAAACTTCTTTGATCTATAATATAGGTTTTGGACACCCAGAATCTAAAACCTATAAAGGGAAAGAAGCATCATGGGTAAACTCTGCCTATAGTTCCTCATTCCGCCCCAATAGCTTACCTAGCAGTCTTGAGTTAATTGACCTTTTAAAAAATGAGATTAGTGGCATAGAATTGGCGCATTACCTGTATCGCAAGGGTATTGCTATTAATTTAGAAGCACTATTTTACTACCTAAAAAAATATCGTGACATTCAAAGTCGCCTAGAATTTGTGAAGCTATTTATGGCTCACTCTCCCTTTAGTTTGAAAAGAATTCGCCTTCGCCTAGGTTTATAGTTTAGTAGATACTTAATAGAAAATATGAATAGCTCTAGAAAATTTCTGATTTGTAAAGGTTCCTCTGGCATGGGAAACCGAATTCTGGCCGCCTGTGGTGCAATAATCTATAGTGAAATTAGTAATCGCCAGTTAGTTATTGATTGGCGGGATAATACTTATTGTCATGACGATATCAACTCCTTCCCTCTATTTTTTAACTGTCCAAAGACCGTTTCAGTAGAATCTATACCTGATACCAAGTCTGTCTATCCTGAGATATGGATTGATAAGTTAGATCAATCTTTTGGTGGACTAAGAAAAGATTTAAGGATTTCGGATCAATCTATGTCGGTTGAATTATCTAGAACAAATTATGAGAGTGAGATTCTGGTTTTCTGTGCCTATACTCATAAAATCAACCAGATGAGACAACTTTTTCATGGGAAGTTCGATTACTTGGCAAAAATGGATGATCGTACTATTATCAAACAGGTATTAAACTCTCATCTAAGCCTGAAACCTGAAATTATTCAGTCTATCGAAGATTTCCGATCATCTTACTTTGGAGTGAATACCCTAGGCGTTCATGTCAGATACACAGACATGAAGATTCCTTTAGATAAGCTAATTACTAATACTAAAAAAATCAACAAAAACAATAAATTTAACAGCATTTTCTTGGCTACAGATTCTCAAGAAGTTGTTGAAAAATTTCAAGAGGAGTTCCCAAATATTATCACCACACCAAAATGGTTTCCACCATCGGGAGAAAGAATGCACCAGAACTGGGATCAATGTCCTGATCGCGTTCAAAATGGCATAGAAGCATTAATGGATATGTATTTGTTAGCCAGTTGTAATGATTTGATTTTTTCTTCACAGTCCTCCTTTGGTTTAGTGGCATCAATCCTAAGTAAAGCCAGTAAACAACATCTCCACGATGTGAATTCTTCTTCATTCATTGAAAAAGTAAAAGCGAAAATTAGAGGTATTGCCAAATAGTTTGTACGAGCAATTAACCCGAACCAACCTTAATGATGTCTATGCCATGGCAAACTTGGGGAGTTACCAACTAATGCTTAATTCTCTCAATCGCCTTTTCTCGCCTTTAGTATCTAGCGTTTTACATACCATAATTATCTCCGGTTGTCAAGGTGCAAATGTATTAACTTCGGCGAATAATTCCCAGAGAAATCAATGGCAAAAAGTGACCGTAATCGAGGGTTTAGAGCATCCTTGGTCGATGGTTTGGCTACCTAACGGGGAAATCCTCATCACAGAGCGCCCCGGTCGTTTAAGAGTAGTTAGAGAGGGCAAATTAGACCCAAAAGCCATCGCTGGAGTTCCCGAAGTTTTTGCCGTCGGACAAGGAGGACTGCTCGATGTGGCAATTCATCCCCAATTTGCCCAAAATCGCTGGATTTATCTAACTTATGCCCACGGAGACCAGGAGGCTAATCGTACCCGCGTCGCTCGTGCGGTTTATCTCAAATGTCGGGGTGAAGACCCTCGCACTTAGCGACGGGATGAAACCCCGACCAATATAAAACAGCGAAGCACGACTAAAATCTTGACAATCTATGCTGTACAGGTTAATATAAAATAAGTTGTTTGAGGTCGATAAACAATGATTGTCTTAGAAATGAAAGCCGTGGTCAAACCAAGTCAGTGTTCTGCCATTGATGAAGCTATTCGTACAGTACAATTCATCAGAAACAAAGCATTAAGGCTTTGGATAGATGCCAAGAGGGAAGACAAAATCGATAAATATTCTCTCAATAAATATTGTGCAGTTCTCGCCAAACAGTTCAAGTTTGTCGATACTCTAAATTCTATGGCTAGACAAGCATCGGCCGAACGGGCCTGGTCAGCTATTGCCCGTTTCTATGACAATTGTAAGAAAAAAATAAAAGGTAAAAAAGGCTATCCCAAGTTTCAGAAAAATAATCGTTCTGTGGAATATAAAAACTGTGGGTGGAAACTATCAGAGGATAGAAAGAAAATAACTTTCACAGATAAGAAAAACATTGGGACGGTTAAACTAAAAGGAACTAGAGACCTAAACTTTTATCCTATAGACCAAATTAAACGAGTTAGAATTGTTAAACGAGCGGATGGTTACTATGTCCAATTCTGTCTAAGTGTTGATATTCGGGAATATGCGAAACCCCTAGAACCGACTAAAAGATGTGTGGGATTGGATGTAGGTTTAAAAGTTTTCTACGCTAATAGTGATGGGGAAACGGTAGAAATACCGCAATACTATCGCCAGGCAGAAAAAAGATTAAACCGTCTAAATCGGAAAAAATCTAAAAAGTTTAGAAAAGGTCAACCTCAGTCAAACAACTACCAAAGGGCCAGAAAGAGGTATGCTAGAAAACATTTAAGAGTAAGTAGGCAACGTAGAGGCTTTGTCGAAAAAGAGGCATTGCGCGTCATTAAATCTAACGATTTCATCGCTTACGAAAACTTAAATATTCAAGGCATGGTAAAAAACTCTAGAATAGCTAAATCTATTAATGATGTGGCTTGGTCAACTTTTCGGCAATGGTTAGAATATTTTGGTTTTAAATATGGTAAGGCTACAGTAGCAGTAGCCCTCCATAACACGAGTCAGGATTGTTCTAATTGTGGTCAAAAAGTACCTAAATCTCTATCTACAAGAACCCATATTTGTCCTGAATGTGGCTATGTAGAAGATAGAGATATTAACGCCGCTATCAATATTCTCAAAAAGGGACTAAGTACCGTGGGACACACGGAAACTAATACGCTTGGGGAGAGATTCCCTCTGGTTTGATTGGATACGTCCTGTCAGATTAAGGAAACTCGATGAACCAAGAATCCCTCGCATGAGCGCGACGGGAGTGTCAAGATGGTGCAAGTTTGCGAGATGTGCGGGTTATTTTTGAAGTTTCCCAGGCAAAAACCGACTCTCAACACTTCGGTTCGCGGTTATTATGGCTACCGGATGGCACTTTATTGGTAGCGATTGGGGACGGGGGTAATCCTCCTCTACAATTAGCGGGAGATTTAATTAGAAAACAGTCCCAAAATCTGCAAAGTCATTTAGGTAGACTTTGCTGAATAAAGCTAAAAACCTTGTTGGGTAAGACTTTTAGACCTTTTGGCAATCAAAAAGTACTGGATATGGGAGTGATCGGGGGGAAATTTAGGCACTTTTTCCCTGAAAATTAGGTAATTGGCCACCTGAAAATGAGTAAAACCCTACACCCTACACCCCACACCCCACACCCTGCCCCCAGGAAAAACTTTTTCAGCAGACCCTAGGTAAAATTATCCGCATCAATGACGATGGTTCTCTACCTAAAGATAATCCTTTTGCCGGTTCTAAAATTTGGAGTTATGGTCATCGGAATATTCAAGGAATCAGCTTTGATCCGATGACTAAAAGAGTCTGGGCAACAGAACATGGAGCGCAAGGAGGGGATGAATTAAATTTAATTGAAAAAGGTAAAAATTATGGTTGGCCAGTGGTTTCTGCTATACGGCACTAATACCCCAGTTTCCAGCGAAGAATCTCGGTTCTTCGTTACTTGGTATGGTTCGATAGGGGGTCATAAATCGACTAAATCCTTATCTGGTAAGAGACTTAATTGATTAGTTCGCTCTAGATCAAAAATAATTGACAAAAATCGCTAAATGCCTTTCTATATAAGGGTTCCATCCCTTATAACCCCCGTCCATTGCATAACAATTACCGAAGAGCCAGAATCTCGACCCGGTCTGATTGATCCGAAAACAATTTGGACACCTGCGATCGCTCCTTCGGGATTGGTCTTTTATACCGGTAATCGCTTTCCTAATTGGCAGGGAAATTTATTTGCCGGTGGTTTAGTTTCCAGGGATATTCGCCGTCTGTCAGTGGATAAATCGGGTGAAATTATCAATCAAGAAGCGATTCCCATCGGTCAGAGGGTGCGGGATGTGCGTCAAAGTCCCGACGGATTTTTATACCTGCTCACCGATGAAGGTAACGGTCAATTAATTCGCCTTGAACCGCCATCTAATTTGTAAAAGTTCACAGAAATTATTATGGAAACCTTGAAGATTTTTTAGTGAATTCTAGTATAGTTATGTTTGTACGGGAGCAAGCACTCGATTTATGAAGAAAATTTTACAGTTAGTGGGACTAGGTTGCATATTACCTATGTTCCTCGCTAGTGCAAGTTTAGCGGAAACAGTGGTGGAAAAAGTGGCTCGCACGGGATTTTTGACCGTAGGAACCCGTTTTGATGCGATTCCCTACTCCTACATCGATGATAAGGGGGAATTAGTCGGCTATTCTATGGATGTGTTGGAACGAATTAGAAAACGACTGGAAACTCGTCTCGGTCGTCCCGTCACCCTGCAAATGATTGAAGCTAACCAACCCGGAGAGAAAATTAATCTCATTCGTAGCGGGGAAATCGATATCGCTTGTAGTACGGCTTTTACTTGGGAAAGGGCGAAAGTGGTCGATTTTTCCATCAGTTACAGCATTTCTGGGATTAGGATTTTAGCCAAAAAAGGTAGCAATCTCTCCACTCCTCAATCCCTAATCGGTAAACGCATCGCCTTGGTTCCCACTTCTGCGGCCGTCGATGTGATTAAATTAGTACAACCGCAAGCGACAATTGTTACTACCTACAGCACCGTAGAAGAAGCGATCGAAGCTTTAAAAACCGGTAAAATCGACGCAATAGCGGGGGATAGCATCTCTTTAGCGGGAACAATCCTCAGAGATAACCCTAAAATCTACGAAATCGTCCCCGAAGAAGCTCTAGCTAATTTTGGCATCGCTTGCATGGTTCCCGAAAATAACTCTACTTTTTTGGATGATGTCAACTATGCCATTGTTAAAATGATGCAGGATTACATCACCAATGATACGGCCACCGTTAGTCAAATCGATCGCTGGTTCGGTAGTCAAGGCATGGTTCCCATCCCCCCAGAATTATTAAAGGGGTTTTTTGCCTTCAAAGTTATCGAACACGCCCAAATTAATCCCCAAGAAGCCAAATAGGAGCATAAATTCAGGTGAATATCAGCAATAAAACTGGTTTAGTCGGCTTTCTTCTCGCTTTATCTGCCTTCGGTCTGACTAGCACTGCCCAGGCCGCCTCAGACGAGGCTAATCCCATTGAAGCGCGTTTAAGTCGTCTATCTAGCGCTGTACGCGAACGGGTTAACCAACTGCCGTCCGGTACTGCCGATCCTAGTTTACAAGCTTTAGGCTGGGGAGATGGTGGCAATCGCGGTTGGGGGAATAGTCGTGCTGGCGGTTGGGTAGATGGTCGCGGCGGTAGTTTCGTTAATGCGCGGCCCTGGCGTAATGGTTGGTCTGACGGTGGTGGTTTCTTTAATTCCCGACCGCGCTGGGGTAATGGTGGCGGTTTCTTAAATCGTTGGTAAGTAAGGTTGGGTGAGGGGATAACTTTATCCCCGTCCCAACCCCGGTTTTACGATGAAATCTAGGGTGATTATTTTGAGGCAGAAAGACTCCATCAAGACGAAAAGAAAATTGTTTGACTTCCACTGAGTCAAAGCGGTAGTTATTCGCTTCGCTGATAGGGAGTTGAATTAATTCAAAGAAGATAGAGGGGAAAGATTGAAAGAGTTGATAAAAAATCGTGTCAGTTTTCATGCTTTTATTTTACAAGGCGATCGCATTTTTTTATGTCCCGTTTTGTATAGCTCTAACCTGTTCAACCTCTAACTCTAACGCGGATGCGACTTGCTCAACACTTAACCCTAAGGCTAACAAACGAGGGACCGCCTCTAGTGCTTTGTTTAGTCTGCCTTCCTGACGACCTTCCTGACGACCTTCCTGACGACCTTCCTGACGCGCTTCTTCGCGCACATCTTGAAAATACTGAGTCTGTTTTAATTCATCTAAACTAAACATAGTTTCTATCTCCCGACGATTGAGAAGCGGTAACTTATAAACGAGAATCGTCTCTATTAATTGTAAGAGTTCTTGCGGTTTTTGGTCGGGGGTTAATTCTTGCCGCACTCTTTGGATTAATTTTCGGGTGCTATCAATCGCTTTTGCTTTAGATAGGGTGATTAATTGGACTGTAGCTAAACCAATCGAAGTTTGAGGAATGTTTTCTAATTCATTCAGATAAATCCGTCTCACTCGCTCGGAGTTGAGGAGTTCCCGATAGCGTTGAACTTTATCGGTTTCTACTTGAGGGTTAGGATAGACAATCACACCCCGCCAATCATTGGTTAAGTCAGTTTTACTGAGATATAAGAATATTTCGGTGAAAAAGCGCTGATAAAAAGCCTCATCTTCTTGAAATTGTACCTCACAGAAGTAGATAGGAGTCTGGGGGTGATTATTTTGAGGCAGAAAGACTCCATCGAGACGAAAGGAAAGTTGTTTGACTTCCACTGAGTCAAAGCGGTAGTTATTCGCTTCGGTGATAGGGAGTTGAATTAATTCAAAGAAGATAGAGGGGAATGATTGAAAGAGTTGATAAAAAATCGTGTCAGTTTTCATACTCTTATTTTATAGCAGTACGCACGAAGATTAGGACGTTTTGCTCCCCCCTAACCCCTAAAATAGCTCAATCTTAATCATTACTGATTAATTTAAGATGTTTCCTTGGCGAACCCTTCCAGTCTCTCCCTGATGGGCTTTTTTCCGGATTCATCAATAAAAAACGGAGAATACTTGACAAATTCGGGGGGGGGGTAGAATGAGGCTGCTTATTGCTGTTAAGCAATGATTTATGGGGTATAACGAGCAGTTTTTCCCCATTCTTAGCCATGAAATTAACTTGTCAATCAATCAAAAATGACTAATCAACTGCTAAAAGCCCTTTGCCTTCCTGGGGTGACTTGTGCCGTTTTCACTGCCATTCCCGCCCATGCCGCCATTTTTACCGCTACCTATACGGATACCCGCATTTCTCACAAACTGAATTAAGAACCTAATTTGGAGGTTAAAAGTTGGTGTTTTTCAAAAATAAGAGAAACCCGCTTAGTTATCAAGGAATAATCTGACTAAACTAATCAAAAAATTCCTGAATTACTGGAAAAATTCCGTCAATTAGGGAAAATGTTCACGACAAAGTTAGCTGAATTTATAAGCAGCCATTTTTAAGACTATTTAATGATCTTTGAAAACTCTTCAACTTATCCAGTTCCCGCTATCGCTTGAATTCTAGAGTAAGCTATCGCTAAAATATCTTGATAGGGACAAGAACTGGCAATTGGCTCTTCGGGAATTGTTATGCAAATAATTAACTTAAAATAAAATTCGATGAGAGCGCCTACGCTCAAAAGTAGCTGAAATCCATACAGGGAAGGACTTAAGGCATCAACAGGTTAATACCAAAAGATAGACAATTGAGTTAAGATTTGATATAATAGCCAAAAACGAGATTATTTTACTTATGATACTTGACAAATTTTTGAACCTAAAAGGAACCTGTATTCAAGGCTATCTACACCTAGAAAATATCGGTATAGTTTGCCGAATCGAATCGAAAAATCAAAAAGCAACCTGTCCTCGTTGTGGGTTAGAGAGCGATAAACTCCACCAAAATCATCGACATTTAGTCAAAGATTTACCAATCTCAGGTCAACCAGTATACCTACAAATTAATCGTCGTCAATTTAAGTGCGATAATTGTCAGAGACCCTTTAGCGAAGAGTTAGATTTTGTCGCCAAGAAACGAACCTATACGAAAAGACTAGCCGCAAATATACTCGAACAATTAAAAGAAGGAGATATTTTAAATGTTAGTCGAATAAATGACGTAACGGAAGAAGAGATTCAAAGAATGATAGAGGACATCGCCGAAGAAATTACAGAGCCAGACCTATCGGAATTAAAAAGACTAGGAATTGATGAAATCGCTCTAGTCAAAGGACAAAAAAATTACTGTGCGGTTTTAGTAAATTTAGATACGGGAAAACTAATAGCTATTCTAGAGAAGCGAACACAAGAAGAGTTGAGAGAAACGCTTACGGGCTGGGGAAAAGAGGTGTTAGAGCAAATTGAAGAAGTGAGCATAGACCTTTGGTTGCCTTATAAAAATTTGGTGAAAGAATTGATGCCATCGGCCGAAGTAGTCGCCGATAGATTCCATGTAATGAAACAAATTAATCAAGAGTTAGACGAACAGAGAAGAGCAGAAAAAAGAGCCGTAGAAGCGCAGAAAAATAAAAAACAGAAAGCGGAAAAAGAAGCGAAGCTAGAAGTTTTAAAGCGAAGTAAATATAGCCTGTTAAAAAATGAAGAAGATTTAACGGAACCCCAAAAAATTAAACTAGAAGCTATCAAAGAAAAATTCCCAAATTTGAAAAAGATGCAGGAATTAAAGGAAGAATTTAGAAAGATTTATGAAACCTCAGAGAATCCGACAGAGGGAATGCTATCCATCTCGGAATGGTTGGCAAAATCCTCCAGTGTTTTTACCAAGAGTTGTCAAACAATCCGAAACTGGTTTGGAGAAATAATTAGTTATTTCGAGCGAAGGACAACGAATGGGGTGGTCGAGGGAATCAACAATAAACTTAAACTAATAAAACGGAGAGGCTATGGCTTGAGAAACTTTCGGAATTTTTGGGTTAGAAGTATGTTATCTTGGCATCTTGTATGTTGATTTAGCATAAAGGGTAACGAAGAGCCTGGCAATTGCGATTAAAATTCTTCTGACACTAACAGTAATTCTAGCTCCTAATTTAAGGAAATTAAGGCGAATTGTTCCCACTGTCGCTTTGGCAAAAGAAGTTTTAGCCAAACAATTTTGACGAAAAGCTTGCATTAAAACATAAGCCATTGATGACAACCAAAGTCTTATAGTTATTTCAAATAAGAACGAGACACTAGGCGACACAATAAGTACGAATAATTTCATCAAGGGGTGTCCCCACAGGAGCATACATTCTTGCCCTCTTTAATGCACTAAAATCATGTTCGATATCATTTAAATCAGGAGAGTATTTTGGCAAAAACACGACCTGATGACCTGCTTCCTCTACCAGTTGTTTAATGACTGTCTTCCGATGAATTGGTGCATTATCCATAATTAATACTGATGTTATGGTTAGAGAGGGCAACAAATATAAAGATAACCACCCTTCAAAACCTTCGGCATTCAGGCTTCTCGTAAATACCATCGGTGCAATAAAGTCTTTTTTTCCCTTTCTTCTACCAGCGACAAGGTTCTCTCTTTTTCCTCGTTTTCCTTGTCTATCTCCAAAGACTTTCTTCCCTTTTTTTGACCAAGCATAAAAACAGGCTTGAAATTCTTCAAACCCTGACTCATCAATAAATACAAGGCTTTCACTTCCATATATTTTAATCAATTCTCTCAGCACTCTGTAGTATTTCATTCTTTCTTCTCGGTTTCTTTCTCTATAACGAAGTTCCTTCTTTTTTCTGGTAACTTTCATGTTTTTTAAGGCATAGCAAATGGCACTTGGTCTCACTCCAAATTTCTCGGCTCTGTCTCTTAATCTTGCCTCGGGATTTTCTTGGACATCTTTTGACAGTGCTTTCCAGTCCAGCTTTCTCTGACGGTGTTTTACCTTTGTTGCTTCCAGTTTTTCCCTACCTAGCCATCTATATATCGTCGCTCTTCCTATATTAAATAGAGCGGCGGCTTTGGTTATGCTTCCCCCATTCTCTACATAATCGATTACTTTTTTTCTCAAGTCTAGGCTATAAGACATTTTTCTGTATGGGTTGCTCGTTTCTCTTGATTTTACCTTATTTTTCCCTCGTCTCACACTTATTTGAAATGACTATAATTGATTACTCTCAAATGTCTGTGTCGAATTCCGGTCAGCAAATAAGTCTAATTGTTGCTCTTTAATTCGATTTGACCTCTCACCTCTGGGGCAATATTTTTCAGTGTAAAGTTTAGATGGGGGAATCTTTGATGCAGGTAAAGAAGTCACAACGTGGCGAATTTTTACGCCCTCACTACCAGGACAAACTTTTGTCACCACTCTTCTTGAACGGCTCCAGGATTTTTGGGTTTGATAACATAGGGAACGATACCAAGTCGATTCTGGTACCAATTTCGCCAATTCTCCTAACTCTTCATCGGGAGAAAATAACGTCTCCATTAATTCAGTAACTGGCTGAAGTCTTTGCTCGTAATCTGCCTTAGCTTTCTCAATTACATCGGTCGCTCGTAATTTTAATTGACTATTCGTTGCCATTGCTAAAACATAATCAACTCCTGCTTGACTTTCGCAAAATTTCATGATATCTTCACGGGAATAGGCACTATCTCCTCGTACTAATATCTGCGTATCTGACCATTTTTCTCGAATTATACCGATTATTCGCTGCAATTCTTCTAATGCTCCCCCAGCAGTATCTACATGAGAAGACCGGAGTTTAGCTACTAATAAATGATGCTCACAGAAAATATACAAAGGAGCATAACACACTCCTTTATAATAAGTATTGAAAAACGCTCCCTCTTGATTTCCATGCACTTGGTCATCGGTGACATCCATGTCTAAAATAATTGGTTTCGGTGGCTTTTTGTAGGATTCTAGAAAGATGTCCACAAAAGCTTTTTCAATTTCTTTGGGGTTAGGCTCGATTTTATGGTAACGACTGTTCTCTTGATTGATGACTGTTTCCGGACAATATTCTAGTCGATTAATTGTACTTTTTCCCGCTAAATTTGCTTGGGCTGAGTCAATAAAATTTAGTTTTTTCAATGCTATTGCTAAAGCTGGAGCATGACGTAATTTATCATGATCATTGACATCCTCATATCCCAAAACTATCCCATAAACTCTTTGTGCGAGTAGTTCATGAACTGAATAATCTAGATAGGATGAATTTCGATAATCTCGAAAACATTCGGCAAACCGAGCCGTTATTTTTAGCTTTTGGTCTAACTCTGCCATCAAAATAATTCCTGCATCTGAGGTGATTTTTCCTCCCTCAAAATTAGCGATTACTTGTCTTCCATTGAGGTTTCCAAAATTTAATTGATTGAGTCGAGACTGGTCTGAACTAGGAGTCATAAACTTGACATACTTTAAATAGTTTTAATGATTAAATTATAGCAAGCTTTTGACTTCATTCTCTACTTAAAATTGAGACTTTATCAACTAATTAACCTAAAAATACGCATTTTAAATTTGTTCTTTTTTCAAGGTCTAATTGATGATGAGCTTAAGTTGAATCCTAACAACACACTGTCGTTTTTGCTACAAGGCGATCACCCAGTCAAAACCCAGATTTTGTAAGGCTTCGGGGGTTGGTGATCGTACTTTTTGTGAGAAATGCGGGGGATACTGTTTTCTCTGCTGATGTCGATAACGTTATTGTCGGTGATACTGCGGTTATCACCTATCAGCTTGACAATGGGGGAACTTCCCTGTTCAACCAAACATGGAACGCCAGTGACATTGTGACTGTCACCTTCAACTTTGGTAATGGGGCCCACGTTACCACCTTTAATCCTAATGGGGGTGATGGGTTGAGTGTTAGCACAGGAAGCTTTGTCACCAATGCCTCAGGACAGTTAACGGCTGTTCCTTCTGAGTGGTATGATTATACTAATGTCAATGTCGTCTCAACCAATTCTACACAAACACCTATAGGATGGTACGTGAATGGGGGCAATGGCGTTTACTATACTGACCCAAATTATTATTACAAGGTCCAATTGACCAATGTATCAGGTAATATCGTTGCTGCTAACTGGACCATTCAACCTGCCCAGACACAGACAACCCCCGAACCAGGCACCCTTTTAGGTTTATTAGCGGTGGGTTCTCTGGGTTTATTGGCTCGCAAACGGCAATAAATGACCAATTCTATGGTAAGGAAGGTTTAAACGCCTTCCTTTTTGGTTAGGGACAAAGGCACTCTCGCCTATTGAATTTTGGCACATACATAATGGATAAGTAGCTAGACATAATTAATTACACATATCTAATACTAAGTAGGTAGGTATTAAAAACTGTCAGATTCCCCCGCCTATCGGCACCCCCCTTATTAAGGGGGGCAGGGGGGATCGAACCTAAAATCCATTTTTAATTTAATTATAACCAGCTAAGTAGTCATGCAAAATTAATTACCCAAATAAAAAATTAAGAAGTATAATACATAAAAAAACGAAGCAGCAGGAAAATACAATGAGATTGATTAGAGACCTAAACCCCGAGAGCCAGAAAATGCTAGAGAGAATTTATCGAGCTAGTAAACATCATCAAGTAAGAGAGCGAGCGAAATGTATACTCTTAAGTTTTCAGGGAACCACGATAGAAGAATTGAGCGGAATATTTGGAGTTACGAGAAAGACCATCTATAATTGGTTGACGGCCTGGGAAGATAGAAAACTAATTGGTTTTTATAATCGTCGAGGAAGAGGGAGAAAACCTAAATTGACAGAAGCCCAAGGTCAACAAGTTATTGACTGGGTAAAAGAAGAACCGAAAAGCTTAAAAAAAATCCAGATAAAAATTGTAGAAGAAGGGAAATTAACCGTAAGCAAAGACACGATAAAAAGACTCATAAAAAAAATCAACATGAGGTGGAAAAGGGTGAGAAGAGGGGTCGCCAAAACCCCTGATGAGTGGGAGCTTGAGGTCAAACTACCTATTTTAGAAGAACTAAAAAAACAGGAAAAAAGAGGAGAGATTGAGATAGGATATTTGGATGAAATGGGAGGGGATTCAAAGCCTTGTATTCCTGACGCTTGGCAAGAAGAAAAAACCACGATAAAGTTACCACCAATTGAAGGTAAAAGACTAAATATTTTAGGAATAATGAAACGAGATAATCAATTATTTTATGAGACACAGGTCGGAACGGTTACTAGCGAGATAGTTATTAATTTTCTGGATAAATATTGCCAAAATATACAGAAAAAAACTGTCATAATAATTGACCAAGCTTCCATTCATACCAGCGAGGCATTTATGGAGAAACTTGAGGAATGGGAAAAGAAAAACTTGAAAATATTTTGGTTGCCCACTTATTCACCTCATTTAAATTTAATTGAAATATTATGGAGATTTTTAAAATATGAATGGATTGAATTTAGCGCCTATAAAGACCGAAAGAGCCTCCTCGCTTACGTTAAAAAAGTGCTGGACAATTTTGGAGGCGAGTATGTAATTAATTTTGCCTAGGTACTTACTTAAATCCCTTGAGTATAGGCTACTTATCAGGATAGGCAAGAGGCAAGAGGCAAAAGGAGGAATAGATAATCAGTCTTTAATAACTGGATTTAGTATAACTAGGGTTTATAACTGGGAAAATCGATATAACCTTCCTTGTCAAAAGAATACCAATCTTTCATCTCAGCATCGGGATTAAGGGGCCAATTATTGGCGAATCTTTCCACCAAATCGGGATTACTGATATAGGGGCGACCGAAAGCAATTAAATCCGCATCTCCTAACTGAATAGCGGCTTCAGCAGTTTCTTTGGTATAACCACAATTGCCGATTAAAGCACGATTAAAAACAGCACGAAACTCGGATAAAAGCATCGGTTGACCCTTTTCATGAAACCCAAAAGCCAAGCCATCTAGCAGATGCAAATAAGCTAAATTGTACTCATTTAATCTTTGGGCAACATAGAGAAAAGTTTCTCGAAAATCCTCGGAACCCATGTCATTATAAACGCCATTGGGAGACAGACGCACCCCCACCCGATGACTGGGAAAAACAGTTAAAATTGCCTCGACCACTTCCTGCAAAAAACGATAGCGATTTTCCAAACTGCCACCGTACTTATCCTGACGCTGATTAGTGGCCGATTGTAGAAAAGTATCGATTAAATAACCATTAGCCCCGTGAATTTCTATGCCATCAAACCCCGCTAATTTTGCCCTCTGAGCGGCTTGGCGGTAATCGGCGACAATTGTGGGGATTTCCTCGGTTTCTAAGGCTCTAGGGGTCTCGTAGGGCTGTTTGCCGATGGGTGTATGCAACTCCCCCTTAATCTTAATTGCGGAAGGGGCAACGGGTAAAGCCCCATTTTCCTGAAAACTAGGGTGAGAAGCGCGACCACAGTGCCACAATTGACAAAAAAGTGGTGTTCCTTTTCTTTGGGCGATTTTTGTCACCATTTGCCATGCTTGCGCTTGTTCATCGGTGTAGATACCGGGGGTATTTTGCCAACCGTTAGCTTGGGGAGAAATTACCGTCGCTTCCGTAATCATTAATCCCGCGCTGGCCCTTTGCCGGTAATACTCGGCCATTATCTCATTAGCAAGACGTTTTTCTCCAGCTCGCGCTCGCGTCATGGGAGCAAGCACAAGACGATTTTCTAAGTTTAAATCTCCCAATTTAAATTGACTTAAAAGAGCTAGGGAAGTAGTGAAGGAAGTCATCGAATTTGCCGATAGAGAATTTAGGTTAATTTTACCGCAATTAGTTAAAACCAGACAATCGCACCCAAGTATGATTGACTGGCCATCTGCGAGATTGTTCCTCTCCTAAGTGAGGAGAATTAATCGGATCAACTAGCTGAGTATAATTGATCTTGGTCATAAATATGACTATAATTACCAGTTATTTAATTTATTCATCTTCCAAAATTAAAGAGACATAAACTATATTTTATGGTAGTTGAGTCATGATGGGTCGGGATAAAATAGTGTAATTACGCTTATGTTTACCTGACCAGAAATAGTCATTGTCCAGATGTCTAGTAACTGGTGTTTTACCGATCAAATAGACTTCCTAGTGACTGAAACAAAACCCTTACTATTCGGTGCTTGCGAATTTTAAGAGAGTTTTTCAGAATCAGCATTTTTTAGTGGGACTTAAACGCCAAATAAAGATCAAATCGAGTATAATCGTTAAAGAGTAAGCACTTTACGTTGAAAGATCAGCGATGAAAGAGACAACCCCAGCCGCGATGCCCCCATGCTTTGACCGATGGTGTCGGCGGTTTGACAATTGCTTCAAAAACGAAGCGCAAAAAAACGGCTTCAGACAATATTTAGGAGGATTATTAGGGGAAAGTGAGAGGAAAAACCTCACTCAAATGGCCAATAATGCCGTCGGAGTAGTTTATAACCGATTACATCACTTTTTGACCGAATCTCCCTGGTCAGACCGTCAGGTGAATGAATGTCGGTTGCAAGTGATGAACCAATGCCGCCAGACGCAAATCCCCCGAGGATTTTCCCTGATTGTCGATGACTCAGGACATCGAAAAAGTGGCAATCTGACCGCCGGAGTTGGCAGGCAGTACCTAGGAGAAATTGGCAAGACAGACAACGGAATAGTCGCCGTCACTACCCATCTCTACGACGGCAAAAAAAGTGTCCCCCTAGACATTGAAATTTATCAACCGGCTAGTTCCTTAGCCGAGGGGAAAGAAGACAAAGAATTTAAGAAGAAACCAGAGATAGCGATAGATTTAATTGACCGGAGCTTAACCAGAGGCTATCGACCGAAAATCGTCTTAATAGATGCTGGTTATGGCAACAACACAAATTTTCTCAAAGCCCTGGAAGAAAGAAAGCTAAAATACTTAGGAGGATTGGCAAAAAATCGAAAAGTAATTATTGAAAAAGAAGGGGGTGTGGAAGAAACAATCCAGCTTGAGCAACTAGCAAAAAGCCTATCAGAAAAGGATTGGGAGAAAATCACCCTAAATCTAGATAAAGAAAAAACGGTTTGGGTAGCGGTATTCAGAGCGAAAATATCTCAACTAGAAGGAGAAAGGAACTTGGCGATCGTCATGAATGCAAGTTCAATGGAAAAAGCCACAGAGGTGGACTATTTCATCACCAATGTAGTTGAGGCAGATACAGTAACAGCTTCGTGGATAGTGAGGACTTACACCGAAAGAAATTGGGTGGAAGTATTCTACCGAGAAGCCAAAGGATGGTTAGGGTTAAGGGAATATCAAGTCAGGGATAAACGAAGCTTACTTCGTCATTTTATCCTGGTGTTTTGTGCCTATACATTTATCCTGTGGCATAAGTTAACTGGGGGATTGCAAAGGCAGTGGGCGAATCGACCTTTAAACACTTTTGTGGAAGCCTTGGAAGCTTTTCGGACAGCGATGTCTTTCCGTTTCTTTGAGTGGCTGACCGAGAATCGGGATGTGTTTGCCGCTTACAAAGCCAGTTTAGGCTTTGTTTGGGCTTGAAATTTGTTTAAGTCCCATTAGGGAACCTACCCAAAAATACCCAAAAGAGGCACACAGCCCCCAGAGCGCGTTGATAAAAATGGGAAAACACGAGTTTTTAGCAAGCATCGTGCATTGAATTGTACTAATCTCGAAAAAATTGCTGTTTTTTCACGATTTATTTAGAACTAATTTATTAGTAAAAAAAGATGTTAAAACAGTCTTGATCGACTTGGGCTTTGTGGCTAGTATGTAAAGCATATAGCTTCTTCATTGGAGACACCTGAATGAAAGCCCTATTACTATGGCCGCTGATGCCCAACTCCTTTTGGTCCTATCAAGAGACTTTAAATCTAGCCGGCTTGAGAGCAACCAATCCGCCTCTGGGTTTAATTACGGTGGCGGCCCTGTTGCCATCGGATTGGGAAATCCGGTTTGTTGATCGCAATGTCCGATTGGAAACGGCTTCGGATTGGGAGTGGTGCGATTTGGTAATCATCTCCGCCATGATCATTCAGAAAAAGGACTTTCAAGAATTGATTGCCAAAGGGTTGCAGTTGGGTAAAAAAGTGGCGGTGGGCGGGCCTTACCCCACCTCCTATCCAGAAGTTGCCCAAAAAGCTGGAGCAGATTACCTGATTCTGGATGAAGGAGAACTGACAATCCCTCTGTTCCTGGCAGCCCTAGAGCGGGGTGAACCGAGTGGTGTCTTTAGAGCCAGCGAGAAACCCGATGTCACCATGACACCGATCGCCCGCTATGATCTACTAGATCTGGATGCCTATCTGGCGATTACCGTGCAGTTTTCTCGCGGTTGCCCCTTTCAATGCGAATTTTGTGACATCATCAACCTCTATGGCCGCAAACCGCGCACCAAAACCCCAGAACAAATGTTGGCTGAGTTGGAGACGTTATATCAACTGGGCTGGAGGCGCTACATTTTTGTTGTCGATGACAACTTCATTGGCAATAAGCGGAATGCCAAGGTGTTTCTGCGGGAGTTGATCCCCTGGATGGAACAACACCAGTATCCCTTTAAACTGATTACGGAAGCTTCCCTTAATCTGGCCGAAGACAGTGAACTGATCGAGTTAATGGTCAAGGCCGGCTTTATGCTGGTGTTTATGGGGATTGAGACACCAGATACCGATAGCTTAATGGGCATTAACAAGGTTCAAAACACCCGCCAATCCCTGATCGAATCCTGTCACAAAATTACCCGCATGGGGCTGCAGATTATGTCTGGCTTCATTATCGGTTTTGACAATGAGAAACCTGGCGCAGGGCAGCGGATCAAAGATTTTATTATGGAGGCGAGTATTCCCCAGGGGCAGTTTAGCCTGCTCCAGGCACTGCAAAATACCGCCCTGTGGAATCGCCTGCAACGGGAAGGTCGTCTGGTGGATGGCATGGGCACTTTCCATCAGGGAGCCATGATGAACTTTGAGCCAACTCGCCCGGTGGAAGAGATTACCGAAGAATACATCGACGCTTTCTGGGAAATCTACGATCCTGTTAACTACCTGAAACGAACCTTCAACCATTTCATGATGATGGGGGGATGGCGCGGCAAATCGAACCGTAAATTAGATGGGCAACAGTGGCAATTGTTCCGTTCCTTGCTCTGGCGGCAGGGGATTGTCCGACCGACGCGGTTCCGTTTCTGGTGGCAACTGGCGGTGATTGCCTGGGTCAAACCCCGTCTGCTAGAAGAGTATCTAGCGACCCTAGGGATAGGTGAGCATTTTTTTGCCTATCGCTATGAAGTAAGAGAACAATTACTAAAACAACTAGCCGATTTGAAGCAACAGAAAGCAAGGGTAGCCCAGCTGGAAAAAACGCTCAAAAACTAGACAATATCGCCGACGAATAGTCATTTATCCCTAAACAGCGCTCTTGAATCCTACCCCAAAGTAGAGCAACAAAAAGCGAGTGGGGTTGTTTGACTGTCAAGTCAGTTGACATACCCCAGGCCGTAAACGGACGTGGATTCTTCTAGCATCACTGCTGTGAATTTCTGGCTCAACGAGTCCACTTGAATTAGATTCCTGGCGAAATCCCACCCAGAGGTGGTTCTCTCCTCAGACTTTCGCGACCTTACAGAAGCCTGTTTTCGGGGGCCCCTACGATACAGTTCAAAACCTCTAAAATAATTGGTTTCTCTGGTACTTGACGCTGAGAGCTTTTACCTATAGGAGCATTCCCCTAGAGAACCCCATAACTCTAGTTTTCAAGGTGCGTTCATCGGTTGATGACTGGGTTTTTTAAGCGGTTGCTTACCCGGCCCCCTATTCTTAATATCATACATCCTATAAAGTCGCCCTCAAAGGGCGAGGCTTTCAACCCAATTTTTCGGTAATCTGTCCCCACAATTCATTCAAACTTACATTCCGCACTTCAGTTTGTAACATAAAAAGTTACAAACAAGGGAAAAGACTAACTGAGTATTTATACTCAGAAATTCCTCGACCAAAACGTGAGATAAGTAGTCGTGCAAAATTAATTTCCTAGTCGAGACAGGAGACTCCGAGACGGGAGACGGGAGACGGGAGACAGCTATTAGGGATCGGATTTGAGTTTTCAGTTCACTGTTTCCTCACACCAGAAGTCTGACGGAGTAGTGGCTTAGATGTGTAATTAATTTTGCTTAGGTACTTAATGAAAAAAAACACAAGCAATGTCTGCTTCAGAAGAAATACAAATTAAAAATATAGACCATTTAGGAATAGTAGCAGGACTAATTGATGAAATAGGAATAGTCGAAGTAATCAATGAAAAACTAGGTGTTGATAAAAGAGAAAAAATTAGTTCAGGACAAGTCTTAAAAGCCATGATTCTCAATGGGCTAGGAATGGTGTCACGCCCCTTGTATTTATTTAGTCAATTTTTTGGGTTCTTCGGTTTTTGTTATGCAATGGAGGGGGGTTATAAGGGATGAAACCCTTATATATAAAGACATTGCTTCGATTTTTGCCAATTGTTTTCGATCTAGAACGAGCTAATCAATTAAGTCTCTTGCCAGATAAGGATTTAGTCGATTTATGCCACCCGATCAAACCATACCAAGTAACGAAGAACCATTTTTTGAAGACAAAGCTGTAGAAAAATTATTAGGAGATGAGATTAAAAGTGAATATTTAAACGATGATAAAATTGGTAGATTCATGGATGAAATTTATCAAATAGTATTGAATAGTTTATTTAGGGTTTGCTGAAAAAGTTTTTCCTGGGGGCAGGGTGTGGGGTGTAGGGTGTAGGGTGTAGGGTTTTAGCGATTTTGAGGAGGTCAATTACCTAATTTTCAGGGAAAAAGTCCAGGGATTTTCCACCCGATCACTCCCAGATCTGGCACTTTTTGGTTTCCAAAAAGTCTAAAAGTCTTACCCAACAAGGTTTTTAGATTTATTCAGCAAGCCCTATGCTAGGCTAGATTTAACCAGACTAAACCAAGAGAGCCTATTTATTTTTTGCGAGCAAAAATTTCTTCAAACCAATTAATAGCTCGATTTGCCAAAGCTTCTAGGGAATATTTTTGCTCGACTACTGCACGACAAGAATATCGATCGATCCGGTCTAAATTTTTAATTCCTGTAACTAATCCCTCGATACTATCGGGTTCAACTAAAAAACCAGTTTTTCCCTCTTCAATAATTTCTACCGGACCACCGCGACGATAGGCAACTACGGGAACACCACAGGCTAAAGCTTCAATAGCCACGTTACCAAAAGCCTCAACCCAGCGCGGGGTCATCAACAGGCCAAAACAGTCGCCTAGCTCTTTTTGTAGGCTCCCGGTGGGCAAAAACCCGCGATAATCGACTAAATCGAAACTATAGGTATCCTGTAAATTTTGCCAGTAGAGAGGATCGGAAATATGACCGAAAACCCGTAAAGGGACACCTAACTGTTGACAAGCTGCGATCGCATCTTCCAAAGCCTTTTCCGGGGCAATCCGTCCCACCCAGGCTAGACAGGGGGAAGGATCGTCCCGAAACTGATACAAAGATACGTCTAAACCATTAGCCAAACAGCGATAGGGGGGAGAGAGGGAGAAAGTTTCTGCTTGGGCAAGGGTGTGAAAAGCGAGTAAATGGGGAAAATTGCTGTAGGTTTTTTCAATAATATGATCCATCGCCAAAGAAACGGAAGCCATGCTGACTAAATGGGCGACGGGAGTGGCAAAAAAAGGAGTGAGATAAAAAGGGAGCCAATCGTAGGCAAAATTAACAATTAAATCGTACTGATTTTGTACCTGTTGGGCGTAGTGCCACATATTGGCCAAAACGGCATTTTCGGGCATTAAAATCGGGGCTTGCCGGCCCTGACTTTGGGCGGAAATCTGGGCATTTCCTGCTATAGTGATTAAGGGAATATCATGCAACTGCGAGGCTTCTGGAGCCACTACCCGCACCGGATAGCCTTGCCTGGTCAGAGTGCGAGCGAGATTATAAAGAGTTAATTCTACGCCACCGCCGCCCCCCGAACCCAAAAATCCCACGGGGGTGGAGAGAAATAACAGTTTTCGACTCAATTTTGCACCTCTGTGGGTGTGGTTTCAGTGAAGGAAGTATCCTGTACGTCATCATCTTCCGGTTCACCAGTGGTTTCTAGGGGAGCAATATCTAAACGGGGCGGTAATTGCAGATTTAACTGTCTGATTGCCCAGCGTGCTGTTTCTTGCACTTCTTCATCGGAATCATCGAGGGCATGACAAATTAATTGACTGATCTGAGACATGATATCGTAGAGTCTGGTTAAATCCCGGATAGCATTTTTCCGCACTTGGGGATTTTTATCCTGGAGGGAGATAGCCAAAGCTTGGTTCATCGGTCGCAGGGAGCGGGTACAGATTTGAGCGAGGGCTTCTAGGGTTAAACTACGTTCGTAGGAATCCCCATCCACCATACTATCGACTAAAGGCTGCATTGCCCTAGAATCGGACATTTGTGCCAGTTTCCAAACCGCCCGTCTACGGGTACGAGGATCGTTATCGCGAAGACTTTCAATTAAACGCAGGATTAAGTCTACGTTCGGGATACGGGAGGTAGCTTGTACGGGCAAAGAAGGCTCGAAATCCTCTTCACCACTGCCATTAATGTCACTGCCCGTTTTGGTGTCCGCGTCGAAGGAATTGCCATTGCCCCTAGAAAAGTTGTCGAGTGGGTTTTTAGGATTGACGTAAGTTGTCTTTTTGCGGCGTTTTGAGGCTTTGCCCTTAGGACGATATTGAAAGAAAAGCGATAGTAAAGCTGCCAATAAAGCGATGGATAACAGAGCCGAGCCAGCAATTAACGGTATTGGTGAAGTCTCATTTCCGGCGGCTGCGTTGGCGGCCGCAGCGTTTTGACCTAGATACTTCTGCATATTAGCGATCGCATTTTGAGCAAATGTATCGTTCGGACGTTGTGCCAGAGCTTGTTGAAATTTTTCTAGGGCGAGTTGGTAATTTCTTTGGGCTGTAGCTTCGTAACCAGCTTTCATCAACTGATCGTAAGTGGCCACAGTCTGGGGTTGCTCTAACCTAGGTGGAGTTTGAGCGTTAGCCGTGGGTAAAGTCTGGAAATTATGACCCCAACTGCTCACACCGATAGCTAACAAAAATAGGAAATTGGGTTTGATCATAGAATTTATGTAACTGTTTAGGGGTAGGTAACAGTATGATAGCCTAAAAGCCATAAATGACAAGCACTGAACCCCAGAGATGGGTCATAGACCACAATAATGGGGAAAAGCCACCAGTCACCATTGGGCAAATAGTGCCGCTACTGGGATCGGAGAGAGAGTCCACTGTTCAGCCCTCAGAGATTATCTGTGAAAAACTGGCTTAATTAAGCTTGCACAGGAGTTTTGCGCCATGTTCGACCTTGAATAGTCGTGTGGAATTGCCAATTAGCCACAGTTTCTGGATAATCGCCCCGATAGTGACCGCCTCGGCTTTCTGCTCTTAATAAGGCACTTTCCAGAATTAAGTCGGCGATATCTAAAAGATTTAATGTCTCGATCGCTATCCTTATTTCTAACTGCACCGAGGGACACAAAAATAATTGTCCTTTGTCGGGGAGAAGATTCTGGAGAAATTGGCCCATCTTTAAGGATTGTAACTGTTGTTTCCACTGATGCACCCGTAGGATAGCAGTTTCTAACTCATTTTGAAATCGGCAAATTCCCGCATTTTCCCACATTAAAATCGGTAATTCTCTCCGTACTTTTTGCCAGTATTCCTGTTCTTCCTGCCAGTTTTCCGCAATTTCTAAGGGTTTTTCTGGTCTTTCCCCCACCAAGTTTTCTGGCTCTAGACCTATTTCAACTAAATTTGCCGCAAAGACAATACATTCCAAAAGAGAATTACTGGCTAAACGATTAGCACCGTGAACACCCGTACTGGCCGCCTCGCCGATCGCATACAAACCGGGTAGAGAAGTGCGGGCGTTTAAATCGGTAGCCACTCCTCCCATCCAATAGTGAGCGGCGGGGGCAACGGGAATCACATCTTCAAACACATTAATGCCCCATTTTTGACAGATGCGGATAATATTGGGGAAACGATAACGCAGGCGCTCCGGTTCGATCGGTCTTAAATCTAGATATACTTTGGCATGGGCGGGATCGTCGGAGGTTTTTTGCAAATGGCTAAAAATCGCCCGACTGACCACATCCCGGGGGGCCAATTCTCCAGCCGGATGATAATCGAAGGCAAAACGCCGCCCCTGGGCATCAATTAAATGCGCTCCTTCGCCGCGCACCGCCTCACTAATTAAAAACCGCGGTGCCCCCGGCACAGTCAAAGCGGTGGGGTGAAACTGAAAAAATTCCGGGTCGCGAATCACTGCCCCAGCACGCCAAGCCAGGGCGACTCCATCCCCGGTGCTAACGGCGGGATTAGTGGTTTGGGCGTAGACTTGACCGCCGCCTCCCGTAGCCAGAATGACTGCTTGCGCTCGCAGCCAACAGAGATGATCTTGATGGAGTAAACAAATACCTTGACAGCGTTGCCCTTCCGGGTCAAGCCAGAGTTTCAGCGCGATCGCTTGGGGAATAATGGTAATATTGGGGCGCTCGGTCACTTTTTCCATCAGGGTACTGACGATCGCTCTCCCCGTGCGATCGGCTGCGTGCAGCACCCTGGCCTGGGAATGGGCAGCCTCAAGAGTGCGGGCTAAGTCATCTCCAGAGCGATCAAAACTAACTCCTAACCGCAGCAAATCAGCGATTGCTTGGGGGGCCTTCTCGACTAAAAACTGCACGGCATAGCGATCGCATAAGCCCGCCCCAGCTTTCAGGGTATCTTCTAAATGGAAAACGGGGGAATCTGCCGGGGAGGTGGCCGCCGCAATTCCCCCCTGCGCCCAATCACTAGCCCCAGTTTTTAAATCTTCTTTGGTAATTAAACCCACCTTTAAGTTAGGGGGTAAACACAGCGCGGCATACAATCCCGCCGCTCCCGATCCCACCACTAACACATCTTGATAACTCGGCAGTTGCGAGGAAACGACCATTGAGGGATGAATTGATAAATTCTATTTATTCTAGCATTCCATTTCTCTATAGCTCTGGCAAAAATCGCCAGTCTTTCCCTTGGGGCAGTATGCCAGATTCTTTCTTTTGCCTCTTGCCTTCAGAAGCTGATCACTGAAAAAGGTGAGCGATCGCCCACCTAGTAATTTTTTTTAAACCGTAATTAATTGGATTTAGTAAACTCCGGGGTTAAAACGGTCATCACCCTCGATAAATTCTTTAGAAGGCTCAGTAACGGTAAATTTCTCCAGATTAGCCTGTAAACGCTCTTTTTGAGTGTCCGAGAGTCCGGGGATATTGAGGACATCTTCCACTTCTTCGTAGGGGGCGTTTTTGATGATTTTACCAGCTAAATTGGGATAGAACCCTCTCAAGTCCCGGAAATCGCGAATATCACTGTTATTGAGGTCGATTTTCGCCCCAAATTCTGTGGTTAGTTTGGCATCGGCCGCATTTAAGACGGCCACAGGAAGAGAAGGAAGGGCGATCGAGGTGAGATTGAGAGCTTGAGCGGGAACTTTGCCCCAAAAACTCCCGATAATCAAGGCAATTACCGCCAGCAGACGAACAAGATTCTTCATTGCAGTTGTGGTCTCCTAAAACCAAGGCAAATTAACGATCAGGACAAGAAATTAAGCCGTCAGCTTTCCGACTAGGCATAGGGTGGGTAGTTGGGATTTGCCACCGCAGCCTAGGTATTAGCTGAACGCTGATAGCTAGTTAAAAAAGTTATATCATGCCATTAGACCAGATCATAACCTAGTTTGCCCCCCTAGGGGAAGGGTTTTGCGGTTTTGGGGTTTGATCACAAAGAACAAGTTGGTTAGGACAATCTAAATCGCTAAAACCCTTTTCTGGCAAGGATTTTCCTGCTGCCATCTGGCGGCTGCTACAGTTGAATTTCCCTATCTCCCTATCTCCCCACTTCCCCCATTTCCTCATTCCCCTATCCCCTAACCCAATTATTACAAATCCCTAAAATTATCAATGACGAACAGCACTCCTATGGCATCATAGACTGTTGCTTGTCTTGAAATACATAATAAGGAAGACACAATTATGGCTCTCCAATTGGGTGATATCGTTCCAGATTTTACACAAGATTCTAGTGAAGGTCCGATTTCTTTTCACCAGTGGGTAGGAGATAGCTGGGTGGTGCTGTTCTCGCACCCGGCTGATTATACCCCCGTTTGTACCACGGAATTAGGTACGGTGGCTAGTCTTAAGTCAGAATTTGAGCGACGTAATGTGAAAGTGATCGCTTTGAGTGTGGATAGTGCCGAATCCCATCGGGGTTGGATTAATGACATCAACGAAACTCAAAACACTACCGTTAACTATCCGATTATCGCCGATGGCGATCGCAAAGTGTCCGATCTCTACGGCATGATTCACCCCAATTCCCTCAACAATCTCACGGTACGTTCGGTGTTTATCATCGATCCCAACAAAAAATTACGTTTAACCATTACCTATCCTGCCAGCACGGGACGCAATTTTAACGAGATACTGCGGGTGATTGACTCCCTGCAGCTCACCGATAACTATCAAGTGGCTACCCCCGCTAACTGGACCGACGGCGGCGATTGTGTGGTGGTTCCCTCTATTCCCACTGAAGAAGCTCGTAGCAAATTCCCCAAAGGAGTTGAAGAAATCAAACCCTATCTACGCATGACTCCCCAACCTAATAAGTAGGGTTTGCGGCAAAAAGTTTTTCCTGGTGGCAGGGTGTGGGGTGTAGGGTTTTACCAGTTTTGAGGTGGCCAATTACCTAATTTTCAGGGAAAAAGTGCCTAAATTTCCCCCGATCACTCCCATATCCAGTACTTTTTGATTGACAAAAGGTCTAAAAGTCTTACCCAACAAGGTTTTTAGCTTTATTCAGCCAGCCCTAATTAGTGACCGGTAATCAGTGAACCAGATCCTGGAAAACTGGCAATCCGAAAACCATAAAGTCGTCAGGGAGGGTTAGCCATCCGTTTTAACGGGTGGTAGCCCTGGCAACAGGGGATTTATCTCCCTCTATCATTTATTGGTTTGATTGTCAATATATTTTTTCATCGGAAATTTTGGGTCTGAAACCCCGCCGTTTTACGGCGGCTTTACTGTTAAATATTAGAACATTTACGAAATATATGCTAAAATGTCAGGTATGGAAAAAGCCTATTCTTACCGATTTTACCCCACACCAGAACAAGAGTCGCTATTGCGGCGCACATTGGGCTGTGTAAGATTGGTTTACAATAAAGCTCTCCACGAACGAACACAAGCTTGGTACGAAAAGCAAGAAAGAGTAGGCTACGCTCAAACTTCTTCAATGTTGACCGATTGGAAAAAGCAAGAAGAATTAGACTTTCTCAACGAAGTTAGCTGTGTACCTTTACAACAAGGCTTAAGACATTTACAAACAGCTTTTACTAATTTCTTTGCTGGTCGGACTAAGTATCCTAACTTTAAGAAAAAACATCAAGGAGGAAGTGCCGAATTTACCAAATCTGCTTTTAAGTTCAAAGACAAACAAATCTATTTAGCCAAATGCACAGAACCCTTACCTATTCGATGGTCAAGACAAATACCAGAAAGCTGTGAACCAAGCACAGTAACAGTCAGATTACATCCCTCAGGACGTTGGCATATTTCAATTAGATTTGATGACCCAACGATTAAGCCTTTACCAGTAACAGATAAAGCCATTGGAATTGACTTAGGAATTAGTAGCCTCGTGATTACCAGCGATGGCGATAAAGTGTCTAATCCCAAGCATTTTAAAAAGCATTATCGGAGACTGCGAAAGGCCCAAAAAAGCCTTTCTAGAAAACAGAAAGGGTCAAAAAATCGGGAAAAAGCAAGAATCAAAGTAGCCAAGATTCACGCTCAAATCACCGATAGCAGAAAAGACCATTTACATAAGCTAACCACTCAATTAGTTCGTGAAAACCAAACGGTTGTGGTTGAGAACTTAGCCGTCAAGAATATGGTCAAAAACCCGAAATTATCTCAGGCAATATCTGATGTAAGCTGGGGAGAAATTACCCGACAATTAGCCTATAAATGCCGTTGGTATGGAAGAAATTACATCGAAATAGATAGATGGTTTCCTAGCTCTAAAAGGTGTAGTAATTGCGGGCATATTGTCGAAAAGATGCCGTTAAATGTTCGAGAATGGGATTGTCCAGACTGTGGGACTCACCATGACCGAGATATTAACGCCAGTAAAAATATTTTGGCCGCAGGGCTTGCGGTGTCAGTCTGTAGAGCGACCATAAGACCAGAACAGAGTAAATCTGTTAAGGCAGGTGCGGAACCCCGCAAGGGAAAGAAGCAGAAACCTAAATCGTGAGGTTTGGGAATCACCGTCCGTTTACGGCGGTGAGGATGTCAAAGTTTTCCTAGATGTGTTACCGGCAGTAGTGCCGAAAAGCAATTTCTTGGCTGGGTTAAAGACAATTCATCGACATATATCTTAACTATAAGTTAAACTAATATTTAACAAAAATCGGCTTAAGACGAAAAAAACGATTAGCATTATAGCTCCAAATGCTTAGTAGTGGTTAGTTTAGCTAGATTGTAGAGGGATGAAATTATCTAGAGATCGAGCAAGGAGCGTCAAGAATTCTGGGTTAGATCTATAAGTAAATTTTATTTTAAGTTTATTTAAGACTGTCATTACTAATGCAAGGCTGAGTCAGGCAGATTTTCCCGTAGTATCAAAAATGAAACTCGCTCCAATCGTTCAATCTGACTACGAGCGAGAGGCAATTGTAGAGACTGCCGCTTTCACTAGCATTTAATTAAGAGGAACAACCGATGGCAACTTATAAAGTCACCCTGATAACACCCGATGGCAACCATGAAATTGAGGTTCCCGATGATGAGTACATTCTCGATATAGCTGAAGAGCAAGGAGTGGACTTACCTTATTCCTGCCGCGCAGGAGCTTGCTCCACCTGTGCAGGTAAACTTGAATCCGGTACTGTCGATCAATCCGATCAATCCTTCTTAGATGACGATCAAATTGAAGCGGGTTATGTCCTCACCTGCGTCGCCTATCCTACCTCTGACTGTGTGATCCTCACCCACCAAGAAGAAGCTGCTTTGAAGTAATCTCTCTCCAGATCGTCAGAAAACTCCCGTTAAAGCCATGGCTTTAATGGGAGTTATTTTATGGCTCAAAAATTTTTTTCCCTAAACACTTGTGTGTTTTAGCTAAGGGTGCTATGATTGTTAATCGTGGAATTAATGGGTCGGTGCCCGAGTGGTTAATGGGGGCGGACTGTAAATCCGTTGGCTACGCCTACGCTGGTTCGAATCCGGCCCGGCCCACCACGATCAATGCCCGTGTAGCTCAGTGGTAGAGCACACCCTTGGTAAGGGTGAGGTCATGAGTTCAATCCTCATCACGGGCTTTCTCTTTCCTGCTCATTCTCAATCAACAATTGAAGGATGAGATTGAGTAGGGTCTCCTGAATAAATCTAAAAACCTTGTTGGATAATATTTTTAGGCTTTTTTGAAATCAAAAAGTACCGGCCATTGGAGGGATCGGGGGGGAAATTTAGGGACTTTTTCCCTGAAAATTAGGTAATTGACCCCCTGAAAATGGTTAAAACCCTACACCCTACACCCCACACCCTACCTCCACCGAAAAACTTTTTGCCGCAAACCCTAAGTAAGTCTTCAGCACTATTGCGTTAACAGAAGTTCTCCCCTAGCCCAATTAGACATCGATCGCTTAAAATAGTCAAAATTACCTTATTTGTTGGCTCATGTCTCCCCTGGACAACATCGCTAAACTGTCTCACCTCACCCGCAGAGATGTTCAGAAAAATTGGTTTATCGCTACAGCAGCGGGAAAACCAATTCAACCCGTCACCCTCAATGAAAAACAATACATTATTTGGCCTGCCGGCAGACAAATCCAATATCTAACTCAAAAAATTATTGTCCCCGAACATTTAGCCGGTTATCCTTTAGAGGGAATGGAACTGAGATTAATCTTAACTTGGTGGGCGGAAGATGTCAAAATTTATGTTAATAATCAATTTATCCAAGCAGGAGACCTCTTTGATTCTTCCACGCGCATTTTACTTTCTAACTCGGTCTCTACCGGTCAAGAAATCTTTGTTACTCTCCGTTTAGTCAGTCCCAATCATGATATTGGTGGTTTGATGAAATCGCAGTTAATCTATGAATATAGCCAAGCTATCGATCCTAGTTTTGTCGCTGATGAATTAACCATTCTCCATAATTATCTACAAACTTTTTATCCTGAAAACTTAGCGGCTTTTACCGCTACTCTCGATAATATTGACTGGGATAATGTCACCAACAAAGATAAATTTAATCGCTCCCTAGAATCAATTCGTCAATCCCTACAACCCCTCGCTAAACCGCTCAAAGAACGCAGTTTTCATCTTCTCGGCCACGCACATTTGGATCTGGCTTGGTTGTGGCCGTTGGCAGAAACTTGGCAAGTGGCAAAAAACACTTTTATCTCGGTTTTAAACCTGCAAAAAGATTTTCCTGCCCTCATATTTGGTCATTCTAGTCCCCTAATTTACGAATGGATAGAAAAACATCATCCTGACCTGTTTGAAGCAATGCTAGAGGCATATAAAGGGCAATCCTGGGAACTTTTGGGCGGGATGTGGGTAGAACCAGAAGTCAATTTAATTTCTGGGGAATCCCTATTTCGACAGCTGCTTTATGGACAAAAATATTTTCAAGAAAAATTTGGACAAATCACTGAAACTGCTTGGCTGCCGGATACCTTTGGTTTTCCCTACCAATTGCCGCAAATTCTTAAATCCTTTGGCATCAAATATTTTGTAACCGGGAAACTACATTGGAATGATACGACTAAATTTCCCCACGGTTTTTTCTGGTGGCAATCTCCCGATGGCAGTAAAATTCTTTCCCTCATGTCTCCTCCCAATGTTGCTGGAGTTATGGATACTAACCCAATTATTATGACCGATCATGCTCTCAATTGGGAACGGCAAACCGGCTTAAAAGAGATTTTTTGGTTGCCTGGTGTTGGCGATCATGGCGGCGGTCCGACTCGTGATATGTTAGAAGTGGCCCAACGTTGGCAAACATCTCCTTTTTTCCCCCAGTTAAAATTTAGCCAAGCAACAACTTATCTGGACAGTCTGGAGACAAGTAATCTCCCTATCTGGGATGATGAATTATATCTAGAATTCCATCGGGGTTGTTATACTACCCACGCCGACCAAAAGGCTTATAATCGTTACTGTGAAATCCTCTTGTATCAAGGAGAATTATGGTCTTCTCTGGCTAATATTTTACTAGAGATTCCCTATCCGAAAGTCGAGATAGAATCCGCCTGGAAAAAGGTTTTATTAAATCAGTTTCATGATATACTGCCTGGTACTTCTATACCCGAAGTGTTTAGGGATGCCAATCAGTTAT
This sequence comes from Microcystis aeruginosa NIES-843, assembly GCF_000010625.1. Lineage (NCBI taxonomy): Bacteria > Bacillati > Cyanobacteriota > Cyanophyceae > Chroococcales > Microcystaceae > Microcystis > Microcystis aeruginosa. The sequence goes on from NC_010296.1 coordinate 3,300,555, forward strand.
GGCAGCAAGTTATCAGCACAGGTGAAGCAATTTTAGATCAAGCTTTACAAGCAATTGCCACTCAAATTAATTTACCTAATCCCCCCCATCCTCAAGCAAAACCTTTTCTAGTTTTTAATTCTCTTAACTGGGAAAGATCCCAGGTTATCTCTTTAGCTGTAGAATCTGTAAATTGCTCGGTTTATGACTTAAATAATTGTCTCTGTCCTTCGCAATTATCCCACGACAATCACCTATTATTTCTCGCTGAAAATATTCCTGCTGTGGGTTATAAGTTATTTTGGTTAGTTCCCAATCAGCAAGCAACCGAGAAAAATTTAACTAACTGCCAATTTATTTTAGATAATGGCTTGCTTAAAGTTACTATTAACTCGGAAACGGGGGATATAGATAGTATATTTGATATAATTAATCAAAAAGAAATCCTGCAAGCTGCGGGGAACCAATTACAGGGATTTAAAGATCAAGGGCAATATTGGGACGCTTGGAATATCGATCCGAATTATCAACAATATCCCTTACCTAAAACAGTATTAAAATCGATCGAATGCTTAGAATGTGGTCCCTTGCGCTGGCAGATTCGCGTGATCAGAAGTTTAGCTGATTCGGAATTTTGTCAAGATTATATCTTAGAAAAAGATTCTCCTATTCTCCAGATTAAAACTATTGTTAATTGGCAGCAAGAACATACTTTAGTAAAAACCGCTTTTCCTCTTACCCTAAACAGCGATTTTACCACCTATGAAATTGCCTGTGGTGCGATCGAGCGTTCCCACGAACCAGAATCACCAAAATGGGAAGTTTACGGTCATAAATGGGCGGATTTAACCGATACAGAGGCAAACTACGGGGTTAGTCTTTTAAATAATAATAAATATGGCTATGATGCTACTAACCGGCAACTGCGATTAACTCTGTTGAGAAGTCCCCGATGGCCCGATCCCGAGGCGGATCTGGGGAAACAAGAATTTACCTATGCAATATATCCCCATCAAGGTAACTGGAAAACGGCGAAAACTGTCCATCACGCTTGGCAGTTAAACTCACCTGTCACCGTTGTTTTTATTACTAATTCTTCTCAATCAAACCAGTTGCCACCCGTGGCACAATGGTTAAAATTCTCGGCCGATAACTTAATTTTAATGAGTTTAAAACAAAGTGAAACATCCTTTCGGGGTTGGGTAATGCGCGTTTATGAATGTCAGGGAGAAAACGCTGTTATTGATTGGCAAAATCAATTACAATTAACAATAAAAGAATCGATCGACGGTTTAGAAAGAGCGATCGATCCCGTCGAGCAACTTTTTCCTTGGCAGATAGCTACATGGTTATTAAAGAATTAATCTTCGTGATCTTCAAAAGGATCGCTTAATTCTGCAGCTGGCGGTCCAAAAGCGGTATAAAGAGCTAAAACGGTAATCCCCACCAAAGCGGCAGCGATCGAAATACCCAAAATTGTTGCAGTTTCCATAGAATAAAATTTGCTTAGATACAGTCTGTATCTTATCTTAACAAAATATAACCGATCTCGCCGCCGATAGCGATCGCTAATCGGGCTGGTTGAGGGTAAGTGCATCTTAACAATCCTTGACAAAATGAACTTTATGTGAGTTGCCTACCCACGATTCAGACATATTTGAGGAGAATTTGCCATCTCAATTGTTAAGCAACAATCGACCAAATAGGTCGAGTTCGTAACTATTCTGATGGACTGGTATCACTGGAAATGCCCACGCGGATCACAAAATTGGCCAATTGTCAATAGCGTTTGAGATGCTCTCACCCTGGCCCGACAATGTTCTCAAAGGATCAACTAGAATAGCGATCGAACTAAACTAGAAAAATTATTATGAAGAAACTCCTACAGGGACTAGAAAGGTTTCAGAGTGGTTATTTTGATGAACATCGGCAATTATTTGAGCAACTCTCCCACGGACAAAAACCGAGAATCCTGTTTATTACCTGTTCCGATTCCCGTATCGATCCTAACCTAATTACCCAAGCGGAGGTGGGGGAATTATTCGTAATTCGTAATGCGGGAAATATAATTCCTGCCTACGGGGCAACCAATGGTGGTGAAGCTGCATCTATAGAATATGCTATCAACGCTCTCGGCATCGAGCAAGTGATTATCTGCGGTCACTCCCATTGTGGAGCGATGAAAGGTTTGTTAAAATTGCAAAGTCTGGCCGATGAAATGCCTTTAGTTTACAATTGGTTAAAGCAAGCAGAAGCTACTCGACGTTTAGTTAAGGATAATTATCAAGAACTAGAAGGAGAAGAACTAATCGAGGTGACAGTAGCAGAAAATGTTCTCAATCAGTTAAGTAATTTGCAAACCTATCCAATTATTCGTTCCCGATTACATCAAGGTAAATTGTCCCTACACGGTTGGATTTTTCGGATTGAAACCGGTGAAGTTTTGGCCTACGATCCCATCCTACACGATTTTGTCCCTCCCCAGCGATCGATCCCGTTGAGCAACTTTTTCCTTGGCAGATAGCCCCATGGTTATTAAAGAATTAATCTTCGTGATCTTCAAAAGGATCGCTTAATTCTGCAGCTGGCGGTCCAAAAGCGGTATCAAGAGCTAAAACGGTAATCCCCACCACAGCGGCAGCGATCAAAATACCCAAAATTGTTGCAGTTTCCATAGAATAAAATTTGCTTAGATAAGCTGTACTGAATTTAAACTGCGTATTGAAAATTTTAGTACAAATGCTAAAACTGCTTCTCCCTGCTCCGCAGCTCCAGCGCTCCCCTGCAATCTTAACGAGTAATTTAGATAGTCAACAGCTTACAGTCTGTATCCTATCTTAACAAGATATAACCGATCTCGCCGCCGATAGCGATCGCTAATCTGGCCGGTTGCATTGCTGTTATCTCATGCCCGATAATGCTGAAAGGATCGACTCAATAGCGATCAAACTAAACCAGAAAAATTATTATGAAGAAACTCCTACAGGGACTAGAAAAGTTCCAGAGTGGTTATTTTGATGAACATCGGCAATTATTTGAGCAACTCTCCCACGGACAAAAACCGAGAATCCTGTTTATCACCTGTTCCGATTCCAGGATCGATCCTAACCTAATTACCCAAGCGGAGGTGGGGGAATTATTCGTAATTCGTAATGCGGGGAATATAATTCCTCCCTACGGAGCAACCAATGGTGGTGAAGCTGCATCTATAGAATATGCTATCAACGCTCTCGGCATCGAGCAAGTGATTATCTGCGGTCACTCCCATTGTGGAGCGATGAAAGGTTTGTTAAAATTGCAAAGTCTGGCCGATGAAATGCCTTTAGTTTACGATTGGTTAAAGCAAGCAGAAGCTACTCGACGTTTAGTTAAGGATAATTACAAAGAACTAGAAGGAGAAGAACTAATCGAGGTGACAGTAGCAGAAAATGTTCTCAACCAGTTAAGTAATTTGCAAACCTATCCAATTATTCGTTCCCGATTACATCAGGGTAAATTGTCCCTACACGGTTGGATTTTTCGGATTGAAACCGGCGAAATTTTAGCCTATGATCCCATCCTACACGATTTTGTCGCTCCCCATAGTAAAATTACCCATCCCGAAGCAGAAGACAATTTACCCTCTAGTCGTCATCTTCCCAATAGTCATCCCTTCAAGATTTCTGAGGATTATATCCGGACTAATGCGGACGTAAAAAAAGCGACTCCTGCGGTTAATACTGTGGCGAAAAAGAATGGCTCCTCAACCCAAAAACCGGGCTATAATTATTTAGATCCCTCCCAAGCTGATCGCATTTATCGCGGTTCGAGAAGTTAATTAGGGATTAGAGAAATTCTCTAGAGATGTGCTTATTACCGTCTCTAGAGTGGCAGTTAAGGGCAAGAGCCTTCCCGGTTGATAATGACCGTAATCCGGGACAATCACCCTAACATCTGGTGACAGCATCGGCAAGTCAGCAACGCTCAGTGTTAGGAAAGCTAATAGCTATTGCTTTTTACTCAAAAAATATGGTATGATGGAAAACTGTCAGTTTTACGAAAGCCGATGAAAACGGAAGAGATTATCAAATCAATCGAAGCCGAGTATCTCAAGAGCGATCTGCCCATTATCCATGTCGGTGACACGATCCGGGTAGGGGTGCGAATCGTTGAAGGAGATAAAGAGCGGATTCAGCCCTACGAGGGCATTGTCATCGCCAAACGCCATGGCGGTATCAACGAAACGATTACAGTACGCAAAGTCTTCCAGGGTGTGGGAGTAGAAAGAGTCTTCCTGCTCCACTCGCCGCGGGTTGCCAGTATCAAGATCATCCGTCGTGGTAAAGTACGTCGGGCGAAACTCTACTATCTGCGCGATCGGGTTGGCAAAGCCACCAGGGTACAAGAACGTTTCGATCGCCCTCTCTAAAAATTTTCCGGCGACAGCCTAACCAAGAAAGTTGCTCAATCGCCAACAACTACGCTATAATAAATAAAGGCCTTAAAAAAGCCAAATAGTTTAGCGAATGGGCGCTCTTAGTTCAGTTGGTAGAACGCAGGTCTCCAAAACCTGATGTCGGGGGTTCAAGTCCTCCAGGGCGCGTTTGGTAATCACCAAGCCGATAACTGCAAAGGACATGATCTAAATGTCTGGGGGTTAGTGTGGGTTGTCCGGTGAAAATGATAAGTTAAGGATAGCTTGAGTATCATTTTAAGGAGTAGCGATCGTGGCCAAAAAAGAAACCCTAGAAAAAGACACGAGCGACAAGAAAGAGGGAAGCTCCTTTCAGGTCAAGGAATTCGTCAATGAAAGCAAAGAAGAACTCGCCAAAGTCGTCTGGCCTTCCCGTCAGCAACTTTTGAGTGAATCAGCGGCCGTGATGTTAATGGTGACTTTGGTAGCCACTCTCATCTATCTGATCGATAAATTCTTTGCCTGGGGTGCGGGGAAGGTGTTCCCATGAATCTAGAAGAAGAACAGTTTCCCGAAGAAGTCAATCTCAGCAACCTACCGAAAAAACCCCGTTGGTATGCCGTGCAGGTGGCTTCTGGTTGTGAGAAACGGGTCAAAGCTAATTTGGAACAGCGCATCCACACCCTCGATGTGGCCGATCGCATTCTGCAAGTCCAGATTCCCCAAGCGGCCACCGTCAAAGTCCGCAAGGATGGTTCACGGCAACATGGCGAGGAAAAAGTCTTCCCCGGTTATGTCCTGATCAAAATGATCATGGATGATGACGCTTGGCAGGTGGTAAAAAACACCCCCCACGTGATCAATTTTGTCGGGGCCGAACAAAAGCGCCACTACGGACGCGGCCGCGGTCACGTCACCCCGCTACCCTTGAGTATGTCAGAAGTCGATCGCATCTTCAAACAAGCTCAGATTCAAGAACCCGTCGTCAAAATCAATATGGAAGTTGGCGATCAAATCTTGGTTCTATCTGGTCCATTTAAGGACTTTGAAGGGGAAGTGATCGAAGTTAGTCCCGAGCGCGGCAAACTCAAGGCCCTGCTCTCCATTTTTGGTCGGGATACCCCGGTCGAATTGGAATTTAATCAAGTCGAAAAACAAAACTAAATCATGGCTAAAAAAGTCGTCGCAATTATTAAACTAGCTTTACCTGCTGGTAAGGCTAACCCTGCTCCTCCCGTGGGTCCTGCTTTAGGTCAACACGGGGTGAATATTATGGCGTTTTGTAAAGATTACAACGCTAAAACCGCCGATCAGGCTGGGATGATCATCCCTGTGGAAATCTCCGTTTTTGAGGATCGTAGTTTTACCTTTGTCCTCAAAACTCCCCCCGCTTCCGTTCTCATCCGCAAAGCGGCCGGTGTGGAAAGAGGTTCCAACGAACCCAACAAGAAATTTGTCGCCACCATTACCCGCGACCAATTACGGGAAATCGCCCAAACTAAAATGCCCGATCTTAACGCTAACGACATCGAAGCGGCCATGAATATTGTGGCGGGAACGGCCAGAAATATGGGTGTCAAGATCTCAGACTAAATCTTATTTCGGGGAGAAGTTAAGCTTCGTTATTACCCAAGGAGCAACAAATCAGATGGTAAAAAAAGTTTCACGACGTTTGCGAGATGCCCAGGCTAAGGTAGAAAATAAAGCCTACGAGCCATTAGAGGCACTGACATTATTAAAGGAATTAGCGACGGCGAAATTCGACGAAACCGCCGAAGCTCATATTCGTTTAGGTATCGATCCTAAATATACCGACCAACAACTGCGGACAACGGTAAGTTTACCCAAAGGAACCGGACGCACGGTGCGAGTAGCGGTCATTACTCGCGGGGAAAAGGTACAGGAAGCGAACAACGCCGGGGCCGATATCGTTGGTTCGGAAGAATTAATCGAAGAAATCGCCAAGGGGATGATGGATTTCGAGGTTTTGATCGCCACCCCCGATATGATGCCGAAAGTGGCTAAATTAGGTCGTCAACTCGGTCCGCGGGGTTTAATGCCTTCACCGAAAGGGGGAACCGTAACCACGGATTTAACCGGGGCAATCGCTGAGTTTAAAGCGGGTAAATTGGAATTCCGGGCCGATCGCACCGGTATCGTTCACGTTCAATTTGGTAAAGCTTCTTTTAGTGCCGAGGATCTGTTAGTCAATTTGAAAGCTTTACAGGAAACGGTGGACAGAAACCGGCCTTCCGGGGCCAAGGGGCGTTACTGGCGCACGGTTTACGTTTCTTCCTCCATGGGGCCATCGATTCAAGTGGATATTAGCGCCCTGCGGGATCTGAAATTAGCAGAAGGTTAATAACAGTTATTTTTTCTGAAAAAGCCTCCAAGTGATTGGGGGTGTTTTTTTGGGATTTTATCTATTCTAAGATCATTGATTTTCATTTTTGGGTTCTTCTATAATCAATACAGCCTGATAGGGAGCATCTCACTTACGCGATAAGTAATTATACTTAGCCTAAAAGCCACTCTTAATCGTGTCTTGGAACGAAATAGAGGCTTTTAAAGACTGCGTACATGGAGAATTAAAACAAGAATTACCCTCGAAAAGCCTATTTTTCCACTAAGTATTTATGCTCATTGCAAAGGTGAGATGCTCCCGCCTGATATTGTCCTTCTGTTAAATTTGAGGGAACTTGTACGGTTAATTGACCTTCATTGTTAACGAATGCTTCAACTTAAATGGTTTTCATGTTAACATATCTCTCTTCATTTTCTCCTATAATTTTAACGGTAGAAGCATCCTTATCGGCTAAAGATCGAGCATACTTTCCTCTGACTGCACTTTTTAAATGAGACTCCGTTAAAACCTGAGAATAATCATCTAACATTTCATCCTTTATCTTTGAGGGGATCATTGATTACTTTGTTCGTAGATTTTTCTTTCATGTTTAGTTACTCTCCTACCCGCATTTCTCACAAACTGAATTAAGAACCTAATTTGGAGGTTAAAAGTTGGTGTTTTTCAAAAATAAGAGAAACCCGCTTAGTTATCAAGGAATAATCTGACTAAACTAATCAAAAAATTCCTGAATTACTGGAAAAATTCCGTCAATTAGGGAAAATGTTCACGACAAAGTTAGCTGAATTTATAAGCAGCCATTTTTAAGACTATTTAATGATCTTTGAAAACTCTTCAACTTATCCAGTTCCCGCTATCGCTTGAATTCTAGAGTAAGCTATCGCTAAAATATCTTGATAGGGACAAGAACTGGCAATTGCGATTAAAATTCTTCTGACACTAACAGTAATTCTAGCTCCTAATTTAAGGAAATTAAGGCGAATTGTTCCCACTGTCGCTTTGGCAAAAGAAGTTTTAGCCAAACAATTTTGACGAAAAGCTTGCATTAAAACATAAGCCATTGATGACAACCAAAGTCTTAATTGATTACTCTCAAATGTCTGTGTCGAATTCCGGTCAGCAAATAAGTCTAATTGTTGCTCTTTAATTCGATTTGACCTCTCACCTCTGGGGCAATATTTTTCAGTGTAAAGTTTAGATGGGGGAATCTTTGATGCAGGTAAAGAAGTCACAACGTGGCGAATTTTTACGCCCTCACTACCAGGACAAACTTTTGTCACCACTCTTCTTGAACGGCTCCAGGATTTTTGGGTTTGATAACATAGGGAACGATACCAAGTCGATTCTGGTACCAATTTCGCCAATTCTCCTAACTCTTCATCGGGAGAAAATAACGTCTCCATTAATTCAGTAACTGGCTGAAGTCTTTGCTCGTAATCTGCCTTAGCTTTCTCAATTACATCGGTCGCTCGTAATTTTAATTGACTATTCGTTGCCATTGCTAAAACATAATCAACTCCTGCTTGACTTTCGCAAAATTTCATGATATCTTCACGGGAATAGGCACTATCTCCTCGTACTAATATCTGCGTATCTGACCATTTTTCTCGAATTATACCGATTATTCGCTGCAATTCTTCTAATGCTCCCCCAGCAGTATCTACATGAGAAGACCGGAGTTTAGCTACTAATAAATGATGCTCACAGAAAATATACAAAGGAGCATAACACACTCCTTTATAATAAGTATTGAAAAACGCTCCCTCTTGATTTCCATGCACTTGGTCATCGGTGACATCCATGTCTAAAATAATTGGTTTCGGTGGCTTTTTGTAGGATTCTAGAAAGATGTCCACAAAAGCTTTTTCAATTTCTTTGGGGTTAGGCTCGATTTTATGGTAACGACTGTTCTCTTGATTGATGACTGTTTCCGGACAATATTCTAGTCGATTAATTGTACTTTTTCCCGCTAAATTTGCTTGGGCTGAGTCAATAAAATTTAGTTTTTTCAATGCTATTGCTAAAGCTGGAGCATGACGTAATTTATCATGATCATTGACATCCTCATATCCCAAAACTATCCCATAAACTCTTTGTGCGAGTAGTTCATGAACTGAATAATCTAGATAGGATGAATTTCGATAATCTCGAAAACATTCGGCAAACCGAGCCGTTATTTTTAGCTTTTGGTCTAACTCTGCCATCAAAATAATTCCTGCATCTGAGGTGATTTTTCCTCCCTCAAAATTAGCGATTACTTGTCTTCCATTGAGGTTTCCAAAATTTAATTGATTGAGTCGAGACTGGTCTGAACTAGGAGTCATAAACTTGACATACTTTAAATAGTTTTAATGATTAAATTATAGCAAGCTTTTGACTTCATTCTCTACTTAAAATTGAGACTTTATCAACTAATTAACCTAAAAATACGCATTTTAAATTTGTTCTTTTTTCAAGGTCTAATTGATGATGAGCTTAAGTTGAATCCTAACAACACACTGTCGTTTTTGCTACAAGGCGATCACCCAGTCAAAACCCAGATTTTGTAAGGCTTCGGGGGTTGGTGATCGTACTTTTTGTGAGAAATGCGGGTCCTAGCACTAATGATTCTGATGTTTTCTTGTCTTTCAGCATGAACAAATAAAAGCAAGCGGTTTTGAATAGAATAACCAATTGTCAAAAAACGATCTTCTAAGATTGAATGAGTAGGATCATCTAAAGTCAAAGAATAGGTATCTTCAAAGACAGTTTTAGCCTCATTAAAAGAAATATCGTGTTTTCTCAGATTTATCTTAGCTTTATCTTCATCCCATTCAAAATTAGTCGTCACCATCTCAATTATACACAATAAATAAAATAAGTGGTATAAAAATCGCCCACCCTACTATGGTAAACCTTTAGTTAACTAAAGTGCGCTCGCCTTTGGCTAGATACTTTCGGGAGCGCTCTATCTTGATCTTTATAGATGTTGGAAAAAAAACAATAAATTTGTGATACTGTTATCATTTTGACAAGTTATTGATGCTCTTTCTCAAGAAGATCGTCTATGATTAGCAACAAAATTAGAACAAAAGAAACAAAAACAAGAACCTTATGCTCGCTCAGATTGGGAAACCACAAAAGCACGAAGAACCACCACAGACGGCCAAGAGAAGAACGAACTGAACAATTAATGAATGCTTGTTTCCCTCATCTTTCTGGTGCAATTAATTGGGAATTCTGGGCCGATCGCACCGGGATCGTTCACGTTCAATTTGCTAAAGCTTCCAAAGGACTCCAAGTAATTGGGGGCGTTTTTTTGGCTTGATCGCCCGATTGATATAGAATCAAAAGGCTACACTCAAGATTAATCGCTTGAACTATTCTCTTGTATCTGTTCTTAGAGCCAGCGTGTGGATTGTAGATTCCCCTAATACCCGTATTTTAGCCCCCAGTGCGATCGCTCTTGGTAACTTTGATGGTTTGCACCTAGGTCATCAAACCGTCCTACAGCCAATTTTTCAGGATGAACCCGCTTATCCCACCGTTGTTAGTTTTACTCCCCACCCGCGGGAATTTTTTACGGGAGAAAAATGGCAATTATTAACTCCTCTAGGGGAAAAGGTGGAGGTTTTAGAGAATTTAGGCGTTAAACAATTAGTTTTACTGCCTTTTTCGGCTGAATTAGCTTCCCTGACTCCCTTGGCTTTTGTCGAACAGATTTTAGTAGAAAAATTACAGGCTAAATCGATCAGTGTTGGTCAAGATTTTCACTTCGGTTATCGTCGTCAAGGTACAGCCGAAGATTTATTACAGATCGCCTCTCAATTTAATATTAAAGTCGAGATTGTTGGTTTAAAAAACTGTGGGGCGGGTCGGATTAGTAGTTCCCTAATTCGTCAAGCTTTGGCAGCAGGAAACGTTGAGCAAGCTGGGCAAATGTTAGGTCGTCCCTACAGTTTAACCGGTCGCGTGGTCGTCGGGCAACAGCTGGGCAGAACATTAGGTTTTCATACCGCTAATCTACAGGTTCCCCCCGATAAATTATTGCCGCAATTCGGGGTTTATTGCGGTTGGGTGCCTCTTGATGGTTCTCGCTTACCGGCAGTTATGAATATCGGTTATCGTCCCACGATTGAGGGAAAAACTGTCAGTGTGGAAATCCATTTATTGGATTGGTCGGGCCATGTATATGATCGTATTTTAACGATGGATTTAGTGCAATTCCTGCGACCAGAACAGAAATTTAATTCTCTCGATCGATTAAAAAATCAGATCGAGATAGACTGCGATCGCTCTCGATTAATTCTAACTTCTGTAACTGACAATTCCTAATATTTTTGGTATTCTCTTTCCACTTTACCCACCGCTTTCAATAAAGGAGAATCGAGGGAATCGATCCAATCAGCTACTTCTCGCGCTAATCCTAGGGTAACAATGCCTTGAGACGGTGGTAATTGACCAGCTAACGCCTGACTTTTGATGGTTTTCAGGACAGAAATTAAACCCTCAATCCGAGTCGATCTTTCTGTTTCCCGCATCTGTTCGGCCACGGTAATAGCTTGGTCAATTGATTGAACTAATTCCCTCATGTTCGTTTCCATAATATTCTAGCGACAGGAAAGAGATGTAACCGTTATTGCTCGCCCCTCTCCCCATTGTATATTGGCATCTCGCGAGTCTTTAATAAAAGTTTGCTGACCACCACCGGGATAACAATCAGCCGGATTCTGGGGGGCGACAATTCCTTGATAAACCGTTGTTCCCGCAGGTAAAGTCACCGATACCACTTTGGTCGCTTGATTGGGAGGATTCCACTTTTGATCGAGGGCTAAATTTCTGATCACCTCCACATTGGTGGTATATTGATCCGTTGTTAGAAAACGACCTTTTTTGTAATTTTCGTCACTATAATAACGGAAGAAAGTCTGGGGTTTTTCTAGGGTAATTGCCTGACATTCACTATTGCGAAAAGTGATGGCAAGATCTGGAGGAAGGGGACAGGAAGGAGCCTGATCTTGAGCCAATATTTTCCGAGAATTGAAAGTCAAATTTTCGGGTAAACTATTGGTTAATGTACTGGCAGCGATTCCTAAAACAAGACTAAAAACGAGTGAACTGGCTTTCATCTTCACTGATTAAGAGAAATTCTTCTCGATTTTACCGTACTGAACCGACTTAAAATCTTGATTTCGCCCACTGGCAACAATTCTTAACTAATTTTCTTCATGCTCCCAACCCTAACCCCGATTAGCTCCCTAGCAGAAAATTTCCCGCCATTGTCTGTCAACTTTTCTCGCTAGTTTGGGCAAATTAGGAAAAGAATCGTTAAGATCAAAAAAACTTAACATTAATCTTCTTGACAAAATCCCCCATTTGTACTATGAGAGACGCTATTGATATTTTGATGGAAAATTTGAGCCAGAGCATCGTTGGCCAAACCGAATCGATTCGCATTGTGCTGGTGGCTTTACTCAGTGGTGGCCACGCTCTCCTGGAAGATGTACCCGGAGTCGGCAAAACCCTGTTAGCCAAATCCTTAGCGCGTTCAATTAACGGTCGTTTCCAACGGGTACAATGCACCCCTGACCTCCTGCCTAGTGATATCACGGGAACCACGATTTGGAACCCCAACAGTCGCGAATTTGAATTTATCCCCGGCCCCGCTTTTGCTAACGTCCTGTTGGCCGATGAAATCAACCGGGCCACCCCGCGCACTCAATCGGCACTTCTAGAAGTCATGGAAGAAAAACAAGTTACCGTCGATGGAGAAGCGCGGCCGGTCCCCCAACCCTTCTTTGTTATCGCCACCCAAAATCCGATCGAATATCAAGGCACTTTTCCGCTTCCAGAAGCACAAATGGACCGTTTTGCCGTTTGCCTGAGTTTGGGTTATCCCAGCGCAGCAGAAGAATTAAAAATGTTACAAAGACAGCATTCTCAAGAGACGGTTAAATCCCTAGAAGCTTGTATTTCCCTAGAACAGGTGGGAGAATTGCAAAGATTAGTCAGTCTGGTTCGGGTCGCTCCCACTTTACAGCAATATATCGTCGATTTAGTCCGCGCTACCCGTGATCACGAAGATATTAGTTTAGGAGTCAGTCCCCGGGGTTGTGTGGTTTTGCAAAAAGCAGTTCAAGCTTACGCTTTCCTCGAAGGTCGTGATTATGCTATCCCCGATGATGTTAAGTTGATTACTCCCTACGTCTTCTGCCATCGTCTGATTCCTAGTCACGGTCGTCAAGCTAAAGCTATCGTGGAAAGACTTCTGCAATCGGTGGCGATCGAGGATCGCATCTATGCTTAAATTTCAGTTATTGATGAACGGTAAGTTACAGGGTATTTCTAAATTCTGCCAAATTGGTAGAGCCGATCTATTAATTGCTAGTATTGCCTTAGCTAACTCAAGGCTGGGGTAAAAACATTTAGTGAGTCCACGGAAAATCTCCTCTCAGGAGAAAACAATGTTTTGTTCACAATGTGGAACCAAAAGTGGACATCTCTAAAAATTATCACCCGATCACAGCTTGCTTTTATGTTCTGTACTAATCAAGCAGTTCGATAACGGAAATGTATGTCTATCGTTGCTAATTCAATTTCAATGATCGTTCCCTTCCTCCTTGCTAGAAAAGCGATCGCCCGATCTTGTATAGGCTAGATTAAGTTTCTGTAAAATTACCTCTCTGAATGCGATCATCAATCAATTTTGATACCACGGAAGTATGTAATTTTTAGAAGCTCTAACAAACCCTTTTTGGTTGTTATATTCAACCATCAGCCATAAACCACTATTGCCAAAACCAACATGAAAAACTTTCGGTCTTTGAGAACTAGAGTCAACCAGACTTTTGATCACTGTATTTATAGGGATAGTGGTGATAGGCGGTGAGCCTGTACCAACAGAAGGACGTAAATTCAAATCAGTCAAGGTTTTAAAGTTTGGCGCATTGATAATCTCCCAAACCTCAACATCATTTTCACCGGCCTTTTCTTGCATTTCTTCCTGCGTCATGGAGTAGGTTACGTCACCAAAATATTCTCGAAAGACTTCTAGACCCACAGATTGAATTTCATCAAAAGAGGATGGGATAGGTCGTGTAGCAGTTGATTTTGGAAAAACCAGGTACTCAACTCCAAATTCGATTCCACTAATAATCTCAGTTTTACCAGCATTCCAAGGGTTTTCTCCCAATGCTTCAACCAGTTTGATCGAGCCTTCACCAATTTTATCGCTAGGTCCTTGATCAGCATAAATTGCCAAGATTTCCTGTCCTTGCCAACGGACAAGAGCTAAGTCTCCTAGTTTGCAAGTTACACCGGAGACTGAAGCAAAATTTCCGGGTAAAACATAATAGGGAATGGTTTCTGCATTGACATACTCAGCATCTCCTCGCCAACCTTTGCTCTTGCGGAGAGATGTTGGCAGTTGACCATATTTGGGATCAATAGTCCGTGCGCGAGGTGAACCATCAGCATCCGTATCCATATCAGCTTTGATGTAAACAGCGCCGTTACTGAGTATCTTGATGCGTGATTGAGTTGGTTTATAGGAATGGGAAATGCTCCTTCCTGCTTGTATAGCAGAAACAATTTTATCTGACCATAACTGAGACATATTGATTTCCTCCCAAGGATAAAAGATAATTTTAGTTTGACATTAAAAACCGACTAGATTTACTCGCATTTAAAATATCTACCTTCTTTATCTTCGGACTTTTGTTTACACCAATCGTTAAAATCAATTAAGTAGGTGGGTGGAATTAAATATAAGATGAACGTAGGTTAAATTGAAGCATGAAACCCAACGCCCGCAAGGGTTACGCTACCGCCAACTCATCCTTTTTTCTCTTCATTATTATTCATAATTCATCCCCTCTATCTTACTACTTAATTTCAGAACACTTACGCCACCTTATAAGTTTGATGGCTCTCTTGATTACTGCGGACAAAATGTTCTACCATAATAAACAAGAGAGCCGCTTTGATTATGCAGGTTGCAGTTCAGCAATAACCGTTGACGCAATCGCATAAGCCGCTTCGGTAGATAGTTTTTCGGCTTCTGCTCGTGTATCAATGGCATCTAAAAAGTAACTCTCACACAGAACACAAATCGGACAATTCGTGTCTTCAGACTCAGAGAGAACGGTTACACCATTTTCCATTACACCAAAATCCCTTTGTCCAATTGCATTAGCAACCGAAGTCGAAAGTTTTTTGGCAAAAGCGATCGATTTTGGTTTAGCTTTGGTTGGGTGAACCATTACACAAGTGTAGTGAGGTTTTCTGTCCGTAGCATTGTGATGCAAACTGAGAAACATGGAATGATCTGCGGCTTTTTGTCCGATCAGATCGCGCGGATCGCTTGCTGGATCGAAAATCTCGGCTGAAATGCTTGCTTTATCTAGTTCCGCTTTCACGATCTTGGCTTGCAAAAGATTCATCTCATATTCAGGAGTCCCATCTTTTGCATCAGTACCTGAATGGATGGGGGAATGACCAGGATCAATTAAAACAGAAGCTGGACGAACAGAAGGATGGTCCATAATCTGATTCCAAGTCCGTTCATCTACTATCCCTGTTACTTCCGATTCCCCTAAATGATCCCGTTGGAAATTTTCAACAGCCTGTTTGGTTTTGGGTCCAAAAATCTTGTCAACCCGACCACAGTTAAAGCCAATTTCATTAAGTTTGGCTTGTAATTGTCCAACTTGTAACCCTTGACTGCCTACTTGTAATAACATAAACTTGTCTCCTCCAATCTCTCGTAAAAGTTTTTGTGCTTCTGGATAGCATCGATTCATGATGTAGTCTGCATAGCTAACATCATGAGAATCTTCAAAATAAGGACAATAAATCGGTCCGATATAGCTTAGAAAAGAACGAGCATCTTTTAAGATTTTAGGATCGCGTTCATACACCTTGGGGTAGGGAATCCAGTCTTCATCTTTACGGAAGTAGAACTTCTTCCAAACATCTATCCCTGTTTCATAGGTATCAAATTTGAAAAACCAATCACCGCCTGGTGGATCTGGTTCACTGTCAGTTTTATACCAGAATTTTTCAGCACCAGGAACTGCTATTGATTTCCGATATTTCATGCCGTTCATATTTTTATAACGGCTTAAATCTGTTGTCCCTCGACCACTTTCTAAAATGGATTGAGCAATAATTAATGGACGTTGCCATTCAAACTCAAAGTCAGCTCTTTCAACTGCTTTAATAAAGTCTTGCCAACTCATAAATACCTCCTTTAAAGTATCAATTCTTGCCCAATACGGCGGATTGATGTTTGTTCTGGTAAGTACCTAAGCAAAATTAATTACACATTTCGATAAAGCTTTTGCCTCTTGCCTATTGCCTCTTGCCTGTCTTCACTAGGAAATTTATTTTGCATGACTACTTACATTCTCCACGCCGAAAGGCTTATCCAATCAGGATTTGTCTGTGCCAGATGGATAGAGGAACCGACGTATATAGCGGTTTTCAGTCTAATGAGGTATAGTAAATCCCTTGATAGATAGGCGTTTCAGCGTTTCAATCGGGACTCACTTCTGTGAAAACCGCTATAGATGAAGCAGTTAGGAAATTCCGCCAAGCGCGGAAGAAACTGGGAAACGATCTAATTTAATTATCTCTTGCTTTGGCCACCGAGAGATGGTAAGATGGAGGTTTTGTAATTTTTCTTGATAATCGCCCTCGCCCACACGCGCCTCAAATACCCTTCAAGCCCTATCCGTAATCTGAAATAACTCCTCAATGCTTCCCCATTTCGCCCTCTTAGAGGAGAGAATTGCCACGATTAAAGCCCCTAGCGGGGGAATAACAACGACTGGCGTTGTCAGATCAGAATATGAAGAATGAATTGCGACACAACGAGAGCCTTACTCTTAAAGCGTTTTCAAGTCTGCTCTGATGCGCCATCATCTTCAAACTTGACAACGCCACAACGACTAGCAATTAAACCCAAAACTAACCACCAGAGGGTACTAACCTGGGGACGATACCAAACTGTATCAAAAAAACCGTGGGCAAGAATTCCAGCCATAGCGGCAATTGCCCCGATTAACCAAAAGCCTTGACTATCCATTTTATCCCGTAAAAGTTTAATTTGATGGATGCCTTGGCCGATAGTTGTGACTAATAACCAGAGGAAACAGGTAAAACCAATAATTCCCGTTTCTACCATGATTTCTAATAGCACAGAATAGGCACTTAAAGCCGTGTATTTTGGCTTCATGAATAGGGGGTAAATTTTCTTAAAAGCATCATTACCCGGTCCGATGCCCAAAAGTGGATAGGTTTGAATCATGCGGATAACTGCATCCCAAACATTAATCCGAAAGTTATTACTACTATCTTCCCGTCCTGCAAAAATACTCATCACCCGAATTCGCAGCGGATCCACCAATAAAATCGCCCCTAAAATCATCACGGCTAAACCCCCTAAAACTAAGGGTAAAAGCCATGTTTGCCAAAATAACGGTAGATAATTTTTGAACCAATAAAATAATAGCAATAAGAAGACGATTCCTAAGACCATCAAACCAATCCAACCGCCACGACTCTCGGTAAAAAATAAACAAGCGGCATTGGCTAAAGTTAGTAAAGCCGCTAAAATTTTCGGTAGCCATCCCTGCCACACAAACAAGGCTGCAGCGCTAAAAGCAATACCAGGGAATAAATAACTAGCTAATAAATTAGGATTACCGAGATAACTATAAACCCTAGTATCTCCCGCTAATTCGGAAGTGGGATCGTTCCAAGTTGCTAACTGTTCCGCACCAAAAATTTGCTGACGAATGCCGTAAACGCTCACTGCTAAGGCGGTTAAAACTAAAGTAGTCAGAATCCAATTTGTTAGGCGTGGTGATCGCATGATTCGGGCGGTAAAGGCAAAAAAGATGAGATTGAGAGTTAATTTAATTAATCCTTCCAAAGCTGCGGTTTTAACGGGAGAAAAAGCCGTGGAAACCGTGGCAATTCCCCAGTATAAAAGCACTAAAATGTGAATCGGTGTTACCCCGATTTTGCCTTCATCCACAAGGGTTAAGAGTAGCCAATAACCGGCTATTGCTAACAATAAAAAACCGATTTGACTGGTGGAGAAAAACGGCGCAGTGGCGATAAGGAGAGAGATTAACAGCGCACCCATCAGTTCTGTCCACTGCACAAACTGGCTACCCTGTCGCCATTGACTAAAAAGGCCGACGAAACGATGCAGATAGCTATATTTTGACCAAGAAGCGGGGGAAAAGTTCAATAGAGTGATTTGTTTCCATAAAGCATTCATAGGGTTTTTAGTTGCGGTTGTCACCATCACACTTTGATTAAGATACCGATTGTATCTTAATTGTTGACTCTTGGGAGCCAAAAGAGTTTCAGTCTGGTGTCTTAGGACAGCTTCACACAGTCAAAACCTAATAGCATAACCAGTCTAAGCATGGGGTGAACGTAAAGCTTGACCTAAACGAGTTAAGCCTTGGGAACAGTCAAAACGATCGAGATGTACTTCAATAAATGATAGGCGATCGATGTTACCCTGGGCAATCGATAAAGCCTTTTCTAATTCCCCTTCTGTCCCGACTTGACAACTCCAACTTTCCCCGTTAAATACTGCTGGTAATTGGTGATATTTCCACGGTTGTAGATCATTATAAATATTATCCTGAATTACCCGCTCGATCGTGTAACCGTCGTTATTAATTAAAAAGATAATTGGATTGAGATGGTGACGGATAATTGTCGAAAGTTCTTGGGCGGTCATTTGAAAAGCACCATCACCCACAAAGACGATAGGACGAGTATTGGGTGCGGCAAAAGCTACTCCTAAACAGGCGGGAATTGAATAACCAATAGAGAGATAAAATGCTTGACCGATAAAGTCGGTTTTTTGGGGCATTAATAAATCAATTGTGGCAATAATTGCGTCCCCTGTATCAGAAATAACAAAAGATTCTTGAGCAATAAAATGATTCATTCGCTCATAAAAACGAGCATTAGTTAATTTTTGCTCTGGCACGGGGATGAATTCTAAATTCTTCAATTCGACCGCGGGTTTAATCTCTAGTGTAGCCGCTTCTTTGTGACTTAGCTTATTAATTAAACCCTCGATAAAATCCCCTAGGAATACTGGTTGATAGAAGTGATGTTTAATTTTTATCTTCTCGGAATTGGCATTAATCAAATTATTGGGATTTAAATTAGCCGTAAATCCGCCTAAATTCATATCGGACATAATCGCCCCTAAACAGAGGACACAATCGGCATTTTCCACCCGTTGACTAACGTATTCGCGACTTAATGCCCCCACATAAGTGCCGATAAATTGCGGCTGCATTTCCGAAATTGACGACTTACCTAAAATAGTGGTGGCTAAGGGATAACCCGTTACCTCTAAAAGTTTCAGCAACTTATCCTGGAGTTTAAACCGATGGAATTCTACCCCTGCTAAAATAATTGGTTTTTCCGCTTTTTCTAATAAAAAAGCCGCTTCTTCAATGGCTTCTTCTAAAGCGGCGGCATCCGTGAGATTATCGGTTAAATAAATTGGCTTTTCTGAGGGGATACAGGGACGATAGACTAGATCCCGGGGAATTTCGATATACACGGGACGTTTGTGATGCAAACAAGCGGCTAAAGTTTGATCGATTTGACTGGCTGCTTGGGCGGAATTAGTGAGAATAACCGAGGCAACCGTGACTTTTTCCATGATGGACAATTGCAGATTATAATCGCCCGTGGTGTGGTGTAATAATAAATTATCCCGGCGAATCGAGCGATCGGAAGCCCCACTAATTACCACCAAGGGAACTCTTTCAGCGTAAGCACCGACCACAGCATTAACCAGGCTAAATCCCCCGACTCCGTAGGTGACACAGACAGCACCCATCCCTTTGACTCGCGCGTAGGCATCGGCGGCATAACCCGCGTTAAGCTCATTACAGGTACAAACTAATTCGATCGGACTTTCCACCAAAACATCCATCAAATCGAGGACATAATCCCCCGGCACCCCGAAAACATGATTAACCCCTAAATTATGGAGACGCTGGCATAAATATTCGCCGATCGTGATCATAGCAATTTTCTCCCCTGTGTTGGCACTTTCACGCCGATCATAACGATTTTTTCAAAAAATAGGCTCATGCCCAGTAATAAACTGGAAAGTAAAAATCAGGAAACCTTGATTATATCTAGGCGATGGTGATCAATGCTATAGTATAAAGTCTGGGGTTTTTTCTTGGGTGTAAAAAAATATCTGCGGCACTTTTTCAGGTATAATTTTTACAGGAGATTTCCTAAAACTTTCGACTTAAATAAGGCTGACTGTTAATGATTTTTACTGAATTAGTTTTGCAAAATTTCGGTCCCTACGCCGGTCGTCAAGTGATTAATTTACGTCCCGAAAAAGACAACAATCCCTGTCCGATTATCCTTTTGGGAGGCATGAATGGCGGCGGTAAAACTACTTTAATGGATGCGATTCGTTTGGCTTTGTACGGTGCGCGGGCAAAGTGTTCTACTCGCAATAATTTAAGTTATGCCGAGTTTCTCAGTCAAGCAGTTAATAATCAAGCTTCCCTCATCGATCAAGCTAGAATTGAACTGGCTTTTGAACATCTAGTTAATGAACAATGGCGACAATATCGTATCGTTAGATACTGGACAAAACAGCCCAAAGATGGTAGGGATACCCTCGGTATTTTAGATGAAGATTGGCCCGATCCCGCCTTAGCTAATACTTGGGATGAATATATTGAAACTTTATTACCTTTGGGTATTTCTAACCTCTTTTTATTTGATGGGGAACAGGTAAAAGAATTGGCAGAACAGGATGTACCTCCTGACAGCGTTAAGGATTCGATGCAGACTTTATTAGGGTTAGAATTAGCGGAAAGATTAGCAGTTGATCTCGATATCTTAGCTAGTCGCAAGCGCCGGTTATTAGCAGCAGAAAATGAACTGGCAACTATTGAAGCTATCGAGAAAAAATTAGCTCAGTACCAAGAAGATTTAGAATTGGCTAGACAAGAGATGGAAACTCAACAAAAAAATTTAGATTTGGTTAGAAATGATTTTGATGCAGTCTCGGATAAATTTCGCATTGATGGCGGAAAAATTGCCGCCGAAAGAAGTCAATTAGAGAGCAGAAAAAAGGATTTAGATAAAAAGTTAGATAAACAGAGAGAGTATTTAGGTCAATTGGCGGGGGAATTTTTACCATTAAAGTTAATTTTTCCTCTCCTAGAAGCGGCTAAAATTCAGGGAGAAAAAGAGCTAAAATTTCAATCGTCTCAAGTCGCTCAATCGGTTTTAGAATCCAGAGATAAAAAGTTACTTGCTTATTTAGAACAACTGAATTTAACTTTAGAACAATTAGACAATATTAGAGAATTTTTACAGCAAGAAAATCAGTTTTTAGCTGAGGATAGCGATTCTTTGATTACTCCTTACTTAGATTTAGACGAGGAGGCGATCAAGTTATTAAATCGAGTCTTAACCCATCAACTACCGGCACAAATTAACCTCGCTCATCAAGCAATAGAACAATTAAGAAATCTGGAAGCTGACTTAGATAATTTAGAGCGAGAATTAGCAGTAGCAGCCTCTCCCGAAGAATACGAAACCCTGAGTAATAACTTAAAAACCGCTCAGAAAAAGTATCTAAATGCTCAAGCGGAATACGAGCAAAGCCACAAAAATTATGAGGAAATCAAAAAGAAAATTGAGAAAACTAAAAAAGAATTATTTGCCTATAGTGAGAAAGCTTTAGAATCGCAAAGTAACGAACATATCGTCAATGCTATTGTCAAAGCACAGCAAACTTTAAAATTATTTAAAGAACGCTTAACTTTAAAAAAATTAAATAGATTAGAGGGAGAAGTGGCGGAATGTTTTCGTTATTTATTGCATAAGTCCGATCTGGTGCAGAAAATAGCGATCGATGCTGATACTTTTGGTCTATCTCTCTTTGGTCCCGATGGACAAAATGTGCCTAAACACCGTCTTTCTGCCGGAGAAAAACAACTATTAGCGATCGCTTTTTTGTGGGGATTAGCGCGAGTCTCCGGACGAGATTTACCCATCGCTATCGATACACCCCTCGGACGTTTAGATTCTTCCCATCGCCATAATTTAGTTGAACGTTATTTTCCCGCCGCTTCCTCTCAAGTCATCCTCCTTTCTACCGATACAGAAATTGGACAAAATGAGCTACTCTTATTAGAAGAACAGGAAGTAATCGCCAGAAAATACCTGCTAGAATATAATTCCCAACAACGTCAAACTACTATTCACCCCGATCGCTACTTTTGGTAAGATTATGACCGAGATAAATTCCCAAAAAATTCTCGCCCAATTAACTTGAGACATTGAATCAGTTATCAGTTATCAGTTCACTGTTTACCGATCACTGAAAAAAAGCTCCCCACTTCCCACTCTCCTATTAAACAGGATTGAGAATGACTAACTATTTTCTCATCAGTCAGAGCGAGGTAAAATTATAGATTATGGAATCACCGATCGAACGTTTTCGACTATCTCAAACCGCCAAAGATAGCCTAATAAAATTAAAACGCTACACCAAAATTGACCAATGGAATATCCTCTGTCGTTGGGCTTTTTGTCGTTCCCTTGCTGAACCGAGTCTCCCCTCTCCCGTTCCCATTCCTGCCGATAGCAATGTAGAATTATCCTGGAAAGTATTCGGGGGAGAAATGGCCGATATTTTCTTAATTGCCCTCAAACAACGTTGTCATCAAGACGGATTAGGAACCGATAAAGAAACTCTAACTCAACAATTTCGCTTACATTTACATCGCGGGATCGGTTATCTTGCTGGGGATACCAAGCTAAAAAAAATCGATAATTTAATCGAATTAGAGAGAGAAAGTCTCAGAGAATCTTAATCAAGAATGATCTGTTTTCAGGGGGAGCGCATCTCAAACGCTATTGACAATTGGCCAATTTTGTGATGGTATTTAAAAGAGGGCGGCTATCGGGGGATGAGAAAAAATGGAAAATTTAATCAAGGAAGCACTAAGCCATCGAGCGATTAATCATCCGTATTTACTGGCTTTAGAAAAAGGAGAATTTCAACATATTGATGAAGTTCTGACAGACTTTGCCAGTCAATACGGAGCTTATAGTGACTGGTTTTCCCGTTATTTAACAGCAGTAATATCAAAGCTAGAAAATCCCACTCATCGAAATCACCTGCTGAAGAACTTAGCTGAAGAAAACGGACATCTACACCATGAAGATCTCGAAGCAATCCGTAAATTAAGTATTAAGGACGAGTGGGTACAGGAAATTCCTCACCCACAGTTATTCAAGCGTTTTCAAGAAGCGATGGGAGTAGATAGCACGCAAACGCCTTGTGTTGAAGTGGAAATCTGGCGTGAATCATTCTTATCGCTGCTCCAGAATGGAAGTTCACTCCAAGCTATTGGAGCGATAGGTTTAGGGACTGAATCTGTTGTTAAATTTATCTACAAACACATTATTGAAGCGATCAAAAAACATACATCATTATCCTTGCAGCAATATGTATTTTTTCCTTTACATACAGAAGTGGAGGATGAACACAGCTTAACTTTAGTTGAGATTGCTAAAGAATTAGCCAGTGAAAGCGAACAGGCTGTTCTGGAATTACGGAAAGGAATGTTAAAAGCCTTAAATCTACGTGCTGCTTACTGGGACAATATGTATGAACGTGCGTTGGCACTAGATAAATCTTTGACCTCATCAGACCAACTCAAGATTGTTACGCTTTTCACTAAAATGATTAAAGGCAAAAAGCTGTCTAATCAGGAACAGGAACTTTTATTGCATCAAATCAATGACGTGCGTATTGGATTGACGGAAGACTTATCTACTGTTCCAGTGGAAAAACTACTACTCGGATTGAGTTCACTTTTGCTATACGGGATGCAAACGGAAAAGCACAAGGAAGAAGTTCTGAACTTGTTAAATTGGCTTGAAAATCCATCTGGTGAATGCCAATGCTCTCAAACAATATTAAGGCTTGCTTCACAACTTTACCATGATTTTCAAACGATGCGTCTCGGAGGCTTGACCGAAAAAATTAATGAACAAAAAAGCTTGACTCATGTGCAAGAAGGTAAAGAGCTTATTTCAACAATCAGCGCCAGCAACTTAGAAGCCTTATACAACAATAAGGTTGATAAACTCAATATTGATTTTAACGTATTTCGCCTGCCATTTGATCTAGAAGTTTTAGATGCACGCCTAGTTATAGTCAAGCCAGGAAAGGCGAATGAAATGCACAGACACGCACATGAAACCGTATTTGTATTTCTTCAGGGTCAAGGAAAAGTTATTGTTGATCAATACGAAAACGAGGTCGAACCAGGTACTTTTGCTGTTATTCCCCGTTGGTGTGTGCATCAATCTGTGAACTTAGGAGAAGAAGAGCTAATTTTTCTGGCGATAGCTGATTTTGGATTAACTGGTAAAAGTTTTATGGGTAATTACTTACACAGTGCTAGACTAAAACAAAATTAGTGCAAATTTTATCACGTTAGATGGGTATGAAAGCAACACAAGAAACCAAAAAACTTTACGACGAAAGCGCAGGAGACTGGAAACGAGTAGAACCGATTTTGCTTTCTGATTACTCCGCACGTCCCTTTGTCATTGATTTATGTGAACCGATTGTCAACAAGAATATATTAGATCTAGGCTGTGGGGAAGGTTATGTAGGAAGAGAGTTAATTAACCGAGGCGCTCAATCTGTTCATGGGATTGATATTTCATCGCAAATGATCGAGCAGGCCTTGATTCAAAAAAACGAGCATCAGATTATTAATGCTTCCTATGAAGCTGGTGATATTCGTGATTTTGCGGTCACTGAGTCCGAACAATACGATTTAGTTCTGGCTATGTTTCTGTTCAACTACTTAAATGTTTCAGAAACTATTAGCACGATGCAGAAAGCCTACCAACTTTTGAAATTCGGTGGCTATTTCCTGTTCGCCGTCCCCCATCCCTCTTTACCTTTTCTGAAAAAAGATAAGTTTCCCTTTTATTTTAAACCGAAAGCTGGCTATTTTTCCGGACGCAATCAATTATTCCCCGGTGAGATTTGGCGCCGAGATAGAAAAGCCGTCGCCGTGCAATGTGTTCATAAAACTATGGAAGATTACTTCACATCTCTTCGTTTAGCAGCCTTCACAAAAATGCCAGAAGTTTATGAACTAAAAATTAATCAGGAACATTTAGAACTAGACCCAGAATTTTTTACTCCGCTCATTGACCTTCCCCTTCACGTTGCTTTCAAAATTCAAAAATGATTAGACCAATTTTTGATCCTAATATTTCATTACTGACTTGGAAAAAATTGCCTGATCCTTCTCAACTATTTTTTCATGTACCAGAATCATTAGTCTCAGATTTACTAAAAAGAAGCAATCACAAATGGCTTGAAAAACCCAACGAAATAGGACAGGAAACAGTCAATGAAAATCTTGATTTTTTCCTACCATTTCGTGAGAAATTGCTCCAGAAACCAGGCATAATTATTTTCCGATTAGAACCGGAATTAACAGAAATAGAAATGCGGTTAATTTATGCTTTTATTTCTCGCATTTTTGGACTGCTAAACCACCGCTATGGCTATTTTTTTGATGTAATCGATCGAGGAATGGATTACACTAAAAAAGCTATACCCGTTTCGATGACGAATGCAGAAACTGGCTATCATACCGATAGTACAGCCAAAAACTACTTCCCTGATTTTGTTGGCTTACTGTGTCTTGCTGCCGCGGATGAGGGAGGAGATTCCCTGGTAGTAAACGCCGCCAATTTGTATCAATATTTCTGGCAACACCATACAGACCTAGTTCCCTATCTTTACGAACCTTTGGCGCGCGATGTGATTACACCTGGAGAGATTAATTCTCAAGAAGCTATTCAAAAGAATAATTTCCCCTTATTCTCAGCCGATTCTCAGGGTCTGGTTTTTCGTTATATGCGGTACTGGATTGAAGTCGCTTACTCCAAACTGGAAATAGCGCAACCGGAAGCTATCACAAAAACACTCGACATCATCGACGACTTTTTTTCAAAACCAGAAAATACAGTCCGCTTCAAAATGAAAAAAGGTGATGTATTTTACATTAATAATCGCTTTTTATGCCACAATAGAACCGCTTTTAAAAATTCAGGAAAACCCCGACAGATGGTCCGTAGTTGGATTAACCTTTAAACAAAATATGTCCAAGGGAGAAAGTAAACCGGTCAAGGTACCGAGTACAATGACCTCAGCTTCCTTGGGAGCATCTCACCTTTGCAATGAGCATAAATACTTAGTGGAAAAATAGGCTTTTCGAGGGTAATTCTTGTTTTAATTCTCCATGTACGCAGTCTTTAAAAGCCTCTATTTCGTTCCAAGACACGATTAAGAGTGGCTTTTAGGCTAAGTATAATTACTTATCGCGTAAGTGAGATGCTCCCGCTTCCTTGTCATCCCTTCAGGGGTTCAAACTCACCTTAAAAAACTTTCGGTCGGCCTAAAGTAGTGATATAGATAACTGCTTCATCGGAGGGAATTCCTAACACTTCATTAACTTGATCATCAAAAAAACCACCGATACCACTAACCCCTAACCCCAGATGAATAGCCGCTAAATTTAATCTCTGTCCCAAATGTCCCGCATCTGCATGAAGATAACGATAAACTCGATCGCCATATTTAGCCACTGCTTTTGACAGATCCGCCGTATGAAAAACCACAGCGGCCGCATCCCGTCCCAAATCCTGACCTAAACAGAGATAATGTAACTCTTGCCGGAAATTTTTAAAGCGAATTTGCCGCAATTCTTGGGCTTTAGGAGCATAATAATAACAGCCTTCCTCTAATCCAGTTACTGCCGAAACAGCGATAAAAGTTTCCAATAAATCTAGATCGAAATAATCGGGATTGGGATCGAGATTTTGGCCGGCATAATCTTGGGGTTGATAGGTGAAATGCAGCAGCGCTCGCAATTCGTCTAAACTGAGACTAGCACCACTATAAGCGCGGGTAGATCTGCGTTTAAGAATCGTACTTTCGAGAGCGATTAAATCTTCCCCCCAATTGACGGGACGGGATGTCACGGAAACTTTTAGACAAAAAGGAAAATTATATTTATCTTCCCAATTAGAGGGGGTAACAGTTGCTTCTATCTTCTCATCTGTAGCTATGATAGTGGCTCGGTGTAGGGAGTTTAATAATTCTCCCTCGGGAATTTCGGGATAAAGAGTCGTGGTTGCCGAAGGGAGTGCCGTGGTACTATGGGGGAGATTTTGCCGGATATTGAGCAGATCTGCCAAAGGAATCACCGTCATGACACTTTCCTTCTCGGAATCGAGATAAAGCAATTCATTCATCTGGATATCGTTAAAACCACCGATTAAATGGGCGCGATAGTCATTAATCGAGGCTGATAACTCAATATTGCCTAATAAATGCCCTGTATCGAGGAAAATACGCCGATAAGCTCGATCTTCGTAGCGCCAAGCGGACCGATAAAAAATGGCACTGGTAACTACAGCGATATCGGTATTTTCTAAAACAGGATTCCAGAAACAAGCAGATTGTAGGTTGGTCCAGACATCACTTTCCCAGAATAAAAGCAGCGAGTGACTTTGACCTTGGTAACTGTAGAGACCGGCGGGTAAAAATTCCGTGCCACGGGAGATCAGATAGACCTCGGCGGGGTATAATCCACCAGCAGAGGGTGCGGAACGTAGGTACAAGGGACTCCCCATAGTGGCGATTTTGGCAGTTAACCCATAGCTACAGCCCAAAATTCGCGATATACGTCGCCAAAAGTCTCCTTTTTGGGGAACTGTTTGACGGGAGAGGTAGGGTTTGAGATCGAAAGTCTGACCGATTTTGTATTCTTTGAAGGGATGGGGTTGTTGACTCCAATCAAGACCTTTACTTTTTGAGGCGATCGTCTGGGGGTCGTATTTGGTCCGCTCGTGGTAGTATTGGGCGATCGAGATTGGCTGATCTGGCATGATAAAGATAGGCTGTCTAAGCTTTACTTTTTAGTTTGACATACTCCCACCCCTAGAAAACGGGTTTCTGAAAGAAACCCGTTTTCTAAATACTCCCCTCTCCCACCCCCCCCTGCTCTACGATGTCGGGTAGGGTTGATTTATGAATCAACCCTACCCTTGATAAGGGGGGTGGGGGGTTGGGGGTGAGGGTAATTAACCATATCTGCCATTACTTTAGAAAAATAGTATAACTGCTATAATTATTCCATGGCGGCTCAACCCAGAGAAATTCGACGTTATGTTACCAGTGACGGCAAAGTTCCCTTTGCCCAATGGCTCGATTCTTTGCGGGATATTAAGGCTAAAACTAAAATTGCTCAACGCCTAAACCGGGTTAATTTAGGTAACTTAGGGGATTATAAATCAGCTTTGAGCAGGAGTTTATGAACTACGAATAGACTATGGTTCTGGTTATCGCGTTTACTTTGGACAAATCGGAACAACGATTATCTTACTCCTGTGTGGAGGAGATAAAAAAACGCAAGCTAAAGACATTGAAATAGCTCAAAAATATTGGCAAGACTATAGGAGCCGAGAAAATGCCAGTCAGTGATAGTTATCATGATTCCCTGATCGAATCTCTTAAAGATTCCCATTATGCAGCAGTTTATCTGGAAACTCATCTCGAGGGAGATGAATATGAATTTGAATCAGAATTACTCAGACTTGCGTTCAATCACGTCCTAGAAGCCCTTGGCCCTCAAAATCTAACACCAGAACAAATCAAAATTCAGGCGAAGCAATTGGAAGAACTAATGCAAAAACCTGCACCTGAAGCCATGAATCAACTAACCTCTTGGCTTCAAGCTTTAGGATTGAAATTAACGATAACGGTCGCTTCAAAAATGCCAGAAATAAATCATGAAAATGACGCTGTTAGTTCAATCAAGATTACAGTGTAGTTTGTAGTTTGGTTTTTTTGATGACAAATTGATAGCCGCTTAACGCACCCTACACAGAAAAGGGGTTTCTGAAAGAAACCCCTTTTCTAAATAATACCGTTACAATGTTTGAGAGGTCTGAGTGGGGCTCTTCTGGTTTCTGTGTGGAAACTAGGTCTATACTGATAGTTTCTTCAGCAAAATAGTCCTAAAAGTCTTTCCCAGTAAACATTTCACGATTCTATAAGCAAAAATTATCACACAAAGTCGAGAAGAGCCTGAGTGGTAACTGATAACTGATAACTGATAACTGATAACTGAAATGACTACACCTAGCTTCACCATTCCCCAATCTGACCCTCCCCTTTCCCCCCGGCAATCCTTGCCGACGATGTACGATTTACCTAGTGACAATCCACTGGAACCCGGTTTGCCTGACGAATTTCACCTATTACAACCTCAGTTATTACTGCTGACTTTCCAGCCTCCCAACTGGGAACCAGACCTAGTTTTTAGTGCCGCTGACCTCAACCTTTACTACAATGTCAGACACCCCCAATGGTACAAGCGTCCCGATTGGTTTGGGGTGGTTGGTGTTCCTCGCCTCTACGATGGCCATGACCTGCGCTTAAGCTATGTGATTTGGCAGGAAGGGGTTTCTCCGACGATTGTGGTGGAATTATTGTCTCCAGGTACGGAAAATCAAGATTTAGGCGAAGAACTACGCCAACCCGGGGAACCGCCAACTAAGTGGACAGTTTATGAACAGATTCTGCGGATTCCCTACTATGTGGTTTTCAGTCGCTATACTAACCAACTTCAGGCGTTTGAACTGATAGGTGGTTATTACCAACCCGTGACTTTAGTGGAGGGACGCTTACCGATTCCTCAACTAGAATTGAGCTTAGGTTTGTGGCAAGGTTCCTATCGGGGAATTGAGCGGCTATGGTTACGCTGGTTGACGCTGGGGGGAGAGTTGATTCCCCTGGCCGATGAGGAGTTAATTGCGGCCAAACAAGAGGCTTTTGCGGCTAAACAAGAGGCTTCTGCGGCTAAACAACGAGCAGAACAACTAGCGGCACGATTGCGGGAATTAGGGATAGATCCTCAAACCTGAAGGCTCAAAAACCCCCCAAAAAAAGAGAGAGGAAACCCGCGCCTCCTCTCTCTGGGACATTATTTTCTCGCTTTGCGGACAGTACCCCCTAGTAGCATTAAACCGCCCAGTGTGATATAACCAAGAACACCCGTAGGTTCGGGGACACCCACAGCAGCAGAAGCGACGGTCAACAAATGCCGAGAGATTTTTTGAGATTATTCATACATTGAATAATTGGCTCTACGAATAAAGTTAAGTAGTCGTGCAAAATTAATTTCCTAGTGAAGATAGGCAAGAGGCAAGAGGCAAGAGGCAAGAGGTGGTTAGATATGTGTAATTAATTTTGCTTAGGTACTTATGTGTAGATTTTAGAAGCAATTTGATTGAAGTCAACATAAAACTAGAGGATTTTACTCTATCATTAACTTATTTTAATTTTCGATGTACCTAGGATTTGCTGAATAAATCTAACAACCTTGTTGGATAAGGTTTTTAGACTTTTTTTCCCTCAAAAAGTGCCGACCATTGGAGTGATTGGGGGGAAAATTCCGGGACTTTTTCCCTGAAAATTAGGTAATTGACCACCTGAAAATCGGTAAAACCCCACACCCCACCTGCCCCCCCGATGTCGGGGGGGTTGGGGGGGCCACACCCTACCCCCACGAAAAACTTTTTGCCGCAAACCCTACCTACACCCTACTAGACTACTGGTCTGTCAAAGTTGGAAATTGATGGATACAATTTAGTTAATTTGATCCGAGCATCGACCGTAATAAAATCTATGGAATTTATCGCTGTTTTACTGGGAGTTTTCGGTTTAGGCACAGGTGCGGGTTTATTAGTCATCCGTAACTATTACCATATCTGTCAACCGAGCGAAGTCTTAATTTTTGCCGGCAGTCGTCGTCCCACGGCCACGGGCAAAACCATCGGTTATCGTTTGGTAAAAGGGGGCAGCAGTATTCGTTTACCTATGCTAGAACAAGTGTATCGAATGGACCTGACCAACATGATCATCGATCTCAGGGTGGTTAATGCCTATTCTAAGGGCGGTGTGCCGTTGATCGTCACCGGGGTGGCGAATATTAAAATTGCCGGGGAAGAACCGATTATTTATAATGCGATCGAGCGTTTATTGGGCAAGAAACGCAAGGAAATCGAACAATTGGCTAAAGAAACCCTAGAGGGCAATTTGCGCGGTGTCTTGGCCAATTTAACCCCAGAACAAGCGAACTCCGATCAGATCGCTTTCGCTAAAAGTCTCCTGGAAGAAGCGGAACAGGATCTAGAAAAATTGGGTTTAGTTTTGGATAGTTTGCAGATCCAGAATATCTCCGATGAGGTGCGTTATCTCGATTCGATCGGACGGAAGCAAAAAGCCGAATTACAGAGAGATGCCCGGATAGCAGAAGCAAAAGCCCGAAAAACATCGATTATCAAGGATTCCGAGAATCTACGCCTAACCGCTTTGCGTCGTATCCAAAAAGATTTAGAAATAGCCAAAGCTGACGCAGAAAAACGGGTGCGCGACACTCAAACTAAGCGTGGCGCCATGATTGCTGAGGTAGAATCGGTGGTTATGTCGGATTTAGCTAAAGTACAGGCCGAAGTGGCGGTACAAAACGCCCGAATTAAGCAGGTGAAACAGCAATTACAAGCAGATGTGATCGCCCCTGCGGCAGCGGAATGTCAACAAGCGATCGCAAAAGCCCGGGGGGAAGCGGCCAAAATTATCGAACAGGGGAAAGCGCAAGCGGAAGGAACCAAAAAACTGGCGGCATCTTGGCAAGGAGCGGGAAATAACGCTAAAAACATCTTTTTATACCAAAAATTGGAGTTATTGCTGAAATTAATGGTCGCTAGTGTCCCAGAAGTGCAGGTGCAAACGGTGACGGTAGTGGACGGAGGTGATGGTAATCTTGTCCCGAAAATGACTGCCTTTGCTGAACAATTGCGTCAAGCTACCGGGGTGGATCTGGTACAAATGGCTAATCGCCTAGCACAAACCGAGCCATCTGTCAAGGGAAAAGAGACAAATTTTGATTTTAAACAATTGCCCTCCTGAATCAGTTATCAGTTATCAGGAGACAGGATACAGGATACAGGAGACAGGATACAGGATACAGGAGTCAGGAGTCAGGACACAGGATACAGGATACAGGAGTCAGGAGTCAATAGATTACTTTATTTATTCTCCCCATCACCCCATCACCCCATCACCCCATCACCCCATCTCCCCCATCTCCCCCATCACCCCATCACCCCATCACCCCATCACCCCATCACCCCATCACCCCACACCCCACACCCCACACCCCACACCCCACACACCTTTAGCTAATAGCTGCAAACCAGAGATTGTCCACTAGAATGTTAATCAAGTTTGGAGACCACCGCCATGGATGACTTAATTAATGCTCCCTCCCCTTCTCCCCAAGACCTAGAAATGACGCGGACTCCCCCCTGGGGAACGGTGACGGTATTGGAGGAAGGTCCGCGGTATCGCATCAATCGCATTGTCATTAAACCCGGCCATCAGATGAGTACCCAAATGCACTACCATCGCAGTGAACACTGGATTGTCGTCTCCGGTACAGCGCGGGTAATTTGTGATGAAAAAGAAACTCTCCTCAAACAAAAAGAATCTACATACGTTCCCATGAATACCCGTCATCGGGTGGAAAACCCCGGTTCTATTCCTCTGGTGATGATCGAGGTGCAAAATGGCGAATATTTAGGAGATGATGATATTCACCGTTTTGATGATCGAGAATAGGACAGTTTTCTCCCGTATATACTGTAGTTATTTGCCAAAATCTCGATCGTGGATGAAAAAATTATCCTAGTTACAGGGGCTGCCCGTTCTGGGAAAAGTGAATGGGCCGAATATTTAGCCAAAATCAGCCAAAAACCCGTTATTTATATCGCCACCTCCTCGGTGGATGAAAAAGATCAAGAATGGTGCGATCGCATTGAAAGACACCGGCAGCGACGTTTACCCCAATGGCAAACCCAAGAAATTCCCCGACAATTAAGCGAAACTATTGATAATAGCCCATTTACTCACTGTTTATTGATCGATTCCCTCGGTACTTGGGTAGCCAATTGTTTAGAAATGTCGGCAGCTGAATGGTTAGAAATTAGCGATCGATTCTTGTATTCCCTCAAAAACGCGGCCGTTGATGTTATTCTGGTAGCGGAAGAAACCGGTTGGGGTGTGGTTCCCGCTTATCCCCTCGGTCGTCTGTTTCGCGATCGTTTAGGCGATCTCTGTCGTAGAATTGGCACAATAGCAGACGCGGTTTATCTAGTTACCGGCGGCCATGCTCTTAATTTAAGTCAATTGGGTCAGTCTTTGTCGATAATTGGGCAATAGAGAAGATGAGCAACGATTATCAGCGTCAAGTAATTGATTTTTATGCCCTTCGTCACGATTACGATAACGATTTTACGCAAGCTCGCGCCCTTAAATTAGTAAATTATCTCTATTTACAAAAAAGCCAATCTGTGCTAGACGTGGCAACGGGAACGGGATTTATAGCGGTCGCAATTGCCCCAAAAGTGAAAAGTGTCATCGGGGTTGATTTCACGCCGGAAATGATTGCCAGAGCCGAAAAAAAGCTAGAAGCATTAAATATCGAGAATATTGACCTAATTAACGCCGATATAGCTGCTATTGACTTTGCCGAGTCTAGTTTCGATCTGATCACCTGTTCTCTGGCGATCGCACTTTTCCCCGATATCCCGCAAGTGCTGGCAAAATGGTATCAATGGTTAAAAAAAGGCGGTTCGATCGCTTTTTCCTGTAATAATTTAGAATCCCACTTCCTACCCTTGATCAGTGGTGTTTGTCGCGAAACCTATGGTTTTGAGTTGCCTAATCTGCACACTCCCATCGCCACCCCAGAAAAATGCCATCAATTGCTGGAAAATGCGGGATTTACCAATATATCGGTCAATGTCGAACAACTAGGTCGATATTTGCCCCTAGAAACCGCCAAAAACTTCTGGTATGGGCAGTATTTTTATCCTCAGCATAACCCTTTCGACCGCCTATCGGCTGCCGAAATTGCGACTCTAGTGAACAATTATCGCCGAGAAATCGAGAAAAATGCCACCGATCAGGGAGTATGGCAAGATGCAACCACTTTTTTTGTTACTGCTAGTAAAAGTTAGAAAAAGATCATGAGTCAAGTTAAAACCATCTCCGGACGAGCTTTACCCTTGCGAGGCAACGATATTGACACCGATCGCATTATTCCGGCTCGTTTTTTGCGTTGTATCACCTTTGAAGGTTTAGGCGAACAAGTGTTCGCTGATGATCGAGCGGCTTTACAGGGGAGTCATCCTTTTGATCTACCCCAGTACCAAGGGGCGAAAATTTTGGTAGTCAATGGTAATTTTGGTTGTGGCTCTTCTCGGGAACACGCACCGCAAGCGATTTTACGTTGGGGAATACAAGCAATTATCGGGGAAAGTTTCGCCGAAATATTTTTTGGCAATTGTATCGCTAATGGGGTTCCCTGTGTCACTGCCGAGGCAAAAACCATCACCCATTTACAGGATTTAATTACAGCTAATCCCGAAATTCCCGTCGATCTTTCCTTGACAACCATGACAGTGGAATGGGGGGATTTTGTCGCTACCGTCTCTATGAATGAAGGTTCCCGACAGATGTTAATAGAAGGGGGTTGGGATACCTGCGGGCAGCTGTTACAAAATCTCGATCTGATTCAATCTACCGCGCAAAAGTTACCCTATTTAAGTTTCGTCTAGGAAAACAATCTAGGCTGAGGGTGCGTTAGTAATAGATTAACTTACCCCGGCAAGGATTTTGTTTGAGATGCAGCGGCTGTAAATATTAAAAAATCTGCCCTATGATTAATCCTGATAATAATCTCCAAAATATCCAAGAACCGATTTTAAACGCTCCCGAAGATGTGCGAAAAATCATCGATCGAGTTTTAAAATTGGAAAGAGATAAGTTATACCAGCGCAATCCTCGCAATATCAATGATGATGTTTTAACGATTATTAAAGAAGTAATCCAATAATTAGCTTTTAGCTATCAGGAGTCAGGAGATAGGGTGATAGGGTTTTGGGGTGATAGGGTGATAGGGATTTAGGGGTTTAGGGAAATTTCCTCCAAATGCTCCACTTCCCCCCGCAACGCGCACGAAGTGGTCTCCCCACCTCCCCACTTCCCCACCTCCCCACTTCCCCACCTCCCCACCTCCCCACCTCCCCACTTCCCCTCTATATAAATATGAAACTACTATCAATAAAGTTATGTAATTTTCGACAATTTTATGGCAAGACTCCCGAGATACATTTAGCGGCAAGTTCTCGCAATACAACGGTAATTTATGGCAATAATGGTGCGGGAAAAACAACCATTTTAAATGCTTGTACTTGGGTACTTTATGAAAAATTTACAGCAGCTTTTGCCGAACCAGAGTTATTAGTTAATAAACGGGCAATTACCGAAGTAAGCACGGGAACTTCCATAGAATGTTCCGCAGAAGTAAACTTTGAACATGAAAATAAACGCTATCAGGTAAAACGAAAATTTTTCGCCTATCAAGATGTAAATAGTAAAATTAAATACGGTCAAAATAGTTTATATATGCTCTACGCTGGTGATGATGGCAATTGGTACACACCCAATCAACCACCAGAGGATATTATTAATCAAATTTTACCCGAAAGTTTACACCGTTATTTCTTTTTTGATGGGGAATATATCGATCATCAATTTCGCAGTAGTAGCCAAGGTAAAATCGCCGAGGATACAAAAGAATTATTGGGAGTTAAAGTATTAGATCGAGCGATCGAGCATTTAAAAAAAGCTAAAAAATCTTTACAAGATGAGCTTAAAGATTTAGGAGAATCGGATTTAAAAAAGTTATTGAAACAGGAAAGTAAAATCGAGCAGGATTTCGAGAAATTAAAACAGCGTCAGCAGGATATTATTAACCAGTTATCCCAGCAGGAAGAATTAAAAAAAGCCGTGACTAATCGCTTATTAGAGTTAAGTGGTGCCGAGGAATTAAAACAGTTAAAAGAAAAATTAGAACAACAGGAAAGAAATCTGCGGCAAGATTTAGTGAGAACTAAGGATAAGTTAAAGAAATTAATTTCCCAGCAAGCTTATCAAGTCTTTTTAAAAGAAATTAATCAAAATTTTCAGCAATTAATCGATCGCCTGCGACAACAAGGGGAATTACCCAGTGGTATCAAACAGCAATTTGTCCAACAATTATTAGAGCGGAAAAAATGTATTTGTGGCCAGGAATTACAGGAAAATAGCCAAGCTTATTTAGAGGTACAAGACTGGATGAATAAAGCAGGAATGGCCGATGTGGAAGAAGCGGCCATTCGCTTATCTTCCACAGTCAGAGAAATAGATAAACGGGTGTTAGATTTTTGGCAAGAAGTGGATAGTTATCAAGCTAATATTCACCAGTGGCGCTTAGAATTATCTTTGGTAGAATCAGAATTAGATGAAGTTCGGGATAAATTTCGCCATTATCCCGATGAAGATATTAAAAATCTGCAATCTCGTTTAGATGCGATCGAGGATTCCCTCAAAGATTTACGATTGGAACAGGGCAGCAATAAAAATCAACTAGATATCTATGAAAAAGAGTTAGAATCCCTGCAAAAACAGGTACAAAAACAGCAACAAAAAGAGGAAAAATCTAATTTAGGACAACGACGTAGTTTAGCGACTCAAGAGGCAATTAATCGCATTAGTGAGGTAAGACAGAGATTAGAAAATCAGTTTCGTTTGTCCTTAGAAAAACGGGTACAGGAAATCTTTAACTCAATTTCTTTTACTCCCTATATTCCCCGTATTAGTCCCGATTACGAGGTAAGACTATTAGAAAATACGACAGGATTCGCCATTCCCGTGGCAGCTTCTACCGGAGAAAATCAGATTCTCAGTTTATCTTTTATCGGGGGAATTATTGATCGAGTGCGAGAATGGAGTCAGAAAAATACTTTGATGGGAATTGATAGCAGCACTTTTCCTCTGGTGATGGATTCTCCTTTTGGTAGTCTTGATCATATCTATCGTCGGCAAGTTGCGATCGCTATTCCTAAATTAGCCAATCAGTTAATTGTTTTAGTGACAAAAACTCAATGGAGAGGAGAAGTAGAAACCGAGATTTCTCCCTATATTGGTAAAGAATATGTGTTAGTTTATAATTCTCCGAAAGCGGATTGTCAAGAGGATTTAATTAATCTTCATGGTGTTGATTATTCTCTAGTGAAACGCAGTCCTAATAATTTTGAATATACGGAAATTATCGAAGTTAATCGATTTTCCTCCTGACTGCTAAATTCTCTTGTCATAACTAAATTTTAACTTCTAATAAAACGATCGATTGCTGTGTTCATTACCCCCACACGACTGGATAATTCCACAAGTTCCGTGGTGACAATATTATAATCCCCTAAATATTTATGGAGATTAGTTCCCTCTTGTTGATTGCCAATTTCTACTAACCTTTCCTCTCGCAATTCCTGCAAATGATCGAGGACTTCTTCTAAAGTATCTTCGAGGGGAGGTAAGGGAAGAGGAGGATTATTTGTTTGCAAAGCTTGGGTTAATTGCGTCAAAGCTTGGGTTATTTGTTGCGTGAACAGACTCAGATTAGGATGGGGAGGACTACCTCGATATTGTTCCAATTCCGTCAACAAAACTGTCACCCCGCGACCAAAACGGGGAATATAATTACTTAAAGTGATTGCCGGTTCCATTTGTGGAAAAGGTGTGCTAGGATCATCAATTAATCTTTGTAGGGCCGTTTGCATAGTTGTATTTGCTCGTCGAGCTTTATTGCGATGGGAAGATAAAATTGCAGTTTGATAGGATGATTCTCCCAAATAAACTGCCATAACTGACTGAAAAAATATTTGATTAGCTTCTAATGCTTTAATGGCAGCGAGGGAAAAACGTTCATCTTCATTAAACCGTAAAAAACCGAAGGAAAGTGCAAAGGCTAAAGCACTACCGATTAAAGTATAAACTATTCTGATATACTCTAAATTAATACCGTCATTGCTGGCATCCAGACGACTGATGATTAAAGCAAAAATTGTGATAAAAAATACGGCCAAACTATAGTGAAATCGCACCAAAGCTAAAGCGATCGCTATAGAAATCATCCCAATAATTTCTAACCAGATCGGATTATCTATAATTGGCAACAATGCCAAAACAAAAAACGAGCCTAAAATCGTGCCAAACACCCGATTAAAAAAGCGTTGAAAAGTCAAGCTAAAATCTGGTTTTAACACAATAACTAAGGTTAAACCAATCCAAAAACTATGGGTAATTCCTAGCTTATGGTAAATCAAAACTCCTAGCGCA
Organism: Microcystis aeruginosa NIES-843; assembly: GCF_000010625.1. Taxonomy (NCBI): domain Bacteria; kingdom Bacillati; phylum Cyanobacteriota; class Cyanophyceae; order Chroococcales; family Microcystaceae; genus Microcystis; species Microcystis aeruginosa. Next base: position 3,338,700 of record NC_010296.1, read on the forward strand.
CTTCCCAAACCCAAGCGTAAACCATGGCGAAATAGGGGCGATTCTAGATTAAAATTAGATTTTAATGGTTCCCACCAAGCTTTTTCTTGACTGTACTCTTTTTCTATACCTTCAAAGTTCCGCTGCCAGGGATTTTTTTTATCGGAAAAGTTCTCGCTTTGCCGCAAATGTTGCGCTGTTTCACTGGCTATTTTTAGCTGTTTAAATAATTTTTTTAAACGATTATTTAATTGCGAAATTGCCACATAACTGCTATAATCATCCTGGGCATTTTCTAAAACTTTAGCTTGCAGGTTTTTTTGTTGCTCGATCGCCTTGAGTAATAGCTGCAAGCGCTCACAATCCGGTCGTTTATTTCTACCCAAAATTAACCAGGCAATATCTTCGCTAATTTCCGCCACTTGCACGAGAATATCTTCTAATAAAATACCCACCGTGGTCAGTTGTGGCAAGGGATGAAGATGAAGCAATTCTCGCAGCGCGATTAAGCTGGTATTAATGCGATCGCTATCTTCGATCAAGACGATTAACAATTCCCGCAGCTCACTTTTTCCCCAACGTCCCCGACGCGTCAAGGTGACAGTTTTCCTAGAACGGAGCAACAGTTGGCGGATTTTGTCAAAATATGGCTCCTCATTAGCATTAGAACGAGAGTGTAAGGGCAAAGAGCGGAGATAAGTGGCGATACCCTGAAAATTTTCCGCCGTTACCTGACGTAAAGGCTGATTAGGGCGAAAAGGCCAGATAAACAGGGCTAAAAAAATTGTCCATCCCCCTCCCAACACAGCGATTCCGGCCCGTTGTAAAGCGACGACAATATCTCCCGATGGCAAAGAAACAGCAAAAAGCAGCAATAAACTAATTACTACCCCAGCTAACGCCCCATTTTCCCCGTAAACCGTCAAATAACCCGCTAGAAACAACCCGCAAAAAACTATCACTACGGTCAATCCTAGCCAAGCACTGGCTAATGTGCCGATAATCAAAGCTAGAGCCATCCCGATAGTCGTAGCGACTAGGGTTTGCGCTCTCAGGCAGTAAAGTCCCCCTGCATCGGCTAAAATCAAGATTTGAGCCGCTAAACCGACCATTAACCCCAATTCTGACTGATCTAAAATATCACCGATAATAATCGGTACCGCAATCGCTAATAAAGTCCGAATCCCCCGCTCGATCTCGATATCGCCACTAGGACGCAATAAAAAAGCAAATCGCTGAAGTAGCATAAATTCACTGAAAACTTAACTCTTGAACCTGATAACGTAGCTACCGATCAATAATTTTAGGGCAGCCAACGGGGTTTAAAACCGGCGTTGAGTTCTTGAGGTAAAATTTTCGGGGTGCTATTGGGACTGAATTGATCGGGGAGTGGTAATAACCAGAGACGACCATCGGCAATGCTCGACCCCTCCCCGGTGACTAAATCATTTCTGACTCCAAAGGGTGTGGTTGCTAACTGATCAAATAATAAGGCCACGCCATCGGGAGACATACTCATCTGCACGTCACGATAATTAGGTAAGGCCAGCAGGGGGATCATTTTACCCGTTTTTAGCTCAATAATCGCTAAAAATGGTTCTTCTTTCACCTTGCCATCGCTGCCCATAACCAGATCGCTTTTCAGACAGTAAAGGGTTTTTTCCTGTCGCGGTTCAAATTCACAGCTAATAATCGGATTAGCTGTTCTTAATAGTAGTCTTGACTCTCCCTGATCATTGAGCAAAAATAGCGATCGCTGATTATCTGGTTCCGATTTCACCATGAGTTTTTGGCGACCATCCCGGGAAAAAGCGAGTATTTTCTCGTAGGTAGGCAAAAATTGCGGTTTTCCCCCTTGCACATCCAAAGGAATCACCGCTACCCCTCCCGTTTGACTGACAACCGCTTTTTTACCGTCGGGAGATAGTAAAAAAATATCCCCTTGTATTCCTAACGGTCGCGATTGTCCATCATCGCTGATTACCCATAAACTGGCATCCCCCGGATTCCCGTGATTGATTCTCTGCACGATTAGGGTTTTGCCGTTATCTGAGAGATCAAAGCGCAGATTTTGATAGGTTTTCGCATCTAAAAACCTTTCTATACGACCAATGGGCAAATTTTGACCATTTTCGTCATGATTTAAACCCGTGGTCATCGTGTAAAGTTGCTGTTTCGGGGTGTCTCGTCCTAAGTCAGAGCGATCGAAGGCCGAGAATAAAATTCTCTCTCCCCTCGGATAGATTTGAAAATCCGTGACCACCAGATCCGCAGGGGTAAGGATGGTTTTTTTCAGTTCTGTGACGTTATTTGCCCCCTGAATGATATTACAGACGATTAAACGACCTCTTTCCTCTTGGTTGACTCCAATATAGGCAAAAGCTCGATCGTGGGTGTAAAATTCCCCGATAAAGTCCTCACCTTGAGCAATGGGTAACTTTACTTGATATTTTTTGCCGTAGATGGGCAATTCCGTCAAGGTATAGGTCAAGCGATCGCCAGACCAGCTAATTTTACCCGGCAAGGGAGGATCGATCACCAGTCCGGTTTCTATGTCGGAACGGTCAATCGGTCGATTAAAACTTAAAGTAAAATAATTGTCCCTAACGCCGATTTTTCGTCCTTGCCAGCTAAAATTCTCCCCTCGGGTAGGAACTTGATTTCCCTGGATCAAAATCGACGATATCCCGGCAATTAAGGCCAAAATAGTCGCTAACACTAAGCGATCGAACCAAGCTAATCTTTTCATCAGTTATCAGTTATCAGTTATCAGTTATCAGGAGTCAGTCAGGAGTCAGTCAGGAGGCAATAGGCAATAGGCAATAGGCAATAGGCAATAGGCAATAGGCAATAGGCAATAGGCAATAGGCAGCTTTATTCTCCCCACACCCGTTACAGTAGAGCAGGAAGTCGCCTTCCCACCCCCTGCTTCAAAACCGGACTTACGACTTTCGCCGTATCCGGCTCCTGAGTAACTAGGCTACTGTCATTAGTAGAATAATAATGGGAATTATTATTTCCTTGTCTATTCAACCCTCTTGGCTGTATCCCCACCAGACAAGATTGTTGGTTTTAGGGCGTATATGACCGTTGATTGTTGCTTAGACTTCCTAGTTACCCGTCCTTTGTCAGCATATCTTTGATATTACTCAAAGCCTTGGCTTTTAAGGACATCCTCTCCCTCTATTGACTTGCGGATGGTTTCCTACTGCCCCGAACGGGCAGAGTCAATCAGGGTTACTTCGTTCCCTATAACCATTGGTTGAACCCTTAGGATGATACTGTCCACAACAGAGTAACGGGAATGCCTTACTGATAGTGGTATGAGCTATCAGCCCCAACTCTGTTAACTTTTGTTTCGAGCCTGTCAGCCTTTTGGCTCGTGGGTGTTGACGATGGTTAATTCGTATCTTCGCCCCAGGGCTATCCATAGGTTCTGGCTCAACGGGTTTCTGATTTAGGCTATCAGATACCGCTTTTTTTTCCTCGCTCACTACCTCAGATGTACCAAGTCTAAAGCAGCAGGAAATGCCGTCACTCTAGGCATCTAGAGGACAGGACTAAGGTTATTACTAACCCGCACCTGTAGGGTTATAAAGTTATCAAGGTACTACATTTACCAAGCGGCTAATCCTCTAAACGTCTTACTGTCTAGTTTCTAGCCAACGAATCGCACCACACCCCACACCCTACACCCGTTACAGTAGAGCAGGAAGTCGCCTTCCCACCCCCTGCTTCAAAACCGGACTTACGACTTTCGCCGTATCCGGCTCCTGAGTAACTAGGCTACTGTCATTAGTAGAATAATAATGGGAATTATTATTTCCTTGTCTATTCAACCCTCTTGGCTGTATCCCCACCAGACAAGATTGTTGGTTTTAGGGCGTATATGACCGTTGATTGTTGCTTAGACTTCCTAGTTACCCGTCCTTTGTCAGCATATCTTTGATATTACTCAAAGCCTTGGCTTTTAAGGACATCCTCTCCCTCTATTGACTTGCGGATGGTTTCCTACTGCCCCGAACGGGCAGAGTCAATCAGGGTTACTTCGTTCCCTATAACCATTGGTTGAACCCTTAGGATGATACTGTCCACAACAGAGTAACGGGAATGCCTTACTGATAGTGGTATGAGCTATCAGCCCCAACTCTGTTAACTTTTGTTTCGAGCCTGTCAGCCTTTTGGCTCGTGGGTGTTGACGATGGTTAATTCGTATCTTCGCCCCAGGGCTATCCATAGGTTCTGGCTCAACGGGTTTCTGATTTAGGCTATCAGATACCGCTTTTTTTTCCTCGCTCACTACCTCAGATGTACCAAGTCTAAAGCAGCAGGAAATGCCGTCACTCTAGGCATCTAGAGGACAGGACTAAGGTTATTACTAACCCGCACCTGTAGGGTTATAAAGTTATCAAGGTACTACATTTACCAAGCGGCTAATCCTCTAAACGTCTTACTGTCTAGTTTCTAGCCAACGAATCGCACCACACCCTACACCCTACACCCCACACCCTACACCCTACACCCCACACCCCACACCCCACACCCCACACCCCACTTTCTTATCAGCTTTAGTAATGATTGTCATCGGTTTTTTCAATCGAATAAATAAAAACGCCCCCAAAAAGGAAGCGTTTTTTAACTTATCATGAGGACTTAGCAAAATGTGTGCAGAGTTAGAACGCGGATGTTGGATGGGGATCCAGCATCTGTTTATTTTTAACCATTGATCGCCGCTGCCGTCAAGGCCATGGGGATAGCATCACCGGAAGCTAAATCGAGGGGGAAGTTATACGTTCAAGTGTATTTACAGCCCCCGCAATTGTCTCCCTTTTTTGGGTTTATTTATTTCAAAAATTATCTCTTTATTTGTATATTTTTAAACTTGTATAAAATTGATTTAAGTTTTGTAAAAAGTAGTTGACAAAATCCGATCGAGATCAAGGATAACCCTATCCTTAAGGTGGACAAAATATGGTAAGGTGGACTGAGTAATAAAACTTATCACTAACCTATTATCAGTGACAAGTGCCAAATTCACCAGAGAAGGCTAAATATAACTATGTCCAAACGGTTTAAATTCGACTCCTCCGAGATGATTTATCTCACCGATAAACTGATGAATGCGGCCAGCAATCGTTACTCGATCGTCGTGCAAGTCGCTAGACGGGCCAAACGCGTCCGCTACGATACCGTAGAAAATATCGATGACCCGATGATTAAACCCGTCCAACGGGCCCTGATGGAAATGACCGACGAATTAACCGAACCGGAATTATTACGCGATTAATCCCCTAAAATTGCCTGGAACCCACCCTTACATTTCATCGGGGTTGATACCCAGTGATCTTAGTCTTTCCGCTAGTCGTTGGGCTTTTTGTTCCGCTTCCTCTTTGGCTAAACGTTCTTGCTGGGCGAGCGCCGCAGCTGCCCTCGCCCTTTCCTCTGCGGTTAAATAACGATTTCCCGATACTGGGAAGAAGGCGATTTTTGTGTAGGAAAGGTTAACCATAGCGATTGTTTTGACTAGGGAAATTACCAAGTATTCGGTTGAAAGTCGGCATCATTAATAATGGCCACCGTATCCCCAGAGGGTTTAATCACAAATAGACCTTTTTTATAAGCGTATCGATCGATCCCCTCGTTGATTTCAATTCCCGCCACCGCACCGTAAGCTCGATAGTTTTTATAATGGGGAAAAGCGATTTTAAAACGAGTCAATTTTTCAATAAATTCATCCACATCATCTTTAGATAATCTAGATTTACATTCCACCACCACGAGATCGGTATCATCTACCGCTAGGATATCAATTTCCATGGCGATGCCCTGACGCTTGACTCTAGCGCGGGGATAAACTTCTTTAATATCGATACCTTTTTCCTGAAAAAGCCGTAAAACCGCCGGTTCTACCAATTCTTCCACAAATCGACCCCAGCGAGTGGTGAGACTATCTACCGCTTTGCTGGTTCGTTCAACCGTCCGTTTCAGTTCTGCCATCGAGCGATCGCTTTCTAGTTTAGATTCGGCGAGGAGGTTCTCTATTTGGACTCTATGGCGATCATATTCCGCCTTGGATTCGGCAGCCCGGCGATCATATTCCTCGGCGGAAGCGCGGAATAGCTGGTAAATATCCTCAAGAGTTACCGGTTCACTCATAGACTTACCTCTAAAACACCCCTCATCATTTTAGCGATTCCGTCGAGAAGCCGGACGAAAGCGAGAGAGCAAAACGGAAAGGAATATTAAGAATTGTGTAAAAGACTTGACAAATGTGCGGGGGGGGGTAAGGTTTACTTGGAATTTTTGATTTTGTTCCAAAACTTACATAATCCTTACAACAATTTTACGTGAAACTACCCATTATCGGCATCCTATCAGGAGTTGCCCTTGCGACTCTAGGCATCTCTGGCGTTGCAGAAGCGGCAATCCTTCTCCCTTCCCTTCCACCAGGGTCTGAGTATCGCTTGGTATTTGTTACCAGTGGAACCAGAGATGCGACTTCGAGCGATATCGCGGATTACAATACTTTCGTTCAGAATGCGGCGCGTGGCTCTTCTGTTCTCAATACGGCGTTGACTGCGGCGGGATTTAACCCATTATCGATTAGCTGGACGGCGATCGCTTCGACGAGCGCTGTGAATGCACGAGTCAATACTCAGACTCAAGCAACGGATACCTCGCGCCCGATCTATCGTTTGGATGGGGCGCTGGTTGCCACGTCTTACACGGACTTGTGGGATGGCTTTATCGGATATCCCATTAATGTCACGGAATCCGGTACATCAATTGCTGGGACTCCCGGGACTGCTGTCTGGACTGGGACTCTTCAGGACGGGACGAGCCCTGGTTCTCAATTAGGTTCCCTAGGGGCGGTGTCTGTCCGTGGATTCGTAGGCTTCGTTCTCGGTACTAATGTACTGGTCGTGGATTTTCGGTGGGTCAATACCGGTGCCGAGCCGTCCAATAATTTCCTCCCGGTGTACGGTATCTCTTCGGTGCTGGCGGTTCCCACCGCTCCCCCCGCAGCCACCCCGGAACCCTCTAGCCTTCTCGGTTTTATCACCTTGGGCGGATTAATGCTAGGGGGTGCCGTCCGCAAAGCGCGGAAGTAATACCTACAAGGGAGAGGAGGCGAGGGTTTCCTCTCTCGAAGCGGAGGTTTTCGATACTTTATTTGGTATCATCAAGTAAGAGAAGCTTGATTTATGTTGGTACAGAAATGATGAATCAAATTACTGCTATTTTCAATGGAGAAGCTTTTTATCCTACTGAAACCTTTAATCTTAAGCCGAATACTAAAGTAAAATTGACAATAGAAACTCAATTAATTGATGAAGAGCAATTGCAAATAATGGCAGATGATCAGGATATTTTAGGAGAAATCGCTACCATTAATCAGGAGTTTATGGTCTCTGAAATGGACGGTTTGTAGAAAATGACTATCGCAAGAGGTGAAATTTATTTCGTTAATCTTAACCCGATTCAAGGAAAAGAGCAAGCAGGAACTAGACCAGTTTTAGTATTATCTATTGATGTGATCAATCAGTTACCCTTAGTGGTGATGGTAGTGGTGGGGACGAAAGGAGAAAATATTCGCCAAGATTATCCGACTAATGTTCGCGTTTCGACTGATGAAAGTGGGCTTCCTTTAGAAACAGTCTTTCTTGGTTTTCAAATTCGTTCAATTGATAAAAATCGCTTCCCCTCGGCACCAGTTGGGAAACTATCCGAAGAAAAAATGCAAGAAATTGAAACGGCAGTCCGATATTGCCTAGGATTGTAAGGAGATTTTATATTTTTGGTACGGCGTTTATCCATAGCTCCTGCAAGCGTGGCGTTTGATTGATGCCAATTCTAGCAGATAGCCTCCAGACCCTCTGACCAAGGCAGTCCTGGCACCGATAACCACAGCGCTCAACTTCCGCGAGAATGCTAATATAAAAAAGCTATTGGCTAATTTTTTCTTATTTTAACTCGCAATATGCTCCCGTCTAATCTCGATCGCATCGTCGAACGCCTCAAACGTCGTACCGATCCTAAGCAAAAATACGAACAATTACTAGCTTTTGCTAAAAAACTAGAACCAATACCAGAATCTGCCAAAATACCCGCTAATAAAGTTCATGGCTGTGTATCCCAAGTTTATATCACTGCCGACCTCGAAAATGGCCAGGTTTGGTACAAAGGGGATTCCGACGCGCAATTAGTCAAGGGTTTAGTTGCTTTGTTAATCGAGGGTTTCAATGGACTGACTCCCACGGAAATCCTGCAAGTCACCCCGGATTTTATCGAAGAAACTGGTTTAAAAGTCAGCCTTACTCCTTCCCGCGCCAACGGCTTTTATAATATTTTCCAATTAATGCAGAAAAAAGCTCTCGGTTTTCAGTTGGGAATGTCCGCTTAGATGCCTAGTTTTCCAGTTCCGGTTCCTTTGATTCGGGAATCTCGCAGTTTTGGAAACGAGTATCCACCAGCGAACGCGTACAACCCCAATTACTCGGTATTCCCGACGGCCAACCCATCCGCAAAGCTTCCGGACAGATGGCCATCACCGTTAACTGACAGTCAATTAACTGAAAACCCTCTTTCTCACACTGTTTGAGACTGTGTTTGAGAATGGAATCATTGTTAAATTCAATGGTTTTATTGCACTGAATACAGACCAAATGATGATGGTGGTGGGGATAGGGTTGATTGAGTTCGTAGTGTTTATGACCCTCGGCCAATTCCAACTCCCGCAAAATTCCCATCCGCGACATCAGTTTAACACTGCGGTAAATTGTCGATAAACTAATTCCTTCCCCCCTTTTGTCCAGCAATTCCTGCAATTCTTCGGCGCTGAGATGATTGCCTTTCGGTAAATTCTGGAAAACGTGCAGAATTTTCTCTCGCTGGGGAGTTAAGCGCCACCCCCGCGCGTTGAGTTCCGCTTTCAGGGAGGAAGCAGTGTAGGCAGACATAAGCGATCAACTCTCAATAAAAGCTATTTAATTGACAATGATAGTCGTTTCGGCGAGCCATTGGCAACAATTTTCAGTAGTTGAAAATTCCCCCCGCATTCAAGTATGAAAAATTACTATGAAATCCTGCAAATTCCCCGTCATGCCAGTAATAATCAGATAAAAGCCGCTTTTCGTCGTCTGGCCCGGCAATATCACCCCGATTATAATCCCAATGATCCAGAGGCAGTGACAAAATTTCGGGAAATTGAACAAGCTTATCGGGTTTTGAGCGATAAAGAGAAAAGAAAAGAGTATGATCGCAGTTTATCCCCAGAAATACCCACTTTTAACCCCAGTGCCGAGGATTTTTATCAACAGGGATGGCACTACGCTCAAGAGAAAAATTATCAACTAGCGATCGCATTTTACCAGCAAGCGATCGCAATTAATCCGCAATTTTGGCAGGCCTATCTGCAACGGGCGGAAGTTTACTACCATAATCAGCAGGATCGGCAAGTTTTAAGCGATTGTCGCCAAGTTTTGCAGTTAAAACCCGATTGTTCCCAAGCTTACTATTACCTCGGTTTATCCCGTCAACGACTCGGTTACACCCAATCCTCCCTAGAAGCTTATAGAAAAGCAATCGCCATTGACCCAGATAACCCCCAATTCTATTATCAAAGAGGATTGGCTCTAGAGGAACTCTCGGAACTGCCGGCAGCACGAAAAGATTTCCAAATAGCGGCCAAGAAATTCAAGCAACAGGGAAATTTTCGCCGCTATCATGCCATTGCAAATAAATTAAGAGACCCTCATAAAAGTTATCGACAACGGCAATCGATCAAGTGGTCAAAAACTCTTTTTATTGTTTTTAATTTGCTGAAAATCTCTGGCTCATCTTTGCTCAAACCCAAGACCGGTCTAGCAGAGGCTTTTTTAAAGCTTAACCGTAATCAGGCTTTGGCTACGGGTGTATTTGCAGCAATCATCAGCAGTTTTTTCATCGCTTTTACTTGGCAAAACTGGACAGTTAAATCTGATTTTTTGCTGTTATTAGGCTGGGCAGTATTTCCTTTTATTATTCTGACTTTATCTAGTTGGTTAGGCAGAAAATTAAGTAATAAATATGGTAGTCTCACCGGCGATATATTTTTAGGTGGCTTGATAATTTTGCCCTTTTCCCTCGTCATTTTGCTCACTTCCTATTTATCCATAAATGGCGATATTGTCGGCGCAATTATCGGTGTAACCGGCGGTTATCTAACCGGAATGCTCTACTATGGTTATCGCCATTTATCCAACATTCCTTGGCCGATCTCTTTACTTTTAGTCCCTTTTGTGCTAGGGTTTCTTACTGTCAACATCTGGGGAGTTTATTATTATCTCTAAATCTTCCGGGGTATTACAGTTAAATAAAATCTCGGAATTATCGATGATTAATTCCTCCACCACGGAGACATTTAACCATTTTTGAAAAGAAGTTCCCCCTTGCTGAATATAAGTCTGCAAAGATTCTAAACAACGACGATGATAGAAACCACAGAGAGGCTCCCAACGAGAGCCGCGGCGGGGAACCAAAGCGATGGCATTTTCTGGTACAGTGGCTAATAATCTTGACCATTCTTGCATAATTGAGGAGGTTAATAAAGGTAAATCGCAAGCGAGCAATAAAACCCAATCGCTTGATACAAAAGTTAATGCCAAGGCAAAGGCCAATAAAGGCCCCCCAGTGGGGAGAGGTTCCCTAATTATCCGGCAGCATGGGGGAATGATCAGTTCATAACGTTCCGGCCAAGGCGTAATCACAGACACTTGTACTGCACAATCTTGGGCAATTAAACAAGTATTCTCTAGAAAAGAGACACCCTGAAAAGATAACAAAGCTTTATCTTCTCCCATCCTGGAACTTTGCCCACCAGCCAGAATTAACGCCGTTAAAGCGGGAAAATCACTCATAATCACCAGTTCTATCGGACAAATACCATGATTAATCACGATCTTTTCGGCGATCGCAGATTAGACCAAATCCGTTTTTAATAGTAGGATTAACTCCCAATCTAACTTTAAAAACCCAATTGCAGGATTAAGGATAAACCACAGAGGCACAAAGGACACGGAGAAGAAGACAGAAAGGACAAGAGAGCCTACTAATCTAGCCAAGTTGCTCAAATCTATGCTAGTCTCTTGACAATTAATAATGTCTCCATAAACAAGCACTAGATGAATTCCCATTTAATCAAAGTTCCCTTTGTCGATTTAACTTGGCAAAATCAGCCCCTACAAGCAAAAATTACCGAGGCAATCCAAACAGTTACCGACCGGGGAGATTTTGTTTTAGGCCAAGCTTTAGCCGAATTTGAAACCGCCTTTGCCCAAGCTTGCGGAGTCGAGTATGCTGTGGGAGTAGCTTCTGGCACTGCTGCTCTTGCCCTGGCTTTACAAGCTTACGGCATCGGTGCCGGGGATGAAGTGCTAGTCCCCGCTAATACCTTTGTCGCTACCCTCATGGGTGTTATTCAAGCGGGGGCCAAACCAGTTTTAGTTGATTGTCACCTCGATACGGCCTTAATTGACCTCGCGGCGGCTGCCCAAAGAATTACCCCCAACACCCGCGCCATTCTCCCCGTACACCTGTACGGACAGATGGTATCACCCCAACAATTACAGGATTTTGCCCGCAGCTATAATCTGATTATCTTTGAAGATGCGGCCCAGGCCCATTTAGCCAGTAGAGAAGGTTATCGCGCCGGCAGTGTCGGTGTGGCGGCGGGGTTTAGTTTTTATCCCAGTAAAAATTTGGGTGCTTTTGGCAATGGCGGAATGTTAGTGAGCAATGATCCCGAAATTAGCCAAAAAGCCCGCAGTTTAAGAAATTATGGCGCACCGAGCAAGTATTTCCACACCGATATCGGCACTAATAGCCGTTTGGATAGCATACAAGCCGCCATTTTAAACATTAAATTACCCCATCTGGAAAGCTGGAATCGCTCCCGTCATCGAGCGGCAAGACAATACGACAGGCTTTTGGCTCCTTTAGCCGATCAAGGCATTTTACCCGTACGAGACGAAACCGAGACCGGTCATGTCTATCATCTCTACGTTATTCGCATTCTCCCCCATTGTCCCGTTGAGCGCCAACAACTACAAGAACAATTAACTGCCGTCGGCATTCAAACCGGCATTCATTATCCGATTCCTTGTCATCTGCAACCGGCCTATCGCTACCTCGGTTATCAACAGGGAGACTTTCCTCATGCAGAGATTCTCTGTGAAGAAATTGTCTCTCTCCCCATGTACCCCGGCATCAGCGAGGAGCAAATTGAAATGGTTGTTGAACAGATTACTGCGATCATCGGGTAACATAAATTCAGAATTTGTCACTAAATCGCTCCGTCCTATGGGTATTAGTCCTTCCCTATCCCCCGTCTCCCACAAAAATCGGCAATCTTGGCTGATGATCGGTTTCTTGGCGGTTATCTATGGTCCGGTGATCTTTCACTGGTACGATGGTTGGCTGAATAAATCGATCGGCATCGAACACGAATACTTTAGCCACGGCTTGATTGGCCTTCCCTACGCCGCCTATATTGTCTGGCAGAATCGCAAAAAATGGCAACGCCTCGAAGATCGCTCCCATCCCCTCGGAGCCTTTTTGTTAACCCTAGGAGCGATTTTTTATCTCCTCGGTTCCTCTCTTTGGGTTAGTATGTCTTTCCCGATTATGTTAGCGGGAATCTGTCTCTGGTTAAAAGGAACGGAAGGTTTTAAATTACAGGGATTTCCCATACTTTTAACAGCCTTAGCGACTCCTAATCCCATCCCCTACCTGATTGCTCCCTATACCCTACCCCTACAGGTTTTTATTGCCGCTTGCGCTGGTTTTATTCTCCAGCAAGCAGGCTTAGATGTCTCCGTTGACGGTATCTATGTAGCGGTAGAAGGTAGGATGGTGGAAGTCGCTCCCTACTGTGCGGGGCTGAAAATGTTATTCACCAGTCTTTACGTCACCCTCCTGCTGCTCCATTGGACTGATACCATCGAAAACGGTCGTAAAACCCGCTTTATGCTCCTCAGTGCCTTTGGAATTAGTGTCGGGGCTAATATCGTTCGTAACGCGCTTTTAGCTTGGTTTCACGGCACAGGACAAGAGGCAAACTTTAAATTACTCCACGATAGCTGGGGGGGTGATTTGTACTCGGTCTTTATGTTATTACTGATCCTTTTGGTCTTCCAAATCATGCAGTATCGCGAGGCGGTCAAGAAACAGTCCCCGGCTCAAGAGGAAGGTAACCAGGATGATTAGTCAAAAAATTCCAGCCGAGGTAACTTTAGTGTTAGATAAAGTCAAAAAAAAGCTCCCGGGTAATTATTTAGTGCTGTTGTGCCTGCTGCTGCTATTGATTTTAGGGGGTATCTTGCCCAATTTAATTTCTGGCCAGTGGTCTTGGGTGGATCAACCGAGAATCAGTAATATGCAGAAAATGCTGGCCCTACAAGAATCGGGAATCAAGTTCTCTGACCTGAAAACCATCGACCAGATCCAAGGTGAAATCGGTGAGGGAAAATGGTCGGTACAAGTGGTGGAAACTCCTGAAGGCAAGAGGATCACCGTGCTTTTAAAGCCACAGGTTTACTATAAAAATCAACCGGGATTAGAATGGTCGGATATCACTTCGATTAGTCGTTGGAATCAGGGGGAAACAACCGAGCTATTAATCCCCACCCAGTCGGGAGGAAAGGCCACGGCTCGATTCTATCGTGCCTGGACAAAAAACACCTTTGCCGTGGTGCAATGGTATGCTTGGCTAGGTGGTGGTCATTACGATCCCTCTGTTTGGTATTGGCTTGACCAATGGGCGCAATTAAAAAGACAGAGAGTACCCTGGATAGCCGTTTCCTTGATGATTCCCTTAGACCCGACCAAAGAACTGCAAACTCTCACCCCCTTTGCTCTCAATCTCGCCAAGGAAGTTCAAAGTAACTTAGAACAAAATGTCTTAAGTCAATTAACTTCTCTGCCTGAGACCAAAAAAGAAAAGTAGTTTTTCTGCTCCCAACTATCTGTTTAAAAAAAACTAGCTCAAGGCACTTTTCTAGTCCTTAATAGCTTCTTTGTTCCTCTCCCACTAGATAACTCTCAGAAAATAAATTGATATATCTGTATGATTCCACCAATGCTCAACAAGTTTTTGCCAGTTAGTTTATTCAGAACCGGGGCCATAGCCTTATCAGGGTTGAGTCTGACAGGGTTATTATGGGTAATTCACTCCGAGAGACTCAAGGCCCAGGGTCCTTTGTCCATACCCCAGACTCAACCAGGAGCCGGGTTGGAATTTTTGCCCCCCCAACCCCCTAATCCCACCTTTCCTGAAAACACGATTCCCCCCGCTGGCTACAGTCCTCCGGTTTACTCTCCCAATAATCCCCAATCCCGACAAATTCAGACCTATCGACTCGATATCGGCGATCAAATTACTGTCTCGGTTCCCGATTTTCCCGAATTTAATTCCACAGGGCCAGTGGATCCCGATGGGAATTTTCTGGTGCCGATTTTAGGGCGTATTCCGGTGCTGGGCTTGACTTTAGACGAAGTGCAAACTAAGATCCGCCTCGAATTGGGGAGAAAATACCTGCGGGAGGAACCGGAAGTGATTGCGGTTTTAACCACTGCCCGGCCCGTCCAGTTAACCATTCTGGGAGAGGTACAGCGGCCGGGGTTTTATAGTATTGCTCCTAATACTTCCCTAGCACAGGTAATTTTGGCGGCGGGGGGTGGCACTCCCAGAGCCGATCTGCGTTCGATCCTTGTCCGTCGGGTTTTAGTCGATGGTACAGTGTTAGAGGAGAAACTTGACCTTTATACTCCCTTAATTAAAGGGGAACGCTTGCCAGATCTGCGTCTGCAAGGGGGCGATGCCGTGATTGTTTCCAAGTTAGAAGTCGGCCAAGAGACGGGATATAATCGCACACTGGTGGCTAGAACCACCCTCGCCCAGCAGAATATCACCGTCAGGGTTTTAGCTCCCTCAATTCCTTCAGGAATTTCCCTGAGAAATGTTTCGATTCCTAATGGCAGTAGCTTCCTTGATGTAGTGGCTAGTTTACCGGTTTCCGATCGCCTGCGGATTAATGTCAATGAAGTGTCCCTGCTCCGTTTTGATAGTGCCAAAGGGGGAATTGTTAGTCAAACTTTGAGTCCGATAGCGGCAGTTAGGGGAGATATCTCCCAAAATGTCCCCTTAGAAGATCAGGACGTAATTATCGTCACCCGCACCCTATTAGGGGAGATTTTCGCCGCTTTTAATATTATTACCCAACCCATCCGGGATATTTCCAGTTTTACCAATACAATTCTCGACTTTGGCAATCAATTCAATAACTTCCAATAATTGAGGGGCAACTTGCTCCCTTCACTCCTTAACACAACTTCATAAGCTAGGATTTCAAGGGCGAGAATCACTCTTGACCGCTAAAATGTAAAGAATCTGGGAATACATTAAAAAGCTATGGCTCTACCAATTGTTAAACGATTTCTCATCTCGCTAGATCAGAACAAATTTGTGGGAATATTCGTCTTCCTCGTCTGTTTAGGTGGTTCTGTGATCTTTGCTCTCCTACCCGATCCTGAGAAACCCCCCACCTTTTATCGGGCGGTGGGACAATTGGCCTACCGGGTGCCGCCGCCAGCTTTTACCAGTACAGGAAGCCAACTGCAAGAACAAGGGCGGGCTATTGACCGCGATTTACTGCTGTCTCCCCGGGTATTGGTCAGTGCCGCCAAAAAATTGCAATTTAATCAGGAACAGATCGTTGAAATTCGCGATCGAGATTTGAAAATCACCTTCCCCGGTGAAGCGGAGGGACAAAAAAATAATACCAATCGGTCTACAGGAACCGACCAACCCCAAGAGATACTTTTAGAGTTAACGGCCGACTCCCAGGCCAAGGCGGAGTTAATTCTCGAAACCTTGATGAAGGAAATGGTGGAATACAGTCGCTGGCTGAATACTTCCCAGTTACGGGCCCGCATAGAAGCTCTCAGTGTCCGACTTAACGAAGTCCAAAAAGATTTAACCAGAGCCGAAGAAAAGTTTTATCGCTACATTAGTACCCAGGGTTCAGATTTATTGGCGATTCAAGATGGGAGTTTATTCACCGCTATCACCAGTAGTCAACAGCAACAGCGAGAAATTCGCCTAGAACTGCAAGGCATTCAAGGACAGATTAATAGTCTGAGTGAACAACTCGATTTAACCCCCGATCAAGCTTACACCTCCTCGGCCCTTAGTGCCGACCCGATTATTGCCAGTATCCGAGCGCAGATCTTGGACACGGAAACCCAATTGGAGCGACTACAGAAGGATTTACGTCCCGAACATCCCACCGTAGTTAAATTACGCAAACAACAGGAAGTTAACGAATCTCTCTTACAAAAAAGAGCCGCCGAGGTGATCGGAAAAGATGGCATCCTGACCGATCTTCCCAGCAGTCGCATCCGTCAGCAAAGTAATCTCGATGCCACCCGTCAACAACTAGCGGCTCAATTAGTCACCCTGCAAACCCAGCGCGAGGGTTTAATGAAACAATTAGAATCCTTAGTGACTCAGGAACAGCAATTACGCTCCCAATACGAGAAATTCCCCGATAAACAGCTACAGCAAGCTCGTTTAACCCAAGCCGTCGCCTTTCAACGGGGTATCTACGAGAATATTCTCAATGCTCTGGTGGATGCTCAGGCTGCAGAAGCGGAAACCGTGGGTAGTCTCACCGTCGCCCAAACGCCAGTTGCTCAACCGATCGAACAGGTGTTTAACCGCAAGAATCGTACCTTGATTCTCTTGGTGGGTGCTGGTTTGGGAACTTTAGCCGGATTGGGTACGATTCTCCTGTTAGCAGTGATCGATGATCGCCTGCACAGTCCCCAAGAATTGCGGGAAGCTTTGGTTAGTCGGGATATACTACTCTTAGGACAATTGCCCATTGTCCGGAATTTAGAGGGCGAGGAAATCGAGCCGATTCTCGCCGATGCTAATGCCAATTATCTCCCCTACTACGAACGTTTACGCAGTACCCTGCGACTTGTGGGCGGCGGCGAAACGGTGAAAGTGGTTGTTGTCACCAGCATTACTGGCGGAGAGGGGAAAACCGCCACTGCCTATAATCTGGCGATTGCAGCATCTTTAGCGGGCCGACGGACTCTGTTAGTCGAAGGAGATCTGAGAAGTCCCTCTAAGGCCGAAGAAATCGGAGTCACTCCCGATCCCAATTCTTTCCGAGAACCCCTACTTTACTACGGGGCAAAAAGTAAATCGATCCGGCTGGCCCCAAATATAGAAAACCTTTCCATTTTGCCTAGTCCCGGTCCGCAAAAACAAGCGGCAGCCATCATTGAATCGAGCGAATTACAATTAATTCTCAAAGATTCTCGCGGCCGTTTCGATCTGGTGATTGTCGATACTCCTTCTCTGTCTAGCTGTAATGATGCGCTGCTCTTAGAAGAACTAGCGGACGGGATTATTCTGGTAACGCGCCAGGCGATAACTCGTTCTAGTCTCTTGAGTGAGGCAACTGACCAGTTAATAGAAGCGGAAGTGAAAATTTTAGGGGCGGTGATTAACTACGTCGATATTACACCAACTCTCAACACCGCCGAACCGGAACTGCCGCCTTTGATAGTCCCCCCAACACAGGAAAAAACAGAGACAGAGGAAGTGAAAGTGGAGGTATAAATGCGGTTACTTATGACAAAATCTTCTGGCTCGATCGAATTGTGGTTCTTGCCAAGAAAAAGCAAAATGACTGATACTATCTATGGTGGGAAAGGCTAGGCGAATCGCTTCCATTTGCACTTCTAAGGAGGGACGATTGTTATAGGGTTGTCCCCATAAACCCGCTAAAGCCGGGATCACAGCAGTTTGATTTCCCCTGCTTGCCACTACTCTTTTGATCTGATTAACCACACAGGTGGTATCGTTACAATTAGCGTAGGACATGGGATGCCATTCTAGGGAAGCGGGAAAACTATCCCAAGCTTGTAAACGGGAATCAAAACCTTGATTACCCACAAGACGATTTCCATCAGGAAAAAACACTGCCCCGGCGGGAATTCCCTGACGTTCCACTAGGGCAGAAAAATAACTAATATAATCAATTACACCCTGGGCAGCATGGGCAACCGCTAGGAACCAAAGTTCTAATTTGAGGCGATCAAAACGACTTTTAACTGATTGTTTCATCTCCTCTTCTAAGGGGATTCTACCCTGCCAAAGAGGGGCGGTTTCTTGGGGATAAAGGCGATCGGCTTCGACGATATCATGGGGGGAAATTTGGCCGCGAGTCAGATAGCGATCGATTAAAAATTTGCCCTTATTATTCAATCCTCGATTAATTAAAGCTTGTCGGGATGCCGGACTAAAAATCCATAAATCTTGGACATTATCAGCCACGGAATCGACTCCTGTTCCTCTGGGATAGCGAATATAATCAAATAAAACTCCATCGGGACGACGTTGTAAAATGGCTTCTAGGAGAATTAAATAATCCTGTCGCGCTTGATTGCTGTAGGGATCGACAAAAGTTTGGGATCGATCATCGACAAAAGAGGTGCTATCCTGTCCTTTACCATTGCGTGCTAACACCTCCTGTCGCTCGGGTTTTAAGCTATAAGCATAGCCAAAATTGAGGCTAAATAACCAAGCATAAACCTTTAAACCGCGTTTATGTCCCTGTTCGATCGCCTGTGCTAATAAATCCACATTTCCCGCACCGGGATTTTTAATCACGCTATCCCAAACGGTGGGATTATTGTTAGGAGGTAATAGGACTTGACCATCGGCAAAAACTTCCAGATAAACTGTATTATAACCTTTGGCCACGATGCGATCGAGGATACTTTCTATCGATCCGGGACGGGTATCACAGGAGTAGAGACGTAACCAGATTGCCTGTTCCTGTAACCAGTGTCGGGAACGGCAAAAGCGCAATTGTTCAGCATATTTCTGCAATAAAATGTTATATTCTTGGGGGGAAGTTTGACGCAGATTTTCTTGTTGTTTGATTTCCGATTCGGACAGTTGACAATTATCATTGACTGCGAGGCTAGGGTTAATCCCTAGGGAACTACTCCAGAGGATTATAGCGAGGAAACAGGATAGCGATCGCAGATAATTGACTTTTTTTAACATAGTTGTTCACGGCAAAAGTAGCAAAGGAGAAATTTTCTTAGTTTGCTATTTTTTTAGAGCAGTTATCTTAATGGTGAGGTATAATGTTTTCGGTTTGGGGATAGGAGAGACAGGAGACGATTCTCAGTCAGATTATACTTCACCTTGATCGAAAATTTGGGTTGAAAACCCCGGCAAAATTTTGCCACCAACCAACCCAATCAACCGATCAGATGTTTCCCTTCAACTAATTTCTAAGCGCGAGTAGAGAGTTTCTTCAGGCTAGAAGCTAACCGCTCAATCTTCTTCCTTTGCAAGGCAAGATAGGAAGATGGAAAATTAGTTAGGGTCTGCTGAAAAAGTTTTTCCTAGAAGCAGGGTGTAGGGTGTAGGGTGTAGGGTGTGGGGTGTGGGGTTTTACCGATTTTGAGGGGGTCAATTACCTAATTTTCAGGGAAAAAGTACCTGAATTTCCCCCTGATCACTCCCATGCCAGGCACTTTTGGATTTCAAAAAGGTCTAAAAGTCTTATCCAACAAGGTTTTTAGATTTATTCAGCAAACCCTAGTTAACCTTTTGGCAATTGCTCGATGACTAAAAATAAAAGAGTGCTGATTTTAGGGGGAACGGGGGAAGCGGCGGCATTAGCGGCTAAAATTGCGGCAATTCCGGGCATAGATGCCATCGCTTCTTTGGCAGGTCGCACGAGAGAACCGATTACTCTCACAACTCCTTCTCGCCGGGGGGGGTTTGGTGGTGCCGCCGGGTTAGCCAATTATCTGCGCCAAGAAGGCATTGATTGTTTAATTGATGCCACCCATCCCTTTGCCGCACAAATTTCCTTTAATGCCGCTCAAGCCGCCTCGGATTGTGGTATTCCTCGATTAATGTTAAGTCGTCCAGCTTGGGAAAAAGTATCTGGAGATAATTGGATTGAAGTAGAAAACAATCAAGCGGCGGCGAATATTTTACCCGGGTTAGCACCGCGGATATTTCTCACTATTGGTCGGCAAGAACTGGCCAGTTATGCACATCTAAACAATATCTGGTTTTTGATGCGGATGATTGACCCACCGGCAGCGGATGCCATCGTACCGGTTGGAAAATTATTGTTGGAACGGGGTCCTTTTTCTTTGCAGTCAGAGCGCTCTCTTTTGCAAGAATATAAGATTGGGGCGATCGTGAGTAAAAATAGCGGCGGTGATGCCACTTACGCCAAAATTATCGCCGCTAGAGAGTTGGGAATAACCGTGGTCATGGTGCAACGTCCACCTGTACCTGAAGGAGAAAAAGTGGCGGATGTTAAAAGTGTCCTGGCATGGTTAGAAAAAAGATGGCTCTCTTGATTTTTCTGGGAAAATCATCGGTAAGGTTTGTTGAAAAAGTCAATTGTCTGGTGATGGGGTTTTAGGGTTTTAGGGTTTTAGTTGAAATTCCCCACTTCCCCACTTCCCCACTTCCCACTTCCCCACCCAATCTAGGAAAATTACACTTTCACCACGTTGCTAAAAGAGATTTTCAGGTAATCATCTTCCATTTTTGCTCCGGAAGGTTTCAGGGCTGCTAAAGCTTGGGGTAAGACTAAATTACGACGGTGATTACCGATGCGAATATTTAACTCGTCTCCAGTTTTATTTAGCTGTATTTGTTCCTTGGGTATGCCGGGTAAATATAATTCCAGACTGTAATGATTTTCCTGTTGAACTACCCGAATGGTGTTTTCTTGGTAATAAACCTTAGTCGGATCTTCCCCAGCAAAAAGAGTTTCTTTCAGTCTTTCCAAAGCGGGTAAACCACACATTTCTTCCGAGTAGAGAGGAACTTCCTTAACCGGTAAGGGATGAAAATTATCGTAAATTTCCTGTTTATAACCCTGTTGATTTTCTTTCCAACGAGCAAAGAAAGGATCGGTTACTTTGTCGGGAATAATCCGATTAGCAATAATCAAATCGGTGGAAACATTATAGAGACTTAGGTAGGCATGGGCGCGTAAAGACTCCTTAATCACCATTTTTTCGGGGTTTGTCACCAAACGTACCGAGGTTTGAGTATTATCGGTCAAAACCTTTTCTAAAGCCTCGATCTGCTCATAAAACTCGTAGGGAGCGTCCATAACTTCCTTGTCCGGTAGGGAAAAACCGGCGATCGGTCGAAAAAAGGGTTCCACCAGTGGTCGCAATGCCACCGACATTCCCTGTAAAGGTTTGTAAAATCTTCTCATGTACCAACCGCCCACTTCTGGCAAACTCAGCAATCGTAAGGCTGTACCCGTGGGTGCGGAATCGATAATCAACACATCATAAGTACCCTCATCGTAGTGGCGTTTCATGCGAACTAAGCCGAAAATCTCATCCATTCCGGGTAAAATCGCTAATTCTTCCGCTTGCACTCCATCTAAACCCCTAGCTTGCAATACCTGAGTAATGTAACGTTTTACTGCGCCCCAGTTGCCTTCCAATTCCATTAGTGCGTCTAATTCTGCCCCCCAAAGATGGGGACGTACCAAACGAGGATCGTGACCTAATTCGAGATCGAAACTGTCAGCGAGAGAGTGAGCGGGATCGGTGCTGAGAACTAGGGTTTTATAGCCAAGTTCGGCGCAGCGGAGTCCTGTAGCGGCGGCGACGGAGGTTTTACCCACGCCTCCTTTACCGGTCATGAGAATTACACGCATGGGGGCTGATTCTAAGAAAATTTACATTACTTATTCTTATTATGACGGGAAAGTTAACAAATTGAGGACAAGAATCAGCATTCTTGGCTAGAAAATTCCACTCCCCGACCATCACCCCGGGGAATTAGGCTCTGTTCAAAAAATTGCTGACAGCGATTTTCGGCATCAGCGACGAGAACTTTAGCAAAATGACCCTTTTCGAGAACTTCTTGCCTCGGACGTTGTTCGTAGGCATAGATAATCAAAATATCTCCTGGTTGACAGAGCAGAGCCGCACCACCGTTGGGGCAAATTTCCCCGGTGTGGCCGGGAAAAACGTAGGTGGAAAAGCGCTTACCATTGCTAAGATTGACCACATCCACCTCTTCAAGGGGCAAAATACCGACCCGCTCAATCAATTCTCGATCGATAGTGATACTGCCGACATAATCGACGTTAGCCTCGCTGACGCGCACTCGATGGAGTTTGGCGTGCATTAATCGAATTGTTCCCATGTATTTTTTCCTATTTCCCCCAATTACTTCAATTATTATGCTCTCCCAGTGGGAATGTTTACTAAAAAATCTCGGTCAATGGCAAGGTTCTTTTACCCGTCTGTCTCCCCAAGGCGATCTGATCGAAGATACCCCGACTTTGGTATCTTTGCAAGGCGTTAATAATAATCGATCAATTCGTCAATTGGTCCGCCGTCTCTACAGCGATCGAGTGCCAGAAGATTTGATTTTAGAGTATAGTTCTCTCCATCAGGGTATTCTATTTAGCCAGACGGGAGCTTTTTGCCAAGGTTCTCTATATTTTAGTAGTTTTTCCTCACAATTCGGGGCAGAATTTGGGTTAATCTCTGGAGAAAGACGATTAAGAATCGTACAGTTATTTAATGAGCGCTGTGAGTTCGATCGCTTGACTTTAATTCGGGAAAAGTTAGTGGATTCTCAGTCACCAGAAAGACCGATGTTATCGGTGGAGCAATTACTGGGTCAATGGCGAGGACAGGCGGTGACAACGGGACGCGATTTTTATAATTCTCCTGCCTATTCTACCCATGTATCGATCGAGCGTCAGGGGGATAATTATCTCTCGCAAACTTTGACTTTTGGCGATAGTCAAATTACTTCTAGCGCTCGTATTGAGGGACAAAGATTGTTGTTTGAAAATAGTCCGCTGCCGATTCAAATCCTGCTGCTGCCCGATGGAGCCTCCTGTAATACACCTCTGAAAATTACTGCCGGTCATCGTTTTGTTTTAGAGGTGGGTTGGTTACTTTCTCCTACTCAAAGACAGCGCTTAATTCGTTCTTATAACGAGAAGGGAGAATGGACAGGTATTACTCTGGTGACAGAGGAAAAAGAAAGCTATTAGCCGTCAGCCGTCAGCTAGATTGATAATAAAAAGGAAATTGACTAATTACACTGAAAAATATCGGGTTTCTCCTAAACATGAATTATAAGTAAGTAGTTATAATTAAATTGAAGATAGATTTTGCCTCAGATCCCCCCTGCCCCCCTTGATAAGGGGGGTGCCGATAGGCGGGGGGATCCCCCCTTAATCCCCCCTTAATAAGGGGGGCATCTGATAATTTTTAACGACTACCTACTTAACTGGATTTGGTATCTTCTCCTTGCTCGGAGACTTGCCAAAACAACAACTTTGTACTTCACCAATAAGATAACTGCGATAAGAAACTGAATGCTAAGGGCTAATTTATATAAGCAAAATTTATCAAAATCCCAATATACTTGAGAAGATTTAAATTTACATTCCTTCATCTTTACTTTTCTTAAAAAATAATTGAGAAAAATTCCTATTTGTCAACGAGATTGCAATAGTTACAGCCCGCTGCTAAAATCTAAGAATTGGGTTACTCTGTGCATTTTTAGTCCTTGTGCCTTGAAACCCTTACCACGTCTAGGATTACTAATTAGTCCCTGGTAAAAACTTGCCAATTGCTCCTTTGACGAAAAAGATCTTTTGCCAAAAATATGTGTACTTATGTTAAAACGAAAAAGTTTTTTTGACAAAATGTACCAGATATGCTGCGAGAAAAGTCTCCAGATTAGCTACTGGGGGTGGGAAACTGTTAACTATCTAGGGTTTGCGGCAAAAAGTTTGTTGGTGGGGGCGGGGGTGTGGAAGGAACCACAGAGACACAGAGGACACAAAGATTGATCACTCCTATATAGGGCTTGCTGAAAAAGTTTTTCTTGGGGGCAGGGTGTGGGGTGTAGGGTGTGGGGTGTAGGGTTTTACCCATTTTCAGGTGGTCAATTACCTAATTTTCAGGGAAAAAGTCCAGGAATTTTCCCCGCGCTCACTCCAATCCCTGGCACTTTTGGATTTCAGAAAAGCCTAAAAATCTGATCCAACAAGGTTTTTAGATTTATTCAGCCAGTCCTACCTTTTATTTGTCAGATTGATTGGATATGTCTAGGTTTTGCACGATCAATCAAGGGACCAGTATCTTTAACCAAAAAGTAAATTATGGAGGATTTCTAAACGCCGGTCATCTTCACGGACAATAGCACCATAATAATTTTTTTTATTCTCTAGCCAGAGTAATTCAAACTCGATCGCCTTTGGCAAAGCTAAACTGAAATTATCCAAAGCTTGGGGACAATCAAAGATAACTTTGCGCGTCTCGAAGCGGTCAAAATGTCCTTGGCAGAACATTTTGAAAAACGGTAAAGAATGCAGTGACACCCCACCCCCAATGGCAACAGTCAAACCGGCAGCCTTAGCTTTTTTTGCCAAAGGTAAAGCCAGAGCCAAAACTTGCTCGCTATTCACATCCTGACGGGTTAATCCCAAAGAACAGGCTAAATCCATCCGTCCGATGACGATACCATGGAGAGATTTTATCTCTGGAATCGCCAACATTTCCTGAAAATTCTCACAGGCTGTAATCGTTTCGATATTAACTAATAGCTCCACATCTTCCACCCCTTGGTCAGCTAAAACCCTCCTGGCTGCCCGCAGATATTTTTGTAAAGCGTAGGCTGTTTCTACCATGGGAGCAATCAAGCGATCGACTCCTAAATTAACCCCATCAAAGATATCTCTGATCGCTTCGCAACCGGCGATTTTCAGATTAAAATCTACCCCCGCTTTCAGACTAATTTCTTTCAACCGCATCGCTTCCGTCAATCGGGTTCCTTCCGTCTCGAATTCCGCTTTTACCCCCGAAACATGGTGATCTTCCCTGAGTTCTCTTAACAGTTGCACCATTTTTTTTTCTAAGCAATTCATGATTTTAATCGTTCACAATCGGTAACTGCTAGATCAGCCTTGTTGATTATAGCCGATCCGCGAAAAGCCGATAGCTGAGGACTAAGTAGGTAGGTGTTAAAAATTGTCAGATGCCCTCTTATTCAGGAGGGATTAAGGATGTGCCGATCCCCCCTTATCAAGGGGGGGCAGGGGGGATCGAACCCAAAATCTATCTTCAATTTAATTAAAACCAGCTACTTAGGAAACCATAAAAATACCCTAAACAAGGGGACAAGAGCGACAAAATACCGGCATAATGAACAAGGCCGTCTGATTTTTTTCTGGCCACATCCTTTCTATACTACATTCGTAATATAAGTAATTCTCTAGTTAGACTATGCGAACTCACTACTGTGGCGACCTTAGCGCGATCGAAATTGAAAAAAGTGTCACCCTCTTCGGTTGGGTCGATCGTCGTCGCGATCACGGTGGCGTTATTTTTATCGATCTACGGGATCGCAGTGGTATTGTCCAGATCGTCAGTGATCCCCAACGAACCCCCGCTTCCTATCCCATTGCTGAAACCGTCAGAAACGAGTATGTCCTCAAGGTGACGGGAACAGTCAGTCAAAGGCCTACCGAATCCCTTAACCCGCGCATTGCCACCGGAGAAATCGAAATTTACGCCACTAGCATCGAGATTCTCAACGGGGTTACTAAACAACTGCCTTTTGTCGTCTCCAGTTCCGAAAGTGAATCGGTCCGGGAAGATGTGCGCTTGCGATACCGCTATCTAGACCTACGCCGGGAGCGTATGAGTCAGAATTTACAACTACGTCACCAAGTTGTCAAGGAAATGCGCCGTTTTCTCGAAGATGAACAGCATTTTATCGAAGTGGAAACGCCAATTTTAACTCGATCGACTCCCGAAGGGGCGCGGGATTATCTGGTTCCTTCCCGTGTCAACCCTGGCCAATGGTACGCTTTACCCCAATCACCGCAACTATTTAAGCAATTATTAATGGTGTCGGGAATGGATCGCTACTATCAAATCGCCCGCTGTTTCCGCGATGAAGATCTGCGCGCTGATCGTCAACCGGAATTTACTCAGTTGGATATGGAGATGAGTTTTCTCTCTTTACCTGAGATTTTAGCCCTAAATGAGGCTTTAATCGCTCATATCTTCAAAAAAGTCAAAAATATCGATATAAGCCTGCCCCTGCCCCGTTTAACCTATGCTGAGGCTATGGATCGCTATGGGATCGATCGCCCCGATACCCGTTTTGGCTTGGAATTGGTCAATGTGGCGGAGATTTTTGCCGATTCGGGATTTAAGGTGTTTTCAGGTGCGATCGCTAGTGGTGGGACGGTGAAAGTTTTACCGATTCCCAACGGTAACGAGGCGATTTCTAACGTCAGAATCAAACCGGGTGGGGATTTATTCAAAGAAGCCACCGATGCGGGGGCGAAGGGAATTGCCTATATCCGCGTGCGCGAGGACTACGATTTTGATACCATCGGTGCGATTAAAGATAACCTGACAGAGGCACAAAAACAGGCTTTAATCGAGAAGACTGGCGCAAAACCGGGGCATCTGCTCTTATTTGGGGCGGGAGATACCGATACAGTCAATAAATCCCTATCCCGCCTACGCCTAGTTTTAGGGGAACAATTGGGATTAATTGATCCGGAGAAAATCAACCTCCTCTGGGTGACGGATTTCCCGATGTTTGAATACAACGCCGAGGAAAAACGCCTCGAAGCATTGCATCACCCCTTTACTGCCCCTAATCCCGAAGATTTAGAGGATCTAGCCCAGGCTCGCGCCCTAGCCTACGATATGATTTTTAATGGTATTGAAATCGGTGGCGGCAGTTTGCGGATCTATCAACGGGAAGTACAGGAAAAAGTCTTCGCCACCATCGGTCTATCCCCAGAGGAAGCCTATAATAAATTCGGCTTTTTGTTAGAAGCTTTTGAATACGGAACCCCTCCCCACGGTGGCATCGCCTACGGTTTAGATCGCTTGGTGATGTTGTTAGCGGGAGAAGAATCGATTCGCGATGTGATTGCTTTCCCGAAAACCCAGCAAGCTAGTTGTTTACTCACTTCTGCACCTTCAACAGTGGCAGCGAAGCAATTAAAGGAATTATCCGTTGCTTCTACCTACAAACCGCCATCCTAAGATTAGGGTGGGCATTGCCCACCTAATTTTTGCAAGTCTGTTGACACTAAGTTAAATTCTTTTCTGCCCTCACTTCATCCTCTTTAGCAGTGGCTAAAAATTCCTAGAGTTTAGTTTTGGGAACTAGGGGAAAAGTGCAGGGTAAGCGCATCTTAACAATCCTTGACAATTGTTAAGCAAAAATCGACCAAATGGGTCGAGTTCGCCCCTACAAAATCGACCCGCCTAAGGGCGGGAAAGAAAAGAAAAAATAGGGAATGAGGGTAAAAAGGGAAAAAAAGGGGAAAAGGGTTACAGAGTCCTCCCAGCACCGCACACCACCCGAAAACCGTGGTCGGAGCTGACGTTGACGCGGCGGTCGTGGTCGTTGCGGTAAGCAGAACGGCAGTTAGAAGGATAGAAGTACCAGGAACCGCCCCGCAGAGGAGAACGATTATCATCCCCATTTTCTATCCAGACACTGCCATCCGTCGGCGCATCCTTATAGTTATCGTGCCAAGTATCGGCACACCATTCCCAGACATTTCCGTGCATATCATAGAGTCCGAAAGCGTTGGGGGGAAATTTACCAACGGGGGTGGTTTCTTGACGATAAACACCTTTGGGTCCCTGAGCATAAATAGAGAAGTACCAGGAACCGCCCCGCAGAGGAGAACGATTATCATCCCCATTTTCTATCCAGACACTGCCATCCGTCGGCGCATCCTTATAGTTATCGTGCCCAGTATCGGCGCACCATTCCCAGACATTTCCGTGCATATCATAGAGTCCGAAAGCGTTGGGGGGAAATTTACCAACGGGGGTGGTTTCTTGACGATAAACACCTTTGGGTCCCTGAGCATAAATAGAATTGCCGTCGTAGTTGGCTAAATCCGGGGTGATGGTTTCCCCGAAATAGAAGGGAGTGGTGGTTCCTGCACGACAGGCATATTCCCACTGCGCTTCCGAGGGGAGGCGATAGTCTCGTCCCGTCGCTTTCGAGAGTCGCATACAGAATTCCACTGCAGCGTACCAAGAGACTTGTTCAACGGGGCGATTATTGCCAGAGAACTTAGAAGGATTTAAGTCAAGGTCACATTCAATTTTTGGCAGGGAGGCCACTGCTTTCCACTGGGCCTGAGTGATGGGATATTTGCCCATAAAGAAGGCAGGAACGGTCACTAGATGTTGGGGACGTTCGTTATCATTTCCTTGTCCATCGGGTGAACCCATCTTGAATTGTCCTGCTGGAATAGCGACCATTTCCAGGGTGACATCATTGCCCAAGTTTTCTGTAAAATACTGCGCTGGTTTCTTTTCCCGTTTGACTTCCTTGCCTCGACTATCGACGGTGACAGCTTGAAAATCAAAAAATTGAGCATTACTAGGTAATTGACGACGGAGTTGGTTAAGTTGAGAATGATTGGGATAACGTTCCAACGCAGCATTAAGGTTCGATAAAGCTTCTTGCAATTGACCTGAATTCAGCAATTTAATGCTACGTTGGTAAAAAGATTCAGCACTCAATTGTTCTGACAATAAACCTTTAACTTGAGTAGCAAGCTGACGACTTTCTAGTTCTGCCAAACAGTGATGTAATTTATTAAAATACACTTCATCTGCTACGGTAACAACAGGTTTCATCGCTTTAATCGCTTGCTCTAAATTATTAGGAGGATTTATCCCCCGCAATCGCAACCAAGACTTAACGGAATAATCTAGCTGTTCTCTTGCCCAATTTTTATCAGGCAAAGCAGTTAAACTATCAGCTAAATCTAATGCTAATTCAGGCATCCAAGCGGGGCGTTCATTTTCTAAAGCCTCATAAACCTGACGATAGCCAGAAACGATAGTCTTTAATAACTTAGGATCATCAATACCTCGCATTAAATCGGGTATAAGCTTAGGCAAAATGGGCGGGACATTGTGATGAATTAGGTAGTGAATATCGGCAATCCAACCGCCTACCAGTGATTGACATTTGACTAAAAACTGACAGAGATATTCAAAATCCTTAGCCGTAACTTTATACGGTTGAGTCGCTAAATCACTGCTATCGATTCCCGCACTCTTGAGAGCTTCTTCGTCTTGTAAAATTTTCAAATTAAAGGCATTATCACTCCCATATTGCCGATCAATTTCCTCCAAAGATTTATTTAATTGTTTTGCCAGTTGCTCTCTTTTTTCTCGCCATTGTCTTGCTCTAATTTTAACAGATTCATAGACAACTTCTCGATAGGGAAGATTAGAAATAATCGATTGATAAAAATATTTTTGCTGTCCTTCTCCCCAATAGCCCACATTAAGATGAAGATAATCCCCATCAATTTGGGACTCTAAAATTAACATGGGTTCAGATTTTAATAAGGCAAAAAGACCTATAATAGCCGCACCACCATGATAGCGTTTACTATCCCATCCACCATCAATTAGTTCGATCGGTCTTTCGGTACTTTGAAAAGAATAATGTTGATTAAAAAATTCCCGTAATCCTTGCGCTAAACCAGTTTCAATATTAGGAAAACTTTTGTTGTTGCCACCAAATTGATCAAAATCGATAACAGGAGGTGCGGGAATTATTCTCAGAGAAATTAAATTCTCATCATGATTAGCATTCAAAATTTGATCGGGAACAATTCTCAAAGGCCAGTTTTGAAATAATTTCTGATCTTGAACAACTTGACGGGCAGTATTTCGTTGTTCTAGGGCTACTTTTAACTGAGTTTGACGGTTATCTTCAGCAAGTTCTTTCTGCAATTGCTTCTGTTTTTCAAATTGCTCTCGCTGAAATTCCTGATTATTTAATTGTTGCCATTTTTGAAATTCCTGTCGCTTATCTTCCAGTTTTTCCGTTGCTTGTCTCGCCAATTGACTATTAATTAAATTGATAACCCCATTAACAACATAAAATCCCATTATTTCAGCAGTCATAAGATTTCCTCTCCCAGATCAACTTTGCTCAAGTAGTTTTAAACGGCCAAGCTTCCGCCGGTTTATCGGTAATTAAAACCTCCCCGGTCAACTGCTCATTTGCCTGTTCAATTTGTGAACAAGACCAAAACTTTTCCTCATAGGGAAAATTAGAATCAATCCCCTGATAACCAATAACGTCACCATCGAGATTTCGGCTAACATCGGTTAAAGTAATCGCGTGCCAAGATTGAGAATCGGGATAGGAAATCGGGTCTAAATCGTGGGCATCTCCGACAAAAACCACGGGACGATTCTCATCTAAAGCATTAGCCAATTCCTGATGGTCAAAACTTGCCCAATGGGAGGGGATATCATAAGAACTCAAAATTTCTTGATAATCTTCAGGATTTAAAGCACCTCCTCGACCGGGATAGTCTATTTGCAGTTGGTCTGAGAAATTATTCGTAATGTCGGGATGAAAACACTGGACAATATTTTCCATGGTTTCGTAACCACAGGTTGGCCCCGTTTGTAAATCTGCCAACAAATGCACATTTCCTAACCCCGTAAACCCTAATTCTTGATGGGTAATATCATTAATTAAAGCTTCTGGCGATTCATAATGAAAATCCTGATGGCAGTGGGATACATCTTGCCAAGACTCATCAGGTTGATAGTTGAAAGTGGCCTCCATAGTCTCATTTTGCCAATTCCAATACTCTTGATTCGGCATTTCCTGCCAACCGCTTTCGGTTTCCGGCAGATTCACCTCGGTAAAATCTGGGGAAACTAACTCCAAAGCTTGACTATCTAAAGGGTTAAGCAAATAGTCTTCTGGCGCAAAGCCTTGGCCATAGAGGTCATTCATGGTCGCCTCCGCTCCTTGACTGGGGCTATTTTTTAACCTAGAGAATCGGCATCACTAAGTATTTATACTTCGATGATACTCCCAACCCATGAAAGTCTAGTCTGGACGTTGATAAAAGTTAACTGATGTTGACAGCCTCGGATTTTGGGCGCAAGGCTTCACTGGTGTTAACTTAACGGTTGAGATTCCCTGTTTTTTTGATGGGTAACAATAAACCTCTCGCATAATTGATTTTTGAGGATTCAAAAACGTCAAAAAGGCGGATTAACTGGCAGAAAATCTCTAAATAAACCATTTAATTGATTATTACTCATTCTTAATTCTCCTGTCTCCTGTCTCCTGTCTCCTAACGACCGGCTCCTGACTCCTAACCCCACCAACAAACTTTTTCAGCAAACCCTAGTTAATTATTTTCAGCTAGTTGACTAACAACCCATGCTCTTAAATTCTTTTCTGCCCTCACTTCATCCTCTTTAGCAGTGGCTAAAAATTCCTAGAGTTTAGTTTTGGGAACTAGGGGAAAAGTGCAGGGTAAGCGCATCTTAACAATCCTTGACAATTGTTAAGCAAAAATCGACCAAATGGGTCGAGTTCGCCCCTACAAAATCGACCCGCCTAAGGGCGGGAAAGAAAAGAAAAAAGAAAAAATAGGGAATGAGGGTAAAAGGGGAAAAAGGAAAAAGGGTTAGAGAGTTCTCCCGAAAACGCAGGCTACCCGAAAACCGTAATTGTTGATGCGGTTGACGCGGCGGAAGTAGTAGTCGTAGCGAATCGCGGAACGGCAGTAATTAGGATTGTAGCCCCAGGAACCGCCCCGCAGAGGAGAACGATTATCATTACCATTTTCTATCCAGACACTGCCATCCGTCGGCGCACCGTCATAGTTATCGTGCCAAGTATCGGCGCACCACTCCCGGACATTGCCGTGCATATCGTACAGTCCAAAGGCGTTTGGGGGAAATTGTCCCACGCGAGTTGTTTCGTTTCGATATTCTCCGTTCGGTTCATCGGCGTAGGTATTACTGGCATTGTAGTTAGCCAATTCCCCCGTAATGGTTTCCCCAAAGTAAAACGGGGTGGTGGTTCCAGCACGACAAGCGTATTCCCATTCCGCTTCACTCGGTAGTCGGTATTCCCGAACCGTTAGTTTTGATAATCTCGCACAGAATTCGATCGCATCGTACCAGTTGACTTGTTCCACGGGACGGCGATCGCTATCGGGACGGTCTTTAAAATAGGCTGGCTTGAAATCAAGGTCTTGTTTAACTTTTAAATCCGTGCGAGAGGCGATCGCTTTCCACTGGGCCTGGGTGATGGGGTATTTACCCATAAAGAAGGGTGGGACAGTTACTTCATGTTGTGGTCTTTCCCTTCTAAATCCTTCCCAATTAAATTTTTTAACCAGTCTTTCGATTTCCTCATCTTCTGTTCCCATCAGGAAAGTTCCCCCCGGAATGGCGACCATTTCTAAGGTGATGCCTTTGCCCAGATCTTCCCTGAAATATTGGGACTGTTTCGACTCTTTTCTAATTTGCTCACCCTTCGCATTTACTCCCACCACCTCAAAGTTAAATACTGATAACAGTTGTTTTGGCTCTTCCGGTTCAAGCTTGAACTGATAGCCAATTGCTCTTTCTAGTTGCTCAAATCCGTCTTCTTCCCAATAATCAAGCCGGTGAATATCTCGCAGATTCAAGCTAACTTCTGCAAGTCGCAGATCAGGAATTTCGCATTCTTCTAACCTCATGGGAATAAAAAAAATTGTCCCCGGTAGCATCTCTCCCAAGGTATCAAGTGCAATCCTCAACTCCCGTTGGATGTATCCCTGCTTATTAGCTGATTTCGCTGACAGACAGGCGAGAAAAATCTGACTAGCTTTAATCGCTTTCGGAATTTCATCTCGCCAAATTTGACCCGGAATCAGGTCTTTTTTATCCAACCAAGGTTTATATCCCGCTTGCTTAAGGCGGTCATACAGTGCCAAAACTGCTGGTTTGTCCTCACTGGCATGGGCCAAGAAAATTTGGATCTCTGACTTTTTCATAACTTTTTCTTATGACCACAAGTAGGGGAGAGCCAGATTAACTGGCATAAAATCTCTAAATAAACCATTTAATTGATTATTACTCATTCTTAATTCTCCTGACTACTGTCTCCTGCCTCCTGACTACTGTCTCCTGACTACTGCCTACTGTCTCCTGACTACTGCCTACTGTCTCCTGACTACTGTCTCCTGTCTCGGAGTCTCCTGACTACTGCCTACTGTCTCCTGACTACTGCCTACTGAATCCTCACCAACCACGACAATTTGGGATTTTTACAGCAAGTCCACTTTCTCACTTTCCCCACCCGTGACCTTTTTCCGTTAGATTATAAATGGATACAAAACTTAACATTTTATCCAGAATCTACCGAGAGGGCAGACCGTGCGGCCAGATACCCTAGAAAATAACCAGCATTCAGCCGATAATTCGCTAGTTCCCGAAGTTAT
The DNA here is from genome assembly GCF_000010625.1 of Microcystis aeruginosa NIES-843. Lineage (NCBI taxonomy): Bacteria > Bacillati > Cyanobacteriota > Cyanophyceae > Chroococcales > Microcystaceae > Microcystis > Microcystis aeruginosa. Next base: position 3,372,098 of record NC_010296.1, read on the forward strand.
CGCATTTAAACCCGAAATTGAGCCAGAGGAACCCGAATACTCGCCAAAACCGACAAAAACCAACTCTTGGCTATCGGGAGGAAAGGGTTTATTTATCGGTGTGGGATTGGGGGTTTTATTGACCCTGGGGGCGACTCGTTTCGCTAATCGACCCCAAACAGCCCAAAACCCCAATACTCAGCCCGTAGCGGCAAAAAATGAAGCACCAGCACAAACAGTAACCACCACTAGGGTAGAATTTACTCCCGTGGCCCGCACCCTGAAAGCGACTGGAAGCGTGGCAGCCGATGAATTAATCCCGATTCTTTCCCAAGCGACGGGACTACAAATCAAAGAAATCTTTGTGGATGAAGGGGATAGGGTCAGCCAAGGTCAAATTTTGGCTCGTCTCGATGATACCGTCCTACAAGCGCAATTAACCCAAGCACAGGCAAATGTCGCCCAATCCCGGGCGCGTTTGGCAGAATTGCAAGCGGGTAGCCGTAAAGAGGAGATCGCTGGAGCTAAACAAACTATTCAACGCATAAAAGCCGAAATTAGTCAAGCTCAATCGGATTGGGATTTGGCCAAAAAACGCGTCCAGAGAAACCAAAGTTTAGAAGCGGAAGGAGCGATCGCCCGGGATCGTCTCGATGAAGTCCTCAATGAAGAAAGAAAGCAAGCGGCGATCGTACAACAGACCCAATCCCGTTTAGGAGAAGCAGAGCAGCAACTGGCACAATTGCAAGCAGGCAATCGTCCTGAAGTGATAGCCCAAGCTACAGCCCAATTAGCGGAAGCTCAAAGCCGTTTAGCCATTGTTAAAGCCCAATTAAACGAGACGCGCCTGATTTCCCCGGTCAGTGGCAAAATTGCCGAAAGAAATGGCCGCATCGGGGACACCACCAACGGTCAAAATGCTCTCTTTAAAATCATCGAAAACGGCCGTTTAGAGCTAAGATTGCGGGTTCCTGAGAATCAATTGCCCTTAATCCGCGTCGGAGCGCCCGTTACTATCACTTCCGATGCTAATACCAGTCTGAAACTATCGGGACAGGTGCGCGAAATTAATCCCATCGTCGATGAGGCATCCCGTCAAGCAACGGTTAAAGTCGATTTAACCGACAATACAGGGTTAAAACCGGGGATGTTTTTACGAGGTGCGATCGTGACGAATACTAGCAACAGTTTAACCGTCCCCATGACCGCAGTTTTACCCCAAAAAGATAATCAAGCTCTAGTTTATTTAGTTGAACCTGATAACACCGTTACCGCCAAAACTGTGCAATTAGGTCAAATTATGCCGAATAATCGCGTGGAAATTCTCACCGGTTTACAAGCGGGCGATCGCATTGTGGTCAAAGGGGCAGCCTATCTCGGTGATGGCGACAAAATTACAGCAATCAGTGATCAGTAATCAGTGATCAGTAAACAGTAATCAGTAAACAGTAATCAGTAATCAGTGATCGGTAGCGGGGCAAACGGATGGAGAGTAAAGTTTATGATAAAGCTTATAAATTTGCCATTAGGATTGTTAAAGGCTATAAATATTTGTGTGAGACTAAACAAGAATATGTTTTGTCAAAACAGCTATTAAGGAGTGGCACTTCAATCGGGGCTAACATTGCCGAGGCTAATGGAGCTATTTCTCAAGCTGATTTTCGAGCTAAAATGTCAATAGCTTATAAGGAATGTCTAGAAACAAAGTATTGGCTGTCTCTATTGAAAGACACGAATTACATAGAGGAAAGAGCCTTTCAAAGTATCAATGATGATGCGGAGGAAATTGGTAAAATGCTTTGGGCTATTCTAAAAACCTGCCAAGAAAATACCAAAAACCAAAAACTGATAACTGATAACCGGTAACTGAAAACTCACATCTGGTAACTGATAACTTACCCACTGATAACTGATAACTGATAACTGATAACTGAAATTATGGCTTTTAATATTTCTAATTGGTCTATCAAAAATCCCATTCCGACGATCCTGATCTCCCTGGTTATGGCCTTAATGGGATACATTGCCTTTCTAGGATTAGGGATCGATCGCTCTCCTAATATTGACATTCCGGCCGTGATTATCACCGTTAATCAACCCGGCGCAGGTCCAGAGGAATTGGAAACCCAAGTCACCAAAAAAGTCGAGGATGCGGTGGCTGCTTTGGGTAATATCGATCAAATTACTTCTACCATCAACGAAGGCAGCAGCACCACCACCGTTAACTTTATCCTTGGCACTAACAGCGATCGCGCTACCAATGATGTGCGGAATGCCATAGCGCAAATTCGGCAGGATTTACCCCAAGATGCTAATGATCCAATTGTCCAACGTTTAGAATTTGCCGGGGGGGCGGTGATGAACTATACCATCTCCTCCCCGAAAAGATCGATCGCCGAATTAAGTGATCTAGTCGATCGTCAAATCGGCCGCGCTTTAACGGGAGTGCCGGGGGTAGCACGAGTTGATCGCGTTGGGGGAGTCGATCGAGAAGTGCGTGTAGATTTAGATCCCGGTCGTCTGATCGCCTACGGTATCACGGCCACGGCGGTTAATGACCAAATTCGTAGTTTTAATATTAATTTACCCGGAGGGCGCTCGGAAATCGCCGGCAGTGAACAAACTGTCCGCACCCTCGGCAGCGCTGAAACGATCGAAGATTTAAGAAATTATCAAATCTCTTTACCTAACGGTGATACCGTCCCCTTAAGCAATTTAGGGACAGTTAGGGATAGTTCCAGCGATCCCCGACAAATGGCCCTCTTAGATGGGCAGCCAGTGGTGGGTTTTTCGATTTTACGGGGGACTGGCAGCACCTTGGTCACGGTAGAAACAGCAGTGCGCCAAGAAATCGAGAATTTAAAGAAAAAACTGCCCGAAGATATTAAATTTCAATTAATTTTTACCCGTGCTGACTCAATTCGTGCTAGTTACGAAAGCCTTCTGAGCGATCTCCTGATTGGTTGTATGATGACGGTGATCACGGTGGGTCTATTTTTAGGCAATTGGCGCGCCACGATTATCACGGGTTTGGCCCTGCCTTTGTCGATTTTCCCGACTTTTTGGGTGATGCAGTCCCTAAATTATACCCTTAACGGTATGACCCTGCTGGCCTTAGCTTTAGCTTTGGGGAATCTGGTGGATGATGCGGTGTGTATGGTGGAGGACATCGATCAACATTTAGCTATGGGTAAAAAACCCCTGCAAGCGGCCTTTGATGCCTCAAAAGAGATTGGATTAGCCGTTTTAGCCAGTGCGGCGGCAATTATAGCGGTATTCCTGCCGGTTGCTTTTATGGGCGGTGTGCCGGGCCAATTCTTTCAACCTTTCGGCGTTACTGTGGCGGTTTCTACCCTATTTTCCAGTTTGATCGCTGTCACCGTCACCCCGATGTTAAGTGCCTATATTCTACAGCCGAAAAAGCTGAAAACCGGTGATGGTAATCCCTCCTCGCTCCCGCGTTTTCGTCCCTACAAAAGTTTGTTAACTTGGTCCCTACGTCATCGAATCCTGACTTTATTGGCGGCTTTGGCCTTTTTTATCGGTAGTTTACAGTTAGTTCCCTTGATTCCGAAAGGATTATTTAGTTCCGGGGATACCGGATTAAGTACGATCAGCCTAGAATTGCCTCCCGGTGCGACTTTGAATGATACTGTTGCCGTGGCCAATCAGGTGAATAGTTTACTGCAAAAAAATACCGCCGTCGCTAATGTTTTGGCTATTCCGGGAGATTCGGGACGGGTAAATACGGGGTTAATATATGTTAATTTAGTTCCTAAGGAACAGCGATCGCTAACTCAACGGCAATTTGAGGAACAAACCCGCCTGGATTTCCAGAAGATACCTGGTGCTAGAGTTAGTTTTCGGGCGCAGGGTGGAGCAGGAAGCACTAAGGATGTCGCTATTATTTTAAAAAGTGAAAATGGCGATATTTTAACCCAAACTGCCCAAAAATTAGAGCGAGAAATGCGGGCTTTACCCGGTTTTGTCGAGGTCAGTTCTGGGGTAAGTTTAGTTAAACCGGAGCTCATTATTCAACCGGATCCCGTCCGGGCTGCCGATCAGGGAGTCTCGGTCAGAGCGATCGCCCGTACTGCATCTTTAGCTTTAATCGGCGATAATGAGTTTAATTTAGCTAAATTTAACCTTGCTGACCGACAAATTCCCATCCGGGTGAAAATTGCCAACGATGGACGCAGTGAGATAGAAACTCTGCAAAATTTGCGCGTTCCTAGCAGTAATGGGACGTTAGTTCCGCTTAACTCGGTGGCGACAATTAGCTTAGGTAGTGGACCTGCGGAAATTCAACGCTTTAACCGTCAACGTCAGGTTAATATTGGAGCTAATTTAGAGGGAGTTTCTTTGGGAAGTGCGGTGACACAAATTCGCGCTTTACCAACTATGAAAAACTTACCCCCAGAGGTGACAGAAGAACCCTTTGGTGATGCTCGCATTATGCGCGATATCTTTGCTCGTTTTTTGGGGGCGTTAAGTTTAGCAATTATTTCTATCTATGGGATTCTGGTCTTATTGTATAACAATTTTCTCTATCCCCTAGCGATTTTAACTTCCCTTCCTTTATCGATTGGTGGTACTTTAATCGCTCTTTTAATTACCCAAAAAGAGTTAGGTTTATACGCTTTAATTGGCATAGTTTTACTGATGGGATTAGTCACTAAAAATGCGATTCTGTTAGTCGATTTTGCCCTGAGTGGCATTGAGGCAGGGAAACCGCAATTTCAGGCGATGATTGATTCGGGAGTCTCTCGTTTACGACCAATTATTATGACCTCCGTTTCCACAATTGCCGGGATGTTACCGATTGCTTTAGCTTTGGGTGCAGATGGGGAAATTCGCGCACCGATGGCGATTGCCGTTATTGGTGGTTTTACCACTTCCACCCTGTTAACTTTGGTGGTTGTGCCAGTAATCTTTACTTATATCGATAGTTTTTACTATTGGTTGCGGGGATTATTTGTTAAACAAAAACCCAAGTCGATTTAGTAGTAGAATATCTTGCTGAAAGCTTGAGAAAAAACCCAGAGAAACTGACCCATGAATCCCTTGACAGTCACACATCAAACTCTATCCCTTCCCCCCATGGGCTGCGGTACTTGGGCCTGGGGAAATCGTCTTCTCTGGGGTTACGATGAGAGTATGGATAGCCAGTTACAAGCGGTTTTTAATCTCTGCGTCGAGCGGGGTGTCACCCTATTTGATACGGGAGACTCCTACGGGACAGGCAAACTCAACGGACAGAGTGAGAAGCTATTAGGACGCTTTACAGGGGAATATAGCGGTTATAACGCTGATCATATTCGTATTGCTACCAAACTCGCCCCTTATCCTTGGCGTTTAACCCGTCATGCCATGGTGAAAGCTTGTCAAGCTTCGGCAACCAGACTAGGCCGCCCAGTGGATTTAGTGCAAATGCACTGGTCAACGGGCAATTATGCGCCATGGCAGGAGGGAGGATTATTAGACGGATTGGGAGATTGTCTGGAAAAGGGGTTAGTTAAAGGAGTCGGTTTATCCAATTTTGGACCGAAAAGATTGAAGTCTGCCTATCAAAAGTTTGCCAGTCGCGGCATTCCTATTACCAGCTTACAGGTACAGTATTCTCTCCTTTCTACCTATCCTCTCACTGACTTAGGATTAAAGGAACTATGTGATCAATTGGGCATTAAAATTATTGCCTATAGTCCCTTAGCTTTGGGGTTATTAACGGGGAAATATCGAGATAATAAAAACTTACCCCCAGGATTACGTCGCTTCCTTTTTGGGGTTCTTCGGTTTGTGTTATGCAATGGACGGGAGTTATAAGGGATGAAACCCTTATATAGAAAGACATTGCTTCGATTTTTGCCAATTGTTTTCAATCTAGAACGAGCTAATCAATTAAGTCTCTTGCCAGATAAGGATTTAGCCTATTTATGCCCCCTGATCGAACCATACCAAGTAACGAAGAACCCTTTTTGGTCAATTAATTCCCGCTATTTCGCCTCTGATAAGTTGCCTAGAAGTTATCGCCCAAGCTAAAAATAAAACTATTAGCCAAGTTGCATTAAATTGGTGTATCTGTAAGGGAACAATTCCTATCCCCGGAGCTAAAAATGTTCGGCAAGCTGAGGATAATTTAGGGGCTTTAGGATGGAGTTTAGACAGTGGGGAAATAGCAGAATTAGATAAAATTGCCGCGGGTTTGGATAAAAAAATGGTACAAAATATCTTTCAAACTAAGTAGGGTATGCTGAATAAATCTAAAAACCTTGTTGGATAAGGCTTTTAGACTTTTTTGACCTCAAAAAGTGCCGACCATTGGAGTGATTGGGGGGAAAATCCCTGGACTTTTTCCCTGAAAATTAGGTAATTGACCCCCTCAAAATCGGTAAAACCCCACACCCCACACCCCACACCCCACATCCCACACCCCACACCAGGAAAAACTTTTTCAGCAACCCCTACTTATCTTGAGAGACCAATTTTAAGCTAGGACGGGGTTGGATTGTTCCCCCGTAAGCGACGGCAGTATAAGGAGATAGGACAAGATGAGGAGATATACCCAGGGAAATTCGATAAATTTCCCCAGCTTTATCCATTAATTGCTGTTTAACTGGCTCTGTCGGCAAATTTTGCCGCCAAGCTAGGGGAATCCCCTCGATACCGTTGTACAATCCCGCCCAAATTCCCGCTAAAGTGGTGGTTAATTGCCGTTGATAGGGACTAGAATTAGCGCGACGCACGCTAACTGCGAAATCCTCGGTCGTTTGCAGAAAGGTATAGAGAGAAGCTGCGATCGCAATTCCCAAAGGTGAGCTATCTTTCGCCCAAGCCGATAAAATGAACTCTAAGGGATGATTCTGCCCTAAAGCTGACTGAATCTGCTCTAATAGCTTATTCTTGGGGTTAATAGTTAGCAATTGCCCTATTAACTGATTTAAAGGCCTTTTTCCCCGTAATAACAGACCTACAGCCTCTCCCCAAATTATCGCTTCTTGTCGGGTTAACTCGGAAATTAAGCCCTTTTTCAGCCAAAAATTTAATCTAGCTTGCCAACGTTCCCCATGGTCGGGCCAGGTTAAAATCTCCGGCAACAGCACAAATAATAACGCCGATTCCGACTGCTGCTTGGCTGCGATCGCAAGGGGTAAATCCTCCTGAGATTGCAGAGCTTGCAAAAGCAGGGTCGTCCTCGGTGTCGCCTCATAGTTAAAGGCTGGTATTAGGGGCTGATTATGCAAGGATTCCCCAATATATGCCCCGATTAACCCTCCCTGAAGGCGATCGAGGGGTGAAAAAACCTTTTGCATAAATTAGCTCAATTTGCCCGGTAGGTGACTTCCTCGACCTTGCCCGGTTGCCCCAGTTGTTTAGCATGGGCATTATTAACGGCAACGTAAACCCCGCCGGCATTACCCGCCCTCACGGTTAATTCTCGGTTTGCTTGCCAAGTGCGATGGCTTCCTTGGGGCAGTACACCCTCAAATTCTGTCTTGCCATCCACCACCACCCGCAGCCAGCAGTCATCCTCCAGTTTTACCCCCACCACCAGCTGCTGATTATTGCTGGTTTTGTTGGCTACCGGTTGAAGGGGATTGCTTTTCGGTTGGACAATTTGCTGTTGTGGCAAGGAAGGCGGCGGTAAGCGATTCGATTGCAGTACCGATTTTTGCAGGACGTGGGATAGGGTTTGTACGGAACCAATAACTAAGATTAAATAGAGAAAATAGAGATGAATCGGGCGAATTTGAAGACTCGGCAGCGATAAAGATGGTTTTGTTCCCCTGAAAAAGTTATTGACCTTGGTGGGAAAACGTCGGCTAATCGTCTCACCATCCAGGGACAGACTATCGGCAAATTGTTTGATTAACCAACGAATATAAATCGGTTCGGGCAATGACTCCAAATCCCCCGCTTCCAGCGCTTCTAGACGATGGCGCGGGATTAAGGTTTTCTGGGCAATTTCCTCGAGAGAAAGGGACTGTTCTAGGCGATTTTTTTGCAAATAAACGCCGATTTCCAGTAATTTGGTGCGCTGTTTATGCTGGGGGTCGAGTTGTGATTGGAGAAGGCGAAACATATCGCTATTAGGGGCTGACTTTCAGCTTAGTTAATCTGGTTCTTTAAATATTTCAGTTCATCAAGGGTTAAAAAACGGTAATCACCCAAGGGTAAGGGGGAATTATTACCGGAGTTTAGTTGAATACGACCTATAGCACTGCGATGAAGTTTCAGGACGTGATAACCTAATTCTTCGGCTACAGAGCGAATCTGCCGATTTCTTCCTTCCACTAAAATAACTTCTAGTAGGGTTTTTTGGTCGGTTTGCTTGAGTATCTCAACCTGTGCGGGTAAGGTTTTTTTTCCCTCTAAGAGGATACCTTCTCGCCAACGCTGGAGAGCAAGTCTATCAATCGCACCATCTAGCCAAACCCGATAGGTTTTGGGCAAATGATAACGGGGATGGGTGAGGGTGAGGGTGAGTTGACCGTCGTTGGTGAGGAGTAAAGCCCCAGTGGTGTTGATGTCCAACCTTCCTACGGGATGTAACCCCGTCTCGCTGGCGAGGGAGTCGGGCAAAAGGTCGATTACTGTCGGCCGGTTTTGTGGATCCCTACAGGTAGAAACCACACCAATGGGTTTGTTGACCAGTATATACAATCTTTTGGGACGATTGGCCGGTTCAATTTTTTTTCCGTCTATTTCTAGGTGATCTTTTTCGGGGTCGGCTTTTTCTCCTAACTGCACGATTTTGCCATTCCGTCTCACCCGGCCGGCTACGATCATCTCCTCCGCCCTTCTTCGGGAGGCAATTCCCCACTGGGCAAGGATTTTCTGGACTCTCTCCGCCATTTTTTTTTAGTTTTTAACCCTTTCTCTCTCCTATTATAGGCATCCTAAAAGGGTTTTTTCGCCCAAATAGTGAAGAAAAACCGAATATCTCCGGCTGCTTCTTTGATTTTTTTTCTTTGAAAACTTCTCAAAAAAAAAGGAGTAATCCCTTGACTTGGGCGGCGGCTTCGGTTATACTTTTCTTATAATGGGAATCCGTGCATTTTTCAATAGACTCCAACACTCCATTATATATAAAGTCTTATAAAAATATTATGGCAAAAAGCCCTGAAAAAAGCAAGCCTCTTTGATTTTTTTTCTTTGAAAACTTCTCAAAAAAAAGAGGAGTAATCCCTTGACTTGGGCGGCGGCTTCGGTTATACTTTTCTTATAATGGGAATCCGTGCATTTTTCAATAGACTCCAACACTCCATTATATATAAAGTCTTATAAAAATATTATGGCAAAAAGCCGTGAAAAAAGCAAGCAAAATTTTGCCGACAATTGTTAAAAAAGTCGGGCTAGTTTTCCTTACAGGATGATATGACTTTAAACCGGTTATTTCTCGGTTATCCAAGCGGTAAACTTTGATTGATGATAAATTGGGGACGTAAGTGACGGAGTTTGCGTCTCTTTGTTATAATTCAAAGGCTAGGCTATAATAACTCTTCATAAACACCGATAATTTTAGTCAAAGATGTAAAAAAATGAATATTCAACTCGTGGAATCTCTAGTTAAGGCAATTAAATCCTTGTCCCTAGAAGAACAAGAATTGTTAGGAAAAAAACTCAAAGATCACCCCTCTTGGGAAATTGCATTAGAACGAATTGACGCAACTCGAAAAGCCATTTATGAACGTCGTCAGGGAAACCCATTTAAAACCGATGTTACTGAAATTATTCATCAAATGAGAGAAGAAAGAGATCGGCAATTGATGGAAGAAATTGTGAGTGAATAGAGAAAATAATGACTAATACATTTATCTGTGTTGATTCTAGTTTTATAGTTCGTTTAACAACGGTTGAACCTTCTGTAACAATGTACAGTCAACTCTGGCAAAAATGGATGACCGAGGAAAATTTAGTGATTGCACCAACTTTATTATGTTACGAAGTCACTAACGTATTTTATCGTCTGAAAAAAGCTGGTCAAATTTTGGAGACGGAAGCGCAAACCCTCCTTACAGAAGTCTTAGATTTACCCATTCAGTTTCATGGAGATCATTACCTCCATTACCAAGCAATAGAAATTTCGCAAACCTTGAATCTTCCTGCTACTTATGATGCCCATTATCTAGTATTAGCTCAACGATTTCAAGCAAATTTATACACTAGCGATAAACGCTTATTTAACAGCGTTAAATCTTCTCTAAGTTGGGTTCATTTGGTTGAAGTGTAGATTTTTATTTCTCTCTCAATAGCTTTAGTTTTATTTAACCTGACTAGGCAGTATGCTTAGAAAAGCACAAAAGTCGAGCTAGTTTTGCTTACGGGGGGATATGACTTTAAACGGGTTATTTCTCGGTTATCCAAGCGGTTGAGAGAAGAAAGAGATCGGCAATTGATGGAAGAAATTGTGATAGAGAAAATCATGACTAATACATTTATCTGTGTTGATTTTAGTTTTATAAATTCTTGTAGGGTGCGTGTTTGCGGCGATAATCTCTGAGAAAAAACCAATTAATAATCCGCACCCCACGCACCAACTTAATTATTAAATGGGTGCGTTACGCTTTGGCTAACGCACCCTACGATTGATGTTTCTGTTTGTGGCTAAGTTGACAAAAGTTGCTCAAAATATAGCCTTAGCAAGATAAATCGGCCTATTCCTAGTTAACCTGAGTTGAGGATAAGCCGAAACCCTAATTTTACCCTAGCTGGTTAGCTCTATTCTTTCGTGAAAGTCATGACCAAATCTTCTTAGTCCGATAATTTTTTGTACCAATCCCATCACACAAACCCCTATCCTCCTCCCTAACATCAGAATTAGGATTGTGCAAATAAACCCGCACCCAATCGCAACTACGCCCCATTAAAGCATCTAAATTCAATAAATTCGAGTCTGTTTCTACCTTCCAGAGTTTGATAGTGTTGTCCCAACTACCGCTCACCAAAGTCTTGCCGTTGGGACTAAAATTAACGCTTCTGACACGGCTATTATGCCCATGGAGGGTACGGATTTCTTGGCGTTTTTCTACATTCCAGAGTTTGATAGTTTTGTCATCACTACCGCTCACCAAAGTCTTGCCGTTAGGACTAAAATTAACGCTTCTGACAGGACCATCATGCCCCTTGAAGGTGTGGATTTCTTGGCGTTTTTCTACATCCCAGAGTTTGATAGTCTTATCATAACTACCGCTCACCAAAGTCTCGCCGTTGGGACTAAAATTAACGCTTCTGACACGGTCATGATGCCCCTCGAAGGTGTGGATTTCTTCGCCTGTCTCTACATTCCAGAGTGTGATAGTCTTGTTATCACTACCGCTCACCAAAGTCTTGCCGTCGGGACTAAAATTAACGCTTCTGACACGGCCATCATGCCCCTGGAAGCCATGGAAGGTGGGGATTTCCTTGCCTGTTTTTACATTCCAGAGTTTGATAGTACCGTCCCAACTACCGCTCACCAAAGTCTCGCCGTTGGGACTAAAATTAACGCTTCTGACAAGGCCACCATGCCCCTTGAGGGTGTGGATTTTTTTGCCTGTTTTTACATCCCAGAGTATGATAGTCTTGTCATCACTACCGCTCACCAAAGTCTTGCCGTCGCGACTAAAATTAACGCTTCTGACAGGGTAATCATGCCCATGGAGGGTGCGGATTTCTTCGCCTGTTTTTACATCCCAGAGCTTGATAGTCCCGTCATCACTACCGCTCACCAAAGTCTTGCCCTCGTCAGGATTAAACTCAACGCTATTGACAAGGTCATCATGCCCCTTGAGGGTTTGGACTATTTCTACATTCCAGAGTTTGATAGTCCCGTCATCACTACCGCTCACCAAAGTCTTGCCCTCGTCAGGACTAAAATTAACGCTCCAGACAGGGCCTTCATGCCCCTTGAGGGTGAGGATTTCTTGGCCTGTTGACTCATTCCAGAGTTTGATGGTGTTGTCCCAACTACCGCTCACCAAAGTCTTGCCGTCGCGACTAAAATTAACGCTTCTGACACGGCTATTATGCCCCTTGAGGGTGCGGATTTCTTGGGGTTTTTCTACATTCCAGAGTTTGATAGTCTTGTCACCACTACCGCTCACCAAAGTCTTACCGTCGTGACTAAAATTAACGCTATAGACAGGGCCACCATGCCCCTTGAGGGTACGGATTTCTTGGCCTGTTTCTACATTCCAGAGTTTGATAGTCTTGTCACCACTACCGCTCACCAAAGTCTTGCCGTTGCGACTAAAATTAACGCTATAGACAGGGCCTTCATGCACCTTGAGGGTGCGGATTTCTTGGGGTTTTTCTACATCCCAGAGTTTGATAGTTTTGTCATCACTACCGCTCACCAAAGTCTTGCCGTCACGACTAAAATTAACGCTATAGACAGTGCCACCATGCCCCTTGAGGGTACGGATTTCTTGGCCTGTTTCTACATTCCAGAGTTTGATAGTTTTGTCATCACTACCGCTCACCAAAGTCTTGCCGTCACGACTAAAATTAACGCTATAGACAGGGCCACCATGCCCCTTGAGGGTACGGATTTCTTGGCCTGTTTCTACATTCCAGAGTTTGATAGTTTTGTCATCACTACCGCTCACCAAAGTCTTGCCGTCACGACTAAAATTAACGCTATGGACATAGCTACCATGCCCTTCTAAGCGATTGCGTTCACTTTTCCGGTTGAGAAGTTCCTGTAAGGCATTCATCACCTCCTTGTCGGATGCCTGCTGCTTTTGTAGAGTTTTTCCTGCCTTAATTGCTTCAACGAAAGCATCTAATTCTTTTCCTCTATCAAACAAAGACAAGGAAGAAAACCCGCGAGCATTTGCCAGATTGAGTTCCGCTTGTTGTGTTTGTTTCCAAGCCATCAAACCCAATCCCGTACTAACCACCACCGCCACCAAGGAACCCGCCGCAATCCCCCAAGCGGTTCTAATTTCGCGCCGCCTGCGGGCTGCTTCGGCTTGTTTTATCCGTTCTCGCTCCTGGAGACTCTGCCTGATAAAATCCTGTTCACTTTGGCTGATATCTTCTGGGCGTTGCCTCAATTGTTCTTCTGCCTCTGCCAACGCCGCCCCGCGCAACCATGAGCCTTCATCCCCTTGCGTCTTCTGCCATTGCCCCATCGCCCCCCGCAAACGCTCTTGCCAAGCGCGAAAAACCCTGTCTGTATCCATCCAGCCCCGCAATTCCCCCCAATTGCGAATCAGTGCTTCATGCACCACTTCCACCGTCTCCACCTGTGCCTCTTCACTGCGACTGGTGACAACTAAACGCGCATCCGCCAATTGTTTCACCAGCGCCCAATTTACCGCCCCCAATTCCGCTTTTGTCGCCAGCCGCCGCGTATCTTCTGTGCCTTCTCCTGGGCGCACCAATTGGATGAAAATGCGCCGCATCTGTTCCCGTTGCGCCTCACTCAGCTTGTCATATTCTTCATTGGCATGGCGGGCCAAAGCACCCTGCACTTGGCCAATTTCTGTATATGCCAGATGGGTTAACTGTTGGCCCTGTCGCCGCTGCCACAATTCCGTTAAGGCAAACTCTAGTAATGGCAAATTCCCCGGCTCACTCTCCACATCATCGAGGATGCGCTCCACCAGTCCCGCTTCAAATGTCACCCCCAATTTTTGCGCCGGTTTTTCAATAACTTCTGTGAGTTCTTCTCGGTTCATCGGCCCCAATTTCAAATCAGTATTTTGTAAGACATCGGCAAAGGGACGATAGGAAAGAGCATTCCCCAAGAAATCCGCCCGCATAGTTAATACCAACACCATTCCTACCCTTTCAAAGGGGAATGTAGTTAATTTATCGAGAAAATTACGGCGGATTGTTTCATCAGGACAGAGGGTATAAAGTTCCTCAAATTGGTCGGCAATTAGCAGTACCCGTTCACTGGGATAATTGTGTTGGATTTGGGCAAAAACATCAGCTAAAGGAATGTCGCCATCACGCAAATAATTGGCTAACTGACGCGCTTGGGCGAGGCAGTCTGTCTCATTTAAATTAGTTGTATAAAGGGGAACTAATGCCAAAGCTAGGGCATGAAAAGGGTCAGAACCGGGACGAAAATGGGTAAACTGCCAGTGACCTTCTTGTTGCAATTTAGGGACTAATCCCGCAAAAACCACCGAGGATTTACCACTTCCCGACGCACCTAATAGGGGGATAAAATTACGGGTTTGGGTTGCCTGAAATAGGGTTTTAATAAAGCTTTTGCGCCCAAAAAAGTATTCTGCATCTCCTGGCCCAAAATGAAACAAGCCACGATAGGGACAGGGCAGTTTATCATCGGCAACATCGGCAGAATCAGCAGGGGCTATTCTTGCTTCTTCTCGATAATAGTAATTGGTAATCGTGATGGTTGCATTGCCAGTCCCAGAGGTAGCAGCATATTGAGCTTCTGTAATATTTTGTTGAATTTCGCTTGGTTCTGACATATCAACCATCCTGATTAATTAAAATACAGTCTCAGTCATCCTTAGATGTGCCATGCTCGGTGATGCCGCTAATACTAGCATTACCCGTGCCAGAGGTAGCAGCATATTTAACATTACTGATATTTTGGGTGATAATTTGTTGTCCACCGGGTTGTTCTTGGAGCTTGTCTAGTAAATCTTGGGCTAATTTAGTGATTTCATTATCTTTATCAACCCCCGCTTCGACAATTTTATCTTTTAACAAACCTTCAGCTTTCTTGATATCCTCTGGTTTTGCCTCTACCATTGCCTGTGCTAAAGCATCATTAGCAAACTTACGCTTAATCAAGGTTTTCAAACCTTGATATGTATCTTTAACGCCTTTTTCCGCCGTATCTTTAGCCGCAGCAACCGCACCGGCAGTCAAGGCGGCGATAATCAGAGAAACTGGTTCCATTGTTTGATACTCCCAATAAAATATTGCTGATTCAATCTTAGATCAAAACAATTTTTAATAGTAAGCCAAATCGCAATCAGCTAGAGAACTGGAATTTCACGGCCAAGGCACTAAACCTTAAAATTATTACTATGTAGGATTTGCTGAATAAATGTGAAATGTAGGCAAGGTAGGGGCTTTCTGGCTTTTCTCTGGAAACAGGTGCAAGATTTTGAGAGAATCGTGCTTCAAAACCTTGCGTCTTCATCGGCCCGCGTCCTGTAGGGGCGAAGCATTCGGGCAATAACCTATCGATGAAACCGTAGATTTTCTATCCGAATGCTTCGCCCGTACTTTTTGCCGCAAACCCTATATAAGGATCGTAGCTGAAAAAGCCAAACTACGGTTTTCCCTGTGGATGGGGTTTATCAGTTATCAGATTTGAGTTTTCAATTCACTGTTTACTGAACAATGAAAAAAACTCCCTGATTATCGCCGATGATACCAACGGGTAAATAATTTTTCTAACTCCACCCAAACGAATAATAAGGTACTAAATCCCAAACAGATTAATAATTCTTCTTTAGTTAAAAATTGAGTGCCGAAAAAATCCCGCAGGGCAGGAACATAGATTAACATCAGTTGAAAAATTGTCGTCAGGGTTACTGCTACCCAGAGATAGGGATTAGTCAAAGGATTCATTTCTATGGTAAGATTATCGCTCGATCGCACGGAAATGGCATGACCCATCTGAGCTAAACAGAGAGTAGTAAAAACCATAGTTTTCCATGAACCAGTATTACCAAAAAGCGGATCCAAGCGCACAGCGATTAACATTTGAGTGATATTAATAATCGAAAAAATAATCCCAATTCTCACGATATAACTGCCCAAACCGCGAGCAAAAATACTTTCTTGGGGACTAAAAGGAGGGCGACGCATAATATTGGGAGAAGCGGGTTCCACTGCCAAAGCTAAAGCAGGTAAACCATCAGTAACTAAATTCATCCAGAGAATTTGTAGGGGAGTGAGAGGAGTAGCTAAACCCAAAAGAGGCGAAGCAGCGATAGTAATCACTTCCCCGATATTACTGCCGAGAATATATTTAATAAAACTGCGAATATTGTTATAAACCACTCGCCCTTCTTCCGTGGCAGCGACGATAGTGGCAAAATTATCATCAAGGAGAATCATATCACTAGCCTCTTTGGTGACATCGGTGCCAGCGATTCCCATGGCAATGCCGATATCTGCTTGTTTCAGGGCCGGAGCATCATTCACCCCATCTCCGGTCATAGCAACAAATTTACCCTTTTTTTGCAAGGCGCGGACAATGGTTAATTTATGTTCGGGGGAGACACGGGCATAGATGTTAGTTTTGTCAATGATGTTTTCTAGCTGAATTGGTGATAATTTATCTAATTCTCGCCCTGAGATGACTAAAGCTCCTGCTTGGGCAATACCAAGACTTTTAGCCACCGCTAGAGCGGTTAATTGATGATCGCCGGTGATCATGATTGGACGGATTCCCGCTTCTCGACACCTAGCCACGGCGATTTGTACCTCCGGTCGCGCTGCGTCGATCATACCGACCATTCCTAACCAAATTAGGGCATCTTCGCTGATTTCAGTTGATTCTGGCGGATAAATCAGGTTTTTATACGCTAATCCTAAGACTCGCAAACCCCTGTTAGCCATAGCATTGTTAGCGACTAAGACTTTTTCTTTTTCCCCATCCCCAAAAGGAAGACTTTCTAATCCCGATTGATAGGAGAGACACTGTTCAAGGATTAATTCCGGGGAACCTTTGGTAAATAGTACGGGATTGACTCCTTGACAAATGACCGACATTCGCTTTCTTTGAGAAGAAAAGGGGATTTCAGCGATTCTAGGGAACTCTTGCTTGGTTAGGGATAAATTTAAGCCCGCTTTCGCCCCTAAAACTAATAAGGCTCCTTCCGTGGGATCGCCTAAAATGCTATCGTGACCGTTATCGAGGTCTAAACTGGCATCGTTGCAGAGGATACTGGCAATTAAAAGATGATGTAATTCTAGATCGGTTTTGGGATCGATCGCCCGTTGCTCGGAGTCTAAAAATTGTCCTTTTGGGCTATATCCTTCCCCTGTCACCGAAAAATTGCGATTAATTGTCTCTATCTCCCGCACGG
Source organism: Microcystis aeruginosa NIES-843 (assembly GCF_000010625.1). NCBI lineage: Bacteria > Bacillati > Cyanobacteriota > Cyanophyceae > Chroococcales > Microcystaceae > Microcystis > Microcystis aeruginosa. The sequence continues at coordinate 3,389,089 of NC_010296.1, forward strand.
TCATTTTATTTTCCGTTAGCGTCCCAGTTTTGTCGGAACAGATCACATTAACGGAACCAAGGGTTTCTACTGCCGGCAGTTTACGAATCAAGGCCTGACGTTTGACCATGCGTTGGGTACCTAGGGCGAGAGTCAGGGTGATAACTGCGGGTAATCCTTCGGGAACGACGGCTACTGCCATACTAAGGGAAACTTCGACCAATTCCTCTAGGGCCGACCAACCGGCATTGATCAGGCCGATGGTAATAGTCAGGGCAACTAGAATGAGAGAACCAGCAACAAGGACATTACCCAAGTGAGTCATTCTTTTTTGGAGAGGAGTGGGTTCATTGCCGACTGTTGCTAACATTTGAGCGATTTTGCCTAATTCCGTTGTCATCCCCGTATTGGTAACGATGACCTTGGCCCGGCCTTGCAGTACCTCTGTTCCGGTAAAGACAAAATTTAAGCGATCGCCAAGGGGAGTATCCCTGTCTAAGGGGTCAATGGAGGCGGATTTATTAACACTATTTGCCTCTCCTGTCAAGGCCGATTCGCGAATTTGCAGGTTAAAAGCTTCGATAATTTGGCCGTCGGCGCTGATTTGGGTTCCCGCTTCAATCAGCATGATGTCCCCGGGGACAAGATTAACCGCATCTATTTCTCTGCGTTGACCCTCGCGAATAACATTAACTTGGGGAGAGGAGAGTTTTTTTAAAGCGGCCAGAGCTTTTTCGGCGCGACTTTCTTGCAGATAGCCGAGGATGCCATTGAGGATGACAATTGTTAAAATAGCGATCGTATCTTTGAAGGGAACACCAATTTTAGCCAGATGACCGCGCTGTAATGCCAGTAAATCTAGTCCTCCGGAAATTATGGCCACGGCAATTAAGAGGAGGAGCATAATATTGGTAAACTGATCCAGGAGAATTTGCCAATTACTGCGCCCTGGACGTTCTTGTAGTTCATTTTTGCCATAATATTTAATTCTTTGGGCGATTTGCTCTCTATTGAGGCCATTAACAGCCGAACTACCGAGGATAGATAGGGTGGTTTCCACCGGATAGGTATGCCAAGGTTGTTGCAAGTTAAGGCTAGAATGGGCAGAATAGTCGGCATTAGCGGCCATGGCAAGTCAAGATAGTTGATCTAGATAGATCTTAGCCGTTTCTTTCCCCGGTAACAGGAAAAAACAAATGTTTAAACTGGCTCTTCCTGCTCATAGACAGTCTTAACGAGTAATGTAGATAAGTAGCTGGTTATAATTAAATTGAAGATAGATACCCCCTTAATCCCCCCTTGATAAGGGGGGTGTCTGAAAGTTTTTAACATCTACCTACTTAGTCAACAGCTTAGTAGGGCAAAGTAAACCAAAATTGTGAACCTTTTTCGTCATTATTCATAATGCCAATTTCGCCTCCGTGAGCATGGATAATTTGACGACATAGATATAAACCTAGTCCTAAACTAATCTGATTATTATTATTGCCTCGTTGATAGCGATCAAATAATTGTTTTCTCTGGGTTTCGCTAATTCCCACCCCATTATCGGCAATAGTACACCGGAGATAATTGCCCTCTAGTCTAGCGGATAAAGTGATAATTATTCCTTGGGGATTGTGTTTAAGAGCATTGGCTAATAAATTCTCAAAAACTCGCCAGAGATGGTGAGCATCGGCATTAACTAAGGGTAAATCGGGGGAAAAATTATTAATTAAAGTTGCTTGATTTTCCTTTAATCTTAACTCCCATTCCTGACCGATTTGTTGACCGATTTCGTAGAGAGATAAAGGCTTTAGTTCTAGGGAAACTCCCCAAAGATCATTTTGTCGGGTTTCGACGAGAGAATCAATTAAAGTTAATTGTCGATCGCAACTGTTGGCCATCTGTTGTAAAATCTTCCGGGATACTTCTTTAGTTTCTCCCTGAGAATTTTTAATTAAATTATTTAAGATCATTGACATCCCGATCACGGGATTGCGGAGATCGTGAGAGACAGCATGAAGATAAATTTCTAAAGTTTCCTCAGTTTTTTGACGTTCTTTAATTTCGTTTTGTAGTTGTTTTTTTTGACGAGAAATAGTTAATTGATTTTCGATGCGTGCCATCACTTCTTCCCCTTGAAAAGGTTTAGAAATATAATCAACACCTCCCACTTGAAAAGCTTTGACTTTATCTAAGACATCATCAAGAGCGCTGATAAAAATCACGGGAATTTCTCTGGTTTTTTCATCAGCTTTTAACTGTTCACAAACTTGATAACCATTGAGATCGGGCATATTAATATCGAGGAGGATCAGGTCGGGAATTAGCGATCGCACTGTATTCAGGGCCATCTGTCCATTAATCGCTTTGCGTACCTGATAGCCCTTCTCGGTGAGCATAATCGACAATAGCCGCACATTATTGGGCAAATCATCGACAATTAAGACACTAGGGCGCGGTGTGAGTTGAGTCATGCCGGTTATCTTATAACTCAAACTGTTTAAATAAAGTGTATAAAAAAACAGGGGCTTGCCGAAAAAGTTTTTCCTGGGGGCAGCGTGTCGGGTGGGACAAGCGAGAAAGTCTCGTTACTCTACAGCGATCGCCTAGGGATTGTTGCCCATAAAAAAAGCACGGAACCCCACAGCAATCAAGGAACCACTCAAGAGAGTTATTAATGTCCAAATTTGGTTACTTTGGGTTCCTTCCACCTTGATCAGTCGATTATCCATACTATCGACTTTCTCTGTTAAAGTTGCTAGTCCTATCTTCACATCGGTGACATTTTTCTGTAGGTTGTCTAGCTTTTGCTCGACATTTTTCTGTAAAGTTTCTAGCTTTTGATCAAACCTTTTTTCGAGATTATCTAGCTTTTGCTCGAAACTTTTTTCGAGATTATCTAGCTTTTGATCAAACCTTTTTTCGAGATTATCTAGCTTTTGCTCGAAACTTTTTTCGAGATTATCTAGCTTTTGCTCGAAACTTTTTTCGAGATTGTCTAGCTTTTGATCAAGATCTTTCTGGAAGGTGTCTAGCTTTCGATCAACACTTTTAATACTATCTTTAATTTCCTTAAGGACAGATTCCAGGGAATAGGTAACGGTTTCTGCTGTCATTGCGGTTAACTCCTATCAGTCGAGAGATAATGTAATTAGGGTTTGCTGAAAAAGCTTTTCCTAGGGGCAGGGTGTGGGGTGTGGGGTGTGGGGTGTGGGGTTTTACCGATTTTCAGGTGGTCAATTACCTAATTTTCAGGGAAAAAGTCCAGGAATTTTCCCCCCAATCACTCCAAAGGTCGGCACTTTTTGAGGGAAAACAAGTCTAAAAGTCTTATCCAACAAGGTTTTTAGATTTATTCAGCAAACCCTAATTATCGATAAAAATCTCCTTTATTCTCCACTTCATTTTTTTCGGGAAATATCGCCTCATCTTCCAATTTATCGCTGATTTCCGGCAGTTTTAGCAATATTCCAGCGAATAACCAATAGTAAACAGAAACAGGCTCGACGGAGAGAGGATAATAGTAGGGGTTATAGCTAATAAAAAGTATAAAAATCCAGATACAGAGACCCCAATGCTTTAAAGCAGCATTTTTTACTTTTAAATAGGCTTTAAAGGTGAGAATACAGAGAATTGTCACCAGTGCCATAAAAGCGATAAAACCGACGATACCGATTTCGTAGAGGAGTTTAGCGTAGTAGGTCTCAATTAGTCTTATCGCCTCTTCTCCCACTATATGACGAGCGCCACTGGTGGCTTTGCCTAAACCAAAACCAAAAAGCTGTAAATATCTTAAGGCCCACTGGATTTGATTGACTACAAAGTCAATGGGAGACGAATATAGCCAGCGATCGATAAAATTTAGCCCTCTTTCCTGAACAAAGGGATTTAACGTCACCGCGAGCAGGGAAATCAGCCCCAAGATTCCCAATTTTAATGGTAACTTTTGTTTATGTTTGCTAGTAGCAATAAAAAGAACTAAGTAAAACAAAGGTACTAGCAAGAGAGGTAATCTTTGTCCAGAAACCAGAGTCGCAAGGAAGACTAAAACCATTGCTACCCAACCAGCGACGCGCCATCTTTTTTGCGGATCACTAAAACTGGCTGCGTAACTGATGACGCTGCTAGATACTAAGAACCAACCCCATTGCCAAGGATCAGAAAATGTGCCGGGGAGACGAATTAAGCCTCGATCGGGATTATACAACACTGAACCCCCGACAAAACATTGAGCTTTCAAGCTGGCTTTGTCGGTAATATCTGGATAAAATTGGCTGTCGGATTTCGGGACAAGAACTTCCAGTTGATTGAGGAATTCATTATCAGGACAGATACCTTGGACGAGTAAGAAGTATTGAATTAGAGCTAAACCGCAACAGACTAAGATCATCACGATTAAAACTCGGTTAACCATGAATAAATCTCGTTTTTGCTCGATTAAATAGTACCCACAGAGAACTAGGGGAATATAACTGAGGAGGATTTTTAATCCCACAATTCCCACAGCAATTGCTCCTTGGGGCAGATTGACAAAAAGAAAAGTTATCAAGCTGCTGGCAAGTAAAATCAAAGCTGTGATGAGAAAAGGCTTGATTTTGGGGCGTAATTGTTTAAAAGTTTTTGTTTTAATTAAAATTGCCGCTAAAGCGGCGAAATAAAAGGCATCCTTGGCGATTTTGTAGAGAGCATAGGAGGGCTCTATGCCAATAAAGTTGCCCACTACCTGAAAAACTCTCACCACAGACAAAGCGAAGGTATTACTCAGGGGAAGATAGATGATTAGGGCCAATAATCCCAGACGGGGATGGATAAAAGAAGCGACCATGGCGGGAACTGCCCAAATTCCTAACAAGGCCGCTTTTTTGCCAAATAGAATCCCTAAAACTAGACTGATTATTGTAGTGGCGATCGCTAATATAATTAGTAACAGGGAGTTCTTCTCTTTCATGCCGTGCGGGTTGAACAGGTTTAGCAGAAAGTGTACCGGATTTTTGCCGAGATTCTCATTCTCAATGGCGGAGGTGGGGAGCTTTTCAGTGATCAGTAAACAGTGAACAGTAAACAGTAATCAAGTGAGGTTCTTTTTGTTTGTGTTAGGCAATAGACGGGGTTATAAGAGATGAAACCCTTATAGAGAAAGACATTTGGCGATTTTTTTCAATTGTTTTCCATCTAGAACGAACTAATCAATTAAGTCTCTTGCCAGATAAGGATTTAGTCTATTTATGCCCCCCGATCGAATCATACCAAGTAACGAAGAACCCATCTGATACTGATCAAAGTTTCCTCTTGCTTCTTACCTCTTGCTATACTTATGTAAAATTTTATTTATCTCGATCTTGACTCCGTGGCCGAAAATCTTTCTTTTCAAGACCTTTATCAAGCTGGAATCAGTGCTTTTGAGCGTGGACAATATCGTCTTAGTGTCCAGCAATTAAATGCGGCTTTAGCCTTAATTTCCTTAGGCTCCCGAGAAGGGGGTGAGATTCAAATTTGGTTAATTTCTGCTCATCAAGGGTTGGGAGAGGGGGAGAAAGCTAGTGAAATCTGTAAGCAACTTATTACCCATCCTATCTATCAAATTCGCGAACAGGCCAAGCGTCTGCTTTATATTATCGAAGCTCCCCGTCTCAAACGCCCAGATGAGTGGATGACGAAGATTCCCGATTTAGATAAACTTCCCGATAGTACAGCGCAATTTAAAAAGGGGACAAATAAACAGAAAAAAGAAGAATCCCCCGCACCCATGCAGTTAGAGCAGCATAAAAATACTGTTTTTAGCGGACTGGCGATCGCTATTGTTCTATTGATGCTCTGGTTTTTTGCTAAAAATAGCTAAATTACTTGACAATAAGCTTCTAATATGCTAATGCAGTTAGCTATCGCTCCTAAATGGGCGATTTCATAACCGTGGGTGTTTTGGGTGGGAAAACCTAAGCAAGCGGCCTTAGCTATATGACCGAATTTCATGGCGATGGAGGCATCGCTACCAAAACCACTAATAATGGCTAATTGCAGCGGTATTCCCGCCTTTTCGGCCGCTATTCTTAATTCTTGATTTAATTCCTCATCATAGATACCGTAACCATCCTGAGACAATAAAACAGGAGTGCTGCCATCCTTAATCGGATATTCAGGAGCGAGGGGACAGATTTCTAGGGCAATTAAAGCATCTAAGCGGTTATTTGCGGTAAAAAATAAGGCCCCTAATGCTCCTACCTCCTCCTTAGCTGAGGCAACCAGATATATATCCACCGCGGGGTTAATTACTCTGGCCGCTAATGCTAAAAGAATCGCCACGGAAGCCTTATTATCAAGGGTATAACTGGCAATGTAGTCTTTTAGTCGCAAGGGTTGTTTTCGGTGTTTTCCCACCACGACTCGACTACCGACGCGCACCCCGCAAGCGTCTAATTCTTCTGGAGTCAATTTCGTCTCTATCCATGCGGATTCCCAGGTGACGGGAGTGTTTTCCTGCTGCACTTTTTGCGGGGATTGATGGGAAATATGACGGGAACCAAAGGAGAGAATCCCCGATCTGGTTTCCCTATCACCGATAATATCCACCACTCCCTCTCCGTAAATCCAAGGAAAAGCTCCCCCGAGTTGGCGAATTTGCAGAGTACCATCGGGATTAATTACTTTGATAATAGCACCAATTTCGTCTTTATGACCAGTAATAGCCATTTTTTTGGTCGAATCTCGTCCTCTAATTTTGCCGATGACATTTCCCGCTTGATCTTGCCATGTTTCTAATCCTAACTCTTGAAAGCGTTCTAGTAAAAAGCGATCGATTTCCGTTTCCATTCCACTAGGAGAATGATGGAGGACAAGAGTAGCAATAGTGTCAAAGAGGTGATCAAAATCCATATTTGTCTTGATTTGTGGGTCGAAAGAGAATTATTATCGAAACAGGAAATCGAAAAGGTTTTACAGGAACAATATTGGCGCAGCCATGGCTCTTGGGTGATTGCCAGTTAGCATTTAATGATTAATCAGAGGTGCAGAATTAGCCAGAAAACCCGCAACTTTTAGAGACTCTACCACCGAATTGTCATCCTCTACCCAATAGTTTTGTCCTAAACGTACAAATTGACGCTGAGTTCCCGCACCAATGGTGGCAATAACGGGAACTTTTGCCTTTTGTTTGTCTCCCGATTGCAGAATACTTTTAAGAAGATTTTGACGATTTTGGTTGACGACATCTTGCAGCGATAAATTAACCATCACCATTTTAATGGTTTCGATCGGTTCCGCATCTTCGATAATTAATTGTACCCGATCATCTCGGCGATCAACTTTTCCCCACACCATTAAAGTTGCTTCCTCCACTAATAATTTTTGCAGACGTTCGTAGCTATCGGAAAAAATCACCGCTTCCGATTGTCCCGAGGCATCTTCTAGGGTTAAAAAAGCCATGGGAGTCCCTTTTTTGGTCATAATTTTCTTGACGGCATTTAATAGGACAATTGCACTAACTTTTTTTCTGGTTTTGTGTTCTTCTAAGTCAGCTAAATTGATAGGAGATAGGACTTGAGCGGCTCTTTGTAAAGCTTTTAAAGGATGTTCGGAAACATAAAAACCTAAATGTTCTTTTTCCAGTTTTAACTTTTCCTGTAGGGAAAAATCTTCTACTGCGGTTGCACTGGGAGACTGTTCAAACTCGGATTCTTGTTTATTTTCTGTGCTACCTCCTAGCATATCAAAAATATTCATTTGACCACTTTCTTTCTCTTTGGTGCGTTTTTGCGCCCAAGCAACTACTAATTCTAAATCTTCAATTAATTGATGGCGATTAGGTTGAATTTTATCAAAAGCACCACAATAAATTAGCGTTTCTAAAGCTCTTTTGTTGATCACTCGTAAATCAACACGCTCGCAAAAATCCCCTAAGGAAGTAAACTTTCCTCCTGTTGCTTCCCGCGCTTTTAAAATAGCCTCGATCGCATTTTCGCCCAGATTTCTAACTGCGGACAAACCAAAGAGAATTTTGCGCCCAATCGGGGTAAAATGTTTTTGCGATCGATTGATGTCGGGAGGTTCGACATCGATATTCATTTTCTGACAGTTTTCTCGATACTTTTCCACCTTATCCTGATTATCGCTACTAGCAGTTAGTAACGCTGTCATATATTCCACAGGATAATTAGCTTTTAAATAAGCAGTTTGATAGGTGACGTAAGCATAAGCGGTAGAGTGAGATTTATTAAAACAATTGGAGGCAATTAACCCGTTGCCCAGCAAAAAATTATGATCTTTCTCCACACCAATATCGTAAACGGGTTTCCTTCCCAGGGATTGACGACCGATAATTTTAACCATATTAGTAACTCAACTCTCCAGAGATTTTTACAACGGTGCTAATAGAAATATGGCATTTCTTTGCCAAATCAGGCCGCCAAAGTCCCAAAAATGGCTCTCTTATTCCTTGTAACATAAGTTTAACTTATATAAGAGCGATCAATCTTTGTGTCCTTTGTGTCTTTGTGGTTCTTTCCACTAGCTCGCCAGCAAGACTGTATCTTAGAATACATTTTACCCACCAAACCTAAGAGAGCCAAAAAATTACCATATATATTGATACCTAAAGTGTATATCCTACCTACTATAGGTTACGATCAATGTTAACCGAGGAGAAAAAAACAGAAAAACTAGACTTCTTGAATGGGGTTAGCTGTGGCCGTTTGCCACAAGGTTTAAGACACCTGTAAACAGCTTTTACTAATTTCTTGGCTGGTCGTACAAAATTCGGTTAAAGGGGAGCAACGCAAAGCGGGGCAAAATGCAGCAGTTAGGATAGTAAGGAAACCTTGCCACTGACGGCAAAGGCCTATATTTTACCTTGACGAGAGGTCGGCGCTGGGTAGTTCACCCATTGTGTTATAATTCTGGCCAAGCCATCAAGGGATTTGAAAAGGAGTAACACCATGAGTCTATCTTCAGAAGCCTATCGCCAAGCCCTCGTGCGGGATGGAGAACGGCGCTATCAGGAATGGCACCAAAATTATCACAACCAATGCCGTCAATCAACGGCTGAATACCAAGCTCGTTCTGCCCAACAACGCCCAACAAAGCCCTGGATTTCCTCGGAAGCCTACCGCCAACTTTTAGTCAAAGATGGGGAGCGGCGTTTTGCGGAATGGCACGGCGAGTTTTTAGACTATCAAAGACAATTTCTGGCCAGTCAATCCACTTAAACGGACGTCAGCCAATCGCCATTACAGCAATCTCTGAAAATAGTGGCTACAGTCCCCGAAGAAATAGCTGATACCAATTTTCAATAGTCGTGACTAACATCTGAAAGTGCAATTCCTTTCTCCGAGAGGGATTGCGCTTTGAAATGATCAACTAAGTCTGTCATTACTTTTGAAAAATGATATAAAGATGAATAAGTCCAGAATGCAAGACCTATCACGAATGCAGCCAAGAATTCAAGATCAGAAGGAATAAGAATCCTGTCAACAAATGCTGATGGGCAGTCAGGAGTTTAAGCTTGTGGAGAGACTGTAAGACTGGTTGGGACTCTCTCAAAAAGCAGGTTTCTGTGAAGCAAGAATTTCCCATCACACATCTTCGCATTGTGATGGCTAGATTGTCAAGTCTGTCCACCCCTGGTCCCCGCAAATAACACCTAAGATAGCGATCATTAAAACTAAAATTTCAATACATTCGTGCCTTAAGCACCTAAAAGCCTTGCAAAGCAAGGCTTTTACTATTAGTTTATTTGTCCTGTGTCCATCAAAACAGGCTCCAGCTACCCTTCTGAGTCGATTATAGCTAGTCAAGGGTATCAAGGGTAGTCGAACAATCGCCAAGACTACCTTGGGGTAAGAAACCGTTTGTAAATTAATGTAAAAAGCTCGCCAAGTCAAGGTTTTGGCGATTTATAGAGCAAATGAACTAAAAACTCAGGATCTTTGTCAAGTAAGGACTTTGGCGATTTAAATACTTGTTTACAAACAGTTTCTAAGGGTTTGATTATTTTTCTTGGGGGGGTAAGTCCAGTTATCCCCCCAAGGTTCTTGTATTTGTCTTGTTTTTAGGTGCGCTCGCCCTGCTCTCCCAATGGGAAGTTTTGCTTAGAAAAAAGGGGAGCAGCAACCACCTTGACCCGCCTTTTCTGAGAACTAACTATATTTATTAAGCACAAAACTGAGAATTAACTACATTTCTTAACGAAAAAATCGAGATTAGGTATTGACACCGACAAAAAAAGGGTGTTATTCTTCAGATGCCGAAGTGATGAAGGCAGAAAAAACAAACAAGTTTCTGAATCCTCCATGACTTCAGCACCGTACACTTTCTATGAAAACAACAAAAAGGTCTATTACCATGGCAGTCGAAAAAACTAACTCTTCCTCTAGCTTGGCTGAAGTTATTGATCGTATCCTTGACAAAGGTATCGTTATTGATGCCTGGGCTCGCGTATCTCTGGTGGGCATCGAATTATTAGCGATTGAAGCTCGTGTAGTTATCGCTTCGGTTGAAACCTACCTCAAATATGCTGAAGCCGTTGGTCTGACTCAATCTGCAGCGGTTCCTGCTTAAGGATTGATCTCAGTGAATACCCTGCTGGGGTTTACAAATTCTTAGCTTTTCTTTCATCCCTATTGAGTTTAGTTAACCCTCTCTTGGGGCGCAATAGTCTATAACTGATCAAGTTGACACGGCAACGGATAGCGAAAACGAAGCTAGACCCCTACAAATTATTTTTGTAAACGTGATTTTGTCCTTTGTAGCTAGGATTACCCCCTATCACCAGAGTGTGAGACTCACTATTTTTCGGAATAGAAAGTCATTTTTGGTGTGGGAGCCGCGCCCCTGAGATGCGGTAGTTCCATATATCAATTTTGGGATCAGCACTGTACACTTTCTATACAACTAACAAAAAGGTCTATTACCATGGCAGTCGAAAAAACCAACTCTTCCTCTAGCTTAGCTGAAGTTATCGATCGTATCCTTGACAAAGGTATCGTTATTGATGCTTGGGCTCGCGTATCTCTCGTCGGAATCGAATTATTAGCGATTGAAGCTCGTGTAGTTATCGCTTCTGTTGAAACCTACCTCAAATATGCTGAAGCTGTTGGTCTGACTCAATCTGCAGCAGTTCCTGCTTAAGGATTGATCCCAGATTCTCCTATCTGCTGAGTGAAAACCCGACTGGGTTTTCCAGATCCTCGGATTTTCTTTAAATCCCTATTGAGTCCAGTTACCCCTCTCTTGGGGCGTAGTGCTCTATGATTGACAAGGTTGGCACGGCAAATGTGTTTTGACCCTTGCAGCTAGGTTTACCCCCTATCACCAGAGTGTGAGACTCACTATTTTTCGGAATAGAAGGTCATTCTTGGGCTAGGAAGCCGCGCCCCTGAGATGCGGTAGCTCGATATATCAACTTTGGGATCAGCACTGTACACTTTCTATACAACTAACAAACAAGGTCTATTACCATGGCAGTCGAAAAAACCAACTCTTCCTCTAGCTTAGCTGAAGTTATCGATCGTATCCTTGATAAAGGTATCGTTATTGATGCTTGGGCTCGCGTCTCTCTCGTCGGAATCGAATTATTAGCGATTGAAGCTCGTGTAGTTATCGCTTCTGTTGAAACCTACCTCAAATATGCTGAAGCAGTTGGTCTGACTCAATCGGCGGCGGTTCCTGCTTAAGGATTGATCCCAGATTCTCCTATCTGCTCAGTTAAAACCCGACCAGGTTTTCTAGATTCTCGGCTTTTCTTTAATCCCTATTGAGTTTAGTTACCCCTCTCTTGGGGCGCAATAGTCTATAATTGATAGGGTAGTTCACTATCTCAACTTTGGGGTGATAAGAAAAGTCGGACTCTACTGTCTCTCCCCCCAGTCCCCGTGAAGGTTTTCCTAGCGGGTGATTGGGTCTAATCCATTCCATAGTATTTAGTAATTGAGGACAACCCCATGCCTGCTCTCATCGAAAAGTTCCGCCAGGAGCGTTTATCGATTGCTGGAGAGGTAGCTAAACTCTCGCAAGAAGTCCAAGCTTTTTTGTCGGATGTTAAAACTGAAAGACAAAAACAAGCGCAAGAACAGGCAACTGCCTTGCGTCAGTCTTTCCAAAAAGTTCAACAGGAAAGCCACTTGTTTTTAACAGCTACCCAAAAACAGCGTTTAGCTCAAGCGGAAAAGCAAAAAGAGGATTTACGTCAATTTCAAGAACAACGTTTAGCGGCAGCGAAACAGCTAGACAACGACTTACGGCAACAGCGTCTAGATCGAGCCAAACAGCTGAAAGAGGATTTAAGTCAATTCCAAGAACAACGTTTAGCTGAAGCGAAACAGTTGGCGAACGACTTACGTCAACAGCATCTAGATCGAGCTAAACAGCTGAAAGAGGATTTAAGTCAATTCCAAGAACAGCGTTTAGCGGCAGCGAAGCAGCTAGAGGACGAATTACGCCAACTTCATCTAGATCGAGCCAAACAGGTGAAGGATGATTTAAGTCAATTTCAAGAACGACGTTTAGCTGAAGCGAAACAGCTAAAAGACGATTTGCGTCAATTTCGTCAAGAGTTGTCTATCTACGTTTTTGGCAAATAAATCTCTAGGTTAATTACAACCCACTTAAGCCTAGGGCTAGAGTAAAAACCCTCTAGTCCCTTTTCCTGGCTAAACTAGAGGACTATCTGAAAATACAACAATAAGCCTTTGGTTTTAAACCTAGCTAGTCCTGCCTTTTCAAGTTTCTAGACTCAACGTAGGAGTGGTGGGTTCCTCTTCAGGCTGCTCTAGGGCTCTGGTAAATTAAGAAGTATTATAAAACTTCACTTAGTTTATAGCTAATGTTGTCATTATTAGTCTTTTATTGACAAAGGAGGTAAGGGAAAAGGACTGCATCTGGGCTTGTCATTGTTTAAGTCTTGAAAAGTAATCTAGACAAGAATTTTAGACCCTTAGACTAAGGAATATCCTGAAATACCTTCAGAATCAAGGTTCTAGATCTAATTGATGACAGTTCCTAATTTTTTGTGATATTATTATGAGGTAAGCCTTAAAAGCCAAAGACGATTAAACTTGCCGTAAAATTCGGGTAACACAAGCGTCCTTGCCTACTCGGTTATTAAGGGGAAACCTGAACCAGCAGTTGTTAGCTCAAGAATACCCGTACGCTTCAGGCGGGGATTATCAATGGTATTTACTATATTTCAACTATGACAGTTACTGAAACTCAAACAAGAAGAGCCGTCCTCAGCCTCCGCCCCGGTCAATTTGTTGTTACGCCTTCGATTGATCAAATTGCCACCCGCGCCTTACGTTATCTAAACTCTGGTTTTTCCATTCATCTATGTGGCCCAGCAGGAACGGGAAAAACCACCTTGGCAATGCACTTGGCCAATTGTTTAGCCAGACCTGTGATGCTAATCTTTGGCGATGATGACTTTACCAGTTCCGATTTAATTGGTAGTCAGTCTGGCTACACCCATAAAAAACTGATGGATAACTATATCCACAGCGTTCTCAAAGTTGAAGACGAGCTAAAACACAATTGGGTGGATTCTCGCTTAACAATGGCCTGTCGCGAGGGGTTTACCCTAGTTTATGATGAGTTCAATCGTTCTCGACCTGAGGTCAACAACGTTTTACTCTCTGCCTTGGAAGAAAAAATTCTCACCCTGCCGCCCACTAGCCATCAACCCGATTACCTACAAGTCAATTCTCAGTTTCGGGCAATTTTCACCTCCAACCCAGAAGAATACTGTGGGGTTCATGCTACCCAAGATGCTTTAATGGATCGGTTGGTAACTATCAATATGCCTGAACCGGACCAACTAACTCAGACAGAAATTCTTGCTCAAAAAACGGGGATTGGTCGAGAAGATGCTTTATTTATTGTCAACCTCGTCAAAACCTTTCGTGTGAAAACTGCGACTGAAAAAACGTCGGGTTTGCGCTCTTGTTTAATGATTGCTAAAGTCTGCGCCTCTCACGATATTGCGGCCAACTCCGCTGACTCGGACTTCCGTGATATCTGCGCCGATGTTCTTTTGTCACGCACAAATTTATCTGTTGATAAGTCAAGAGCGATTTTATGGGAAATCCTCGAGGACAATCCGTTAGAATCCTTATCCTTTCTAGAGGAAGAGGAGCCTTCCGATGCCCAAGTGTCAACTTCTGAGCCTTCGACAGGAAATCAATCGTTAAAAGCCATTCAATCTTTACTGCGAGGCAACTTGCCCCAGCGAAAAGACTAATTTTATACTCTTATTGAGTGAAACTAACTGTGACTTCTTCCACTTTTGCTGGCTCGCTCAGAAACCAGTCAAACAACTCCCTAAAAACAGCAACTCAAGGTTCGAGTTTAGCGGATATACTCGAACGAGTTTTAGATAAAGGAATTGTGATTGCCGGCGATATTTCCGTTTCGATCGCCTCCACTGAACTTATAAATATCCGCATTCGTTTGTTAATTGCCTCTGTTGATAAAGCCAGGGAAATGGGGATCAACTGGTGGGAAGGAGACCCCTACCTCCATAGCCAATCCCAAGCTTTACTAGCAGAAAATCGGGAACTTTCGCTCCGACTCCAAACCCTGGAAACTGAGCTTGAAACCCTAAAATCCTTAACCCAATTGAGTGCAATGGAGAGCCATGATACCAGTCCGAACGATGAAGCACATTCCTCAGATGCGTGAAATTCCTCACTTGAATCCTCAAAGGTTAGGAAATTTACACGAGTTGACGGTTGCCCCTCTTGATAAAGCAAGGGAAATGGCAATTGATGGGTGTCAAGGTTATCCCCACCTCCCTAGCCAATGCCAAGCTTTATTAACAGAAAACCTGGAACTTTCACGCCGACTTCAAGCCTTAAAATCCTTAGCCAAATTGAGTGCAATGGAGAGCCGTGATACCAGTCCGAACGAGCAGGCACATTCCTTATATACATTGAAATTCCTCAATTGAATCCTCAAACGGTAAAGAAGTTTACCGAAAAATTGGGTTGAAAGCCTCGCCCTTTTAGGGCGACTTTATGTGGTGTATGATATTAAGAATAGGGGGCCGGGTAAGCAACCGCTTAAAAAACCCAGTCATCAACCGATGAACGCACCTTGAAAACTAAAGTTATGGGGTTCTCTAGGGGAATGCTCCTATAGGTAAAAGCTCTCAGCGTCAAGTACCAGAGAAACCAATTATTTTAGAGGTTTTGAACTGTATCGTAGGGGCCCCCGAAAACAGGCTTCTGTAAGGTCGCGAAAGTCTGAGGAGAGAACCACCTCTGGGTGGGATTTCGCTAGGAATCTAATTCAAGTGGACTCGTTGAGCCAGAAATTCTCAGCAGTGATGCGAGAAGAATCCACGTCCGTTTACGGCGTGGGGTATGTCAAATCATTATTTTCCCTCAGATAAAATTTCTTGGCCAAGCTCCCCACTAGAGACTCACCGTCAAAAACTGCTCATTTACCAATTCCCACCATGACACTTGCTTGCACACCTTACGATTCTGATAATCAAGCCTTGCTGACCCGTCCAGAAAGTAATAGCCAAGCTGGTTTAGCCCCTTTACTGTTAACTGTCGTGGAACTGGTACGCCAATTGCTCGAAGCCCAAATCATTCGCCGGATGGAAAAAGGGGTTCTCAGTGAGTCTGATTTAGATAGAGCCGCAGAAAGTATCCAAAAATTGCAAGAACAAATTCTCTATTTGTGTGAAATTTTTGAGGTTGAGCCAGAAGAGTTAAATGTCCACTTAGGAGAGTTTGGAACTCTTTTACCGGAAGCAGGGAGTTATTACCCGGGAGAGGAGGGTATTAAGCCTTCTGTGTTAGAATTAGTGGATCGACTCCTCAATACAGGGGTTGTTGTGGAAGGAAATGTTGATCTGGGTTTAGCTCAACTAGATTTAATTCATCTAAAGCTTCGTTTGGTTTTAACTTCTCAGCCGGTTTAATTTGGGAGAATACTGATGACAGTGGGTCTTTATTTATATGGAATATTTCCCGAACCAGTTCCTGACGGACTCGTTTTGCAAGGGATTGATAATGAGCCAGTTCACAGTGAGATGATTGAGGGTTTTAGTTTTCTCTACTCCGCTGCTCATAAAGAGAAGTATTTGGCATCCCGTCGCTATTTAATTTGCCATGAAAAAGTATTAGAAACTGTCATGGAAGCAGGGTTTACAACGTTGTTGCCCCTGCGGTTTGGCTTAGTTATCAAAACCTGGGAATCCGTCACCGAACAATTAATTAGTCCCTATAAAACCCAACTGAAAGAATTATTTGCTAAACTGTCAGGCCAACGAGAGGTTAGCATTAAGATTTTTTGGGATAATCAGTGGGAATTACAAGCGGCTTTGGAGTCTAATCCTAAGTTAAAGCAAGAACGGGATGCGATGATGGGGAAAAACTTAAATATGGAAGAAATTATCCATATAGGTCAACTCATTGAAGCCACTGTATTGCAACGGAAACAAGACATTATTCAAGTCTTTAGAGACCAATTAAATCATCGCGCCCAAGAGGTGATTGAAAGCGATCCGATGACGGATGACATGATTTACAATGCAGCTTATTTAATTCCCTGGGAGCAAGAGCCGGAATTTAGCCAAAACGTTGAAGCGATCGATCAGCAGTTTGGTGATCGCCTAAGAATTCGCTATAACAATTTAACCGCACCCTATACCTTTGCCCAACTTGTCTAAGGAGAGTATTAGTTATGTTTCTCGATCTTTTATTTCTTCCTGTTACCGGTCCTATTGGGGGTCTGATCTGGATTGGGGAGAAAATTCAAGAGCGTGCAGATATAGAATATGATGAGGCGGAAAATTTGCACAAATTGTTATTATCCTTACAACTATCTTACGATATGGGCAACATTTCTGAGGAGGAGTTTGAAATTCAGGAAGAAGAACTTTTATTAAAAATTCAAGCCTTAGAAGAAGAAGAGGCAGAAAACGAATCTGAATCTTCTCTCTAAACTTG
The DNA here is from genome assembly GCF_000010625.1 of Microcystis aeruginosa NIES-843. Taxonomy (NCBI): domain Bacteria; kingdom Bacillati; phylum Cyanobacteriota; class Cyanophyceae; order Chroococcales; family Microcystaceae; genus Microcystis; species Microcystis aeruginosa. Next base: position 3,405,996 of record NC_010296.1, read on the forward strand.
CAATCTTTCCCACCACATAGATCATGAACAAAATCACAAATTGTAAGCTTAGTAAGGGCGGATTTGACAAGCTCAAGAACTCGTTGAAGCTTGGTCAGAACTAGCCCTTGGTTAAGCCTTAATATTCTAGGTAAAAAGTTTGGAAATTACTGGAATTATTAGAGGAGTGAGCAACAGTTTTGGGGGAATCAGGTTTTTTAGCTACACTAGGAGGGTTGGCTGTACGCAAATTTTGAATACTTTGTTCTGTAGTCTCAATTTGCTCTGTCACAAACGTGAGACGATTTTTTAATTGCTGAATCTGCCGCTCCATCATTTCTAATTTTTCTTGGATACGTTGTTTTTCAGTAATTAACTTATAAAGCTCAAGTTGGTGATCTGCTTCAGATTGTTTCCGAGGCATGGTGCTAATTTTAGATCTAATTGGTCTGGGTGGACGAGTGGTTGTCATAACAATCCCTGAATAACTTAGAATATTCTAGCATATCAACGCCCCAATATAAAAACTTGTAAAAAATCGTCAATTTTCTTTTGGTCAACCCTATGAAATTGTACAATCTATATACTTACGCTTTTTTGAAAACCCCCATAGAAAGCCTAAAATTACCCGTTGGAATGGCTAACCCATTGTTACTGATAACTGGTGGAGAGCTATCGGCCGTAGTCGAACCCGAAGTTGGTTTAGACACTTTACAAAATGATGATGAACGCTTGATTCAATCCGTTTTATGTCATGATCGAGTCATCTGTCAATTATTTCAACAAACCACTATTTTACCCTTACGTTTTGGCACATCTTTTTTAGAGGCAGAAAATTTACTGACTCATCTTTGTTCTCATGGCCAAGAATATCAAGAAAAAATTGAAGAACTTGAGGGAAAAGGAGAATATCTTTTAAAATGTATTCCCCGTAAGCCAGAGGAGCCTGTACTCTTTTCTGAAAGCAAGGGCAGACAATATTTTTTAGCCAAAAAACAGCTTTATGAAGCCCAACAAGATTTTTATACTTTGCAAGGTTCGGAATGGCAAAATCTCGTGAATTTAATCACCCAAAGCTATCCATCAACGAGGATTATTACTGCTCCGGGGACAGAATCACGAATTTATCTTTTAGTTAATCTTCAAGAAGAACCTTTACTAATCGAGCAAGTCTTGCATTGGCAGAAAGCCTGCCCCCGTTGGGAATTACAATTAGGACAAGTTTCTCCCCCCTATCACTTTACTTAACTTGATTTCTCTATGACTAACTTTAACTTGGTAAATAACTCTCTAAGTCGTTATGACACTCGACATTTAGTTATGTTTAGTGGCAAAGGAGGAGTGGGAAAAACCACCCTTTCCTGTGGATTTGCTCGCCGTTGGGCTAAATTATTTCCCGAGGAACAAATCCTGTTAATCTCAACCGATCCTGCTCATTCTTTAGGGGATGTATTGCAAACAGAAGTTAGCGATCAAGCATCACCTGTAAAAGACTTACCCAACTTAAAAGTTAGGGCATTAGATGCGGAAAAATTGCTCTTAGAATTTAAAGAAAAATACGGAAAATTTTTAGAACTTTTAGTAGAACGGGGCAGTTTTGTTGAAGGAGAAGATTTAACTCCTGTTTGGGATTTAGACTGGCCAGGTTTAGATGAAATTATGGGTCTATTAGAAATTCAACGATTACTTATTGACAATGTTGTAGATCGAATTGTTGTTGATATGGCTCCCTCTGGTCATACCTTGAATTTATTGGGAATTAAAGACTTTTTAGAGATTATTTTAAATTCTTTAGAGTTGTTTCAAGAAAAACATCGTGTTATTTCGCAAACTTTTTCAAAAACCTACAATGCCGATGATGTGGATGACTTTTTAGTCAAAACACAAGCAGAATTAACCGAAGGCAAACGAATCCTACAAGATCGGGATTTTACCCTTTGTTTAATTGTGGCAATTGCCGAACCGATGAGTTTATTAGAAACCGAACGATTACTCAATAGTTTGCATCACTTAAATATTCCCTGCGGCAGCTTATTTATTAATCGAATTCTAACGGATCCTAATCAAAATTTAGATCGCTATAGTGAGCAACAGCAACTCCTGGATAAATTCCTAAAAATTCCAGGTCAAGAGACAATTTTCACCCTGCCCCAACAATCAAAAGAACCCCTAGGAGGTGAGGCATTAGATCAGATCATGAGTCAAATTAAAATCATCGAAAAAGTAGAATTTACTCCCCCGCCTCCTATTCAATGGCCGCAAAAAATTCTGCCGAGTTTTAGTGATTTTATTGACGACAAACGCCAACTCATTATCATTGGTGGCAAGGGTGGGGTGGGAAAAACCACCGTTGCCGCGGCCATTGGTTGGGCGTTAGCTAATCGTCATCCCGATCAAAAAATTAGAATTATTTCTATTGATCCAGCGCATTCTTTGGGAGATGCCTTTGGGACAAAGTTAGGACATCAATCCACACAATTAACTGATAATTTAAGTGGTCAAGAAGTTGACGCTAATATCATTTTAGAAAAATTTCGGGATGATTATTTATGGGAACTGGCAGAAATGATTAGTGGTGAAGGTAAGGAAGAAGGAAACATCAAACTAGCTTATACTCCGGAAGCTTGGCGACAAATTGTAGCTCAATCTCTGCCAGGAATTGATGAAATGTTATCCCTAGTAACAGTGATGGATTTATTAGACCAGAAACAACAAGATTTGATTATTTTAGATACGGCTCCTACCGGTCATCTCCTGCGATTTTTGGAAATGCCAACGGCTTTAGGAGATTGGTTAAGTTGGATTTTTAAGCTTTGGATGAAGTATCAAAATGTCTTAGGGCGTGTAGATTTAATGGGACGGTTGCGAATCTTAAGACAACAGGTGATGTCTGCCCAGAAAAAACTAAAAGACCCCCAACATACAGAATTTATTGGAGTTTTGCAAGCCCAAGATGCTATAGTTGCCGAACAACTGCGATTGACAGCATCTTTGAAAAAAATGGGAGTCTATCAACGTTATGTCGTGCAGAATCGTTATCACGCTAATGAGGAAATTGATTGGGATTTATTCCCAGATCAAACTTTGATTCGCTTACCCAGTTTACCCCGGTCAGTAGAACCTCTAGCCCGGGTAAAAAGCGCGGCAGATCTGTTATTTTAAAGGTAATTAGTCTGCTCAAGTCGGACTTCTTCACCCCATCTATCACCCAGTCCCCACGGCAATTCTCATTTTGAAACGATTTTGCGTTGTTTCAGCGATCTAGAGACTCGTTAAGAATTATTAACCCCTCTAGGTGCAAGGGTTTTAATGTCATGAAACCTTAAAATGAGAATTGCTGCAGTCCCCATCTTTCACTTGACTCAGGAGAAATTTTATGGCAGAATTATTCAAAGGCTTCGAGCAATTATTCGAACTGGCTAAAATCTTGGAAGAGAAACTGGAAAAAGGGGAAATTAAAACCGAAATGCAATTTAATTCCCGTCCCTTGAGTAATATTCCCCGTTCTGGCGGTATTCCCCGTTCAGGGGCAGTTTCTCGTCCGAGCAATTCTGGCGGGGATGATTTTGAGGTCAATCGCAATCGGTCATCTCCCACTGATTCAGGGGTTGAAGACACTGTGACACCGCCCGAAGGACCGACCACGGCTTCCCTTAAAGATGTTGGTGGATTGACGGAAGTGATTAAAGAACTCAAAGAACTAATTGCCATTCCTCTGAAACGCCCTGACTTGTTGGCCAAGTTAGGACTGGAACCCACTCGCGGCGTTCTCTTAGTCGGACCCCCTGGAACCGGTAAAACCCTGACCGCCCGTGCTTTGGCCGAAGAACTCGGTGTTAACTATATTGCCTTAGTCGGACCAGAGGTGATTAGCAAATATTATGGGGAAGCCGAGCAAAAACTGCGGGGAATTTTTGAGAAAGCCAGTAAGAATGCGCCTTGTATCGTTTTTATTGACGAAATTGATAGCATGGCACCCGACCGCAGTAAAGTTGAAGGGGAAGTAGAAAAAAGACTGGTAGCCCAATTGCTGGGTTTAATGGATGGCTTTGCCCAAAGCCAAGGGGTGATTGTTCTAGCGGCGACAAACCGTCCCGACCATCTTGACCCTGCCCTCCGTCGTCCCGGACGGTTTGACCGAGAAGTCCTCTTTCGGGTGCCTGACCGCAAGGGTCGTTTAGAAATCCTCCAAATTCTCACCCGTTCCATGCCCCTAGATGAATCAGTTTCCTTAGATCTGATTGCCGATAATGCGGTGGGATTTGTCGGGTCAGATTTAAAAGCCGTTTGCCAGAAAGCGGCCTATAGTGCTTTGCGGCGCCAGGTTCCTACGATTGACTCGCGAATTCCAGAAACAATGACGGTAGTCCAAGCCGACTTTTTGCAAGCCCTTAAAGAAGTTAAACCGGCGGTATTGCGGTCTGTGGAAGTGGAGTCTCCCCATGTGGACTGGGACAATATTGGCGGACTTGAACAGATTAAACAAACCCTACAGGAGTCCGTGGAAGGGGCATTACTCCATCCGCAATTATATACGCAAACTAAAGCCCAAGCTCCCAAAGGTATTTTACTTTGGGGTCCCCCCGGAACGGGAAAAACCTTATTGGCCAAAGCGGTGGCATCTCAGGCGCGAGCTAATTTTATCAGTATTAATGGACCTGAGCTTTTGAGTAAATGGGTGGGGGCCAGTGAACAGGCAGTGCGTGAGTTGTTTGCCAAAGCTCGTCAGGCAGCCCCTTGTGTGGTTTTTATTGATGAAATTGATACTTTAGCACCGGCAAGAGGTCGTTATAGTGGAGATTCAGGAGTGAGTGACCGGGTTGTGGGACAAATCCTCACGGAGTTAGATGGGTTGCAAACGGCGGCAACGATTTTAGTGATTGGAGCCACTAATCGCCCAGATGCTTTAGATCCAGCCTTATTGCGAGCGGGACGGTTAGATTTACAGTTAAAAGTTGATTTACCCAATGCCTCCAGTCGTTTAGCAATTCTGGGGGTTCATAATGATGAACGTCCTTTAGAGGATGTGGATTTAGGCTATTGGGCCGAGGCAACCGAAGGCTGGAATGGCGCAGATTTAGCGTTATTATGTAACCAAGCGGCACTGATGGCAATTCGTCGTTATCGCCATCAGGGAATGACTGACCCGGCTGAGATTCGCATTACAACGGCTGATTTTAATCATGCTTACCAACTGTTGGTTGAACAGCGTGCCAATTGATTTTTTTTCCCCCTTGCTTTAGTAGGGGGGAGAATCTCAATTCAGGAAAACCATCGTAAAAAGGAAAATTTTCAAAAATGTCTGCAATCATGGGTCTAATACTAAATCCGGTTATTAAAAACGGTTCTTCGGTTTGTCTTATGCAACGGACAGGGTTACAAGGAATGAAACTCTTATATAGAAAGACATTCGGGGATTTATGTCAATTGTTTTCGATCTAGAGCGAACTAATCAATTAAGTCTCTTGCCAGATAAGGATTTAGTCGATTTATGCCCCCCTATTGAACCATACCAAGTAACGAAGAACCTTAAAAACTGATTATTTATTTCCCCTTTTGCATGAGTGCCTATCCTGATATGTAGCCTATACTCAACGGATTTAGTATAACTTTGTCTTGATAATTTACAAAACGATTGGAACCTGAAGAAGAAAAATTATTACGGGGTTTAACTGACAGTGTTTCTCAAAAAACTGATGTTTACTTTTCCTGTTGTCTTCTTGTTGCTAATTGGTCTAAAATTTCGGCGTGAACTTGGCGAGTAATTGGATAAAAATAGGCAAGAATTAAGCTAATGATCAGAAAAAATGCTGGTAAAGGGGCAATTGCTAGGCGAATTGCTATTAAAGCACTATCTGGCTGCAGGGGAATTGCTTCTCCTGGGATTCTCGGTTTAAAACCCGATGTTTCTAGAGCAATACCGACAAGAAATAACCCCAAAGCTAGACCAATTTTTTGCAAAAGTACCATGAAAGCATAAAAAATACCTTCTCGACGTTTTCCTGTTTCTAATTCGTCTAATTCAATCACATCGGGAACCATTGACCAAGGAATTAAATAGGCCACAGATACGCCAAATCCCGCCAAAACTGCCAAAGCATACATTAAAGTTATTTCTCCTGGTTGGAGCAAAAATAAACCAATTTGGGCAATAATCCAGAATGTCATCCCTAAAAAATAGACTATCTTTTTGTCTAATTTCTGACTAACTGCTTGCCAGAAAAATAACATCACTAAAGCTGTTCCCTGTACTGCCAAAGCGACTAAACCCGATTCTGCTTCCGATAGTCTCATGTAGCTGACGACGTAGTAAACCAAAATCGAGGCGGTTAATTGTACTCCTAACCAAGCACAAAGATAGATGCCAATAACGTATAAAAAGGGACGATTACCAAAAACTATTTTTAATTGTTCTTTCAGGGGAATAGTTTCGGTATTATTATCCGCTTCTCTCTGTTTAATTGCTGCGCTATCCTTGAGATGATTTTCAGTTTTGCCATAGTAAAGGGTTAACCCCGAAACTATCCCTTGTATTCCTAATAAAATTGTGGAAATAGCGATAAAGTCTCTGGGATTCACCCCAATTTTTCCTAGTCCATAGACCAAGGAAAGCGCACCGATAACTATAAAAGCAATTGCCAAAACTTTTTTCTGGGGAGAATTGAGAATCGCTTTTGCTCCTCGTTCTTGTAAAGCTAAAGCGCACCAAATAACTGCTATAATCGACATTAAAGCACAAACTACACCTAACAATAAAAAAGCTTGATGGAGATCGTTGGCATAGGACGATGAGACGATAATATAGAGAATTAATGAGAGAATGCTGCCCCCGATGGAAAAGGCAAAACGAAAACTATTTAAGCGGGTTCTCTCATTATAATCATAAGTTAATTCAGGGGTGAGTGCCTGGTAAGGAAGATTGACTACTGTATAGGTTAAATTAAAGATAATGCCGATAAAAATATAATATAAAAATAGCCATAATTGGTTATTAGTCGGGATTAACCACAGTAAAAAATAGCTAATTCCGAAGGGAATCGACCCCAATAACATCCATGGTAAGCGACGACCCCAGATAGTACGAGTTCGATCGCTCCACATGCCAATAATCGGATCGTTAATAGCGTCGAAAATTCTCACCACCATCAGCACACTACCAGCTAATCCTGCCGATAATCCTGCCACATCAGTGAGGAAAAATAGCAGGTAAAATACCGAGATATTGGCAGTGATAGCCGGTCCCAAATCCCCCGCACCATAGGCGATTTTTGTGGTTAAATTGAGTCTTTCAGAAGTCAAATGAGCCATAAAAGCAATTATAGAGACTAAAATAAGCTTAACTGTTCTGGGAGCAGTTGAGGAACTTTAATTTTTTTTGTCTCTAGTAATTCCTGAAAATATCTAGGGTTTGCTGAAAAAGTTTGTTGGTGGGGTTAGGAGTCAGGAGTCAGGAGTCAGGAGTCAGTAGCTGGTCGTTTCAGGCTTTGTTGCCCTCTTTTTTTGTACCAATTTATGTACTACGAGAGGGATAATGCAAGGTTTTTGAGAGTCCCAATCGGATTTTCGCAGCATGAACATCGGATTTTAACAGGTCAAAAGCCTTATTTTAAAAGGGTTTTACCATTATTCAGCAAACCCTATCTAGCGTTAAAAGGGAAGATTCCCCGATGACACAAGGGACAAAGAAATAGCTTGATCTTTGGCATCCCGGAAAATTCTGACTATTTCCCCGTCCTTCACTTTTTATCTATCGCCTTGACCAGCATTATGAGCTAAACTGACTAATATCAGTTATTTTAGCTATCAGCATCGGAATTCCCCTTATTCTGGCAGTTAAGTAGGGTCTGCTGAAAAAGTTTTTCCTGGGGGCAGGGTGTGGGGTGTGGGGTGTGGGGTGTGGGGTTTTACCGGTTTTGAGGTGGCCAATTACCTAATTTTCAGGGAAAAAGTCCCGGAATTTTCCCCCTGATCACTCCCATGCCGGGTACTTTTTGATTGACAAAAAGTCTAAAAGTCTTACCCAACAAGGTTTTTAGATTTATTCAGCCAACCCTAAGTAGGTGGGTGGAATTAAATATAAGATGAACGTAGGTTGGGTTGAAGCATGAAACCCAACTCCCGCATGGGTTACGCTACCGCTAACCCATCCTACAAATAATTGTGCCTCCCTACTTACAAGCGAGAAGATCGCCCAGATTGTTCTTTTTCGGACTGTTAGCGGTTAGGATCTATTACTGGGGAGACGATCGAAATAGATCAAGAAAGTGTGATAGTACAGATAAGAGATCGGGGAAAATTTTTTCGCCAAACCTAAAACTTTTTGACGCTGACGTTCTATGATGCCTCATATCTTCCTATTTTTAGAGATTTTTTCCCAAGAAGGCGGTATTCAATCATATATCAAGGATGTCCTGCAAGCTTATCTCACTTTGCCCGATTGCGAGGCGGCCGAGGTTTTTTTACTGCGGGATGCCCCTGATTGTCCTAATCCTTTCAAAAATCAAGGTATTACCTTTCATTACCTGAAAAATAACTCAGCAACTCTCGGACGCATTCAATTAGCCCTTAAGTTTCTAGTTTCTCTCCTCCGGAAACGTCCCCAACGGGTTTTTTGTGGTCATATAAATTTAGCCCCCCTCTTTGTCACTCATTATTAAGATAACTGCTATACTCCTCTATGGCTTCCCCAAAAGATTTTATTAGTCCGGTCAATTCTGGTCAAAAGTTGGTCTATCCTTTTCGCAACTATCTTAACTATCTTCACGACAAATACTCTGATTTACAGACGGGTAAGATCGCCGATTATATTCCTGAATTAGCCCTAGCAGCTCCACAATGGTTTGGTATTTCGGTAATTACCACTGACGGTCAGATTTTTGAGGTGGGAGACTGTCAGCAAACCTTTACAGTACAATCGATTTCTAAAGCTTTTGTCTTTGGATTAGCTCTAGAAGATCACGGAAGGGAATACGTTAATAGTAAAGTCGGTGTTGAACCCACGGGGGAAGCTTTTAACTCGATTATTCTCGATGAAAAAACCAATCGTCCCTATAATCCTATGGTTAATGCTGGTGCGATCGCTACCACGGATTTAATCACCGGACAGAATGCCACAGAAAGGCTAAAACGTATTTTAGAAATGTTTAAACGCTATACGGGTAGGGATCACGAGATTAATGTCCCCGTTTTTCTCTCGGAAAAATCCACCGGCAATCGTAATCGGGCCATGGCCTATCTGATGCTAAATTTTGGCATGGTCAGCGATAAAATTGAAGAAACCCTCGACCTTTACTGTCAACAATGCGCCATCCTCGTCCATGCTCACGATTTAGCCCTGATGGCCGCTACCTTGGCTAATGGAGGTGTCAACCCCATCACAGGAATACGGGCGATCGATGAACACTACGTTCAAGATGTGATCAGTGTTATGCTTACCTGTGGAATGTATGACGCTTCGGGAGAATGGGCCTATCGGGTAGGATTACCGGCAAAAAGCGGTGTCGGGGGCGGAATTACGGCAGTAGTTCCCCATCAGTTAGGAATTGGAACTTTTTCGCCCCTTTTAGATGAAAAAGGCAACAGCATCAGAGGAGTGAAAATTTGTCAAAATATTTCAGAGGATTTTGGTTTACATTTATTCAATGTGGCCAAACCAGAACGAGATTTAAAAACATGGCTTGAAGGCAATAGTTGATAGGCTGTAAGCTGTTCGTAATTTAAATTGCTTGTTGAGATGAGGCACTCTTGCAAGAGGCAAGACCCCCCCAACCCCTAGTAGGGCAAGGGGGAATTATGAATTATGAATTATGAATTATGAATTGGGGTGTGGGGAAGTGGAGAGTTTTCTGTTGTGAACAGTGAACAGTAAACAGTAATCAGTGAACTGAAAACTCAAATCTGATCACTGATTGAAGATGGCTACCTAGCTTTTTGTCATAAATATTGATATGATTTAACAATCAGCAGCAATTTATGGTAAATATATTTATTTAGGAGAGCGAGAAAATGGCTGGATTCTTTGGCCTGTTTGGCAATAAGACGAAATACGTCGATGAACCGATGGATCTGAGCGCACCGGAACCGCAAGAGGCTTTTTACTTGGAACCCGATGACGCTAAAACTCTCGGTGATATCGACTTTATGCGGACACCGATCACGATCCGACGTACTTTCCCGAAAACTGCCTCGAATAAAAAGGGTGGCGAATCGATTAAACAGATTTCTTCCATGGAAGTCAGCAAAGTCACCGATAACGGTATTGTGGCAAAATCGGCGACTTCCGAGGCTAATAGTAAAGCTAATGGTACTAATGATAACGTTCGTCGCGCTAACGATGACAGTATCAATCCTTTCCTGAAAATGGCCCGCGAAATCAAGAAATAGTATAGTAAGGTGAGCATTGGCCACCCTTGAGAGCAAACTTTGGTGGGGAAAGCCCACCTTTTTTTATGACCATTATTAACGGAAAAACCAAGTTATTAGGCGTAATCGGCGATCCTATCGGCCATACTCTTTCTCCCCCCATGCACAATGCCGCTATCGATGCCTTGGGGCTAAATTATGTCTATCTTCCCCTACCTATCGCCCCGGAAAATTTAGAAACTGCGATCGCTGGCTTGTCCGCCATTGATCTAGAGGGTTTTAGCGTCACAATTCCCCATAAATTAGCAATTATTCCCTTATTATCGCAAATTACGGAGAAAGCAAGGCTAGTGGGCGCAGTTAACACCGTCTGGCGCACGGAAACCGGCTGGCAGGGAACGAATACCGATGTGGATGGCTTTCTCGCACCCTTGAAATCCCTTGACAAAGATTGGAGTCAGGTGAATCCAGTTATTTTAGGCAATGGCGGCGCTGCCCGGGCGGTGGTGGTGGCTTGCGCCCAGTTGGGCTGTGGCGAAATTCATGTGGTAGGACGCAATCAAAAGAAATTAGATCCTTTTAAAGAAAGTTGGGCGAATACAAGCCTCTATGACCTCCTAGAAGTGCATAGCTGGGACGAATTAGAGGGGCTGGTATCCACCACAGAACTCCTGATTAATTCTACCCCGATCGGAATGTCCCCCCAGGGCGAACAATCCCCTGTTGAGTTAGAATTATTAGACCTTTTACCGCCATCGGCGATCGCCTACGATCTAATTTATAATCCCCGGCCGACCAAATTTCTGCGGTTGGCCCGGACTAGAGGGATAAGAATTATTGATGGGTTAGAAATGTTAGTTAATCAGGGAGCGATCGCACTAGAAATCTGGTTAGGTCAACCCGTCCCCGTCTCGGTCATGCGGGAAGCTTTGTTAAAACAATTCTAAATGCTAAAGTTCTATTTCTGGCTTGATTTATGACCCCTTCTAGCTCCTTTTGGAAAACTCTGAATAACTCGATTCTAGTGCGCTATCTATTATTATTTGGCTGTGGCTGGAGTCTAATTATCTTAATTAACTATTTCTACGGGATGATCGCTATTTTTACTGGTTCGGCAGTCCTGGCCGCTCTATTAAATTATCCCGTGGTTTGGTTATCCCGTTATCTACCGAGAGGACTAGCCATTGCTATTACCACCCTAGTAGCTTTTATCCTCCTATTTAGATTAGTCACAGGCATAGGATTAGAAGCGGTTAATCAGGGGAGAGGACTACTATTTAATCTTACCGATGCCCTTAGTCAAAAAGATTTTTTACCCTTTCAAGACTTTCTCGATCGATTAGATTTAAATAAAATGGTGGGAAGCTTACAAACCGGTTTAGCCACGGGTTTATCGCTCGTACAGGGAGTTTTTTCCAGTGTCTTTACGGGCATTTTCGGGGCGGTGATCAGTGTTTATATGCTCATCGACGGTGATAAACTCTGGCGAAGTTTTTTGCAACTTCTCCCCATAGCATACCGGGAGCGTTTTGCCAAGTCTTTTCGACAAAGTTTTCTGGGATTTATTCGCGGGCAACTGTTGTTAATGCTCTTTTTATCCGTGACGAGTTTCTTAAGTTTTTCCCTATTAGGAATCAAATATGGGCTAATTTTAGCGAGCATTCTCGGTGTTATCGATGCTATCCCGGGTGTCGGGGCAACCCTGGGCATTTTGTTGGTAACTATCTTGACTTTTACCTCCCAGGGACTAGCAATTGCCGTTAAAGCTTTTATTGTCTGTGTTGTCTTGGTGCAAATTCAAGATAATATTCTTCGCCCTAAAGTTATGGGCAATGCCCTAGAATTAAACCCAGTAATTTTATTTTTATCTCTCTTTATCGGCGAAAGAGTTGCGGGATTATTAGGAATTTTTCTCTCCATTCCTATCGCCGGAATGATTGCGATCTGGATCGGATCGAGCGAAGAAAAACCAATAACAGCTTTAGAGGAAAATCAGTTAGGAGAAAGTCAAGAGAATTAAGGGCTGATACCCAGTCTCTACTATACAATTAGAGAAATTTGTTATCCACAAAACTCGATCGCTACCTATGGAAAACCTAGATTTAAAGAAATCCTCGCCCCTCTTATTTATCTCACCGTTTTTTCTCTGGGGAACAGCGATGGTAGCGATGAAGGGTGTTATCCCCCATACTACCCCCCTATTTATGGCGGCAATTCGCCTTGTTCCCGCCGGAATGTTAGTTTTAATAGTAGCTTGGTTTTTAGGTCGTCCTCAGCCCAAAACCCTGCAAGCGTGGCTATGGATTGCCCTTTTTGCTCTGATGGATGCCACTCTTTTTCAAGGTTTTCTGGCATTGGGATTAAATCGCACCGGGGCAGGGTTAGGATCGGTAATTATTGACTCTCAACCTCTAGCGGTGGCTTTAATGTCGAGTTGGCTATTTAAAGAAGTTATCGGTGTCTGGGGGTGGTTGGGATTGGGTTTAGGAATTGGGGGAATTAGTTTAATTGGCTTGCCCGATCAATGGTTTTATGACTTTTTTGGACAAAAAGCGGTAAATATTGACTTTAGCTGGCAAGAATTACTAAATAGCGGCGAAATGCTGATGCTTTTGGCTTCCCTATCCATGGCGGTGGGAACAGTCTTAATCCGGTTTGTCTGTCGTCATGCGGATCCCGTCAGCGCCACAGGATGGCACATGATTTTAGGGGGATTGCCGCTATTTTTAGCTTCAGGTTTCAGAGAATCCCATCAATGGCAGAATATCGATTTGAATGGTTGGTTAGCTTTAAGTTATGCCACGATTTTTGGTAGTGCGATCGCCTATGGAATATTCTTTTATTTAGCCGCCAAGGGCAATTTAACCAGTTTAAGTTCTTTAACTTTTTTAACTCCGGTTTTTGCCCTCACTTTCGGGAATTTATTCCTCGGTGAGATGTTAAGTGTATTGCAATGGGTGGGGGTATCTTTAACCCTCGTTAGTATTTATTTAATCAATCAAAGGGAAAGAATCGCCCCACAAGTGCGAGCAATTTTTGCTAATCTTTCCTCTGCTTCCGTGAAGTAAACATGAGTGTTGGGTGTTGGGTGTTGGGTGTTGGGTTTTAGGGTTTTAGGGTTTTGAGGGATTAGTTAAAATTTCCCCATTTCCCCATTTCCCCATCCCCCTATTTCCCTATCCCCCTATTTCCCTATCCCCCTATTTCCCTATCCCCCCATTTCCCCATTTTCCTATCCCCAATCTCTGATTTATACCCAAAAGCAACTAACTCAAATTCCGTCCGAATTACCTCGACTCTGGCAAAATTTGCTTCTTGTAATTTCCGGTTGAGATTTTGAGAGGTAAAACCAGTTTTATGAGCCATATAGGGCATCCCGGGAACTTCTGTTCCCATGCCGTAAAACATCCACAAAGCGCGCACGGGACCTCCGGGAGAAATATATAAAGGTTCATTTTCCATATCGCCTCTAGCGACAAATTCGGCGGCAGTTTGCATATCGGGAACCACGATCATCAAAAAGCCTTCGGGTTTAAGAATGCGTTTAAATTCCTCTAGGGCGATGGGAACTTCGTAATGATAAATATGTTCTAGATTATGACTAGAAAAAACCGCATCGACGGAGTTATCGGGAACGGCACTTAAATCGGTAATAGTTCCTAAAATATCAGGGTTAACAGCAGTATTGATATCGAGGCGAATTTCTTGCCAATTGCCATCGCGGAATAGTTGGGGTAAAGCTTCGGGATTATAGGGACCACAACCCACATTTAAAACCAGTTTTTTCGGGGATTTTAGCGCTGTTATCTCTGGGGGAGCATTCCAAGCTAATAAACAAATATTTTTCAAACCAAGCAAACCGTGATTAGCGACTTGATCATCTAAAATTATCTGGGCTTGGGGATGGGTTTTAATAAAATCTTTTATCGCCTGTTGGAGAGCAGGATGCTGACATTTATTGATGATAATTAAAGCGGAATCAGACCAGAATTTTTTGGCTAAAAGTAAGGAGATCAAAAGCGATCGATAGTCTTCGGCGGCATCGTAGTAATAAACTCCCAGCTTTTCTTCACTGTTTAATTCTTCGAGATCATCGAAAAAGTTTTCCGTTTCTTGATCGCTTAAAAATATCTGTTCTGATAGTTGAAAATCCTCCAAATCCTCAGATAATATAGTTAGCTTTTCTCCCGATGGATCGTATTTAAAAAAAGCTTCTACGCCATAACCGCAGCGATCGCTATTATCGCAGAAAGCGGCGACTAAACTACCGCGACGAAAACAACCCACTTGACAGTAAACCTCGTCCGGTTGCAGACAGGCAACGGCGAGATTGAGCAGGGGAAAGAGATTGCGATCGGGATAGGAGGCGGTTTTTTCGCTTAAAAGGGTTAATTGCTCGGAAATAGGCGACATCAAAGGCGATCCCCAATCCTGATACTGTTGGGGCAGTTTTTCTAAGAATTTCTGTAAATCCATGCTCTTGCAAAAGTGACGATCCTCACCCTTAATCATAGATCGTTGTGTTAGGGATGAAGTCACTGCCTTAATTGTGGAAGAGTGCTAATCTGATCTATTAGCCCATCAGCACAAGTAGACCAACTTCTGATATGCCCTACAACTGCTTCCAGATCAAATTTTGGGGAGTACGGGGGAGTATTCCCTGTCCAGGTTCGGAAACCGTTCGTTATGGTGGTAATACTTCCTGTGTGGAGATGCAAGTCGGTAGAGAAAGATTAATTTTTGACGGTGGTACAGGGTTACGCATCCTAGGACAGTCTTTGATGGCAGAAAGTCCAGCGAAAGCCCATTTATTTTTCAGCCACTCCCATTGGGATCATATTCAAGGTTTTCCTTTTTTGGCTCTTCGGTAATTGTTATGCAATGGACGGGGGTTATAAGGGATGGAACCCTTATATAGAAAGGCATTTAGCGATTTTTGTCAATTATTTTTGATCTAGAGCGAACTAATCAATTAAGTCTCTTACCAGATAAGGATTTAGTCGATTTATGACCCCCTATCGAACCATACCAAGTAACGAAGAACCCCTTTTTTTATCCCTGCTTTTATCCGGGGCAATACTTTTAAAATCTACGCAGTTCCCTCCCCCAACGGGGCAACCATCAAGCAAAAATTACACGATCAGATGTCACATCCCAATTTTCCCGTGCCTTTGCAGATTATGCGGGCCGATTTAGAATTTTATAATCTAGAAATGGGCGAAACCCTCCACTGTGGGGATGTCACCGTCGAAACCCGTCCTTTAAATCATCCAGGAGAAGCGGTGGGTTATCGGGTAAATTGGCAGGGTTTATCGGCAGCTTATATTACCGATACCGAACATTTTCCCGATCGCTTTGATGATAACGTTCTGGCTTTAGCCCGGCAAGCGGATGTGATGATTATTGATGCTACCTACACCGATGAGGAATACAACGATCCTAAGTATTCTAAGGTGGGTTGGGGTCATTCCACTTGGCAGCAGGCAGTCAAAATCGCCCGGGCAGCGCAAGTTAAGCAGTTAGTTCTATTTCATCACGATCCCGCCCATAATGACGATTTTCTTGATCGCATTGGGGAAGAGGCAAGAAAGATTTTCCCTGAAACTATTCTCGCCCGGGAAGGACTTTCGATCGAATTGCGGCCGGGAGATGATCAGATAGATGAAGTGTAATCTAAGTCACTGTTCCCCACCATGAAGATAACTGCTGTAGATGGTCAACAGCTTATCTCCGTGAGCGCAGATAGGATAGAATGGTATAACTTCATCTGGGATTTTCTCTGGTGCTATATTATAAAAATGTCCAATCAATCCTCACCTAACTCCACAGAAATACAAGCAATTTTTGATCAGATCGCTCCCGAATATGACCGCCTTAATCAAGAATTAAGTTTAGGATTACACCGCGTCTGGAAATTAATGACAGTCAAGTGGTGTCAACCCGAAAAAGGGGATTTTGCTCTCGATATCTGTTGTGGTAGCGGCGACCTGACTAACCTATTATCAAAACAAGTGGGTAAAACCGGCAAAGTGATCGGACTAGATTTTTCCCCACAACAATTAAAAATCGCCCGTCAACGTTTTAGCGCCACTAATATTAACTGGATGGAAGGGGATGCCCTCAATTTACCCTTTGCCGATTCTAGCTTTGATTGTGCCACTATCGGCTATGGATTACGCAATGTGGTCGATATTACCCAATGTCTGGGGGAATTATACCGAGTCCTGAAACCGGGTGCTAAAGCGGCGATTCTTGACTTCCATCAACCTACCCAAACCATCGCCAAACTATTCCAAAACTGGTATCTCGATCATATCGTCGTTCCCGCCGCCGAGCGCTACGGCTTAACTGACCAGTACGCTTATATTAGTCCCAGTATCGATCGCTTTCCCCAGGGCCGAGAACAGGTAAAATTAGGCTATCGGTCGGGATTTTCCGGTGCCGTTCACTATCCACTCCTAGCAGGACTGATGGGAGTGTTAGTCTTGAAGAAATAACTTACTCACATTTCCGTTTATTTTTTGCTGCTAAATTGAATCTCCCTACTCTTTGGACATGGATCTTACCGCCGATCGCGGGGGCAATTATTGGCTATTTTACGAACGATGTAGCCATAAAAATGCTATTTCGTCCCTACAAGGCGATTTATATCGGTAAGCGTCCTCTTCCCTTCACTCCGGGGTTAATTCCTCGCAATCAAGATCGATTAGCTGTCCGGGTATCGGATACGATCATGGGTTCCCTGTTAACCCCCGAGGAACTACAAAAACTGGCTAAACGACTCCTCGACACCGAAAGGGTACAGGGGGCGATCCTCTGGCTGTTACAATTAGCTTTAAAACAAATAAAAGGCGATCGGCAAGCAAAAACAGCCGAGATTTTGGCGGCGATTCTTCACGATTTATTCGGGGAATCTTTAGCGAGATTACTAAAAGTTTTAGCCCGACGGCAGGACTTTTTAGAAAAACAGATCAATCAAATTTTTGATCGCCTAGTCTTAGAATTTTCTCTCAGTGAACAACAGGCGCGACAATTCTCCGATTGGCTATTAGAAACTGTCCTACCTGCTGATGTTATCCGTCTAGCTTTAATCGATTTTTTAACCGATCGCAATATTCAAGTTATCGATGAAGGATTTCGGGAAAAAACCAGTGGAACCTATTGGGTAGTAGCCAATTTATTCGGTTTACGCAATGCCCTCGCCCGCTTACGCACTTTTTGCCTTGATGAAAAGGATTTAGCTAATACCAGAATCAAAGAATTATTACTATCTTTAGAGATGCGTAATCGTCTGAAAAACTGGTTACAAAGTATCTCTTTACAAAATTTACCTATCTCCACCGTCAGACAATTGCGTAAAACCACCAGGGATACGGTGCGAATTTATATTCAAGAAAGTGGCGAACAATTTCTGCAAGATTTTGGACAAACGATCGACTGGGATCAAATCGCTAATTTAATTATTAATCGTCTGCAATCCTCGGTGTCAATGACTACATCATTAGGGGTAATTAGTCAAGAGTTAGCGTTAATTTTAGAGCGTTATTTAGAGGAAGATTTAGAGAAATTAGTCGCCCAAATTATCCCGATTCTCAACATCGATCAGGTGATCCGCGATCGGGTGAATGCCACTTCCCCCGCCGATCTGGAAAATGCTATTCAAGGCATTGTTAAACAGGAATTACAGGGAATTGTTAATCTCGGTGGTATTCTCGGTCTTCTAGTCGGACTAATGCAAACAATTATTTTAATCGCACAGAATCCGGGGTAATAATTAGGGTCTGCTGAAAAAGTTTGTTGGTGGGGGCAGGGTGTGGGGTGTGGGGTGTAGGGTGTGGGGTGTGAATTTTCCCCCTGAAAAAGCCTTAATCTAACAAGGTTTTTAGATTTATTCAGCAAGCCCTAATTAGGGTTTGCGGCAAAAAGTACGGGCGAAGCATTCGGGCAATAACCTATCGGTGAAACCGTAGATTTTTTATCCGAATGCTTCGCCCCTACAGGACGCGGGCCGATGAAGACGCAAGGTTTTGAAGCACGATTCTCTCAAAATCTTGCACCTGTTTCGCGAGAAAAGCCACAAAACCCTTACCTTGCCTACATTTCACCTTTATTCAGCACACCCTAATTAGGTGGGTTAAACTAAGTTAAACACCCGCAATTATCCCGTTTATTTTTAAGGTAAAATCAAAAAACTTCCCTGACAGAAAAGAGTTTGATCGTCAAGAATAAAAGATTTAATCTCCACATCTTTGCCTAAATCGACGGTAAAGGGTTGCAAATCAATAGATAAATCTGGGGCTAAACCTTGCCATTGTCGGGGACTAATCCCTAAAGTGCGGGCATCTTCTAGGGTAATATCAGCGCTAAAAATTACTTCCGCACCTGTTTCTCTGTGGCCGAGAAGACAGAAATAACCCTGATTTAAGAGAACATTTTTCCAGTTAAAACGCTGTTGTGAGATAATTTCTCTGGCGTTAACAACTCCGTTATTTTCTAGGGAAAAAATTAGTAAATCGGCCAAAGCATTAACTAAAATAGTCGAGGCGATCGAATTATTTAAATCCTGCTCGTTAATTTCTACCTCACCGCTAACCCGAATAGGTTCCAAAATTTTTAGGGGTTTCCCTCGCAAAACCTGCCCGATATTAAGACGGATATTTTCCCCTCTTAATTGCGCTTTACCCAGATGTAAACCCTGATAAATCGCTTTTCCTACGGCTAAAAATACCCCGGGGATATAACCGCGCAAAATTTGCCGATCATGACCTTGCAGCTGCATTTCTAAATCTTCTATCTGTTCTACTTGCGTTCTTAAGAACAGACGTACTGCTGTCGGCAAAACCTTACTAATAATCTCACTTTGAGTATTGACCCACATAAACGTTATCTCACTCACTCCACAATGTTTCTAATTGTAACAGAGCTAGATCGATCGAACCATGAGGGGCTGCCGTCAGGTATCAGTTATAGGTAAAAACTTCGCTACTTTCTTTTCACTGATTACTGATTACTGATTACTGATTACTGATCACTGAAAAGCCGCTAATTTTTAGGTTTTTGAGGCGTTGAGGGAATTAAAACGAGGGGAAAGATAGGCGACTAAAACCCCAAGGGCAAAACCGATTAAATTGCGGAAAAGGGGCAGTAATTCACTGGTGCGAGTAACCACCGGTCCAATGCCAAAAGCAACAAAGAGGATAAACCAGAGGGGAGAGACAATTAAAACCCATTGCCAAGCGAAAACCTGTCCTTCTTTGCGGGGAATACCGGCAAAACCGAAGACTAAACCGCCGACAATTGAGGTAATTAAAGTTAAAATCCACTGTTCCCTCGGTAAACCGGGGACTACCGCACAACCACCTTTAACTAAACAGCCTTTTACCGTGTCTAAGGATTGTACGATCGCATTATTTTCGCCATTTTCCCGGACAAAATACATATTACCGAAACGGGCCTGTAACTCGATCCAAAAAGTGCGGGGTAAAAATTCATAGACGGCATCGCCAATACTAAAAGATAGTAGATTACCCCCCCGACCATCGGCCACTAAGAGAATACTTTTATCATCCAATCCCCAGAAATTAATCACTGCCCGGCCAGGGCTGCGGTCATATTGGGTTAAAACTCGCATTTTCCAGCCCGTTTCCCCTTGAAATGTCTCGATATCTCGGATTAATGCTTCTTCCTGTTTTGCGGGTAGATAATTGGCTAAATCAACGATCGGAGTGGCTTGATTGGGCAGTAATTCGGGATTATTCACCGCTAGAGCTTGATTTGGGCAGATAATCCAACCAAGACAGCTAATGACACCAATTACAAGAGCGATCGAGATTCCTCGGCAAAAACGATTGAGCATAGCACTTCTAGACAATGAGAATTTTTTCAGCAAGGGTGTAGGCTAACTTTCAGTTTCTTTACACTTATTTACTTTATCTTAAGGGAATTCTCAACTTTAGTCACCCAGTTATCAGGAGTCGGTCATCAGGAGTCGGTCATCAGGAGTCAGGAGTTGAGAGTTGGGGTTTTAGGGAGTTGGGGTATTAGTTGAAATTCCCCTATCTCCCCACTCCCCCATTTCCCCACACCCCACTGCCCCATCTGCTTAACTGCGTTTCCAAGTATTCCAAGCGACTTTAAAACCGATCAAGAGGCGACGGCTGCCACGATCGAGCTTGCTAAGACCAGCTTTAGCACTACCGAGACTGCGATCGACTCCTTGGACAACTTGGCGGGTACTTTTGACCCCTTCATCGATATTGTCGGTTAATTCGCTGATTTCCGCCCCTGTTAGGCGAATTGCTTCTAGAGTCGGGGGAAATTCCCGATGGAGGGTATCGAATAATTTTTCGGCACTGCGGGCTGCCCGGGCTAACTCTTGCAGAGCAGGTAAAGCGGCGATGAAAACCGCCGTTAAACTAACGGCGACTAGCAGTAAAGAACATCCTAGCCAGAAAATAGGTTCGGTCATTTAGTAGTGATTCGAGTGTTGATTATCGCCCTGGGGGGATTCTTGCGAGTCAGGGGAGGGATTGTCCGTGGCTAGACTTTGACTAGCTTCGATTCCGGCTGTCACCGCCTCTTTTAATCTCATTAAAGTATCATCCCAATTACGCCTGGCTGATTCCGATAGGCGATCGGCCTGCAATTGCATCGTCGTGGTCAGATCTTCGGCTAATTCAGGCAAAGCCCGCGCGGATTTTTGCAGAATTCGACGGGTTTCTTTTCCAGATCTGGGCGCTACTAATAAACCCGCCACTGCCCCGATCGCACTGCCCACTAAAACCCCGACGACGAATAAGCCACCGTTACCGTTATTGTTATCTGCCATAGGATTGCCCTTGTACTTAATTCCCAATTTTACGAGCAATTACACTTCTCTTGTGCAGTTTCTTCGGCAAAAATTTTGACCTGTTGCTCTTGGTAAGCAAAAACAGACCTAGAAGGGATAACTTGAGAAAAAACTAGCGATCGGGTAAGACCTGATTTTATGGCTGACTTTGAGCCAATAAGGAAGTGAAAAAGAAGAACCTCTGGGAGTCTTGCCGTGTTTCGACCCCAAAGGTTCCTCTTATGCTGAACTTATACTCCTCACACGATATTTATATTACACACAATCCGCTGCTTTTGTCAAGGGGTTTATGAAATTTTTTCCATAGACTTCTGGCCAAATTAATTTTTTAGGGTCGGTAGGCGCTCTTGCCGGGGACGGCTATCATCGAAAATTTGGGTCTGAAACCCCGTCGTTCTACGACGGCTTTACTGTTAAATATTAGCACATTTACGAAATATATGCTAAAATGTGAGGTATGGAAAAAGCCTATTCGTTTCGATTTTACCCAACACCAGAACAAGAGTGGCTATTGCGGCGCACATTGGGCTGTGTAAGATTAGTTTACAACAAAGCTCTCCACGAACGAACACAAGCTTGGTACGAAAAGCAAGAAAGAGTAGGCTACGCTCAAACTTCTTCAATGCTAACCCATTGGAAAAAACAAGAAGAATTAAACTTTTTAAACGAAGTAAGCTGTGTACCTTTACAACAAGGGTTAAGACACCTACAAACAGCTTTTACTAATTTCTTTGCTGGTCGTACTAAGTATCCTAACTTTAAGAAAAAACATCAAGGAGGAAGTGCTGAATTTACTAAATCTGCTTTTAAGTTCAAAGACAAACAAATCTATTTAGCCAAATGCACAGAACCTTTACCTATTCGATGGTCAAGACAAATACCAGAAGCTTGTGAACCAAGTACAGTAACGGTCAGATTACATCCTTCTGGACGTTGGCATATCTCAATAAGATTTGATGACCCAACGATTAAGCCATTACCAGTAACAGATAAAGCCATTGGAATTGACTTAGGAATTAGTAGCCTCGTGATTACCAGCGATGGTGACAAAGTATCTAATCCTGAGCATTTTAACAAGCATTATCGGAGACTGCGAAGAGCATCTAAAAGTCTTTCTCGAAAACAGAAAGGGTCAAAAAATCGGGAAAAAGCGAGAATCAAAGTAGCAAGGATTCACGCTCAAATTACTGATAGTAGAAAAGACCATTTACATAAGCTAACCACTCAATTAGTTCGTGAAAACCAAACGGTTGTGGTTGAGAATTTAGCCGTCAAGAATATGGTCAAAAACCCCAAGTTATCTCAGGCAATATCTGATGTAAGTTGGGGAGAAATCACTCGACAATTAGCCTATAAATGCCGTTGGTATGGGAGAAATTACATCGAAATAGATAGATGGTTTCCTAGCTCTAAAAGGTGTAGTAATTGTGGGTATATTGCCCTTGAAAATGCCGTTAAATGTTCGAGAATGGGACTGTCCAGACTGTGGGACTCACCATGACCGAGATATTAACGCCAGTAAAAACATTTTGGCCGCAGGGCTTGCGGTGTCAGTCTGTAGAGCGACCATAAGACCAGAACAGAGTAAATCTGTTAAGGCAGGTGCGAAAAATCCTTCGGGAAAGAAGCAGAAACCTAAATCGTGAGGTTTGGGAATCACCGTCCGTTTACGGCGGTGAGGATGTCAAACTAAATCACTGGTTAAGACTGTCTATGAGCGCCGGAGCTGCGGAGCGGGGAGAGGTAGTTTGAGCATTTGTACTAAAATTCTCAAGAGGCAGTTTAAATACAGTAAGCTAAGACGTACTTAGGGTTTGCTGAAAAAGTTTTTCGTGGGGATAGGGTGTGGGGTGTGGGGTTTTACCGATTTTGAGGGGGTCAATTACCTAATTTTCAGGGAAAAAGTACCTGAATTTTACCCCCGATCACTCCAATGGTTGGCACTTTTTGAGGGAAAAAAAGTCTAAAAGTCTTACCCAACAAGGTTTTTAGATTTATTCAGCAAACCCTACTTAAACTGCTTATTCTTAGATTAGCCCAATCTCCCCCCCCCAACCCTATAGGGTTGATTCATTTAAATTAAGTACAGCGGATTTTGAGTCAATAAATTTGAATGAAAATTCTCAAGTTTATCTTTTTCTAATCAAAAGAGTTAGTGACAATAACTAATCTTTAATCCTCTGCCAATATTGATTATGAATAAATTGATAAAGCTTGTTTCCAAGCCACTAAAAGCCTATCTCTCTTCAAATTGTCTGAGAGTACATCCTGTTAATTTAGCTAATTTTTCTGCTTCTTACGTCGATAAAACTATCAGTTTTTCCCAACGTTCAGCTAACCACCTCTGTCCCTCTGTTATTGAGAGAAAACCCAAACCTCTGAAAAGATTCAATCCTATAGTTGTGAGAATTGACCAATTGCTGGCCGCTTGAAAATCACTTATCTCGCTTTTATCTTCCTCAAAAATTACATCTTTTACCCAATGTAACTGATTTTCTATTTTCCAATGTCCTCGAATAATTTTAGCAAATACTTGGGCGGATTCGGTTAGGCTACTGATATAGTAAGCTGTTTCTTCATAAGTTTTATCCCCGCGACTACCCCTTCTTTCTACTTTAATAATTCGGCGCAGATTTTCAAACCCTTGTCTTTCATTTTTCCTCACTTTAAAAACTTCTATTTTTCTGGATATTTTTCGTCCATGACTATTGTCTTGTTCAAGAAAACAACTTTCTGGCTTTGAGGAATTACTCAGGTTTTGTATTCGCTTATAAAGATTTTTCTGATTTCCTTTAACGGTGATAACATAGTCATTTTTACTCTTGGCTATTAAGCTGATTGTTTTTTTCTGACAGTGTAAAGCATCCCCAGTAAAAACTTTATTTTGGAGAGAGCAATCCTCAATTATAGCTTGACCTTCGTCGATTTCAGACCCTTTTTTGTTTTCGATTCTTTTTAAGTGTAATACTAAGCCACTTTCTTGACTAAACAATGAAACAAACATAATAAAATTTTGTTGTTCATCATTAGGATTCTTTAGGGTGTTTTTGAGACTTTTTCCATCCATCCCTAGCCAATTTATATCACTTCTTTGTCCATATTCTTGTAATGCCCATTCATTAAACACTTTTAACAAAATCTGCCATTACGTTCCTATCATTACCCTTCTAATTGTTGATTAGGATGGGACTCTTTCTGGAATTATGTTAAATTCTTGACTGAGCCTGTGCCGATTATTTTTAGCAAACTCTCCTAGCTCTCTATAACCTGAGTATCCTAGCATTGTTCCCAGTATTATTACTACTAATACTATCCATAAAGGGTGTCTTTTTCCTTTATCTTTCCGAAAGTCCTTGACTTGTTTCAGTTTTTCTATTAAGCTCAACATATATTTGAAAAGTTGGCGGTCACTTATCATTTTACCTGACAGTGATCGCTTTTACTTTTGATATTCTGATGGGAGAATGAAACAGCCCTACCCACTTCCCCACTTCCCCAACCCCAATCAACGCTGTTCTAACCTACGACTGGCTAGGGACATAGAATAACAGAAAATCCAGTAAATAAACGCCAAAAATAGATAAACTTCTGGATAATCGCCGATAAATTTCGGATTAGCCAAAACCGATCCTGCCATACCCAAGAGGTCCACCAGTCCCACGATCGCCAGTAGGGAAGTATCCTTAAATAAACTGATAAATTGACCAACAATAGCAGGAATGACCGCTTTTAAAGCTTGGGGTAGAACGATCAATAATAAAACGAAAATCGGTTTTAAACCCAAAGCTTTGGCCGCTTCAATTTGACCTTTGGGAATCGCTTGTAAACCACCGCGGACATTTTCGGCCAGATAGGCTGCTGCAAAAAGGGTAAATCCGGCGATCGCTCTGATTACCCGTTCCGGTCTGGTCCCGGCGGGTAAAATTAAAGGTAACATCACCTGAGCCATGAATAAAATTCCCAACAAAGGTAAACCGCGCAATAATTCGATATAACCAATAGATAGCCAACGAATTGCCGGTAATTCACTCTGTCTCCCCAGGGCTAATAATACCCCCAAGGGGAAAGATAAAATCATACTGGCGATCGCTACTAATAAAGTTAAGATTAAACCACTGAGATCATCGAGGGGAATTGCCTTTAAAAATAATCCCCCCAATAGCAACCAAGCGATTAAAGGTAAAGTCAATAACCAGAGCAATCCCCACCAGCGTTGGAGAAAAGCGGGGCAATTGGGGAAGCGACCCCGGTTTAATTGCCAAGAAAACAGTGATAAAGCCGCAAGTATCGTTAAAATCAGCCAAATTCTCCATATTGACTGTTCTGGATAACGACCGACCACAAATAAACCGATATTTTCCGTCACTACAGCCCATTTTGCCTGATTTATCGCCCAATCGAGAAAACTTAAACCACCCCAGAGGCTGAGAAATAGACCCGCAAGGGTTAAGATGACGTTGTACCAAGTGTTAAAGAGATTTTTTCTTAACCAGAGTCCCATAAAATTCCCTAACCTCTACAGTGGTGATCCTTGTACTTTTTCAGTACAATGGTGCTATTAGAAAAATTCAGACTAATTTTCGACCATGAACAGTTGCATTTTAATGGCTAAAATTGTCCGTCGTCCCGAATTACGTTATACCCAAGATAATCAAACTCCCTACGCTCAAATGTTAGTCGAGTTTTCTGCCAATCGTGCCGAGGCAACCCCGACTAATTTAAGGGCCGTAGCTTGGGGAAATTTGGCCTCAGAAGTCGCTCAGAACTATAATGAAGGCGATCAAGTAATTTTGGAAGGTCGTCTCTCGATGCAGACGATCGATCGTCCCGAAGGTTTTAAGGAAAAACGGGCCGAATTAGTCATTAGTCATCTCTATCATCTTGACGGCAGCGTGAGTAGCGGTGAAATGGCAGCCCCGACTCCAGAAAAAGTCGTGCCAATCAATACCCACAAATCGAATAAAACCCCGGTGGAAAAACCCGTCGCACCTGTCTCCACCGGGGATTTTGAATATGACGCATCCTATGAACTTTCTAATCCTTCCGCTTGGCAACCTAGCGACACACCAGTGGAGGAAAATTTAGACGATATTCCTTTCTAATCACCCCGACAGAATTAATGGCTCTTCTCGATTTTGTCTGATAGTTTTTGCTTATGGAATCGTGGAATGCTTATCCGGCAAGACTTTAAGCACTATTTTGACGGATATTCTATCAGTATAGACCTCGTTTCCACACAGAAACCAGAAGAGCCAGTTCTTGCCTTCTAACCCCCTAACTCCCCACCATTGATACTTTTCTTTTGTTGAACGTAGCTCTGAAAATCGGCGAGGGTCAGTTCATCTAACCACTGGTGTCGCTCGGCGGTGTAATCGCCATGGCCGACTTCCAATTGTTGCAGGAAGCGGAGCATTCCCACCACCCCTAAAGAGTCAACTAAAGCTTGATATCCTTGTTTTCTCAGTTCAGCTAATTTCATTGCCATCCTCCTGTAAAGTCGCGATCAACCAAATCACGGGATTCTCTACCGTTACGTTAATTGAATCTCTATATTGTTGAGCTTTTCGCAGCAGTCTGTCATCGGTGGTCAGGAAAATATCAGCGCCCCCCGCTTCCGCAAAAGCCAGATGTAAGGCATCATAAAACTTAAAACCCAGTTGGGAGGTACGGAGTAGGGGCAATTCATGAATTGCCCCTACTGGCGATGGGCGTTTCCCTCGATACCATCCAACGGGCAGCTTCTACAGTAGCTTCTTGCCAAAATTCGGCATCAGTAGCAGCTATATCTGAATAATCTATATCAGAATCTTTCATCTGATCAAGGAGCTTTAATTGTTCCTCTCTCGACATAGTCATAATAAATAATCACCTAAGTAGGTAGGCGTTAAAAATCATCAGATCCCCCCGCCTATCGGCACCCCCCTTATCAAGGGGGGCAGGGGGGATCGAACCTAAAATCCATTTTTAATTTAATTATAACCAGCTACTTAACAATGTTAGCGAAATTTTGAACCCTATGACGGAATCTGACACACCGCGCCACAATCCCTCACGGAAGGCGATCGGTCGCCTGAGAAGCAGTAACACAGGGGAAAATACCTGAAACTCTTTCCCCTGTGAATCCCTAAGCTAGGGAGAAGAATATAAAGATTTATTAAATTGTAACTTTTGATACAGTTGTGGGGGGGGAGTGTGTATCGTTTTGTTGTCCGCCTTTGGGGTTGGGTTGGAGTGTTGCTTGACCTAGCTGCGAGGAGGGCAATCGCACTGTAGGGGGTTTTAAAAATTATGAGTTCAAATGTAAATGTACTGAAGAAGGTCTCATTGGCAGCCGTTGGAATGATCGCAATTGATTTAACAGGAGCAACTCATGCGTTCGCCGTGTCAATAGGCTTCGAGGGGTTGCCCGACGGAACCGTCGTAACGAATCAATTCTCTGACGTAGTATTCTCCGCGAATGCGGGGTTCGTAAACAAAGTAACCACTCAGCCTGGCATCGGTTTCGGAGATAACTTCATTTGTACTGCACCTACGGCAGGGGGAATCAACTGTACTCAAGAGACGATCCTTACCTTTAGCAGCGGAGTTAATAATCTATCTTTCTACCAGGTAGGAGACAATGCTAGTGGTGTAGTCGCCTTGGTTGATGTGTTTCAAAACGGCTTATTTTCTGTAACCGTTAATATTTTGGGATTCAATGACTCTTCTGTACCAAATCTCGTTGACCTAACTGGCTTTAGTAATGTCTCGTCTATACGAATATATAACATTACTGATCCTGCCGGACTCGGATGGGATAACTTTCAGTTCGACGTAGCTACTAAACCTGTCTCCACCCCCGAACCCACCTCAACCATAAGTCTCCTCGCACTCGGCACACTAGGCGCAGCCTCAACCCTCAAGCGCAAACTAAAACCCTCCCAATCCACTGAAAAAGAAACTACAAAAGTCTCCTAAAATCCCCCATAAAACCCCACAAAAACCCCTGCAATTAATGAAAGGGGTTTTTGTCATAAAACCCAGTCGTTGGTCGTTAGGAGAATTAAGATTGAGTGTATGTACCCCAAAATAGTCCTACTGTTCACTAATTTTACTTTCAGCGAGAATTTCTTGGAGGACGGGGGATAAATTGCTAGTTAAACGGCCGGATCGAATAAATTCAGCGTAGGTATCAGCTTCGATATCTAGGAGGGTTTCCCGAAGTTGTTCCATTGTCAATAGCTGTAATTGGGGATAACTATCGTTGAGAGATTGTATTTCCGCTTCTACAGTCTTTAACTTTTCTTTGACGAGATGCTGCTCATAACTAAAGAATTCGGGGGCAACATCGGGAGATTTATCTAACTTAGAAAGATAGTCTAAAACTCTTTTTAAAGCTACCCGTCGGGCTAAAAGTTCCGCATAGTTTTCTCGAATTGGTTGATCACCGATCAAGTCTAATCTCGATAGGAAAGTTTGAATAGTTAATCCCTGAACCAAAAGGGTAAAGAGAACAACTCCGAAGACGATATCGATGATATCCTGACGATTGGGAAAAATAACCGGCACACTTAAAGCTAGGGCAATAGAAACGGAACCGCGCAAACCTCCCCACCATAAAACCGTTTTTTCCCGCCAATTAATTTTAGTTTCCATCAAGGCATTACTAACAGTTGCCAAAGCAAAGGTAGCCAGAAAACGGGCCGCTACCACGGCAGCGATCGTGATAAAAATTAAATTGAGATTATCGGCTAAACTGGAGAGACGGATCTGATCGCCGATGAGGAGAAAAACGATCGAATTGACAAAAAAAGCGAGAAACTCCCAGAATTGCGTGACTAATAGGCGGGTACGGGGACTCATACTAATTCTAGAGCCAAAATTACCTAAAATAATCCCCGTAGTCACCACTCCGATTACCCCCGAACCCCCGAACTCCTCGGTTAATAAATAAGCACCGTAGGCGGACACAAGAGTTAAAGACTGTTCCACTAGGGGTAAATCGAGACGTTGAGTCAGATAGGAAATACCAAAACCCACTAAACAACCCACTGCCACCCCGATACCGATAAAAGCCGCAATCCGGCTAATGGTTGTCTCTAAGGATAGACCACTAGCACCGAGGGGAATTTCCACCAAAAGAGCGAAAGCGACGACAGCGACCCCATCATTAAATAAGCTTTCCCCTTCCAAAAGCACGGTGAGGTTTTTACTGGCCCCCAATTCGCGAAAAAGAGCGACAACAGCGACGGGATCCGTAGAAGAAAGGCTCGCACCCACTAATAAGGCCGTAAATAGGGGTAAATTGGTCAATTCATCTAGGGTAAAACCAACCCCGAAAATCGAGATAATTACGCCGACAATAGCGAAAAGACTGACGGGAATCCAATTATCCTTCAGATCTCGCCAGCGCGTATTCCAAGCGGCTTCAAATAGCAAAGGGGGCAGAAAAATTTCTAGAATCAGTTCGGGGGATAGGTTCACCAGACGGATATCGATGAAGGCTAAACCTAAACCGACTATCACTAACAATAGGGTGTAAGGAATTTGGCGAAACCAGCTAAAAATCCTCGAAACCGTAGCCACACTCAGGGAAACGGACAAAACAATTAGAAATTGTTCTAAATTTTGCTTAATGACTTCATCGGTAGCGGATTCTAAACTCATTGGGTGGGAGGCAATCGGTGAGCGGACGTGCAAGAAAAGAACAATCTAAATTATTTGACATCCTCGCCGCCGTAAAACGGACGGCGATTCCCAAACCTCACGATTTAGGTTTCTGCTTCTTTCCCGAAGGATTTTTCGCACCTGCCTTCACAGATTTACTCTGTTCTGGTCTTATGGTCGCTCCACAGACTGACACCGCAAGCCCTGCGGCCAAAATATTTTTACTGGCGTTAATGTCTCGGTCATGGTGAGTCCCACAGTTCGGACAGTCCCACTCTCGAACATTTAACGGCAGCTTTTTCACAATATACCCACAATTACTGCACCGTTTAGAACTGGGAAAACATCTATCTATTTCGATGTAATTTTTCCCGTACCAACGGCATTTATAGGCTAATTGTCGGGTGATTTCTCCCCAGCTTACATCAGATATTGCCTGAGATAATTTCGGGTTTTTGACCATATTCTTAACGGCTAAATTCTCAACCACAATCGTTTGGTTTTCACGAACTAATTGAGTGGTTAGCTTGTGTAAATGGTCTTTCCTGCTATCGGTGATTTGAGCGTGAATCTTGGCTACTTTGATTCTTGCTTTTTCCCGATTCTTTGAGTCTTTCTGTTTTCTAGAAAGATTTTTTTGTGCTTTTCGCAACCTCTGATAATGTTTCTTAAAATGCTTAGGATTAGATACTTTATCGCCATCGCTGGTACTCACGAGGCTACTAATTCCTAAGTCAATTCCAATGGCTTTATCTGTTACTGGTAAAGGCTTAATCGTTGGGTCATCAAATCTTATTGAGATATGCCAACGTCCAGAAGGATGTAATCTGACCGTTACTGTACTTGGTTCACATCCGTCTGGTATTTGTCTTGACCATCGAATAGGTAAAGGTTCTGTGCATTTAGCTAAATAGATTTGTTTGTCTTTAAATTTAAAAGCAGATTTGGTAAATTCGGCACTTCCTCCTTGATGTTTTTTCTTAAAGTTAGGATACTTAGTACGACCAGCAAAGAAGTTAGTAAAAGCTGTTTGTAGGTGTCTTAAACCTTGTTGTAAAGGAACACAGCTAACCCCATTCAAAAACTCTAATTCTTCTTGTTTTTTCCACTCAGTCAACATCGAAGAAGTTTCAGTATATCCTACTCTTTCTTGTCTTTCGTACCATGCTTGTGTTCTGAGATGGAGAGCTTTATTGTAAACTAATCTTACACAGCCCAAGGTGCGCCGCAATAGCGACTCTTGTTCTGCTGTGGGGTAAAATCGAAACGAATAGGCTTTCTCCATATCTCACATTCTAGCATATATCGTGTAAATGCGCTACTATTTCATAGTAAAGCCGTCCTTTGAGAACGGGGTTTCAGAGCCAAAATTGGCGATGACACTTGAGAACCAGTGATTTTTTCTCCTAAACCCAAGTTTTTCTGCTGGCAATTCCTTATTATCTATGTCCTTGACTATGCCTCAGTCTGCCGAGTCCTCCACGGGTGAGGATTTACCCCTAGCTATCTCACCCAGTAACGAGCAGTTAGAGAATATTAATAGCTATTTAAACCTGATTTTGGCAGCTTTAGTCTCTCTAGCTAATTTAGACTCCGAGTCTATCACCCAAGCAGCCCAAGAATTAGCCTTAGATCTGGATACAAGCGATCGCCTAGTTGCCCACTACTGGCAACCCCAGTCAAACCTCTCCCTAGCGGACATCCGTTCTCTAGTTCTCCTCCTCTGTCATCTAGCCCAAAAAAAGCAAGAGTTAATCCGTCGCGCCGTAATTCTCTTGGAACAAGTGGGAACTCAAGGACAAGAACCGGTCAAAACCACGCTTTTGGGCAATTATATCGATAATTTTCGCTTAAAATACCCAGAAATATCGGAAAATAATCTCAGCAATTCTAGCCTGATTTCCCTAGCCTGGAAATTATTAATCGATTTATTGTTCTACAGCAGCCCCCGCAGTCATCTCCTTCTCTGGCACACCCTTTTGGCAAGTAAAAAGTAAAAAGGCTATCAGTTATCAGTTATCAGTTATCAGTTATCAGTTATCAGTTATCAGTTATCAGATGTAAGTTTTCAGTTCACCGATTACTGTTTACTGATCACTGAAAAAAAGCTTCCCAGTTCATAATTCATAATTCATAATTCATAATTTATAATTCCCACCGATAACTAAAAATGAGTAATCTAATTCGCAAATATACACCCCCCACCTGTACCCTAGAAATTTGGGGAAATAGTTCGCCTCTGGCGGTTTGGTTAGGTAAAAATGTCTTAAACGATGCCCACTTTCAATTGCGTTTTGATGATCCTAGATTGAGTGAGGAAAAACAGGTGACGATCAAAGGCGATCGCACACAATTACAACTCCTAGGGGAAATTGTCGCTAATTATGTGCAGAATTTACTCTCTAGTCCCGTTTCTACCCTCTCTTTCGTGGCTAGTGGTTCCCCCGAAAGCCATCTCCCCTCCTTACCCTCTCTCCGTTGTCAGGGACTTCTGCAGCATCAATTATTTTTAGGTTCCCTGCTAACCGATCAGGATAAACAGGAGATCGAATTAACCACATCGCAATTATTCGATCTAGCCAATGCTTTAGGGGAATATAACCATGAAAGCCCCCTAATACCCCCATTAATTCGCCAGAAAACTCGAAAAAATGCCCTGATGTGGACGGGATTAATCGCCTCAGCCCTAATAACTATCGGGGGAATAGCGATCGCATTTTATCAACAGCAAGAATTGGCCAACAATGATTTAACCACTGATCCCAATAGTGCCAAGATTCCCCAACCCTTGCCAACGCTGCCTTTACCCCCCACGGGAACGGCCGCCCCAAACCCGCAGTTACCGGCAAATTTGGGCAATAAAACCCCTTTACCGCCACCGCCACCCGTGGGAACCGTTCCAGCCCCAGTTCGTCCCTCTAGCGTCCCTCTAGTGATTCCGCCGTCCACTTTACCGCCGCCACCAGTCACAGGTTCGCGTCCCGGCGGCACGGCGATCATAATTGAACCGAATAATCAGAACATCCCGATTACTGCCCCCCCCGTCACCAGCACTCAGGGTACAAATGCACTGACAAATGTTCCCCCCACCACGATGAATCCGAGTCCAGCACCGCCAAAATTGCCCAATTTACCGCCTATAAGCCCTATTAACCCCGACAATGCCAATTTAGACCCCAAACCGCCCACAAGCACCGCTAAAGCCCCAGAGACGAACTTACTAGATACAATTCCCCAAGTGGCAGAAACCAGAGAATATTTTCAATCCCGTTGGCAACCGCCGGAAAGTCTCAAGCATACTCTAGAGTACCGTTTGGTCTTAAATCAGGATGGTTCCCTAAAACAGATTATTCCCCTGGGACAGGCGGCGAAAATCTATCTCGATCGCACTAATATGCCCCTGCTCAATCAACCTTTTGTTTCTCCCCTCGATGTCCCCGGTAATCCCCAATTGCGTCTGGTGCTTGGTTCTGATGGTACGGTGCGGACTTTTATGGAACAGCAATAGGCTGTAAGCTGCTCGCGGGTTGAAATTGCTTGTTGAGACGAGGCAACGGGCAAGAGGCAAGACCCCCCAACCCCTCAGGGGGGTAAGATACCTGCCAAGAATAAGGAAAAATGGTATTGTAAAGTTTCAATACAAATATGGTCATATATAGTCATTCATGGCAATATGTACAGACAAAACTATCAGACTATGCAAAAAAAACAGGAATAAGTTATCGAACGGCTTGGAGGTGGTGGAAACAAGGGAATTTAACAGGCTATCAATTGCCTTCTGGTACAATTATGACAACGGATGACAACCCTTCAAAACCCGACGCTGAGTTAAAAGACAACGGACAATAATGTTAGTAGCCGAAAGACACATTATCAAGAAAGGACATCGATTTTGGGCTGAGATAGATAATTTATCTTGGCAGTCTAAAAATCTCTACAACTCAGCCAATTATTTAATCCGACAAAACTTCATTTATGGTCATGGCTATTTGACCTATAATCAGATGGCCTCTCTCATGAAAAAGACAGAACAGTATCAAGCTTTACCTGCTAAAGTTTCCCAACAAGTTTTAAGAGGATTAGACTGGAACTGGAAATCATTTTTTGCCGCTTCATCGGAGTTTAAAAGTCACCCCGATAAATTTCTGGTCAAACCCAAAATCCCTGGCTATAAGGAGCAAAAAAAAGGAAGAAATCTCTTAGTTTACACGATTCAATCCCTAAGCAAAGTAGGTCTTAGGCAAGGATTGGTCAAACTATCAGGTACTTCAATTGCCTTGCCGACAAGAGTGGCGGAGCGCATAGCAGAAGTTAGAATAGTTCCTAAATGTGATTGTTATGTAATCGAGGTAATTTATGAGAAAACTGAACAGTTCTTAGCTCCTAATGAAAAGATAGCTGCGATAGATTTAGGCATAGATAATTTCATGGCTGTAACTTCAAATCAACCGGACTTTATCCCTTTGTTGATTAATGGCAGACCGTTAAAAAGCCTGAATCAATTTTATAACCAACGTCGAGCTAAGTTACAATCTCTGTTAAATCGTCAAAGTTCCCAGAGGATTCGCCGTTTAACCCGTTGCCGTAATCAGAAAGTAGATGATTATCTTCATAAAGCTAGTCGTTATTTGGTTAAGCTCTTAGTTGACCAACAAATTACTACTTTAGTTATTGGTAATAATCCAGGGTGGAAACAAGAAGTGAACTTAGGAAAAGTCAACAATCAAAAATTTGTGACCATCCCTCATGCTCGATTAATTGAGATGATTAGTTATAAATGTCAATTAGTAGGAATCTCTGTGATTCTTCAAGAAGAATCCTATACCTCAGCTTCTAATTTTTTGAATGACGATCCTCTCCCCGTTTATGGACAGATAACTGAAAAGCCAGTGTTTTCAGGAAAAAGAATTTCGCGAGGGTTATATCGTACAGATAGAGGATTTCTTTGTCAATCTGATGTCATGGGTTCCTACAATATTTTACGAAAAGCATTCCCAAATGCGTTTAACTGCTATGGGATAGAGAGGTGCGTAGTTCACCCAAGGAGAATCAATCTCTCGAAGTAAAAGTGAAGGGAATTTCTGAAATGGAATTCAGTCTGTCTATATTTGACTATACTTTTACTAACTATCAGATGCTCTATTAGAGATTAAGAAAAGCTGTCGTAGAACGACGGGGTTTTCAACCCAAATTTTCGCTCAATGTTCCGCTATGGTAAAAGGGTTACGGAGTCCTCCTAGCACCCGCACACCACACGAAAACCGTAGTAGTGGTAGGTGCTGACGCGCCTAGCGAAGAAGCTGCGGAAAGCGGAACGACAGAGACCTGGATTGCCGTACCAAGAACCGCCCCGTAATAGAGAACGATTATTATTCTCAGTAATCCACGCCGACCCGTCCTCTGGCGCTCCGGTATAGTTATCGTGCCAATCGTCCGCGCACCATTCCCAGACTTGCCCGTGCATATCGTAAAGTCCGAAAGCGTTGGGGGGAAACTGCCCGACGGGAGTGGTTTGTTGTCGATAAGTACCCTTTTTACCGTCGGCGTAGGTATAGTTTCCGTGATAGTTCGCTATTTCGGTGGAGAGGGTAGCCCCGAAAGCAAAAGGAGTGGTCGTTCCTGCGCGACAAGCGTATTCCCACTGTGCCTCGCTGGGGAGATGATAATCTTTCTGAGTAAGCTTGGATAGCCGTTTACAGAATTCTACGGCTTGATACCAGTTCACACACTCTACCGGTCGATTATTTCCCTTGAAGTACGAGGGGTCGAGGGATAGGTCGATGTCGATTTTCGCCTGAGATGCGATGATTCGCCATTGCTCTTGGGTAATGGGATATTTGCCCATGTAGAAAGAGGGAACGGTGACTCGATGCTGCGGTTTTTCGTAGTTATGCCCCTCACCATCGGGCGATCCCATGAGGAAAGTACCGCCAGGGATATAGACTATTTCTAGGTCGATATTATTGCCGAGGTTTTCGCTCTTTTGAAAACCTTTTCCCAGGCGAGGTTTGATTATATTCCCTCTGGGATCAACGGTGATGATCTCGAAGGAGAATTCTTTCCCTTTTTCCTCCTCCTGACTACAATCTTCCTCTTCTACTCCCCGCTTATTTTCCTCTCGCTCTTTTTCTTTCTCAAATCGTCTTGCTAATTGCTGTTCGTAGGCTTCTCGAACTTTCTTTTGCTTGGCTTTAA
Organism: Microcystis aeruginosa NIES-843; assembly: GCF_000010625.1. NCBI lineage: Bacteria > Bacillati > Cyanobacteriota > Cyanophyceae > Chroococcales > Microcystaceae > Microcystis > Microcystis aeruginosa. The sequence continues at coordinate 3,442,027 of NC_010296.1, forward strand.
GAAGATCGCTATAGGGTTGAATTAACTCTTTTTTGAGATCGATATTCGGTAAGCGGACTTCGTAGTAGGGATCGAGATTTAGATAATAAATATCGATATAAAAAGCCAAGAGAATTTGGTGAATTTTGATAATTACCGCTCTAATAATCAAGAGGATTTCATCTTCGGTTTTTCCTGCCTTTAATAATTCCCGTTCTACTTCTCGCCAATTCCATTCGATCGGTGAGAAAGACATCGCTTGCTTATCCTGCATTTTCCAAGAGGCAACTCGAAAGGTCACGGCATCCGATCGAATGTCTGTATAGATTATATATACAGGTACGCAGGACAACAAACCATGTAACCGTTCGATTTCGATTTCCTCGATTGGTTGCTTGAAATAATCTCCAAAAAATTTAACGGGATATAGTTGATCATTAACTGAATAGTAATCCGCAAGAAAAGAACTCACCTTTCGCATCTCTAGCTTGAAATCTAACTTCCTCATGGCAGCTAGGGAGCGATCGCTCGCTACACTGGGTAAACAGGCTAATATCAAGAGAGTTTGTTGATATTTCTTGAGAATCTGCTCGGTTTCAAAGCGACTCAACTGCGATAACCATGTATCTTTGTCCCACTCAGCTTGAATTTCTTGCAGCTTTAACTCAATTTCTTTTTCTTGCTGTTCTCTTAGTAGTTCTTGCCGTAGATAACTCAGGTTACGTTGTTCTTTTTGGATGGCGATTTTGATTTCTTTCAATTCAAGAGAAAGATTTTCTAAACCGATTCTTTCCCTAGGGATTTCATTATCTGTTTCTTGTTGCAGCAATTCGCACTTGAATTGCTGCAACGCCAATTCAAGTGCGAATTGGCGTTGTTTTCTTTGCAGTTGTAGGGATTGATTATCGAGTTCCAGCTTTTTTTTGTAGTAAGATAACTCGGCTTTTTTGACTTCGCTATTATTTTCCACTACGGAGGCACCATGACGAGATGCTTGATCATCATTAGATAGAAGGCGCTCCATCAGCTTCAGTGCCACCCGGGAGATACCAACAACAATTTGCTCGATCATTACCGCGTCCATTAGACTAACTCCTCATACTGTAGTGTTTTCATCGAAAATTTGGGTCTGAAACCCCGTCGTTCTACGACGGCTTTACCGTTAAATATTAGCGCATTTACACGATATATGCTAGAATGCGAGATATGGAAAAAGCCTATTCTTACCGATTTTACCCAACACCAGAACAAGAGTCGCTATTGCGGCGCACTTTGGGCTGTGTAAGATTAGTTTACAACAAAGCTCTCCACGAACGAACACAAGCTTGGTATGAAAGACAAGAAAGAGTAGGCTACGCTCAAACTTCTGGTTCTTCGGTTTGTCTTATGCAATGGACGGGGTTATAAGGAATGAAACCTTTATAGAGACAGACATTGCCGCAATTTTTGTCAATTGTTGGCGATCTGGAGCGAACTAATCAATTAAATCTCTTGCCAGATAAGGATTTAGTCGATTTATGCCCCCATGTCGAACCATACCAAGTCCCGAAGAGCCTTTACAACAAGGGTTAAGACATTTACAAACAGCTTTTACTAATTTCTTTGCTGGTCGGACTAAGTATCCTAACTTTAAGAAAAAACATCAGGGAGGAAGTGCCGAATTTACCAAGTCTGCTTTTAAATTTAAAGACAAACAAATCTATTTAGCCAAATGCACAGAACCTTTACCTATTCGATGGTCAAGAAAAATACCAGAAAGCTGTGAACCAAGCACAGTAACAGTCAGATTACATCCCTCAGGACGTTGGCATATTTCAATTAGATTTGATGACCCAACGATTAAGCCATTACCAGTAACAGATAAAGCCATCGGAATTGACTTAGGAATTAGTAGCCTAGTAATTACCAGCAATGGCGATAAAGTATCTAATCCTAAGCACTTTAAAAAGCATTATCGGAGACTGCGAAAGGACCCAAAAAGTCTTTCTCGAAAACAGAAAGGCTCAAAAAATCGGGAAAAAGCGAGAATCAAAGTAGCCAAGATTCACGCCCAAATTACTGATAACAGAAAAGACCATTTACACAAGCTAACCACTCAATTAGTCCGTGAAAACCAAACGATTGTGGTTGAGAACTTAGCCGTCAAGAATATGGTCAAAAACCCGAAATTATCTCAGGCAATATCTGACGTTAGTTGGGGAGAAATCACCCGACAATTAGCCTATAAATGCCGTTGGTACGGGAAAAATTACATCGAAATAGATAGATGGTTTCCTAGCTCTAAAAGGTGTAGTAATTGCGGGTATATCTGGACTTCCCCCGTATAAACATACTAGCTATGGCTAAAAGTCTTACAGAGCCTGAGTTAAAGCCATATAATACTAATGGACTACTGGACACAAAATCCTGAAGTCCTTACGCAGATAGGGTTTGAGGCAAAAATTTTCAAATTTGACCTTTCGACCATTATAGCTTGTTTCGGGGCAGAAAACCATCAAAAACATGGCTACAGAGGGAATCGCTGACTCTAGAGATTAATGACACCATCTGTTACAATAAGGTTAGCGATCACTATACAGCCAACTCTACGGAATCGCTCTACTCCAGATACAGTCAACGGTACAGCCATTTTCAAGGGAAAAATGTACCCAGTAGCGGCTTGTCAATTTTTTCTGAGAAGCTCCAGGCAGTAAGGGTTTTGTTGATTTTTTAGTATTTCTGTATGGGGGAAGTCCAGATAAAAATGGTTATCGGCTTAGTCTGATCAAAGATTGTCAGGCAATCTTCGTGGTGTCTATCGGCGGACCGGCCGCCGCTAAGATGATTCAAGGTGGTGTTTATCCGGTGAAAAAAGATGCAGGTGGTCAAGCGCGGGAAATTTTGGCGGATTTACAGCGAGTGATTCAAACTTCGCCGCCACCCTGGATGGCCAAAGCTCTCGGCGTGGCTGATCGGCAAAGAGTGAAAAATTACAAGGGTTCTTAAGTAGTCGTGCAAAATTAATTTCCTAGTCGAGACTCGGAGACTCCGAGACTCCGAGACTCCGAGACTCCGAGACTCCGAGACGGGAGACTCCGAGACAGCTATTAGGGATCGGATTTGAGTTTTCAGTTCACTGTTTCCTCACACCAGAAGTCTGACGGAGTAGTGGCTTAGATGTGTAATTAATTTTGCTTAGGTACTTAATATTAATTAACAATAATCTCGTCGGTGCTGTCGGGTTGGTTTATTTCCGTTAGGGTTTGCCAACCTGATTGCCAGAGATTCGCATCTTGCAACTGTTTAGCATTAATCCAGAAGCGGACGGTCGGATCGCAGGAAGCGACTAATTCGGCAAAAACCCATTGACCGCGATTTTGACGATTGACCACTTGAAAATGTCGCCAGCCCCATGTTTTTTGTTTTGCCGTCCATTTTGATCCCAAGAGATGGGGATATTTCTGTTTTTTGGGCATAAAAGTTAAGACATCTGAGTTCGGGATAGGCTAAAACCCTTATATTATTCTATGTCTGCCAACCCGATTCTTTTCCAGAAGCCAAGGAGAGGAAAAATGATCGGGGCGCTTAAGTGCGCCCCAGTTTTGGCTAATAACCGCGCCAAACACCAACCAAAACCCCTTGCACTTGTACTTGTTCGGTATTGGCTGTAATTGGTTGGTATTTTTGATTGGAGGGTTGGAGAGTGATGATTTCGCCTTCTTGGTAGAAACGTTTTAAAGTAGTGCCGTGGCCTTCGACTCTAGCGGCGACGATTTCCCCATTGGAGACCGCTTCATTACCCGTGAGAGAACGCATAATCACCAGATCCCCATCGGCAATATGATCCTCGATCATACTGTCTCCGGAAACCCGCAGAGCATAACAGTCTTGACTGCGTTGCAACAGGTTAGAAAGATCGAGTTTTTCTTCCACATCGGTGAAGGGTTCCACTAAACCACCAGCAGCGATCGCACCCAGAACCGGTAAACCTTGCACTGGTTGTTTGAGAATCCGCAGGGTGCGTGCTTTTCCTTCTGTCCAATCAATATAGCCTTTGGCGCGTAAACGTTCTAAACGGCTTTGAATCGGTGCGGGAGAGCGTAAATTCATCGCTCGCATCATTTGCCGGATGGAAGGGGCGTGCTGAGTAGTGCTAATGTACTCAATTAGCCAGTCGTACAACTCCTGTTGCGCTTGAGTAAGGGATTCGAGGTTAGTCATGATCTATTTTCCTATCCTTGGGTTAAGATAATTTGTACTTTAGTTCATTTGTGTTTAACCTAGTACATCTTAACTTCATCGGCTGACTAAATCAACTGGTTATTAGATCTCTTGCAAAAATCAAAAATTGTCGTGCTTGGTTAGGAGACTCCGAGACAGGAGACTCCGAGACAGGAGACAGGGGATTATTTCTATTTATTCTTCCGACACCCGTTACAGTAGAGCAGGAAGTCGCCTTCCCACCCCCTGCTTCAAAACCGGACTTACGACTTTCGCCGTATCCGGCTCCTGAGTAACTAGGCTACTGTCATTAGTAGAATAATAATGGGAATTATTATTTCCTTGTCTATTCAACCCTCTTGGCTGTATCCCCACCAGACAAGATTGTTGGTTTTAGGGCGTATATGACCGTTGATTGTTGCTTAGACTTCCTAGTTACCCGTCCTTTGTCAGCATATCTTTGATATTACTCAAAGCCTTGGCTTTTAAGGACATCCTCTCCCTCTATTGACTTGCGGATGGTTTCCTACTGCCCCGAACGGGCAGAGTCAATCAGGGTTACTTCGTTCCCTATAACCATTGGTTGAACCCTTAGGATGATACTGTCCACAACAGAGTAACGGGAATGCCTTACTGATAGTGGTATGAGCTATCAGCCCCAACTCTGTTAACTTTTGTTTCGAGCCTGTCAGCCTTTTGGCTCGTGGGTGTTGACGATGGTTAATTCGTATCTTCGCCCCAGGGCTATCCATAAGTTCTGGCTCAACGGGTTTCTGATTTAGGCTATCAGATACCGCTTTTTTTTCCTCGCTCACTACCTCAGATGTACCAAGTCTAAAGCAGCAGGAAATGCCGTCACTCTAGGCATCTAGAGGACAGGACTAAGGTTATTACTAACCCGCACCTGTAGGGTTATAAAGTTATCAAGGTACTACATTTACCAAGCGGCTAATCCTCTAAACGTCTTACTGTCTAGTTTCTAGCCAACGAATCGCACCACACCCTACACCCTACACCCCACACCCTGCCCCCAGGAAAAACTTTTTGCCGCAAACCCTAATTAATAATTCATAATTCCTTCTCCCTTCTCCCATGCAGTCTTAACGAGTAATTTAGATAGTCAACAGCTTATCTTCTGACCTAGCACTTTTTTTTTAAAAGTATCATTAATTTTTATCTCAATTCTGAATATTAATTAATCCCAGGGTCGGTTGCTGGCAAACTCAGCAGCGTATTAAGAAAAAATAACGAATTGCTAGAAAGCCCAGAATCTGGATAATGATCGAGGTGGAGACAGAAAAATTGCTCTACTTAAGCCTGTCTGCCGTAAGCGTCCAATAGTAGATAGGGAGTCAAAAGCGACGCTCAAGAAAATCCTTCGGTTGTCAGGGAAACGAGAGGATATTTAGTGCGAAATTGAGCCGTAAAAAAACTTAAAATCCCGACAAATATCGTAAAAACTAAGGGGAACACATGACCACAAAAACCTATGCAACCATAGATGGTAACGAAGCTGTTGCACGCGTTGCCTATCGTCTCAGTGAAGTGATCGCTATTTATCCTATCACTCCCTCCTCGCCTATGGGTGAATGGTCCGATAGTTGGGCGGCCGAACGCAGAGCTAATCTCTGGGGAACCATCCCTTCCGTAATCGAAATGCAGAGCGAAGGTGGGGCAGCGGGAACCCTGCACGGAGCGCTACAAACAGGCTCTTTAACTACCACTTTCACTTCCTCGCAGGGATTATTATTAATGCTCCCCAACTTCTACAAAATTGCGGGGGAATTAACCTCTTCAGTGGTTCATGTGGCGGCCCGTGCTTTAGCAGCCCAAGGATTGTCAATTTTTGGGGATCATAGTGATGTCATGTCTGCCAGAAGTACGGGTTGGGCTATGTTAGCGGCTAATTCCGTTCAAGAAGCTCAAGATCTGGCGGCTATTGCCACAGCTACCACCCTAGAAACCAGGATTCCTTTTCTGCACTTTTTTGATGGTTTTCGTACCAGTCATGAGGTGCAAAAAGTCGAATTAATTAGCGATGAAACTCTCAAAGAACTGATCGATGAAGACCTAATTATTGCCCATCGTCAAAGGGCTTTAACTCCCGATCGACCGGTTTTGCGAGGCACGGCACAAAATCCCGATGTTTATTTCCAGGCAAGGGAAAGCGTCAATCCTTTCTATTATGCTTGTCCCGATATCACTCAAAAAATTATGGATCGTTTTGCCCAATTAACAGGACGGCAATACCATCTCTATGAATACCACGGTGCGCCCGATGCCGAAAGAGTGATTATGTTAATGGGATCGGGAGGGGAAACCGTCCATGAAACCGTTGATTATCTCAATCAAAATGGGGCTAAAGTTGGGGTTTTAAAAGTTCGTCTCTATCGTCCCTTTGCCGCCGAAAAATTACTAGCAGCTCTGCCCACCACGGTGAAAAAAATAGCCGTTTTAGATCGCTGTAAAGAACCCGGTGCCGGGGGCGATCCGCTATATTTAGACGTGGTAAATGCCTTTATGGAAAACTACGAAGGCAAGCTGCCGAAAATTGTGGGAGGACGCTACGGTTTATCTTCCAAAGAATTTACTCCAGCCATGATTGCTGGCATATTTGATAACTTAAGTCTCGACAAACCGAAAAATCACTTCACTATTGGTATCGTTGACGATCTTACCTTTTCCAGTCTGGAATATGACCGCAGTTTTTCCACTGAACCAGACGAAGTAGTGCGGGCGGTTTTCTACGGTTTAGGTTCCGATGGTACGGTGGGAGCTAACAAAAATTCAATTAAAATTATTGGTGAAGATACCGATAATTATGCCCAGGGTTATTTCGTCTATGATTCCAAAAAATCTGGGTCTGTCACCGTTTCTCACCTACGCTTTGGTCCGGAGCCGATTCGCTCTACCTATTTAATCACCGATGCTAACTTTATCGCCTGTCATCAGTGGGAATTTATCGAACAATTTGATCTGCTAGAAACCGCTAAACCGAACTCTATTTTTCTCCTGAATAGTCCCTATCCACAGGAGGAGGTGTTTAGTCACTTACCCCGCCATCTCCAGCAAACTATCATCGATAAAAATCTGCAAGTTTATACGATTAATGCGACTCAAGTAGCCAAAGAAGCGGGGATGGGCAGTCGGATTAATACCGTTATGCAGGTGTGTTTCTTTGCCCTAGCGGGAGTTTTGTCGCGGGAAGAGGCGATCGCACAAATCAAAAAAGCCATCCGCAAGACCTACGGCAAGAAAGGCGAAGAAATCGTGCAGATGAACATCAAAGCTGTGGATTCTGCCCTAGAACACCTCTATCAAGTCCCAATTCCCGCTACCGTTACCCCTGAAGCTTTTGAATTAAGACCACCAATTCCCGACACTGCACCCGCTTTCGTCCGAGAAGTCCTCGGCAAAATTATCGCCCGTCACGGGGATGAATTGCCCGTTAGCTCCCTTCCCAACGATGGTACTTACCCCACCGCCACTAGCCAATGGGAAAAACGCAATATTGCCCAAGAAATCCCCGTTTGGGATGCGGATGTCTGTGTTCAGTGCGGTAAATGCGTTCTCGTTTGTCCCCACGCCGTTATTCGCTCGAAAGTTTATGATGAGGCCGAATTAGCCACGGCCCCGGAAACCTTTAAAGTCGCAAATGCCAAGGATCACGACTGGAAAGGGCTAAAATTCACCATCCAAGTGGCCGCCGAAGATTGTACCGGTTGCGGTCTCTGTGTTGATGTTTGCCCCGCTAAAAACAAATCGCAACCGCGTCTAAGAGCGATTAATATGGCTCCCCAATTGCCCCTGCGGGAACAGGAACGAGTTAACTGGGATTTCTTCCTTAATTTGCCTAATCCAGACCGATTAAGCCTAAATCTCAATAAAATTAACCATCAGCAAATGCAGGAACCTCTCTTTGAGTTTTCCGGCGCTTGTGCCGGTTGTGGTGAGACTCCCTACGTTAAATTAGTCAGTCAGCTATTTGGCGATCGCATGATAGTGGCTAATGCCACCGGTTGTTCATCTATCTACGGAGGTAATTTACCGACAACACCCTGGGCAGTTAACGCCGAAGGTCGCGGGCCGGCCTGGTCGAATTCCCTCTTTGAAGATAATGCCGAATTTGGCTTAGGATTCCGAGTTTCCATCGATAAACAGGCAGAATTTGCCGCAGAACTCTTAGGAACCCTCGCTAGTGAAATCGGAGAAAGTCTAGCGGCAGATATTCTCAATTGTCACCAAGTCGATGAAGCGGAAATTTACGAACAACGGCATCGGGTAGAGGCCTTAAAATCCCGTTTAGGGGAATTAACCCCGACCACGCAGGTGAAAATGTTGTTATCCGTGGCCGATTATCTGGTCAAGAAAAGCGTCTGGATTGTCGGGGGTGACGGTTGGGCCTACGACATCGGTTATGGTGGCTTAGATCACGTTTTAGCTAGTGGTCGCAATGTGAATATTTTGGTCATGGATACGGAAGTTTACTCGAATACGGGCGGCCAGGCCTCGAAAGCTACTCCTCGCGCCGCCGTAGCTAAATTTGCTTCTGGTGGCAAACCAGGACCGAAAAAAGACCTCGGTTTAATGGCCATGACCTACGGTAACGTCTATGTGGCCAGCGTGGCTATGGGGGCAAGAAACGAGCAAACTATCAAAGCTTTCCTAGAAGCGGAAGCTTACAACGGGCCATCGTTAATTATCGCCTATTCTCACTGTATTGCTCACGGGATCAACATGACCACCGCCATGAACCATCAAAAAGAAGTGGTGGAAAGCGGTCGCTGGTTAATGTACCGTTATCATCCCGATTTAGCTAAAGAAGGCAAAAATCCCCTACAATTGGACAGCCGTGCGCCTAAGCTTACCGTAGCGCAAACTCTCTACTCGGAGAATCGCTTTAAGATGTTGGCCACCAGTAAGCCGGAGGAAGCTAAACGTCTGCTCAAAGAAGCACAAGCAGATGTGGATACGCGCTGGCAAATGTATCAGTATTTAGCAGCAAAAGGTACAGGGAGCAACGAATAGTTATGAATCTACACACTACCTACATGGGTTTACAATTGCGATCGCCGCTAGTTATCGGTGCGGCCGCACCCTTGAGCGAGGATATCGACAATATCAAGAGAATGGAAGACTTTGGGGCCGCTGCCGTGGTTTTACACTCCTTTTTCGAGGAGCAGATTAAACACGAAAGACTGGCTCTACACCATCATTTTACCCACGGAGCCGAGAGTTTTGCGGAAGCTTTGACTTATTTTCCCGAACCGGAAGTTTTTCACGTTGGTTCCGACGAATATCTCAACCATATTCGCAAAGCCAAAGAAATGGTCGATATTCCGATTATTGCCAGTCTCAACGGTGAGACCTCTGGGGGATGGTTGGAGTATGCCATTCAAATTCAACAAGCGGGCGCTGATGCTTTGGAGTTGAATGTTTATTATGTTCCCAACGACCTGGAATTAACCGGAAATCACGTCGAACAAAACTATATTGATATCCTCAAAATTGTCAAATCGGAGGTATCAATTCCCGTCTCGATGAAGTTAAGTCCCTACTTTAGCAATACGGCCAATATGGCTAAACAATTAGCGGAAGCGGGGGCCGATGGGTTGGTATTATTTAACCGTTTCTATCAGCCGGATATCGACTTAGAAACCTTGGATGTTCACCCCAATATTATCCTCAGTAATCCCCAAGCGATGCGTTTACCCCTGCGCTGGATTGCCATGCTTTACGGTCGTGTACCGACGGATTTTGCCGCTACCAGTGGTATTCATAACGCCATCGACGTGATCAAAATGATGATGGTGGGGGCAAAAGTGACCATGTTAGTTAGTGTTTTATTACGCCACGGTTTGGAGGAAATTACCAAGATCGAACAGGGTTTATTGCATTGGTTGGAAGAAAATGAGTACGAATCGATCGAGCAGTTAATTGGCAGTATGAGTCAAATGAATTGCCCCGATCCGACGGCTTTTGAACGGGTACAGTACATGAAAGCCCTGCAAAGTTACGAACCTGTTTGGAAACGTTTTCAAACCACCAGCAAATAAAAGTGGGAAGCTTTTTTCAGTGATCAGTGAACAGTAATCAGTAATCAGTAATCAGTAATCAGTGAACTGAAAACTTAAGTAGGTAGGCGTTAAAAATTATCAGACACCCCCCTTATCAAGGGGGGCAGGGGGGATCGGCACCCCCCTTATCAAGGGGGATCCCCCCGCCTATCGGCACCCCCCTTATCAAGGGGGGCAGGGGGGATCGAACCTAAAATCGATTTTTAATTTAATTATAACCAGCTACTTAACTGAAAACTGAAAACTTACATCTGATCACTGATAACTGATAACTGATAACTGACAAAAAAATCCAGGAGGATATAACCATGAACGAGAATCAAAAGAAAAAAATCGGCATTCTGACCAGTGGTGGCGATTGCCCGGGGTTAAATGCGGTAATTCGTGCCGTGGTGAAATCATCAAAACTAAAGGGTTGGGATGTGTACGGCATTCCCTACGGGACCGACGGTTTTATGCAGATTGCCGAGGGAAAATATCACCCCCAAGATTTGATCCTGACTCAGCATGGCTATAACCTACCCGGGGTCTTGAAAGGATTAGACGTTTTGCAGTTTCTTAGTGGTAGTGTTTTGGGTTCTTTGAGCAAAGGACATCCCGAAAACCCAGAAATTGCCACGAAAATCCTGCAAGGATACGAAATGCTGGGATTAGATGCCCTGATCGTCGTCGGGGGCGATGGGAGCATTGATATCATCTACGATCTCGCCCAGAAAGGCAACTGGAATATTATCGCGGTTCCCAAAACCATCGATAATGACGTTCCCTATACGGAATGGGCAGTCGGTTTTACCACTGCCGTGGATATCGTCACTCAAGCTTTGTATGATCTCACCTTTACCGCCGCTAGTCACGAAAGGGTGATGATTGTGCAGGTGATGGGTAGAGATGCCGGTCATTTAGCCCTTCATGCTGGGATTGCCGGGGGGGCCGATGCGATTTTTATTCCCGAATTAACCCCTGCTCTCACTCCCGAAATTATCGACGGTTGTTGTCGTCATTTGGCAGAATTACGCGCTCAAGGTCGTAAATTCGCTCTCATTGTGATTTCTGAGGGTGTTAAAAACGAAGATAACCAAAAAGAGAAGTATATTGCCGATTATTTAGAAAAATTAATATTTGACAAAACTCGCTCTTTGTGCGTTACCGATCCCGTCTTCTGTTATCTCAATTCCATGGATGTGCGGGCCATGTCTTTGGGACACCTGCAAAGAAGTCGTCCTCCTTTGGCCATGGATCGACTGTTAGCCACGGCTTTCGGCATTAAGGCCGTAGAATTAATCGAACAGGGTAAACTCGATCGCGTGGTGATTTGGCGCGGGGGACAAGTGCGTAGTTTGCCCCTGAAACCAGTGATCAAAATTATCAAACAATGTCATCAAGAGCATCGCTGTGCCTATCCCGTGGATCCTAATGGTTTTATCGTCAAAACAGCCCGTTCTTTGGGAATTTACCTAGGGGAAAATCCCACAACTGAGACGGCAGTAGTTCCGCAAGCTGTGGAGGTGTTGGTTTAGTTATAATAAAGCGAGAAGGGTTGCTCATACTTTCTCGCTTTGTTAATTGGTTAAGATTAGGTATTTCTTAACCCTACAATTACGAAAGATACTGACGGCTACTGTCGAAATAAAGAAACTTTTTAAAAGAGTGTAATTAGGGCTTGCTGAATAAATGTGAAATATAGACGAGGTAAGGGTTTTAGGGGCCTATTTTGCGAAACAGGTGCAAGATTTTGAGAGAATCGTGGTTGAAAACCTTGCATCTTCGGGGCGAAGCATTCGGGCATAACCTATCGCTGAAACCGTAGATTTCCTATCCGAATGCTTCGCCCCTACTTTTTCAGCCAGCCCTAATTAATTTTCTGAGCATAAACTTTTATTATTATAAACCCGAACTGTATATCCTTCTCAACCCGACGAATCAAATTCTTTTCTGTCAAATTTGTGGCTTTTCTCGCGAAACAGGTGCAAGATTTTGAGAGAATCGTCGTTCAAAACCTTGCGTCTTCATCGGCCCGCGTCCTGTAGGGGCGAAGCATTCGGGCAATAACCTATCGGTGAAACCAGAGATTTTCTATCCGAATGCTTCGCCCGTACTTTTTCAGCCAGCCCTAATTAATTTTCTGAGCATAAACTTTTATTATCGGCCCGCGTCCTGTAGGGGCGAAGCATTCGGGCAATAACCTATCGGTGAAACCAGAGATTTTCTATCCGAATGCTTCGCCCGTACTTTTTGCCGCAAACCCTACATAAAGACTTCTACTATCAGTAATGAGGTTATAAAATTGAACTATTGGACAAGCTTCAATGAGATGTCTAATCTCTTGAAAATAGTCATTAATCAACAAATTCTATCTCCTCAATTTCTTCTTTGTCTTGCAGTAAAGCTTCTAGCATCCAAGCTTCTCCCATCCATTCATCAAAGTCTAAGGTATGCTGCAATTCATTGTTTTCAAATCGTCTGAGAAATTCTTGTGTCTGCATTTGATACTTAAGTAGGTAGGCGTTAAAAATCATCAGACACCCCCCTTATCAAGGGGGGCAGGGGGGATCGGCACCCCCCTTATCAAGGGGGGCAGGGGGGATCGAACCTAAAATCCATTTTTAATTTAATTATAACCAGCTACTTATTTTCAAAAAAAGTTATTCGTTCTTGAGTGTGCTTAATTCCTTCTTGAAGTTCTTGCAGTCTTTCGGTTAATGCGTCTTCAATAAATTTTTTTAAGGAGTTTAGATGCTTAGATTTAAGTTTTACTTCAGCCATAATGCTTCCGAGTTGATAATCGCTGCTGTTTGCCATTCGTCAGTCCATCCTAATTCTAGTTCATCTACTGCTAAAAAAGCTTGGGCGAGTTCTTCTGCTTCTTGTTGTTGTCGCCATTGTTGTAAAATTGAGGCGATGAAAATGCTTTTATCTTCTACTTTCTGGTTTAGGTAATTAACCAGTTCATCGGGTAAAGAAATGGAGATTTTAGCCATTGTTATCTCTTTGGCTATTTGATTCCAATGTCTATCGTATCGTGAACTACTTTTCCTTGCCAACTAATTTTCCTTCACTATTAAATTTAATTCTGCTTACTTCTAATCTCCTGAATATCTTGCCAAAAATCGGCTCTTGTCACATTTTTTAAGGTCTGTTGACGTTCTTGAGTATAGTCACCAAAACCCCATCCAGTATCTTGTAAAAAGCGAATAGCATCGACTTGTCCTAATTCTTTAACTAATGCTTGATAGCCTTTTTGTCTTAGCTCAATTGGTGTCATTGTTTTCATCTCCTTGTAATAGCAAAGTTTCCATTAACCAAGTAACAGGATTATCTAATTTTACTTGCAATAATTTACTGTATTTTATGGCTTTTCTAAGTAATCTGTCATCGGTGGTTAGCAATACGTCTATCCTAGCATATTCGGCGGAAGCGATATGAAAAGAATCATAAAGATCAAATCCTAAATATATAACCAATACTGTTTAACTGTTGTCCCATTCTTCATCACTAATACCCGCTTGTTTGAGAATTTCCTTAACTAAATCTGTAGAGATTTCTTGATTTCCATGAGGGTTAGGGATGCGAATTTTATGTTGACCCTTTTTCATAAATTGATGTTTACTACCAGAAAAAGGTCCTGTGTAACCTAAAGCTTTCAATTTTCTGATTAATTTTCTGCGAGAAATTGCTGATGGCATAACTAAACTTCTGCAACTGTTGTAACTTTAATTTCTAATCCATCTATGATAGGTAAAGGGTCGCCATCTTGTAATTTTAAAATGATCCATTCTTCTAGAACTTCTAGTAAGTCTTGACGGCATTCTTCAACGGTCAATCCATTTCCCCAAACGCCTTGAAAGCCTTCTATTTCAGCAAACCAAGTACCGTCATTTAGCCTTTTGTATTGTGCTTTTTGTAAAGCTTTTTCACAATAATTGAGTAAGATCATTTTCTTCTCTAAATCTCCATAATATGTAACTAGGGTTTGCTGAAAAAGCTTTTCCTGGGGGCAGGGTGTGGGGTGTGGGGTGTGGGGTGTGGGGTTTTACCAGTTTTGAGGTGGTCAACTACCTAATTTTCAGGGAAAAAGTACCTGAATTTTCCCCCGATCCCCGCAATGGCTGGCACTTTTTGAGGGGAAAAAAGTCCAAAAGTCTTATCCAACAAGGTTTTTAGATTTATTCAGCAGACCCTAACTATATTATCACTTCTCCTCACCAATCCCATCACACAAATGTCTATCCTCCTCCTTAACGCCAGAATTAGGATTGTGCAAATAAACCCGCACCCAATCGCAACTACGCCCCATTAAAGCGTTTAAGTCCTGCATTGTCCTACAATCTTTCTGTATTGTCCTACAACTCTTCTGCATCGCCCTATAATCCTTCTGTATCCTCACAAAGAAGTCTAAACCAAGATTAACGGGATTTTAGGATTAACTGGATTATTTACTTGGAAACTCCTGACAATCTTTTAAGATTGAGCATCCTGAAAATCCTCTAATCCTCAAAATCCTGATACTGACGATTTACCCCCAATCCCATCACACAAACCCCTATCCTCCTCCCTAACATCAGAATTAGGATTGTGTAAATAAACCCGCACCCAATCGCAACTACGTTCCATTAAATCACTTAAACCCCAGTCTGTCCCAAGATTCCAGAGTTTGATAGTCTTGTCATCACTACCGCTCACCAATGTCTTGCCGTCGGGACTAAAACTAACGCTACTGACAAAGCTACCATGCCCCCTGAGGGTGCGGATTTCTTGTCCTGTTTCTACATTCCAGAGTTTGATAGTGTTGTCATTACTACCGCTCACCAAAGTCTTGCCGTCGGGACTAAAATTAACGCTATTGACAAACCAATCATGCCCTTTGAGGGTGCGGATTTCTGTTCCTGTCTCGACATTCCAGAGTTTGATAGTTTTGTCCCCACTACCGCTCACCAATGTCTTGCCGTCGGGACTAAAATTAACGCTTCTGAAATAAATATCATGCCCCTTGATGGTGCGGATTTCTTTGCCTGTCTTTACATTCCAGAGTTTGATAGTGTTATCCCTACTAACGCTTACCAAAGTCTTGCCGTCGGGACTAAAATTAACGCTATTGACATAACTATCATGCCCCTTGAGGGTGCGGATTTCTTCGCCTGTTTCTACATTCCAGAGTTTAATAGTATTGTCACCACTACCACTCACCAAAGTCTTGCCGTCGGGACTAAAATTAACGCTAATGACAGAGTTATCATGCCCCTTGAGGGTGCGGATTTCTTGGCCTGTTTCTACATTCCAGAGTTTGATAGTTTTGTCCCCACTACCGCTCACCAAAGTCTTGCCGTCGGGACTAAAATTAACGCTATTGACAGGGCCATTATGCCCCTTGAGGGTGCGGATTTCTTCCCCTGTTTCTACATTCCAGAGTTTGATAGTGTTGTCCCAACTACCGCTCACCAAAGTCTTGCCGTCGGGACTAAAATTAACGCTCTGGACACCATCATGCCCCTTAAGGGTGCGGATTTCTTCGCCTGTTTCTACATTCCAGAGTTTGATAGTGTTATCCCTACTAACGCTTACCAAAGTCTTGCCGTCGGGACTAAAATTAACGCTTGTGACAAAGTCCTTATGCCCTTCTAAGCGATTGCGTTCACTTTTCCAGTTGAGAAGTGCTTGTAAGGTATTCATCACCTCCTTGTCATATTTGTGTTGCTTTTGCAGGGTTTTTCCTGCCTTAATCGCTAAGACGAAAGCATCTAAGTCTTTTCCTTGAACAAACAAAGACCAGGAAGAAAACCCGCGAGCATTTGCTAGATTGAGTTCAGCTTGTCGCGTTTGTTTCCAAGCCATTAAACCCAATCCCGTACTAACCATCACCGCCACCAACGAAACCGCTGTAATCCTTCGCGCTGTTCTAATTTTTTCGTTTTTTTGTCGTTCTGCTTGACTAATACTCGCCTTAATAAACTCAATCGCCACAGGATCTAAATTAGGCAGAGAATTATTCTTTTGAAACTCAACAATTTTGGCTAACTTAGAACCGCCCCAAAGCTCACTACTCGCTTTTACTGCATCTTGCTTCTGTAAATCATCCCACTGTTTAGCATCAGCATATAAACGACTTCTCAGAACAATTATCTCCTCTTTTTCTCGAATTAAATCCTGTAACACTTTCCAAGAACGTAATAACGCCTCATGTGCCACCTCAACCGTTGCTTTCCCGTCTTCTCCCTTACTCACCAAAAGACGATTATCTATTAATTGATAGAGAACCTCCTTTTGCATTTCCTCCTGTTCAAAACTCGATTTATCCGCCCTTCTGCTAACCGCTTTTTCCCCTTCTAAACTAATTAACTCTAGAAAAATTTCCTCTGCTGTTTTCCGTTGCTGTTCATTAAATTGACTATAAATTTTATCCGCTTGTTTTTCTAGCGCACCCGTTACCCCACCAATCTCTTGATAAATCTTATTATTTAAAACCCGCTCTTGAATATGATTTTTTTGCCACAATAAATCTAACGTATATTGTAACAGAGGTAAAGAGCCAGCCTGTTCATAAAAATCGGCAATAATTTGATTAATTAATCCCTTTTCAAAGATTACCCCATTTCTCGCCGCCGGTTCAGCAATAGCTAATCTTAACTGACTTTCATCCATATCCGTTAACATCTTGCTATACTGATCATGGATTTTTCCTAAACTGGGATAAGGACTTAATTTATCTAAAAAATCCGCCCTCATCGTCATCACAATTTTAACTAAACTATTATTATTTTCAATTAATTTAATCAAACTTTTAATGAAAATATCTCTTTCCGTCTTCGGTGTACGAGTAAATAATTCCTCAAATTGGTCAATAAAAATAAACCATAAATCAGAATTATTTTTTAATCCTTCAACCACCTTAATTAAAGTATCTTCCTTAACAGCTTGTGCTAATTTCGCTTGGTATTGTGTATATCTATTCCCTAAAAGACAACCATAGAAAGACTCAAAGGGATTAACATCAGGAACAAAAGTTAAATTAACCAATCTATTCGCACCAAAATCATCCTTTAACTTAGGAATTAAACCCGCTTGCACGAGAGAAGATTTACCGCTTCCCGACGCACCTAAAAGCAATAAAACATTCTTTTGCTTTAAATAATCGGTTAACTCAACAATCCAATTATCTCGACCAAAAAACCTATCCTTATCATCTACTTCAAACTTCCTTAAACCCAAATAAGGTGAACCCGTAATTAAAGGTTGAGACTGAATCTCAACTCCTGACTTTTGGGTGATAATATATTGATTGATTACACCCCCACTAATATCACCTGCAATTCCCTTAAATTCACCATCACCAATAAGACCTTTAACATCACCCCCTATTTCTAAATAATAACTTTTATCAGTCATTTTTGCTACCCCAAAATTATTCTTTTAAAGTTAACTTTAAATTGCAGTTTTAGAATTAGCAATTTTTAAGGACTTCCTACTAAACCAAACAATTTAGCCAAACCGCCTAAAATCGTTACAATTAAAGCGACTAAAATCCCTCGACTGACAAACTCTTGATTCTCTAAGCGCTTTTCCACGCCATCATTTTTTCCCTCTAGACGCTTCTCAATACCATCAATTTTTTCCTCCAGACGCTTCTCGACACCATCAATTTTTTCCTCCAGACGCTTCTCGACACCATCAATTTTTTCCTCCAGACGCTTCTCGACACCATCAATTTTTACCTCCAGACGCTTAATTTCACCTTTAACTTCACTAAGTTCAATCTTAATATCAGTAACATCTTTTTGAAGATTGTCTAACTTTTGATTGATTTGAATTAGAAAATCTTTAAGTTCTACCTCAACAGTAATTGACATAAATTTCCCTCCTAAATAATCCTCAACTAATTAATGTTCTGACTAATATTTCCACCACTAATATCTCCTGCAATTCCCTTAAAAGTACCATCTCCCACCATTCCCTTAATATCATCACCAACATTAATATTATACTTACCTGCGGCAAATTCTTCAGGTTTTAATTGCTTAAGTAATGATTCTGCTGTCTTAATAACCTCTGCATCTCTATCAATTTTTGCTTCAAGTAACTCTTCTTTGAGCAGTGTTTTTACCCCCTCTGAATCTGGTTTTTTCTCATGTTTATCGACGATATCACTATCATCTGTTTTCCCTTTTTCTGCAAATTTCTTCTTAATCAACGCTTTTAAACCCTCATAATGGGACTTAAACGCCAAATAAAGATCAAATCGAGTATAATCGTTAAAGAGTAAGCACTTTACGTTGAAAGAGCAGCGATGAAAGAGACAACCCCAGCCGCGATGCCCCCATGCTTTGACCGATGGTGTCGGCGGTTTGACAATTGCTTCAAAAACGAAGCGCAAAAAAACGGCTTCAGACAATATTTAGGAGGATTATTAGGGGAAAGTGAGCGGAAAAACCTCACTCAAATGGCCAATAATGCCGTCGGAGTAGTTTATAACCGATTACATCACTTTTTGACCGAATCTCCCTGGTCAGACCGTCAGGTGAATGAATGTCGGTTGCAAGTGATGAACCAATGCCGCCAGACGCAAATCCCCCGAGGATTTTCCCTGATTGTCGATGACTCAGGACATCGAAAAAGTGGCAATCTGACCGCCGGAGTTGGCAGGCAGTACCTAGGAGAAATTGGCAAGACAGACAACGGAATAGTCGCCGTCACTACCCATCTCTACGACGGCAAAAAAAGTGTCCCCCTAGACATTGAAATTTATCAACCGGCTAGTTCCTTAGCCGAGGGGAAAGAAGACAAAGAATTTAAGAAGAAACCAGAGATAGCGATAGATTTAATTGACCGGAGCTTAACCAGAGGCTATCGACCGAAAATCGTCTTAATAGATGCTGGTTATGGCAACAACACAAATTTTCTCAAAGCCCTGGAAGAAAGAAAGCTAAAATACTTAGGAGGATTGGCAAAAAATCGAAAAGTAATTATTGAAAAAGAAGGGGGTGTGGAAGAAACAATCCAGCTTGAGCAACTAGCAAAAAGCCTATCAGAAAAGGATTGGGAGAAAATCACCCTAAATCTAGATAAAGAAAAAACGGTTTGGGTAGCGGTATTCAGAGCGAAAATATCTCAACTAGAAGGAGAAAGGAACTTGGCGATCGTCATGAATGCAAGTTCAATGGAAAAAGCCACAGAGGTGGACTATTTCATCACCAATGTAGTTGAGGCAGATACAGTAACAGCTTCGTGGATAGTGAGGACTTACACCGAAAGAAATTGGGTGGAAGTATTCTACCGAGAAGCCAAAGGATGGTTAGGGTTAAGGGAATATCAAGTCAGGGATAAACGAAGCTTACTTCGTCATTTTATCCTGGTGTTTTGTGCCTATACATTTATCCTGTGGCATAAGTTAACTGGGGGATTGCAAAGGCGGTGGGCGAATCGACCTTTAAACACTTTTGTGGAAGCCTTGGAAGCTTTTCGGACAGCGATGTCTTTCCGTTTCTTTGAGTGGCTGACCGAGAATCGG
Organism: Microcystis aeruginosa NIES-843; assembly: GCF_000010625.1. Taxonomy (NCBI): domain Bacteria; kingdom Bacillati; phylum Cyanobacteriota; class Cyanophyceae; order Chroococcales; family Microcystaceae; genus Microcystis; species Microcystis aeruginosa. Next base: position 3,461,782 of record NC_010296.1, read on the forward strand.
GATGTGTTTGCCGCTTACAAAGCCAGTTTAGGCTTTGTTTGGGCTTGAAATTTGTTTAAGTCCCAATAAGCATCCTTAACGGCTGTTCCTGCCGTATCCTTAGCAGCAGCAACCGCACCAGCAGCCAACGCAGCGAGAATTAGAGAAATTGGTTCCATTGCCTGAGACTCCAAATTAGATATTGCTGACTCAATTTTAGATCAAAGCAAAGTATCTGACGCAATTATGGCGCAGGTATTGGGTGCGGATGGCTTGCTCGTCGGGGTTGTTGGCTACTACTGCCAGTTGCACATAGGTGGGATAGTAGCGACAGAAGGTGTAAATCTCACTGTCATCGATGCCCTGCTTGTTCGGTAAAAATCGTTCGCACTGAGGGATGATTTCGACGGGATAGCCGAAAATCTGGACAAAACTGGGAGTAGCAGTCCTCTAGATGCGCCCAATCAAGCGCACACTCAGATGAAAATTGCTCAAATTCACTTTAACCTAGATTTGTAGAAGTTGGATTAAATTATCTCAAGGGAACAAAACCAGCTTTTTCAATTAATTCCTGTCCTTGATCGGTTAATAATAAATCAGCGTAAGCTTCCCCCGCTTGTTCGTCTAATTGACCATTTTGTTTGATAATAACAAAAAGACGACGGGTGATCGGGTATTCTCCCTTTTGAAAAGCTAATTCATTCAGTTGATTACGCTTCTGGGGACATTGGGAAGACGGGATCGAAGGTTCTTGATAGGGGGCAACTAACTTATTTTCGCTTTTACCGAGGGGTAAAGTTTTAATTCCACACTGGGGAACTACTTCCGGTGCAGAAGCATAGTAAATTCCTCCTAAATTTTGGGAAACTTTTCTGAGAGCGGGAGTTGTACTATAAACGTACTTAATGTTACTGCCAAAATCGGCTTTTTCTAAAACCTGATCGATAAAAAATTCCACGGTTCCCCCATCTTCCTTGCGTCGGGAATAGGGAATAATGGCTAAATTAGGCCCGCCCACTTGCCGCCAATTGCGAATTTTTCCTGTATAAATATCTTTTAACTGGGTAATTGTTAGACCGGAAACCGGTAAATCAGGATGAACTGCGATCGCAATTCCATCGATAGCCACGGGAACCTCTTTTAAGGTCAATCCCCGTTGTTGAGCGCGTTGTATTTCCTCATCTTTGAGCGATCGAGATGCTTGGGAAAAAGCCAATTGATTCTCGATTAACATCCGAATACCGCTGCCGGTGCCGGGGGTTCCCGTAGTGGGATCGGTATAGACAAGGCGAAATTTCGGCCAGACTTGCTGGATAATAAAGTCCACTTCCTTGCGAATCGGGGCCCAAGTGGTACTTCCCCCGTAGTTAAATAATCCTTCCGGGACATTTTTAACTGCACCTAAAGTTTCAGAAATTTGATTATTCGAGGAGGAAGAAGAATTAGATCGATCATTGAGATTGGGAAAGGTTTTGTTGAGCAACCACCAAGCAATTCCTCCTAAAAGTGCCGATGTCACCATAACCGTCAACAGCAGCGGAAGAATTTCATTTTTCTGGGACATAAAATCAGGATCACGATTCGGACTACTTTAATGATAATCCCAGCTTTTTTTAATGACCCTAACTTTTACAATTCTTTCGGGTTGTGCCAAGGGTTAAGGATCAACCATAGAGACACGAACAACAGAAAGGAGAGGATAGATTCGATGAGTAATACTAAACCAGGTTATTAAAAACTGATTATTTATTCTCCCTTTTGCCTCTTGCCTCTTGCATGAGTGCCTGTCCTGATATGTAAGCCTATACTCAACGGATTTAGTATAAAACCTATCAGACAAAGGACAAGATAGCGATATAACCTGCTTGAGCATCTTCTCCTGTTGACTGGCTACAGACCTTCGAACAGCAAAAAAACTTGAACAACAAAAACTAGAACAGCAAGGGATGGAGGCAACCCCATCCCCAAACTAGACAATTATGCTATTCTTTTTTATACATCACCTCCACCACGGTATGTACGTTACCTCTGGGATGAAAATCCCCCTTAACTTTCATCTGCAAGGGTTCGCAAGCGGCCACCAAATCATCTAAAATTTGGTTAATTGCTTCTTCGTGGGAAATATAACGATCGCGATAACTATTAATATAAAGTTTAATCGCCTTTAATTCCATCACCTTTTGATCGGGAACGTAGCTAAGATAAATAGTGGCAAAATCGGGATAACCGGAAAAGGGACACTTACAGGTATATTCCGGCAGAGTGATCTGAATATCGTAATTTCTGCCAGGGCGTGGATTGGGGAAAGTAATTAATGTTCCTTCGGCAATTTCTCTTTCCCCGTACTTAACTTCAATTTTTTCGGAAGACTGAACCATGTTTTTTCCTAACTAGACAATGTTTCCTATCATAGCTGGAATATTCTCTCAAGAGGCGTTACCGAATCAAGAGATGAATAGTAACTCCTGCATCCTATTGACAAATTAGCTTAGTCCAGGGTTGAAAGAATGCCGAGAAGACAATGCAGACTTAAAATCAGCCAAGTCGAATTTTCAGGTAAAAAATGCTCTATGATTAACTCTAAAGATACTGTAAAACTGGTTTCATGCTCTCCGAGATTAAAAACATAGCCGAGAGTCTCGCACCCCGATTAGTGGAGATTCGCCGCCACATTCACGCGAATCCAGAGTTAAGTGGGCAAGAATATCAAACGGCCGCCTATATTGCCGGGGTTTTGTCTTCCTGTGGTCTATCGGTGCAGGAAGCGGTGGGAAAAACGGGAGTTAAGGGAGAATTGGCGGGAAAAGGCAGTGATCGAAGGATTTTAGCCATCCGCGCCGATATGGATGCCCTACCGATCCAAGAAAGAACCGATTTAGACTTTGCTTCCCGCAAACCCGGGATTATGCACGCCTGCGGTCACGATGTTCATGCTACCGTCGGTTTAGGGGTGGCGATGGTGCTTTCCCGTCTCTCGGAACCTTTGCAGGGAAAAATACGCTTTCTCTTTCAACCAGCAGAGGAAATCGCCCAGGGGGCTAATTGGATGATCCGGGAGGGGGTGATGCGGGATGTCAGCGCCGTTTTGGGGCTGCACGTTTTCCCCTCGATTCCGGCCCGATCAATCGGGGTTCGTTACGGGGCCTTAACTGCAGCTGCCGACGATCTGGAGATTTTTATTCAAGGGGAATCCGGCCACGGGGCCCGGCCCCACGAGGCGATCGATGCTATCTGGATCGCCTCCCAAGTAATCACCACTTTGCAACAGGCAATTAGTCGGACTCAAAACCCTTTGCGTCCCATTGTCCTCACCATCGGGCAGATTAGCGGTGGTCGCGCCCCCAACGTCATCGCTGATCAGGTACGCATGGCGGGAACCGTGCGATCGCTGCACCCAGAAACCCACGCCCATCTCCCGGAATGGATCGAGAGTTTGGTCACGAATGTCTGTAGCACATATAACGCTAAATGTCAAGTAAAATATCGCCGGGGCGTGCCATCGGTGCAAAATGACCAATTTTTAACCCGGTTAGTCGAAGAAGCTGGTTTAGAAGCTTGGGGAAGGGATCGGGTTTTAATTCTCTCGGAACCCTCCATGGGGGCCGAGGATTTTTCCCTTTATTTGCAACAGGCCCCGGGGACAATGTTCCGTCTGGGAGTGGGTTCTCCTCACCTCCTCAATCCCCCCCTTCACCATCCGGAATTTTTAGTGGATGAGTCGGCAATTCTGACGGGAGTGATTACTTTGGCCTACGCGGCCTATAAATATTGGCAACGGCAAGATTAAACCGGTTTTTCAAGATAATTTTATGGAAATTTGGGAAGATTTAGAACGTAGGTTGGGTTGAAGCATGAAACCCAACACCCGCATAGTTTACGCTACCGCTAACCCATCCTACAAATAATTGTGCCTCCCTACTTAGGGTTTGCTGAAAAAGCTTTTCCTGGGGGCAGGGTGTGGGGTGTGGGGTGTGGGGTGTGGGGTTTTACCAGTTTTGAGGTGGTCAACTACCTAATTTTCAGGGAAAAAGTACCTGAATTTTCCCCCGATCCCCGCAATGGCTGGCACTTTTTGAGGGGAAAAAAGTCCAAAAGTCTTATCCAACAAGGTTTTTAGATTTATTCAGCAGACCCTACTTAAACCAGTTTTTCAAGATAATTTTATGGAAATTTGGCAAGATTTAGCTATTATAGCTTGGACGGAATTGCTGCTGGATAATTATGAACGATTAATCGGGCGATCGCTTTTACCCCGGATCGGTACTGGCAAAGAACAGAGTAAAATGCTCTTTTATGCCCCTTTTGTGCTAGTTTCCCACGGTACACAAACTAATCCGATCTTCAATTATGGTAATCGCGGTGCCCTCGATCTCTGGGGTTTAACTTGGCCAGAATTATTAACAACTCCTTCGCGAGCGACGGTAGAGGGGGAGGAAATCGCCCAAGAACGCCAAAAAATGCTGGATTTAGTCAAAAAACAGGGCTATATCAACGATTATCACGGGGTAAGGATCACGAAAAATGGTCAACTATTTCGCATCGAAAAAGCGATCGTTTGGAATATCATCGATCGTGATGGCATTTACTGCGGACAGGCTGCCACTTTTGCCGATTGGATTTTTCTCTGATTTAAGCTGTACTGCCTTTAAACTCCGTCCCCACTTCCCCACTTCCCTCTCCCCGCTTCCCTCTCCCCACACCCCACACCCCACACCCCACACCCCACACCCCACACCCCCACTGTATCGCCCCAATATGACCAACTCAGACCGAATTATTGTTCCTCTCGATGTGCCGGATTTAGAATCAGCGATCGCACTGCTTGATCTGTTGCCGGAAGTCAATTTTTGGAAAGTGGGACTAGAATTATTTGTCAGTAGCGGTGCAGAAATTCTAGGGATTCTGCAAGAAAGACAAAAAAAGAGCTTTCTCGATTTAAAATTTCATGATATTCCCAATACGGTCGCTGGGGCCTGTCGTTCAGCTAGTCGCTATCAAGTGGATTTACTCACCCTGCACGCTACGGCCGGACGGCAAGCACTGACGGCGGCTAAGGGGGCAATCTCTGACCTGCTATCGCCGCCAAAACTTCTCGCTATCACCGTTTTAACCAGCCTTAACGCCCGCGAATTAGCCCTCGACCTCAAAATTCCCCTAGAACTATCGGAATATGCCTTAAATCTGGCATTATTGGGCAAGGAATCGGGAATTGATGGGGCGGTTTGTTCTCCCCAAGAAGTGGCGCAATTGCGTCGCGTCTGTGGAGAGGATTTTCTCTTAGTTTGCCCCGGAGTTCGTCCCTCCTGGTCAAGCAAAGGGGATCAAAGTCGGGTGATGACTCCGGCCCAAGCGCTTAAAGCTGGGGCTGATTATCTAGTAATTGGACGACCGATCACCGGTGCCGAGGAGCCAAAGGTAGCATGGGCAAAAATTTGTCAAGAATTAGCCGATATTTAGCTGTATTACTGGTTATTTTCGGGATTAACTTGCCAGCAGTTAGTCGTCCTCTTTCTAGCTGTCCGGAGGATTTAAATCTTTTAGTCGATCGCCTCTTGTCAGATTTACCCAGTTATGCTAATCGAGTTATTACCCGCTCCCAAATCGACCAAAAATTATCTACACCGGTTTTTGTGATTATTGCCGGTCGTCCTGAATTTGCACCCCTACCTTTAACTGCTAGTCAATATTCCGGTCAAATTGCCGATGACACTCAACAGGTTTTTTTTACGACTTTAGAGCGTCAGTATGGCAAAAATCGCTCTGTCACTCTCCAGAATTATCACTGGTTATTTTTAACTAAAACTGGGGAAGGATGGCGATTAGTGACGGTTTACAGTCAATTAGCTGCCCTTGAACCCGCTCAAGTCCCCTTACCTCCCCTAGAAACCAGTCAAGGCACCATCGGCCAAGCGGTGCGTCTCTGGCTGCGGGACTGCGAAGCGGGGACATTGCGCTAAATTCGCTCGGCCAAAACAAAGCGATCGAAACCTGCTAGGTCGTTAATAATCTGAATTTGTCGATAATTTCCCTGATTTTCCAGCATTTGCGCTACTTTTTCCCCTTGACCGGCTCTCATTTCCACTAGCCAAAGGCCTCCCGATCGCAGATAATCGGGAGCAGTGGCCACTAGATAGCGCAGCGCGGTCAATCCGTCTTCACCTCCATCGAGGGCCAAACGGGGTTCATGTTCCCGCACTTCAATTTGTAAGTCAAGGATTTCTGCACTGGGAATATAGGGAGGATTGGACAGCATACCGCTAATCTGTCCTTGCCACTTCTCTAGGGGGGTCCACCAAGAACCCTGTTTTAAGATAATTCTGTCGGCAAAACCGGTATTGATGATATTTTCTTTGGCGATCGCTAAAGCCGTTTGACTGTAATCAATAGCATATATTTCTGCTTTTGTCAAGATACTGGCTAAACCAATAGCGATCGCGCCGCTACCGGTTCCCAGATCTACCCAGATTCCCCCGTCGTCTCCTCTGACGGTTTCTCCAACAATATCGATTAATAACTCGGTTTCGGGACGAGGAATTAAGACTTCTGGGGAGACTTTGAGGGTAAAATTACGCCAGACCACCGATTCGAGCAAATACTGTAAAGGAACCCTTGATTGCAGGCGTTTTTGCCAGCGTTTAGTAATTTCCGACCAAGAATAACTCAAGGGGATTTTTTCTCGTTCGCGAAAGGATTGTAAGCGCAGGGAAAGAGTATCTAAATCTGTCACTGCTTGCAGAAAGATATCCACTTCTTTCGGAGATAGTTGCGCTTGCTCTAAATCGGCGATCGCCTGTTGTCGCCATTGACTTAATTCTTGACCGGAAATACTAGCAGACACAAGACTTAACGATTGGGGGCGGGGGGATTATTGGTATTATTATTAGGGCGTGGCTGATTTGCCGGGGGTTGGTTGGGAGCCTTTTGGTTGCTATTTGCCCGAATGAAATCAATCGTTTCTTGGCTAGGATAGAGGAGAATTTTAGTTAAAGCTTCATCGTTGCTTTGTTGTAGGGTGGCGATGACATTTTCTAAGGGAATAACATCAATTTTCACCGTGGCCGCTTCTGCGGGATTAGCTTTTTTATATTGTTCTACCATTTGCAAAGCGGCGGCCTTTTCAAAGAAGAAAGGAATCAAATCCTGATTATTGCGACTGATCACCAGAAAATTACTCTCTTTTCCTGCTTTCGGCACAAATAAAGGTACACCACCTTGATATTGTTGACCTCTTTCACTGAGCAGTTTTTTCGCTGATTCTACTTCCGACTCTTTGGGAACAAAATCGATAATTAGACGATTTTGATCGGTTTGACTGGTTTGCATTTTATAGACCTGTGCCAAAGAAACAGGCTGAACTTTAACTTTGCTGGCCACTTCAGGATTCTCTTTTTTCAGTCGTTCAAAAAAGTTTTGTGCGTCCTGCCGACTGATAAAAACTCCCGTGAATTTCTGTTCTTTTTCTCCCACGGCAATTAGGGGAACTCCTTGATCATCGGCAATAGCGAAGACAGGTACAGACTGCAAGGTTCTGACGATTTGTTCTTCTGGTAAAGCGAGTGCTTTAGAATAGCTGCCCAGCAGCGAAGTCAACATTGTCGTTCCTACTAAACCAAGAGTTGCTGTCCAACGAATGAGAGATTTCATCAAAATAATTACCTCGTTATTACTATTAACCAATATTTGCCGTTAATCTGAACTATATAGTCTATTTGACTCCTGCGATCAGGAGTTTTTTGATGAATAACAAGCCCCGAAAGTTCCCTTTATTGGCTTGCTTCTGAACCATCATAGCTAAAAAGCTCCATATTTGGTGAGATGTGGTCGCAGCGGCGGCCAGGAAATAGGGGCAATTTACGGACTGATCTAGGGAATAATAGGGATTAATTGGATTTTTTAAGCTATATTTTCAAAAAAATCGCTTTAGCTACGGTTTAAGCTTGCTTTTGCCTTAATAAGCACCAACTTGAGATCAAAAGGCATCCTCTTGTCTGAATCAGTTAGTCAACTGGCTACCCCTTGATCTTGGCACTGCTAATGACTTTCTGAGAAATCGCGCGGATGGGCGATCGCTAACCGCAGCCATTGATAGGAAACTAGATTTAAAATCAGTCCGATGATCAATAAAATTGCCATGAGAGCGATTTGATACCAGGCGATCGGTCTGACCAGAAGATCGGCGATCAGATGGGCTAAATTCAAGACAGAATAGAGAATTGTCAGCCAGAAATGGGTCTTTCTCAAGGAGCGACTTTCGCTAAAATTGACCCCGATAATCGCTAACATTGGCAGCAAAAAAAAGAGCAACATTCCCCAGAAAATCGGATCGAGATTGCTGGTTTGATGACTCTCGACGATCGATTGACCATGGAAGAGCGGCATTAAACCCAGTTGGGTGTGAAATAGAGTTCCCAAGAGGAATGTTGTCCAGAGAGCGGCAATTTTTTCGGGATATTTCGCTGTTTTCACGGTAATTATCCTCTTAATCGGTTAGTATAAAAGGTCGGGCTAGGTGAGAAAGTATTCTTAAATTTTTCCTAGTCACTTATCTATACATTCTAAAAAAAGTTTCTGTATTTAAAATTACTTTTTACAAAAAAACACAAAATAGTTTTTACTGCTGATCAGCCGTGGAGAAAGGCCGCTGCTATAGTGGTAAATTTAGCTAATTCTCAATCTAAAAATGTTTATGACCACAACCACTTGCGAGAGTAACTCGATCTATCCCGTGCGTTGGCAAGATAATAAAGTCTGGCTGATCGATCAAACCCGTTTACCCATGGAGTATGGGGAAGTTGAGATCACCAGCAGTGAAGCCATGGCCCGGGCGATCGAAACGATGATTGTCCGCGGCGCTCCGGCGATCGGGGTGGCGGCTGCATACGGTATGGTTTTAGGAGCGCAGGAAATTACCACCGACCAGAAAGAGCAATTTCTGGCTGATTTAACTAGAATAGCCGATCGATTAGCCCAAACCCGGCCGACGGCGGTGAATTTATTCTGGGCGATCGAGCGAATGTTAAAAGTGGCCAGGGAAAGTGGCCCAGAAGTGGCAGTAATTACCAAAAATCTCCTTGAAACTGCCCAAAATATCCAAAAAGAAGACGTGGAAACCTGTCGGGCGATCGGTAATCATGGTTTATTGGCGCTGCCGGAGCAACCAGAAAAACTGACAATTTTAACCCACTGTAATACTGGTTCCCTGGCCACGGCCGGTTATGGTACTGCTTTAGGGGTAATTCGTTCCGCTTGGACAGCAGGGAGATTAATACAAGTGTATGCAGACGAAACCCGGCCGCGGCTGCAAGGGGCAAAATTAACCGCCTGGGAATGTCTGCGGGAGGGAATTCCCGTCACCGTGATCACCGATAGCATGGCGGCCCACTGTATGCAGCAAAAACTGATCGATGCGGTGATCGTTGGGGCCGATCGCATTGCGGCCAATGGGGACACGGCTAACAAAATCGGCACCTATTCCCTTGCGGTGGTGGCAAAAGCTCATAATCTGCCTTTTTATGTGGCCGCGCCGCTATCGACGGTGGATTTTTCCCTTAAGGATGGTACGGGGATACCGATCGAACAGCGCGATCGTGCCGAAATTTATCAGGTGGGGACAACTACCCTTTGCCCTAGAGATGTTAACTTTTATAACCCCGCTTTCGATGTTACTCCCGCCGCTTTAATCACCGCTATCATCACGGAAAAAGGAGCGGTAACACCGGCTGAATTAATTTTTTTACAGGATTCCTAGGGGTGAGCTTTTTCCCTACTGACACCATTTTTATTTGTTTATATCCATTGGCACAGTGGGGAAAAATTCCGCCTCAATCCCATTGGAGGTGACGGCCAAGGGCGAAAAATAGACAAAAACTCCCTCTATCCATAAACTAAAGGACTAGAGTAATTTGGCTCTTCTGGTTTCTGTGTGGAGGGAAGAAGAATAGGGATAATTTTATAGAAATATAGTCTTCAAAGCCTTGCCTAGCAAGACTCCTACGAATGATATAGTTATTTCAAATAAGAACGAGACACTAGGCGACACAATAAGTACGAATAATTTCATCAAGGGGTGTCCCCACAGGAGCATACATTCTTGCCCTCTTTAATGCACTAAAATCATGTTCGATATCATTTAAATCAGGAGAGTATTTTGGCAAAAACACGACCTGATGACCTGCTTCCTCTACCAGTTGTTTAATGACTGTCTTCCGATGAATTGGTGCATTATCCATAATTAATACTGATGTTATGGTTAGAGAGGGCAACAAATATAAAGATAACCACCCTTCAAAACCTTCGGCATTCAGGCTTCTCGTAAATACCATCGGTGCAATAAAGTCTTTTTTTCCCTTTCTTCTACCAGCGACAAGGTTCTCTCTTTTTCCTCGTTTTCCTTGTCTATCTCCAAAGACTTTCTTCCCTTTTTTTGACCAAGCATAAAAACAGGCTTGAAATTCTTCAAACCCTGACTCATCAATAAATACAAGGCTTTCACTTCCATATATTTTAATCAATTCTCTCAGCACTCTGTAGTATTTCATTCTTTCTTCTCGGTTTCTTTCTCTATAACGAAGTTCCTTCTTTTTTCTGGTAACTTTCATGTTTTTTAAGGCATAGCAAATGGCACTTGGTCTCACTCCAAATTTCTCGGCTCTGTCTCTTAATCTTGCCTCGGGATTTTCTTGGACATCTTTTGACAGTGCTTTCCAGTCCAGCTTTCTCTGACGGTGTTTTACCTTTGTTGCTTCCAGTTTTTCCCTACCTAGCCATCTATATATCGTCGCTCTTCCTATATTAAATAGAGCGGCGGCTTTGGTTATGCTTCCCCCATTCTCTACATAATCGATTACTTTTTTTCTCAAGTCTAGGCTATAAGACATTTTTCTGTATGGGTTGCTCGTTTCTCTTGATTTTACCTTATTTTTCCCTCGTCTCACACTTATTTGAAATGACTATAATCAGTGCTTATCACACAAAGTAGAGAAGAGCCGTAATTTTGAGAAACTATCTAGTTATCAATAGAATAGTTTGAATTAATTATTGATTACTTAAATCAAGAAACCATAAATTATTTATTAGTTTTAGAACCTTTTTTTGTTAATATAGGCTAAAAAATTAATTAAACCAGAGCTTGGTTCTATTCTATGAAAATCCAAGCAGCTCAAAGATGTATTCTTCTTAAAATTATCTTGGCTCTTCTCGACTTTGTGTAATAATTTTTGCCGATCAAATTCTGAAATGTTTACTGGGAAAGACTTTTAGGGCTATTTTGGTGAATAAATCAACTATCAGTATAGGCCTCGTTTCCACACAGAAACCAGGGCTCTTCTCGTTTCTGTGTGGGAGTAAGAAGAATAGGGATAATTTTCCAGAAATATAGTCTTCAAAGCCTTGCCTAGCAAGACTCCTACGAATGATAAGCACTGATTATCACACCAAGTCGAGAAGAGCCAAACCAGAAAAGCCAAATCCTTGCATAATCGAGATTTGTATGATATTATAAAGAAATAATTAAAGCAGAAAATTCTGGTTAATTTGGGTAGATTTGAGTATATTTTAGGGGAGGCTAAGTATAGACCTCTTGCATAATTTTTTTATGGTATAATATAAGGTTTTGCTTTTTTCTCAATTCTTAGATTGAAGTGGAAAAAAGAATAAAATGTGATCTTAGGTCAGGAAATCATCTATAATTTTGCTATGTTTATTAGCAAAATTATGGATTATCAAAACTTATCAGATGAACAATTCAAACGCCGTTTCGGTGTGTACAAACAAACATATAGAAAGATGGTAGAATCAGTAAAAAGTGTTGAAGCCGACTCTAATTCACCATCTAAAAGGGGACCGAAACCTAAACTATCTATAGAAGAACAAGTTTTAGTAACGTTAGAATATTGGCGAGAATATAGAACATATTTTCACATTGGTACAAGCTGGGAACTATCAGAATCAACTATATGTCGGATTGTAAATAAGACGGAAAAAATGCTTTTACAATCGGGAAACTTCCGTTTAAAAGGAAAAAAAGCTTTACTCAATCAAGCAGAGATACCGGTCATAACGGTAATGGATGTAACGGAAACTCCCATTGAACGCCCCCAAAAGAAACAGAAAGATTTTTTTTCGGGTAAAAGAGGTTATCATACTTTAAAATCCCAATTAGTAGCTGATCAAAATACAGAGGAAATTATCTGTGTCTTCTGTGGGAAAGGTAGAGGTCATGATTTTAGTTTATTTAAAAAAAGTCGAGTTCGTTTTCATCCTTTAACTACCAGCATAGAAGACAGTGGTTATCAGGGAATAGCTGCATACCATAGTAATAGTTATACACCGAAAAAGAAATCGAAAAATAGAAAATTAACAGAGTTAGAAAAAGAGTATAACAAGGCTTTAGCTAAAGAAAGGATTATCATTGAACATATAAATAGGAAACTCAAAATCTTTAAAATCTTATCCTGTAAATATCGGAATCGTCGTCGAAGATATAGTTTAAGAGTTAACTTGTTGGCGGCTATTTATAACTGTGAGTTAGGGATAGGTATAGCAGCTTCTTAAAAGTTGCCTAAAGATTAATCAAGTCAAGGAGAATTTATTCTCAATTATAAAAATTGAGATAGTTTGTGCCGCTTAAATAAAGAGGTTTTGATAACCAAATTAAAGCAGCTCTAAAGAGTTTTGAGTTAAAAGTTAAACTTCAAGTTTTCATTCAGGACGAATGTACTGATTAACTAATTTTTTGGGGAAAATTAGTTAACCCATCATTATAACATATAATTAATTTGCAAGAGTTCTAATATTTGCCATCTCTGCTTTTAGTAAGTATCAATAAAATCAACCGGAAAAAGGGGATTGCCGAATGAAGAATAAGAAAGCGGAATTCAGAGAAGGAGGAAGGGAGTGAAGTCAATGTTAAGGAGCGGCTCTAATAATCGAAAAGCCAAAATTATCAAATCATCGCCTAATTCGGCGAAACTGGTCAAAAAATATGGATAAAGTGCGGGTTATCGTTGTAGAAGATCACGATTTAACGCGCATGGGCTTAGTGGTGGCTCTCCAGCATCGGGAAGGTATTCAAGTGGTAGGGGAAGCGATCAGTGGATTACAGGGACTGAAACTGCTAGAGGAGACTAAACCCGATGTAGCGATCATCGATATAGGTTTGCCTATGATCGATGGGATCGAGTTAGTGCGACGCTTCCAACAAAATCGGGGCGAAGACCCCCTGGCCACGAAAATCCTCATGCTAACCATGCACAAAACCCAAGAACAGGTTTTAGCGGCTTTTAGTGCTGGGGCTGATTCCTACTGTATGAAGGATATTAGCATTGATAAGTTAATCGAGGCGATTTATTCCACCCACGAAGGCAATCATTGGCTTGACCCTGCGATCGCCAATATTGTTCTGCAACAAGTGCGCCAAAATGTTCCCGTCGGTGCGGCTGCCGGGACCAAAACAGTGATAATTCAAGGCGTTGACCGAGAATATCACCAATTGCTGGAAAATGCCCCCCTAACGGCACGAGAGCGAGAAATTCTCGATCTGATTGTCGCGGGTTGTAGTAATGCCGAGATTGCCAAGCGACTCTATATCACCATCGGCACGGTGAAAACCCATGTCCGCAATGTCTTAAATAAACTCTCTGTGGATGATCGGACTCAAGCGGCAGTGCTGGCCCTGCGATCGGGATTAGTGGATTAAAAAAACCGGCATCCTACCCGGGTAGGATGCCGGCTCGGTCAAAACTAGAAACTAGACTTGGGCTGCCACTTTTGATTCAGCGGCCATTAGTTTTTCGTAGGTTTCACGCATTTTGAGACCGACTAACACTTGGAATAAACCCGTACCATTGGTAGAACCGGGATAATCCTTGTGTTTGAGCAGTAATTCCGTCATTTCACCGTAGTATTTAGTGCCGGTTTTGCTCAAATGGCTTTCGATGTAGATCATTTCTTCGAGGTTATCGAATTGACCATCTAGTTCCAGAATCGACACTTCATTCCCCAAGAAGCCATCTGGACCATAGTAGAGTTTAATGCCGGGATAAGCGCAGGTCAATTTACGACCACAGGGCCGCCAATCGATGGTGGAACCTTCATCAAACAGATAAGCGGGTTCAAAGTTTTCTACCCCTTCTTTCTGGATTAAACGGACCCGTAGTAACTTACTTTCGTGATCTTCAAGTAATTGGGTGGGCAGCACTTGAATCACCACGTCAGCGTACTGTCTTTGGGGATCGATATAGGCACTGAAATCCGGTTTTCTAGAATTAATAGCCGCCATCACATCATCATAGGTGTGACCGCGCTCGGCCATATCCCGTTGAATTTTCCAGTTAACTTTGACTTCATCGCTAATATCGAGATAAACGCTGAAATCTAATAGGGCCCGGACTCGTTCATCATATAAGGGGTGCAGTCCCTCGATCACGATTACCTTATTCGGTTCGATGATTTCGGGGGGATCGATCATCCCCGTTTCATGATTATAAATAGGTTTATTAATGGCTTGACCTTCCTTGAGAGCTTTAATCTGCTCGTACATCAGGTCAAAGTTATTCGCTTTCGGATTGAGTGCGGTGACACCCACCTCTTTTCTCTGTTTGCGATCGAGACAATGGTAGTCATCTAAACAGATCACTGTCATAAACTCGGCCCCGAATAAATCCGTCAAACGACGTAAAAAAGTAGACTTCCCACAACCGGAGTCCCCAGCTACACCGATTAGAACCACGCGCTCTGGCTTATTGGCCATAGTTTCCCTCTAAATACACGACTAATTGTTAACCCATAGTAGTAATTAAACCAGACTCTGGATCCAGCAGCACCCCGCCGCCACAAATTTCTGCTGCTGACAGGTTCGGCAAGAGTCTCACGCTAGATTGACATCCTCGCCGCCGTAAAACGGACGGCGATTCCCAAACCTCACGATTTGGGTTTCTGCTTCTTTCCCTTGCGGGGTTCCGCACCTGCCTTAACAGATTTACTCTGTTCTGGTCTTATGGTCGCTCTACAGACTGACACCGCAAGCCCTGCGGCCAAAATATTTTTACTCGCGTTAATATCTCGGTCATGGTGAGTCCCACAGTCTGGACAGTCCCATTCTCGAATATTTAACGGCATTTTTTCAGCAATATACCCGCAATTACTACATCTTTTAGAGCTAGGAAACCATCTATCTATTTCGATGTAGTTTCTCCCATACCAACGGCATTTATAGGCTAATTGTCGAGTGATTTCTCCCCAACTAACGTCAGATATTGCCTGAGATAATTTCGGGTTTTTGACCATATTCTTGACGGCTAAGTTCTCAACCACAATCGTTTGGTTTTCACGAACTAATTGAGTGGTTAGCTTGTGTAAATGGTCTTTTCTGTTATCGGTGATTCGAGCGTGAATCTTGGCTACTTTGATTCTCGCTTTTTCCCGATTTTTTGACCCTTTCTGTTTTCGAGAAAGACTTTTAGATGCTCTTCGCAGTCTCCGATAATGCTTTTTAAAATGCTCAGGATTAGATACTTTGTCACCATCGCTGGTAATGACAAGGCTACTAATTCCTAAGTCAATTCCAATGGCTTTATCTGTTACTGGTAATGGCTTAATCGTTGGGTCATCAAATCTTATTGAGATATGCCAACGTCCTGAAGGATGTAATCTGACTGTTACTGTGCTTGGTTCACAGCTTTCTGGGATGTGTCTTGACCATCGAATAGGTAAAGGTTCTGTGCATTTAGCTAAATAGATTTGTCTGTCTTTAATTGTAAAAGCAGATTTGGTAAATTCGGCACTTCCTCCCTGATGTTTTTTCTTAAAGTTAGGATACTTAGTACGACCAGCAAAGAAATTAGTGAAAGCTGTTTGTAAATGTCTTAACCCTTGTTGTAAGGGTACACAGCTTACTTCATTGAGAAAGTTTAATTCTTCTTGCTTTTTCCAATCGGTTAGCATTGAAGAAGTTTGAGCGTAGCCTACTCTTTCTTGTCTTTCGTACCATGCTTGTGTTCTGACATGGAGAGCTTTATTGTAAACTAATCTTACACAGCCCAAAGTGCGCCGCAATAGCGACTCTTGTTCTGGTGTTGGGTAAAATCGAAACGAATAGGCTTTCTCCATACCTCACATTTTAGCATATATTTCGCAAATGTGCTAATATTTAACAGTAAAGCCGTCGTAGAACGACGGGGTTTCAGACCCAAATTTTCGATGAGTAGGTATTTGATCCTAGATTCTCTGTTCAGATCATACCGGAATCAGTGACCAAAATCAGTTATCAGTAATCAGTTATCAGTAAACAGTGATCAGTGAAAGGACAGCACTGTTAATGCTATTTCATCCTCCTCACTTAATACCCCTGACTAAAAACCCAGAGCTGATAACTGATCACTGATCACTGATTACTGACAGGCTGCGGTGGATGTGGAGAAATTTAGTCATTTCCTCCACTGCTAGAGGGCCACTGATGCGATTGCCTTGCATTCTCTCGCAACCTAATTCTTGCAGGATTTCTAATTGTTGTTGGGTTTCTACTCCCTTGGCGATCACTATTAAGTTAAAACTTTTCGCTATCGCCAGCAATGACGAGATAAAACGGGTATCTTGGGGATTATTACTCAGGTTTTTCGTTAAAGATTGCTCTATTTTCAGTTTTTTCACGGAAAATTGACCGAGATAGGCGATCGACGCGTAACCGCTGCCAAAATCATCGAGGGTGATCCCAATACCCAATTCCTGCAAATCCCCAAGAATTCGAACGGTTTCACGGCTATTTTCTAGTAAACTTGTCTCGGTTATTTCCATCTCCAGAAAGAAAGGCCCGATTTGGGTTTCAGTCAAGACTTCTTTGAGGATGGTGAGCAACTGCGGATCCCGCAATTGGTGCGGGGACAGATTGATCGAGATGGGAGTGTATAATAATCCTCGCTGCTGCCATATTTGTGCTTGTTGACAGGCATTTTTCAGCACCCAACGATTAAGCTCAAGGATTAACTCGCTTTCTTGGATTAAGGGTAAGAAACGATTAGGAGCGATTAATCCGAATTGAGGGTGTAACCAGCGCAATAATACCTCTAACCCTTCCACTTGTCCCTGAGTCATATTAACTTGCGGTTGATAGTAAAGAGCTAATTCATTATTTCTGATTGCCTGATAGAGAAAATATTCAACTTTAGAACTACGAGTATTTTTAGGGTGAACATTAACTGACTCTATCCTGGAGTTATTATTGATATTATTCTTGACCGCTACTAAATTTTCCTCCAGTTTCTGTAAAATCATTTTTCTGTCTGTGCCGACGGGGGGACAGATAACTGAACCTAAATTTAATCGCACGGCTAGGGAGTGATTTTCGATTTCGTAATTATTTTCTAGGGTTTTAATAATTCTTTGACTAACTTTTTCCAGATCATTAGCATTATTAATTTGTGGCAGCAGGATAATAAATTCGTCCCCTCCCCAACGAGCGACTATATCCCCCGATCTCAAATTTTTTCTTAACCGTTCACTGACGATTTTTAATAGCTTATCTCCCAGTCGATAACCTAGTCGATTGTTGACATTTCTTAGCCGCTCTACATCCACTAATAACAGACCGAGCAGTTGATTACTTTTCTGGGCATTATTAATAGCATTTGACAGATATTCATTAAAGATAGAACGGTTAGGCAAATTCGTGAGAGGATCTAGGAAAGATTCCCCTTGAGTCCTGTTATCAAAACTAATGGTCTGGGATGGGGAATGATGGAGAATTAGGGTACTTTTTGTGTGGAGGTCATCCCGGCTATAATTTGCTTCATTTTCCGTCAGATACACTCGTAGCTGTCCTGAACTTTTAACCGGTGCTTGCTCTATTTTTTCTTGACTGGCTATTAAATGAAAACTGGCATTTATATCACAGCCAAAGTTAATTAAATCACCATCTTTTAATTCATGAACCAAGCATTTAGATCCATTGATATAAATACCATTATGACTTTTATTCCCCTCTAAATCACCATCAAGAATCCAATAGGAAAAATTTTGGCGATCAAGACTCTTTTTAATTAAAGTCGCATGATTGCGAGACGCGTATTTGGAGCGAAGAACAATTTGATTATCGGACTTACGGCCGAGAGAATATTTCATGTCTTCTAGGGTAATTGTTCTTCTCCCTTGAGGATCTTCCACAATGAGCAGATAACGGGAATTGGATGAACCATTAATCATTTTTTCGGTACCTCGACAAAATATAAGTTAATATGCTCCCTCAAAAAGTCATGGCTTATTCGTCTTTGACTTAATTTATTTTCTCAATAAAGTGTTGGGTGTGATTCGGAACAGTTACTTAACAAGAATTGAGTCACATCTTCTGGTTTCAAGGCCTGAGTAACCCAAAATCTTTGTACTTCTTCAAATTCTGTACTAGGCCGATTATAGTCGATAACATGGCTAAATGCTCGGTTTTTGATGGTAAAGATGGGATAAAGGTTCGCTCTTCAAGCTGTCGAGGGGATATTTATCAATATAACTTAAGAAGGAATAGCCAGCATCAAAATTATCTAAAACTAACTGTACCCCTAATTCCTTGGCTTAAAGCTGACCCCGCTTTCAGGGGGTCTTAACGAGTAATTTAGATAGGGCTTGCTGAATAAATCTAAAAACCTTGTTGGGTAAGACTTTTAGACTTTTTGTCAATCAAAAAGTACCAGTTGTGGGAGAGATAGGGGGAAAATTCTGGGACTTTTTCTCTGAAAATTAGGTAATTGACCAGATGAGAATCGGTAAAACCCTACACCCCACACCCCACACCCCACACCCTGTCCCCACGAAAAACTTTTTCAGCAGACCCTAGATAGTCAACAGCTTACCGACAATCAGCAATTATCAGTCATCCTTAAACTGGTACAAATGTATGGACAACCCCCTGTAAGCATCCCACTTGCTCCCGCTAATGCTTTCCAGCGTTTGGGGGAGACAGTTCCTCCACGGACATCTGATAGCAAATCGGTTTTTAGTGGTACGATTAACTGCCAATCAAACTTGAAAAACCCGCTCCCTTCTCCCCACTTCCCACTTCCCACTCCCCAACGGAGGGTTTGGGGGGTAGAATCCCCCAAGAGTCAAAGATTAAGTGATAAAATCGGAAATAACAGCCAATTCTAGCCGAGAGTTTCCCTTTAAAAATCCCAACCTAGTAAATTTACAAAAATGAGAGGCAACCGACAGGAGTTCTCCCTATGGATAGCAACCGATTAATCGAAGAATTAAAAAATCCCGACTTTTATCCTCATTCTGTCAAAATTCCCGTTGAAATTATCCAAACCCATGCTTCCATTATCTTCTTGACGGGAGATTATGCCTATAAAGTCAAGAAACCAGTTAATTATAATTTTTTAGATTTCTCCACTTTAGAAAAGAGAAAGTATTATCTAGAACAGGAACTAGAGTTAAATAAAAGAGTTGCTGCGAATATCTATCTGGAAGTTTTGTCAATTAATGAGGAACGGGGTAGCATAAGTTTAAATGGAGAAGGGAAAGCGATCGAATACATTTTAAAAATGAATCAGTTTCCCCAAGAATGTTTACTGAGTAAAGTTTTTGAACGGGGAGAACTAACGGAAAAAGCTATAAAATATTTGGCTGAAAAAGTGGCAGGATTTCATCGACAAGCTGTGACTAATTCCTATATTACTCAATTTGGCAATTTAGAAGTTATTAAACAAGCTTTTGATGAAAACTACCAACAAACCGAGAAATATATTAATTTTGTCCAAACCCAAAAACAATACGATGAAACGAAAGCTTACACAGATAAATTCTTCGCAGAACACGGAGATTGGTTAGAAGAAAGACAAATAAAAGGGATGATTCGCGAATGTCACGGAGACTTACATTTAAATAATATCTGTCAGTGGCAGGGAGAAATACAATTATTTGATCGCATAGAATTTAATGAATCTTTTCGCTTCGTTGATGTCATGTATGATATTGCTTTTACAGCCATGGATTTAACCGCTAGGGGGAGAGGAGATTTCGCTAATTTATTTGTCAATACTTATTTAGAACAAACCGCTGACTGGGAGGGTTTAAAAGTCTTGCCTCTCTACCTGACTAGACAAGCGTATGTGAGGGCAAAAGTCAATAGTTTTCTGCTTGATGGTGACACTTTTTCTGAGAAAATTAAAGCCAATGCACAGGATTATTATCAATTAGCTTGGCAGTACACACAACCGCAGAAACCGAGATTAATTCTGATGTCGGGATTTTCTGCATCGGGTAAGAGTACCATAGGGAAAGTAATTGCTAAAAATCTTAATGCTATTCAGATTCGTTCCGATGCAGTTCGCAAACATTTGGCTGGAATTGACTTAAATCAAACAGGAAGTCTAGATATATATAGTCTCGAAATGAGTCAAAAAACCTTCGCTAGACTAGCGGAATTAGCCCGAATTTTAATAACTTTAGGTTATCCAGTTATTCTCGATGCACGCTACGATAAATATGCTTGGCGAGAACCCTTATTAACCTATGCCCAAAATTTACAGATTCCTTTTCATATTGTCCATTGTCACGCACCTATAGAAGTTTTAAAACAACGGATTGCCGCTAGAAAAGGTGATATTTCTGATGCTAATATCGAGGTTTTAAATGCCCAAATTGAGAAAACAGAACCTTTTAATGAAAAAGAACAACCCTATCTAATTTCCCTAGACACTACTAATCCCGATTGGCGAGAATTTTTAGAGAGTCAATTAGGTAAATAGGTTGAGATGAATCAATGATATAAAGTAGCAAAAAGGAGAAGCGATTATGGAAACTGTAGTGTTAAATCTAGAGACAGTTAATTTGACCGATGAACAATTTTATCATCTCTGTCAGGCTAATCAAACATGGAATTTAGAACGTAATCAAAAAGGAGAATTATTAATTATGCCTCCCGTGGGTGGAAATAGCGGTAATAGAGAAGCTGATTTAATTGCTGATGTAACGATTTGGAATCGTCAAAGTAATTCTGGTAAAGTCTTTAGTTCTTCGACAATTTTTCGTTTACCAAATGGAGGATATCGTTCTCCTGATGTTGCTTGGATAAAACGGGAGAGATGGGAAGCTTTGAGCGCAGAAGAGCGAGAAAAGTTCCCACCTTTGTGTCCTGATTTTGTGATTGAATTACGTTCTCGTACCGATTCCTTAACCTCTTTACGCGAAAAGATGCGCGAATATTTAGCCAGTGGTTTACGTTTGGGTTGGTTGATTAATCCTCAACAGCAGCAGGTGGAAATCTACCGACTAAATAGCGATGGGGAAATTATTAATTTACCTGCTATTTTATCCGGGGAAGATGTCTTACCCGGGTTTGTTTTGAATTTAACTTAGGAAGGATTGAGTACCCAGACAGAATTAATTACACATATTTTTCTCTGAACTGATAACTGATACAGCAGTTCTGGCGTTCCCTAAAACCAGAGACTTTGTACCTCACTCTTAAGATAAATGCTATGAGTTATAGTGTATAAAGTAGCAAGAAGGAGAAGCGATTATGGAAACTGTAGTGTTAAATCTAAAGACAGTTAATCTGACCGATGAACAATTTTATCATCTCTGTCAGGCTAATCAAACATGGAATTTAGAACGTAATCAAAAAGGAGAATTATTAATTATGCCTCCCGTGGGTGGAAATAGTGGTAAACAAGAAGCTAATTTGATTGTTAAAGTGGGGGTATGGAACGAGCAAAATCAACTTGGTGAGGTGTTTAGTTCTTCGACAATTTTTCGTTTGCCAAATGGAGGAGATCGTTCTCCTGATGTTGCTTGGATAAAACGGGAGAGATGGGAAGCTTTGAGCGCAGAAGAGCGAGAAAAGTTCCCGCCTTTGTGTCCCGATTTTGTGATTGAATTACGTTCTCGTACCGATTCTTTAACCTCTTTACAGGACAAGATGAGTGAATATTTAGCCAGTGGTTTACGTTTAGGTTGGTTGATTAATCCGCAACAGCAGCAGGTGGAAATCTACCGACTAAATAGCGATGGGGAAATTATTAATTTACCTGCTATTTTATCCGGGGAAGATGTCTTACCCGGGTTTGTTTTGAATTTAACTTAGCAAGGATGACAGGGAATAACAAAGGGAATGAGACAGAATCAGGATATCTCTATTGTGTCAAAACATTTCCGGAAAAGCGATCGATTGTCAGCTTGACGGTGTATAATCTCTCAAAAGCCAGCATCAAGCTACAAAGTTCTCAATATCCCCCAAAAAAACCATCAGGATTTCAGGAACAGATGCTCTGGCTTCTTCTTCAAGGAAAGAAGAAACTCTCAGCCATAACATTGATATTTGTCAATAATGTCCCCTAAAATTTTCAATCATCACTTTACTCCTCTTAAATCCCTCTCTCTGGGATTATTTCTCCTACAAGCTTTCACTCCCCTTACCCTAGCTGCCCCCCCGCGAGAACTGGATAAAACCGTCGGCTGTGATATTCTGGTGGTGGGTGGTGGTTTAGCCGGTGCCGGTGCGGCCTACGAAGCTTTATTATTAGGAAAAACCGTCTGTTTAACCGAGATTACCGACTGGGTGGGGGGACAGATATCTTCTCAGGGAACCTCCGCATTAGATGAAAGACGGACACAAAGAGAAAAATTATTTTTCCCGAAAGGTTATCTAGAATTTAGGGAAAGAATTAGAAAGCATTACGGGAAACGCAACCCCGGAGAATGTTGGGTAAGCGGGTCTTGTTTTTTGCCTTTTGATGGACATAAATTATTATTTCAACAGTTAGAAGACGCTGCCAAAAAAGGCAAAGGAACCCTGAAATGGTTTCCCTCCACGGTAGTCAAAGAATTAAATATTGAAACTTTACCCAATCGCGGCACTGGTCAACAGATTACCAGTGTAATTGCTATTCAACATAGTCCCGCAAAAGGTACTCCTCCCCTAAATACCGAGTTTTTATCGCAAAAAATGGAGGATATCTATCGCTACGAAAATTCTCCCCGTTTTGATAAGAAAATCCTCCGTTTTGTCCCCAAATCCTCCCAACCGAATCAATTAGCAGATTGGTATGTGATTGAAGCGACCGAAACCGGGGAAATAATCGGATTATCAGATATTCCCTACCGTTTAGGTGTCGATAAGCGCAGTTATCTCGAACCTTCTTCCTCTAGCGTCACTGGAGACCCCTACTGTACCCAAGGCTTTACCTATACCTTCGCCATGGAGGAAACAGAAAAACCACAAACCCACGAGAAACCCGTTTATTATGAACGCTATGCCCCCTATTTTAGCTATGAATTGCCGCGATTAGCCGATTTTGACCTAGTTTTCACCTATCGTCGTATTTGGAGTCCGCAACTGGGTAAAGAGAAAACCTTTGGGGGAATTACTTTTACCGAACCCGTCCCGGGGGATATTTCCATGCAGAATTGGACCTGGGGAAATGATTACCGTCCGGGGACTGCTAAGGATAACTTTATCTACACCCGTGAACAGTTGCAACAGCTAGGACAGTTATCTCCGGGGGGATGGATGGGAGGATTACGCACCGAAACCCTCGCGAGGGGCGAAGAACACGCCATTTCCTACTATTATTGGTTAGTAGAAGGAACCACCGATTCCCAGTTAGGGGACGGGGTAAAAGTTCCCCATTTGAATAACCGTTATCTCTCCGGTTTTGATTCTCCCATGGGTACTGCCCACGGTTTGTCAAAATATCCCTATATTCGGGAAGCAAGACGGATTATCGGTCGTCCTTCCCTGACTTTCCCCGCTGGTTTTACCGTCACAGAAATCGATATTTCCCGACAAAATTTTCAAAGTGATTTCTATCGTCAAAATCTTTCTCCAGCAGAATATCGGCGCTTAATTGCCACCTTGGCAGGATTAGAGGGATTTTCCGTACTTGATGGCACATTATCCCCCGATCAGGCCGTTAAACGCAAGCGCTCTACCATTTACCCCGATTCCGTCGGTATCGGTCACTATGCGATTGATTTTCATCCCTGCATGACGGAACATCCCCCCGAAAAACCGGGTAATACAGAAAAAGCAGGAGAAAGACAGGGACAAGGGCAAGCTTACCCTTTTGAGATTCCTTTAAGGGCTATAATTCCCCAAAAAATCGATAATTTACTGATAGCGGGTAAAAGTATCGCTCTCAGTCATATTGCCGCGGCCGCCTATCGTGTCCATTCCTTCGAGTGGTCCTCTGGGGTAGCTGCCGGCATCACGGCAGTGTATGCTTTAGATAATAATGTACTGCCCTATCAATTAGTAGAAAGTGATTTTCTCATCGGGAATAAACAATTGCGAGAATTACGGCAAAAAATCGACGCAAGTGGTAATCCAACTGTGTTCCCCGATGCCTCAATTTTCCGGTCGATGGATGATTGGTATTAATTAGGGTCTGCTGAAAAAGTTTTTCCTAGGGGCAGGGTGTAGGGTGTGGGGTGTGGGGTGTGGGGTTTTACCCATTTTCATCGGGTAAATTACCTAATTTTCAGGGAAAAAGTCCCGGAATTTTCCCCCCGACCACTCCCATATCTGGTACTTTTTGATTGACAAAAAGTCTAAAAGTCTTACCCAACAAGGTTTTTAGATTTATTCAGCTAACCCTAATTAGGGTTTGCTGAAAAAACTTTTTCAGCAGACCCTAGGTACTGCTCATCCATGTCTCTCAGATTGCCCGATTTCGTCCCCCCCCTCAACGGTTACGACTGTTTTGGGTTGAGAATACTATTAATAATCAGAGCGTTTTTGGGAAGATAAGGAGGATCAATCATTTCACGATGAATACCAGTGGCATAATGATTGATTCTTTCTCCTTTTGTTGCTTGTGTCCAATCATCTTGAGCTTCATAGTTTCCCTCAGCACGAATCAAATGAATAGTCCCTTGAATTTGTACATTTTTTAAGTCAGAATTCCAAAGAAAATTAAAGTATTCCCACACTTGATTATAAGTGCGATTGCGGAGTTTTTGATTTTCTAAAAAGTAACCTCTTAATTCCTGACGTTTGGGATTTAATAAGAAAGCATCAACCCCTTCTTGAATCTCTGACATATCAGCTTTTTTAGCCTCACGTCCTCCTCTGTAAGTATCCAGTAAAATGACATCAGAAACAACTCTCCCTCGACTTTCTAATTGTTGCGCCATTAACATCGCTAAAAATCCGCCGGCGGAATGTCCCATTAATTTTATATCTTGATTCTGAGCCAAATCCTCAATTAATTCAGCGTATTTTTTTAACATTAATTCATCGCTAATATACCGGAAAGTATAAATAGCATAATTCGTTAGATACTCTGCTAAATTGGCATAAGCAGCAGCGAAACCAAGGGCGGGTGGAAATAAAAAGACGGCCTTTTCTTGCTCCTTATTAAACACCACATAAGGACGTTCTTTCGGTTGAATATTCATCTCCTGAGCATAGATAATATAATCGCTTAATTCGGCTACTGTTGGCTTTTCATAAATCATTGATAAAGGAATTTCTATGGCCATTTTTTCATAAATTAAAGCCATAAGATTCATAGCTTGTAAGGAATGACCCCCCAACTCAAAGAAGTTATCATTAACCCCTATCTTGCCAGCTTGTAGAAGTTGTTGCCAAAGGCTTACTAAGATAGTTTCCGTTGAATTGCGGGGGGCTAAATAGGGTGATTCAACTAGAGAAGTCTCATCCGGTATAGGCAATTTATGAACGTCTATTTTCCCATTAGGATTTAAGGGAAAATCCGACAACATGACAAAGGCAGAAGGGATCATGTAAACGGGTAATTTCTGCTGTAAGAAACGACGCAAATCCTGGGAAGTTAATAAAGTATCTTTTCTGATTACATAAGCAACTAACCGTTGATTATATAAGGTATCTTCCCGCATAATCACAACAGTTTGTTCAACGTTGGGATGAGTTTCTAAAACCGTCTGAATTTCTCCTAATTCAATGCGTAAACCTCTCAGCTTGACTTGATTATCAATCCGCCCTAAATATTCAATGTTTCCATCAGGAAGATAGCGAGCTAAATCCCCCGTTTTATATAATTTCCCCTGAGCAAAAGGATGAGGAATAAATTTTTCAGCCGTTAATTCAGGTTGGTTGAGGTATCCACGCGCTAAACCCATTCCACCAATATGTAATTCTCCAGCAACACCAATAGGAACCGGTTGGAGATAACTGTCGAGGATATAAACTTGGGCATTAGCAATGGGACGTCCAATAGGAATTAACTGGGAATTTGGCTGACAGCACCAGACAGTAGCATCAACGGCGGCTTCTGTTGGTCCATAAGCGTTATATAATTCACAGTTTAACTGCTGAAAAAATCGTTGATTGAGTTCATAAGATAAGGCTTCTCCCCCGGCAATTACTCGTTTTAAACAGTGGCAATCTTTGCTCTTGGGATGTTGCAGAAAAACTCGCAATATTGAGGGAACACAAGTGAAATAAGTTACCTGTTCTTGCACAATTAAATCTATTAAATAATCTATATCTTTATACCCGTCAGGTTTAGCCACGACTAGGGTAGCACCAGATGTTAAAGATGAGAAAACTTCCCAAACTGAAACATCAAAACTAAAGGGAGTAATTTGGAGAATGCGATCTTCAGAGTTAAGATTATAATTGTCAATATTGTATTTTAGAGTATTGCAAATTCCTCTATGAATATTCATCACACCTTTGGGTTTTCCCGTTGAACCCGAAGTGTATATAACATAAGCTAAATTTTCTGGTTTAACTGGAGAGGTCAAATTCTCTTGACTATAATTAGCTATCTTTAACCAATCTGTATCTAAACACAGTATTTCGGCTTGATTTTCGGGCAGAAATTGAACTAAAGATTGCTGAGTTAACAACAGAGAAATCGCCGAATCAGATATCATATAATCCAAGCGCTCAGGGGGATAATTAGGAGCCAAAGGAACATAAGCTCCCCCGGCTTTAATAATTCCCAATATTCCGATGATCATCTCAAAAGAACGCTCAATAAAAATCCCCACTAATACTTCTGAAGTTACGCCTTTTTCTTTTAAATAGTGACCGACTTGATTAGCTCGATTATTTAACTCTCGATAGGTCAATTTTTCGCCGTCAAAAATAAGAGCTATTGCCTCGGGATTATCTCTAACTTTTTCTTCAAATAACTGGTGCAAACACTGTTGAGAATAAGCGACTTCGGTTTGATTCCACTCTATTAGTAATTGATGCTGTTCTTCAGGGGTTAATAAATTAATCTCAGATAATTTACAATCGGGATTCTGAATTACACTTTTAATAATTTGTAAAAAGTGACCGTTCATTCTGGCGATGGTTTCAGGCAAAAATAAATCTGGCTCATATTCGATCACTAATGTAAGATTATGACTATCTTCAAAGAAGCTCCAAGTCATATCAAATTGAGCCATGCGTGGTTTTAAGGGATAAGGTTGATGTTCCAAACCAGGAATTTTTAAGACAGTTTTGCTTTCTTTACCCAGTAGAGAAAACATGACATCAAATAAGGGATTTCTGGACAAATCACGTTCTAAATTGAGAGCGGATACTAATTTATCAAAAGGATAATCACGATATTCATAAGCATCAAGACAGGTGTTAGTTACTTCCCCTAAGACTTGCTTAAAAGTTACTCCCTCTGGTAATAAAGATCTCAAAGCCAAGGTGTTAACATAAAACCCGATCTGGTTTTCTAAATCAGGATGATTTCGTGCTGAAATAGGGATACCAACTACTAAATCCCGTTGGCCGGTGTGGCGGTAGAGTAATATTTTAAAGAAAGTCAGTAGGGTAATAAATAGAGTCGTCTGATTTCGAGTTGCAAAGGTTTGTAATTGTTGGCTAAGACTCTCACTAAATTGATAAGTGTAGGAAGCCGCTTGAGAAGATTTTACTTGAGGTCGAGGGAAGTCTATCGGTAAGTTTAAGATAGGGGGATGTTCGGAAAAAACCTCACACCAATACTCATGTTGTTCTCTAACTTCTTCACTTTCTAACCACTGATTTTGCCATGCCGCATAATCTTTATACTGTAGAGTAAGAGGGGGTAATTCAGCTTTTTTTTGTTGAGTATAAGCAGAGTATAATATAAAGAAATCTTGAAAGATAATATCAAGTGATTGTGCATCCCCAATAATATGATGGACAGTCAAACCAAAGATAAATTCTTCTGACTTAATCTGCACCAATAAGACCCGAATAAGGGGCAACTTTTCTAAACTAAAAGGTAAATTTGCCGACTCTTGAATTAAATCATCTGCCAAGAGTTCAGCATCTTTTTCTTCTCTTAAATCTTTAAAAATGATTAACTGTTCTGTGGGGATTTGCTCATGAATAACTTGCTTAATATTGCCCCCAACACTGGTAAAAGTGGTTCTGAGAATTTCATGACGGTTCACCAGTTCTTGAAAGGCTGCTGTTAATATAGAAACATCTAACTTGCCATTAATTCTCATGGCAAGCCTAATATTATAAGCACTAGAAGATTCGCTGATATGCTGCAAAATCCAAAGCCTTCTTTGACCGTGAGAGACTTCGTAATATTTTTGTTTTTCCAGTGGGTTAATTGAGTCAGATTGTGGTAAGTTGATCATCGTTTTTGTCGGGATTGAATTAATACAGCTTGTTCTTTTAAAGTATTATGGGTAAAAATTTCCCGTAATCGGAGAGAAACTCCAAATTGATTACGGATTTGTGACACTAAGCGCATCGCCTTCAGACTGTTTCCTCCTAGTTCAAAAAATGACTGATTACTGTTACTAACTTCTGCTTCTAATAACTCACCCCAAAGGGAAGCTAATAAAGCTTCTTGTGGATTAAAATCTGGGACTTGGTTAGTTGAGTTAGTAATATTTTCTTCGGGTTTTGGCAAAGCTAGACGATGAATTTTTCCATTGGGTAACAAGGGAAAAGCTTCTAACCGCATTAAAAAGCTAGGCTGCATATAAATCGGTAAGAGTTGCTTTAATTTACCTCGAATATATTCCTGATGAACTGTATCCTCGGCTTGATAATAAGCAATTACGTTTACTAATTCCTCCTTTTTATTAGCCATAACTAAGGCTTTTTCTACTCCCTCAATCCCACTGAGGACATCTTCAATCTCTCCTAATTCAATCCGTACCCCATTTAATTTAATTTGATTGTCACTGCGTCCTATTACTTCTAAAGTTAGATCAGGAAGCAGTCTGCCTAAGTCTCCAGTACGATAAACTATATCCCTCCCCCCATTCAAAGGATTAGGCACAAAAACTGAATGAGTTAAGCTTTCATCTTGATAATAACCTTTGGTTAAATAGGGGGATTTAACGAACACTTCTCCTACTTCTCCTATTGCCCTGGCGCGATTTCCATCAACCACTGCATAAGCGGCATCTGGCAAAGTTTGACCACCCGGAACCCGTTCATAGGGAATATTATTAGGGTTAGGAATTCGATAAAAATGCTTAACAAATGTAGTTTCACTTGCCCCATAAATATTCACAAATTCTGTCTGAGAGCCAAAAATTTGATGCCATTCAGCCAGTTCTTTCACAAATAAAGGCTCTCCTCCTAAGACAAAAATTCGCAAACTTTTCAGGAGATTATGTGCATTAATTAAACCACGCCCCATCTTTAAAAATAGACGCATTACCGAGGGGACAGTGTGTAGTAAGTTAATTTTCCATTCTCCTATTCGCAGTAATAAAAGCTCTAAGTCTTCTCGCTCTGTACTCTCTGGAATATACAGAGTTCCCCCTGAGCATAAAGTCACACAGGTTTCCCTCAAATAAGCATCAAAATTAATTTGAGCAATTTGTAAACAGCGCCAACTTTCATTAATGCCAAATTCCCGTTTTTCCCAATCAATGAAATGACGTAAGCTGCCGTGACTGCCTAAGATTGCTTTAGGTTCACCGGTGGAGCCAGAAGTAAACATAATATAATTAGAATCATCAGCATCTGGCATAGCTAGAACGGGTTTCAGGTTGCTTAATTGGCAAGGAAACTCTTGATAATCCATGCCATTCCACTGATGATATTGCTGAATTTTATGAGCCTTAACCACTAAGATATGAGGCGGTTTTTCTAATGCGGATAGTTGGGGTTTAATCCCCTCTAAATTCTCAGCCGCAACTAAGATAATTTCGGGGCTAGTTTTAATCATCATGCGTTGCCGGCGCTCCTCTGGTTCATCTAAACGTAGAGGTAAATAGATTCCTCCGGCTTTAAATACTGCCAGCATGGCGATTAACTGACGATAATCTCCTTCTAGGAGAACACCACAAACCTTATCTTTTTCCACGCCTAATTCTTTTAAGGCATAAGCCCAAAAGTTAGTTAGTTCATGTAATTCTTGATAGCTAAATTTACCCCCTGGATAAATAATCGATGTTTTCTCCGGTTTGGCTGCAACTTGGTCAATAAAATCGTGGATAATAGTACGGGTTTCTAAGCGAGGAATAGGATTGATAAAATTGGCAATGAAAGCGGTTTCTGCCTCCGATAACAAAGAAATGTCTTTGACGGGTTGGGCGGGGTTAGATAGCATTTCATTCAAGAGTTTATCGAAGTGAATGAGACATTTTTTCATCCTCTCCTCTTGGAATAAGTCGGTGTTATAAATTAGCTCTAATCTGAGTTTTTCCTGATCTTCACTAAACACAAAAGATAGATCAAACTTACTGGTCGGGGTCAGGGAATCTAGAGATTTTATTTGTATATTTTCCAAGCCTACAGGTTGATCAAAATTTTGCAGAAGGACTAATATATCAAACAAGGGAGTGCGGTTAATTTCTCTAGAAACAGCTAATTTTTCTACTAAAATATCAAAGGGATAATCGGAATGTTCTAAGGCTTCGGTAACGGTTTGACGAACCTTTGCGAGTAGATTTTTGTAGCCTTTTTCGGGTTCAATTTGGTCACGAATAACTAAGGTATTGAGAAATAAACCGATTAGAGATTGCAGTTGAGGATGGCTTCTGGTGGCGATTTCTGTACCAATAGTAATATCATGTTGACCACTGTAGCGATACAGTAATATTTTGACAGCCGCTACCAATGCCATGAATAGGGTGATTTCGTTTTCCTGACAAATTTTTCTTAATTTAGAAATCGTTTCTCGGTCAAATGTCCAGCTTAAATGAGAACCCTTAAACGTCTTTATTTGGGGACGTTTAAAGTCTGTCGGTAAGTGAACTCTGGTCAGTTGTCCATTGTCCAGTTTTTGCCGCCAGTAATCTAGGTTTTTTGAATTATTTTCGCTTCTTAAAAGATTATTTTGCCATCCTGCATAATCTTTATATTGTATCGGCAATGGCTCTATACTAGGCTGTAATCCTTTGGCTAAATCAGAGTAGTATTGTAAGCATTCTTTAGCTAACAAACTCATTGACCAACCATCACAGATAATATGATGAATTTCTAACTCTAAAATATATTCATTCGGAGATAGTTTATAAATCTTAGAGCGCACCAGGGGACTTTTCTCTAAGTCAAACGGTTTTCTCTCTTTTGCAATCGTTTCTAGGATTTCTTCATCAGGTTTATTTGTCCAGTCTTTAAATTCCCAATCAAAAGGACGATTTTGCAGGATTTTCTGTTGTGGTTCACCGTTAATTAAAATGAAAGATGTCCGCAGGGATTCATGACGGGAAATCAATAATTGTATGGCTTTTTCAAAGACATCTGGACTAAAATCTCCTGCTATTTTGAGGGTGGAAACAATATGATAAGCTACATTATTGAGATCCATCTGTTGCAAGACATAGAAACGTCTCTGAGCATGGGATGTTTCGTAGGTTTCTTGTGCAGATACAAGGGGAATAGTGGCTACCGTCAGAGGGGTAACAGTGCTTAATAATGCTGCTTGTTCAGCAATGGTAGGATGAGCAAATACTTGTTTAATGGGCAAAGATTGCCCTAACTTTTCCTGAATTTTACTCACTAGAGAAATAGCTTTTAAGCTATGTCCTCCTAACTCAAAGAAGTTGTCACTAACCCCTATTTTGGATACCTGAAGAACATCTTGCCAAATCTGAGCTAAGAGGCTTTCTTTTTCATTTCTTGGGGCTATATAAGCAGATTCAATAATTGATGTCTCATCGGGGATAGGTAATTTTTTCCTGTCTATCTTGCCATTGTTATTTAAGGGAAAATCCGACAACATGACAAAGGCAGAAGGCACCATATAAGCGGGCAGTTGCTGCTGTAAGAAACGGCGTAGCTCCTGAGGAGTTAATAAAGAATTTTTTCTGATTACATAAGCAACTAACCGTTGATTATATAAGGTATCTTCCCGCATAATCACAACAGTTTGTTCAACGTTGGGATGAGTTTCTAAAACCGTCTGAATTTCTCCTAATTCAATGCGTAAACCTCTCAGCTTAACTTGATTATCAATCCGTCCTAAATATTCAATATTGCCCTCAGGAAGATAGCGAGCTAAATCTCCGGTTTTATATAATTTCCCCTCAGCAAAAGGGTTAGAAATAAATTTTTCTTGAGTTAATTCCAGACGATTGAGATATCCACGCGCTAAACCCATTCCACCAATATGTAATTCTCCAGCAACACCAATAGGAACCGGTTGGAGATAACTGTCGAGGATATAAACTTGGGCATTAGCAATGGGAGTTCCAATAGAAATTTGGGAATTTGGCTGACAGCACCAGATAGTAGTCTCAACCGCTACTTCTGTTGGTCCATAAGCGTTATATAATTCACAGTTTAACTGCTGAAAAAATCGTTGATTGAGTTCATAAGATAAGGCTTCTCCCCCGACAATTACTCGTTTTAAATAGTGGCAATATTTGCTCTTGGGATGTTGCAGAAAAACTCGCAATATTGAGGGAACACAAGTGAAATAAGTTACTTGTTCTTGCACAATTAAATCTATTAAATAATCTATATCTTTATACCCGTCAGGTTTAGCCACGACTAGAGAAGCACCAGATATTAAAGACGAAAAAATTTCCCAGACTGAACCATCAAAACTCAAGGAAATAATTTGGAGAATGCGGTCTTCAGAGGTAATATTATAATGACCAATAGTATATTTCAGAGTATTACAAATTCCTCTATGAATATTCATCACGCCTTTGGGTTTTCCCGTTGAACCTGATGTATAAATAACATAGGCTAAATTCTCAGGAGTCGTTAGATTGAAGGGATTTTCTGGACTATAGGTAGCTATCTTTTCCCAATCCCTATCTAAACACAGTAACTCGGCCTCAGTTTGGGGAAGAAAATCTCCTAAAGATTCCTGAGTTAACACCAAAGAAACCCCCGAATCTGAGAGGATATCCCCCAAGCGCTCGGTAGGATAATCCGGAGCTAAAGGTACATAAGCTCCCCCGGCTTTTAATATCCCTAATAAACCGATGACCATCTCTAGGGAACGCTCCATAAAAATCCCGACCAAACTTTCTGGACCTACACCCTTATCTCGTAAACAGTGAGCTAACTGATTGCCCCGGTTATTTAACTGTTGATAGGTTAATTTTTGGTCTTCAAAAATAACCGCTATTCCCTGCGGATTCTGTGCAACTTGTTCCTCAAATAATTGATGTAAAGACTTATCTAAAGGATAATCTGCCTCGGTATTGTTCCACTCTACTAATAACTGATGTTGCTCTTGTGTTGTCAATATAGGTAATTGTGTTACCCGTTGCCGAGTATCAGTAACAATCCCTGTTAAAATAGTCTGTAAATGTGCTGCCATCCGTTCAATCGTATCCTGAGTAAAACGGCTAGTATCATAGACTAACTGAATCAGTAACTCCTGTTTAGGAATAGCAACCACCGTCAAAGGATAATTAGTTTCCTCAAAATTCTCCACATCCTTAACCCTTAAGGATTGACGAGAATCTCTCGATAACGCTTCTCTAGGATAATTCTCAAAAACGACCAAACTCTCAAACAGGGGAACCCCCGGTGGAATATCACTTAATCTCTGTATTTCAGCCAGAGAAACATAAGCATAATCCTGAATTTCTGCTTGCTTTTGCTGTAATTCCTGTAACCAAGATAGCAATAAATCTGATTCTCTGATGGAGACTCGCAGCGGCAATGTATTAATAAATAATCCTACCCTATGTTCTACCCCTGATAAATCATGAGGGCGACCAGAAACCGTAACCCCAAATAAAACTTCTGACTCCCCACTATAGCGACTGAGAAGAATCGCCCAAGCGGCCTGTACTAGAGTAGATAAGGTCAGATTATGCTTTTGCGCCAAAGATTGCAGGTCTTTGGAGTGAGAAGCCGATAAATGACAGTTATACTCTTTATAAGTCGGCTTACCTTCAGATTTCATTAACTGGAGTCTGTCCACCCTCAGGGGGGTGGGAGTCATAAACCCTTCAAGAGTTCGCTGCCAAAAACTCTCAGCAATAGATGGGTTTTGCTGCTGTAACCAAACAATATAATCTTGATAAGGACGCGGTGAAGGAAGATGATAACTTTTCCCTTGAATACCTGCCTCATAAAACCCTAAAACTTCTTGATAAATAATAGGCATACTCCAACCATCCAGAATAATATGATGATGATTGCAGAGGAATTTATAAGTTTGGTCCGATAGTTGAATCATCAAGCAGCGCATTAAAGGAGCAACTTTTAGTTCAAACCCTTGTTGACGCTCTGTTTCTAACAATAAATCTAAACGTTGTTGTTGTTCTGTGGGGGAAAGATTGCGCCAATCTTGATAATCCCAAGGCAAATCAACCTTTTTTCGCACAATTTGCAGAGGTTTTTCCCGTTTTTCCCAAAGAAATAGAGTCCTTAATACCGAGTGACGCTCTACAACCTTTTCCCACGCTTGCCTAAAAACTGCAAGGTTAATTTCTCCCTCCAGAGTAATTAGAGTTTGACTACAATAAATCCCTGAATCAGGAGTATAAAGACTATGAAAGAGCATCCCTTCCTGCATGGGGGAAAGAGGATAAATAGACTCCACATTTTTGGCGGGTTGATTTTTTGTGTCTGCCATGAAAGATTCTCCTTATTAGTCAATTTCTGCCAGAATATCGTCTAATTCCTGTTGATTCAAGTGTGCTACTGGAAAATCTGAGGGAGTGTAACCCCCAGCATCAGGAGATAAACAATGCTCAATCAATTTCAGCAAAGCTTCTTTATAGCTGCGCCCTAAATATTCTACCGTCGAACGTTCATAGATGAGATCGCTATAAGTCCAGTTTACTTGTAACTGTCCCTCGATAACTCTGGCCGTAATCTCTAATAAATGACTACGATGTCCCTTAAGACTGTGATTAGGCCCCTTAGACTCATTCGCTAATTTCCAATCCCCTTTTTGCAATTGTCCTTGCTCAAATTGACCTAAATAATTAAACAAAACTTCTCTGGCAGGAATTTCAGCTAATTGAGACTTAATATCAGCATCATCACTCAAATATCGCGAAATTCCATAGCCAATTCCCCTGTGAGGAATAGCTCGTAACTGTTCTTTAATAGATTTGAGCCGCTCACCGGGGTGATTTTCGGGGGGGAGTCGCAAAATAACCGGAAAAAGACTGGTAAACCAACCTACCGTCCTCGATAAGTCAACCTCACTGAACAAATCTTCTCGTCCGTGTCCTTCTAAATCAAGAGATATGGTCAAATTTTCTGTCCATTCTGTCAAAGTTTCTGCTAAAGCGGTTAACAAAACCTCATTAATTTGAGTGTTATAGGCAGCGGGGACTTTTTGCAAGAGGGTGCGGGTTTGTTCTTCATCTAGAGTCACCGTGACATCATTTGCCGTCGCTACTGTATTGTATTGTTTTCCAGCCTCGTCATCTACAGGTAAATTTCTCGCCTCTAACCAAGGTTGAGTTAACCAATAGTCTAATGGCTCTCTCGCTTTCTCCCCTTGTCCATAATCCCTCAAGAGAAGCGCCCAATCCTGAAAGGCTATGGTTTTAGGTGGAAGTTCTACATTCTCCCCCCTTTCTAGCTGTTGATAAGTCATCAATAAATCTTCTAACAAAATTCGCCAAGATACACCATCAACCCCCAAGTGATGAATAATAATCAGTAACCGACTGGGTTGATAGGGCGCCAATTCAAATAGTACCGCCTTGATTAATAGTCCAGTAGAGAGGTTTAAACTTGCCTGTTGAGTTGTTGCCATTGCTAAGAGAGTTTCCCTTTGCTGAGATTGAGGAATAGAAGACAAATCAATCACTTCAAAAGGTACTTCCTCCGGCATTCCTTCATTAACTTGTTGCCATTGTCCTTCCTCCACAGTAAACCGTAACCGCAAAGCGTCATGATGTTCAATTAATTTTCTCAGAGATTGAGCTAACAAATCAGCTTTCAGGTGATGGGGAACTTCTAAGAGGACAGACTGATTAAAGTGGTGCATTTCAGCGCGATTTTGCTCAAAAAACCACAGTTGAATGGGAGTGAGAGGCACAATACCCCTCACTAAACCCTGTTTAGCTAATTCGGCTGTGGAATAATCGGCAACTGTAGCTAGTTCAGCAAGAGTAGGATATTCAAATATCTGTTTAGGGGTAATCTTCAACCCGGCTTGACGAGCGCGAGCGACAACCTGAATACTGAGAATAGAATCGCCCCCAACTTCAAAAAAGCGGTCATAACGACTCACTTGTTTAATGCTGAGAACATCTTGCCAAATACTGGCCAAAATCTTTTCTTTCTGAGTATGCGGGGGGACAAAATCCTGCTCAGATGTCCAAGGTATCTCAGGGAGGGGTAAACTGGAACGGTCAATTTTTCCATTGGGAGTCAGAGGGAGAGCTTCTAAGGAGACAAAAAGAGCCGGAATCATATACTCTGGCAATTTCTGTCCCAAGAAACGACGCAAATCCTCAGTATTTATCGGACCATTTTCTCCTACTAGATAAGCGACTAATCTCTTATTCCGATAGGAGTCTTCCCAAACCTTCACCACCTTTTGCTTAACTTGGGGATAAGTCCCTAGAGTTGCCTCAATTTCTCCTAATTCAATGCGGAAACCCCGCAATTTTACCTGATTATCACCCCGCCCCAAAAAATCAATATTTCCATCGGGTAAATATCGGGCTAAATCTCCTGTTTTATAGAGTTTGGCATTGGGTTCATTACTAAACGGATTGGAGATAAATTTCTCGGCGGTTAATTCAGGTTGATTCAGATAACATCGAGCTAACCCTTTACCCCCGATATATAAATCACCAATAGTTCCTAGAGGAACCGGTTGCTTAAAAGAGTCCAGAATATAAACTTGAGTATTGGCAATAGGCCGGCCGATACTCGGTTGTCCATGGTGTCCTTTAGGCACTAAGCTAAAAGTGGAATAAGTGGTATCTTCTGAAGGACCGTAGAGATTATAAACATTCTTAATGTTTTCCTGCTGGTAAAGCTTCTGTACCAATTGATTAGACAAAGCTTCTCCGGCGAGGTTTACCGTTTGCACAGTCTCAGGTATCGCCTCAATTTCCAGCAGTTGAGCGATCGCTGTAGGTACGGTATTAATTAATGTTACCTCTTTGGCTGCACTTAAACTAGGCAAATCTAGAACATTCTGGGCCAGAATAATCTTACCCCCCACAGCCAAGGGCAAAAATAGTTCAAATACTGACAAATCAAAACAAATAGAAGTAGCTCCCAAAACCCCCGCTAATTCCTCACTGCTAAAGACTTCCTTGGACCAATTCAGTAAGGTTGTGGTGCTGTGATGCTCAATGACAACCCCTTTTGGTTTCCCCGTTGAACCGGAGGTATAAATCACATAAGCGGTATTACTGGAACTTACGGGTAAAGAGAGGTTTTCGGGACTTTCTAGGGCTATATTTCTGGCTTCTGCCTCTAATATCACCAGATTCCCTGGATAATTCCCTAATTTCTCTACTAATTTTGCTTGTGTTAGCAACAAGGAAACTTGAGCATCTTCTAAGATAACATTGAGGCGTTCAGTTGGATAAGCTGGATCTAAAGGTACATAAGCTCCCCCTGCTTTGAGAATGGCTAATAACCCTATAACCATCTCAGGGGTCCGTTCTAGGCAAATTCCCACCAAAGACTCCGTTTTTACCCCTTTTTTGCCTAAATAATGCCCTAATTGATTCGCTTTTTCGTTTAATTGACGGTAGGTTAATTGTTCATTTTCTGTAATAATAGCGATCGCATCAGGACTGCGCTTAACTTGCTCCTCAAACAATTGATGAATACAGCCATCGGGATAGTGAACCTCGGTATCATTCCATTCTTTTAATAATTGATGTTGTTCTTGCTCAGAAAGTAAACAACAAGTTTCATAACGTTCTAACCCTTCCGTTGCCATAGCGATGAGAGTTTTCTCGTAGTATCCTCCGATTAACTCCATCTGCTTTTCCCCTAGATAATTCCCATCATATTTAAGGGTAAGTTCTATTTGAGATGAAAGGGGATGAAGACTAAAATTAGCTAACAATGTAAAATTAGTTTGATTAAAAAACTTCCCTCCTAAGACTTCTAAATCTTTCACCCCGATGATACCTTGATAAACATGGAAATGAATAAAATTAAAAGCCGTATCAAACAAAGGTTGACCTGATTTTTGTAACTCAGCGAGGGGATATCTTCGCCAAGATAAGCATTCTCTTTCAACATCAAAAGCTTGCTTAACTAAATCGCTCCAAGGTCCTCCAGATAACTCTAAACGTAGGGGCAAAGTATTCAAAAATAAACCTAATATCTTTTCCCCATCGGCTGCTTCTAACCGTCCATTAGAGACTAAACCCGTAACAATATCCCTCTGATTATTCAGTAAACTTAATACCCGAAAATGAGCCGCCAATAAAACACTTTTTAGGGGGACTCCCACTTGTTTACCGAGTTGTTTTAATCCCTGAGATACCTGACTAGATATAGGAACTAACCAATCCCAATCTTGATTAACTTGATTAGATTTCGACCACTGAGGAAGTTTAGTCAGCGTCACATCTCTGAGTTTTTCTTGCCAATAATTCTGGCATTCTGGCGATTGGACAGTTTTCTTTTCTAAGGCGACAAAATCCCTAAAACTAAGAGCAGGAGTTGGAGAGAGAGGGAGAACTTTTTTGTCGAGAAGATAGAGATACTGTTGTAACAATTCTGTGAGCAACGAAGCCACACTCCAACCATCTAAAATAGAGTGATGAAAACTGAAAGTTAGGTTAAAGTTATCCTGACTGCGGCGATGGAGATGAAAGCGAAATAAAGGAGGACTATCCCAGTCAAAAGTGCGGATTTTTTCCCGCTCAATCCAATCATCAATAGCCGTGTCTTGTTCAGAAGTAGATAAATGGGTTAGGTCATCTAATCCTAAAGGAACATCGATTTGTCGATGAACTAATTGTAGGGGTTCCTGATATTCAAAGAGTGCGAAACTGGTTCGTAATACTGGATGCCGCTGGACAATCTCCTGAATAGCACTATGTAAAGCGGGAAAACTAAAATCAGCACGAATATGATAGGTAAACACATCATGGTACACCGATAGATTCCCCTGATATTCACTATGAAATATCATCCCCAATTGTAGAGCAGTTAGAGGATAAGCATCCTCCACTTCCTCCAGTAAATTGAGGCGAACTTCTTGAGAAATTAAACTAAAAACTTCCGTTTTTTCAGTCCCTAAAGTATCAATTTCATAGCTAACGCAATTGGCCAATTCTTGAATGGTTTGATGTTGCAATAATTGGGGTAAAGAAAAATGAAAACCCATTTGTCGCGCCTTAGCGATCACTTGTATGCCCCGAATCGAATCCCCCCCAAGTTCAAAAAAATTATCGTGAATACCAACCTCTTCGATGCCCAAAACTTCAGCCCAAATCAGTGCTAAAATTTCCTCAAGAGGGGTACAAGGTGCTACAAAATTCTCCGAATTCCTTAAACTGTTATAGCTTGGAGAGGGTAGGGCGCGACGGTCAATTTTTCCACTATTTGTCAGAGGAATAGCATCCAATTGCACAAAGGCATGAGGTATCATGTATTCTGGGAGTTGGTTTTGCAGATAACTCCGCAGTTGGGGAATCAGTTTACTGTTTAACTTAGACCTTAAAGGGTGATTTGCATAAAGTTGCCATTCAGGTTTTGCGGTGTGGGTGGGGGTAAAAGCGATGTAATTTCTACGGGAATTTTCCAGCGGGGCAAAAATCACATCGTAACGGTCTGGAGTATCCGACCAAGTTACCCAAACCGAAAGGGATAAATCCTCAGCTAAAGCCGAAAAATCTTCAGGTTCTACGGCATTTTCTGGGATAATTTCCGATTTAATAGCTTTAAATTCCTCGGTCGTCCCAAAGTCTTGAGAATTCCTCAACAATTCCGCACTTTTTAAAGGTCCGAACAAGCGAGAATTAGGGACACCTATCACCCTTAACCCCTCAGATTTCCCCAGTTGATTTCTTACCTCAGATAAAGTCAGCTGCTGTTCAGTCCAGTTTGATTCTGGAAAGTCGGTGCTAAAATCCAGAATCGTTTCAATCCGCAGAACAACATTATAACGGAATTGAGTTAATTCGTTGTGGTGTTGACCTCTCTCTAGATGAATCTCGACTTCAGTAATCTGAGGAAAATAGGACTGAATTGCTCTAAAAAAATCCGGGTCAATGAATAACTCATTTTCTTGCTCAATTTTTCTCTGTACACGCTGTTTAAAATCCTTAATCGCATCCTCAGGGTTAGCCTTATAAAGTTCTACATCAGCGTGAAAAGCTTCCATGAGTTGCAAGTTTCGCACATCTCCAAGGAAAATACACCCCCCCGGAGTTAGTACCTTGATAGCTCCCTCTAAAACCCGCAATAAGTAATCTATATGGGGGAAATACTGCACAACCGAGTTAAGGATAATTGTATCGAATCTTTCTGACTCCAAACCCTCAAAATTATCGGCTGTGCTATGCAATAGCCTGACTTGCTCTAGCTGAGGCCCTTCTTGATTAATTCGCTGAATATCGTCTAAGGCTACTGATGAAATATCGGTTCCCCAATAACACTGGCAATGGGGAGCAACTTGGAATAATATTAACCCGGTTCCACAACCTATTTCCAGAACTTTTTTAGGTTGTTGAGCGAGAATAACCTTAACTTTATCATCTAGCCATTCTCGCATCTGAGCAACCGGGATAGGTTCCCCCGTGTAACTACTATTCCAGCCAACAATATTAAATATCCCTTGAGAATCTGCCGATGTTTGGCTGTAAATTTGGTTATAGAGGCTTTGCCATTGCTCGATTTGCTCATCGAATAATTGCCCTTTTTCTGAAGTCGCCAAGAGTTCCCCCTCTTGAGACTGACCCACAACATAAGCAATTAGTGTTTGACTCCCTGTTTCTGTCTCCGATGCAATAACTACCGCTTGCTCAACTGCTGGATGTTGACTGAGTATAGCTTCAATTTCCCCC
Organism: Microcystis aeruginosa NIES-843; assembly: GCF_000010625.1. Taxonomy (NCBI): domain Bacteria; kingdom Bacillati; phylum Cyanobacteriota; class Cyanophyceae; order Chroococcales; family Microcystaceae; genus Microcystis; species Microcystis aeruginosa. The sequence continues at coordinate 3,503,071 of NC_010296.1, forward strand.
AACTCAATCCGGAAACCTCGAATCTTAACTTGATGGTCAATCCGCCCTAAAAACTCAATATTTCCATCGGGTAAATACCGGGCTAAATCTCCCGTTTTATATAATTTTGCCCTAATTTCTCCCCCTATTTCTCCTTCGACCTTAGCAAAAGGATTAGGGATAAATTTCTCGGCCGTCAATTCGGGACGATTGAGGTATCCACGAGCTAAACCTATGCCACCAATGTGTAATTCTCCCACAATCCCTATAGGAACTGGTTGTAAGTGCGGATTAAGAATATAAATCTGAGTATTGGCAATTGGTTGACCAATACTCACTAGAGCTTTTTGATTCTCCGGCAAACAGGGCCAGTAAGTCACATCAATCGCCGCCTCAGTCGGACCGTAGAGGTTGTGAAGTTCACAGTCAAAATGCTCAAAAAAGCGTTGTGTTAAGTCTAATGACAAAGCTTCCCCACTACAGAAAACCCGCTTGAGAGAACTACATTCTTTTAGCTCTGGTTCTTGCAGAAACACTCGCAACATTGAGGGGACAAAATGAAGGGTAGTGATTTGCTGCTTTTGGATCAATTGTATTAAATAGGTACTATCTTTATGACCTTCTGGTTTAGCGACCACTAGGGTTGCACCGGCTAATAAGGGCCAAAAGAATTCCCAGACTGAAACATCAAAACTAAAAGGGGTTTTTTGTAAAATGCCATCACTCTTAGTTAACTGATAAGTATCCTGCATCCACAACAAACGATTCCTAATCCCCTTATGATTATTCATTACGCCTTTAGGCTTACCTGTGGATCCCGAAGTATAAATAACATAGGCTAAATTTTCCCCCGTTACGCCACTGTCACAATTGTTCTGACTTTCTTGAGAAATTGCTGGCCAATCTGTATCCAAAGCAACAACAATTCCCCGGTATTCCCCCAACAATCCCCGCAGCGATTCCGCAGTAATGATCACTTTTACCCCAGTATCTTCTAATAGATAACTTAGGCGTTCTTGAGGATAATTAGGATCTAAGGGGACGTAAGCTCCTCCGGCCTTCAAAACAGCCAATAATCCTACTACCATTTCTAAGGAACGCTCTAGATAAATTCCTACTAATTCCTCTGGTTTTACTCCTAATTTTTGTAGGTAATGACCAAGTTGATTGGCTTTTTCATTTAATTTTTGATAAGTTAATTCTTGATTTTCAAAAATGACCGCCACTCTCTCAGGGTAAAGTTTGGCTTGCTCTTCAAATAGCTGATGAATCCATTGCTTTTCAGGATATTGAATGGCCGTATCATTCCAATCTCTCAGCAATTGTTCTCGTTCTTTTGTCGTTAATATATCAATTTCTGACAAATCTATATCGGGATTACTCGTCACTGTTTCTAAGATTTTCTGGTAATGTCCTAGCATTCTCTCGACAAAATCTCTGGGAAATTTATCTTGAATAAAAGTGACAGAAACACCACTATCATCCGCTGCTATGGCAAAAACTAATTGAAACCGATTTAAGGAAGAAATGTCGGCGCACAGCCCTTCTTTGATCACAGCAACGTCAAAAATATTCTCTAGATTTCCTCCTCTTGCTGCCAAGGTTTTGACCAAACTATCCAGCGTATAGTTTTGATGGCGATATCCTTCTTGTAAATCTTTACGAATGATTCTTAGTAAATCTTTAAATGAACTAAAATTCTGTTGATTGAATCGGCAAAATATCAGGCTATCTAATTTTTCTGTATTCAAAGCTGCTGTAGCCGTGGCAAACTCGACTTGAGCAGTATATTTAAACATTAAAACCTGGACAACAGCCAGATGAAATGCTAATTTATTAACGGAATTATTTGCAGTTAAACTGTTGATTTTTTCCTGTAAATCTGTAGAGATAACTTCAATAACGCTATCTTGCTCCCCGGTTTTATTCTGACTTACATTACCAAATAGAGTAGTTACTGGATCTATTTCTTGAAGTTGCCGAATTTGGTAATCAATTGAAACCAGATGTGCTTCCATTGCTGTTCTAAGTAGTTGGACAAAAGTAAAGTTAACTGTAGGGTAAGGAGTCAGGAGACAGGAGACAGGAGACAGCTTTTGTGTATTCTCCCCACTTGCCACTTGCCACTTTCAAGTCAGGAGTCAGTAAGAATTGCGGCAATTTACATTTCTTAAGATAGACAACAGAATTTATGTCCGACTACTTAACCTTTTCCCTAAATAGTAGTTGATGGCGGTATTCAGAGTCATGGGGTACAATGCTTTTTCCCCGTTCCCAGTTCCCTTAAAGCGATAATTCCCGTCTCTGACGAGTGGGATTATTGCTATACGAACTACAGGAAACCCGCCTAGGGCTAAGGTCGAGGTTTCTGTCGCTTGTTCAAAATTGTTCTGAGCCTCGACATCATAGCATATTAACCGACATTCTGCACATCTTCATATACTTTTACATATTTTTACATTCCCCAAGCTGTTTTGACGAAAAATCTTCATTGTAGAAACTACTGTGGGAGCAATAAATTAGTAAAAATTATTAATTGAATATTAAGAAGTGCGGAAAGTGTGACATTTAAAGATAGATTAGCGCAAGACTATCAGATCTGAGGATGCCACACCCCATAAACGTTTATTGCAGATGTCTATTGACAATTACTACCTTGATCAGGTACGATTAGCTGTCTGGTCGTAATAGCTGAAGGGGTGACAACGAGGTTGAAGTTTAAGTGAGGTGGGGGAAAAATTTCCTCACTGTGATCCATCAAATTAATCGACTTACTAGACAAAAACCAAATTCCCTCGTTATCTTTTGGCGAAAGTCTCAAGCTTTTTCCCTAAACCCGACACTCTACACCCTGTTTCACTTTCCATCTGCTTGTCACCCCGTCAGTCGCAATAATTATTCTTTTCCAAGTCGATTCTAACACTATGGACTTTCAAGATAAAAAGAACTTATCCGAAAACGACCAATCAATCCAAACTAGAGTTTTTAAAGCTCTTAGTGAAGCTAAAGAAAAATTAAAAGCTTTCGAGTCTCAACAAAGCGAACCCTTAGCTATCGTCGGTTTAGGTTGTCGTTTCGGTCATAATATTGCGACACCTGAATCCTTCTGGTCTTTCCTCAAAGCGGGTAAAAATAACCTCAGAGAAATACCTAAGGAGCGCTGGAACCAGCAGGATTTTTATGATTCAGATCGGAATAAAGTGGGTAAAATCTATGTTTCTCAGGGGGGGTTTCTTGATGATGTCTCCCAGTTTGATGCCCATTTTTTCGGAATTGCTCCCAAGGAAGCCGTCGCTATGGATCCTCAGCAAAGGTTGCTTTTAGAGGTAGCCTATGAAGCTTTGGAAAATGCAGGAATGGCAACAACGACGGCTAGAAGGGGAAAAACAGGGGTTTTTATCGGGATTACCAACAATGACTATGCCCGTATTCTTACCTCAAATGAGGACTATAATGCCATCGGAGCCTATCATATTTCGGGTAATCATACTAATGCGGCAGCTGGGCGTATTTCTTACCTTTTAAATCTTAATGGTCCGAGTTTGGCAGTAGATACCGCTTGTTCTTCTTCCTTAGTCGCTGTTCATCTCGCTTGCCGTTCCTTACGTTCCCAAGAATGCAGACAAGCTTTAGTCGGAGGAGTGAACTTAGTTTTAACTCCAGAAGTCGTCATCGCCTTGTGCCGCAATCAGATGTTGGCCCCAGATGGCCAATGCAAAACCTTTGACGAAAGTGCCGATGGGTTTGGAATCGGCGAAGGTTGCGGAGTCATCGTCTTAAAAAGACTCAGTGACGCTCTTCAAGATGGTGATCACATTTGGGCAGTGATTCGAGGGACCGCAGTCAACAACGATGGAGCTAGTGGCGGCTTTACCGTTCCTAATGGGCCTGTGCAGAGAGAATTAATCAGAGAAGCTCTGGCTGACGCTCGTTTAGATGCCGAGGCGATCGATTATGTTGAAGCTCACGGTACAGGAACATCTTTGGGAGATCCCATCGAAATTAAAGCCATAGCCGAGGCATTATGCCTCAATCGTCGGAAATCTAACCCGTTATTAGTCGGTTCTCTCAAAACTAATTTAGGTCATCTGGCGGCGGCGGCTGGAATTTCAGGATTAATTAAAACCGCATTATCGCTACACTACCGTGAAATTCCGGCTCATCTAAATCTCAAAAAACCCAATCCTCATATTAATTGGGATGCCTTGCCGATTAGTATCGTTACGCAAAATTGTTCTTGGAATGTTAATAATGGCAAGCTCAAAGCGGCTGGAGTCAGTTCTTTTGGAGCATCGGGAACCAACGCTCATGTTATTTTAAGTGAACCGCCTCAACCGCAACCCCAAACCCCAAAAATATCCCCCATTCTCGTTACTTTCTCGGCTAAAGAACCCGAACGTTTACGTCTTTTTACGACTCAATTTGTCGATGAGCTTGAGCAGAAAACAGATCTCAGCGTCAAGGACATTGCCCTATCTTTAAATACCGGTCGTTTTCCCCATAAACATCGTCTCGCTCTTTTAGTTTCTAATCAAGAGAATCTGCGCCAAGGCATTCAGGCTTTTCTCAAGAGCGATGGGGATGAAAAGCAATTTCAAAATATTCAAAATAATAGCTTCGACATCATTTATGGAGAAGCGCAAAGCAATCCTAAAATTGCTTTTCTCTGCCATGACGAGCAAGAAATTAGTCTAGAAATCATTGAAACCCTGCTCAATAATGAGCCAATATTTTATGATGCTTTTAGGCACTGTGATCATCTGTTTAAAAAATATTTAGAATTTTCTCTTCAGGAATTATTGTCATCTAAAAAAGCCTTAGAGCCTCAGATTCCTTTGTCTGTACAACCGGTATTATTTGCCTATCAATATGCTCTTTGTGAACTCTGGAAATCGTGGGGAATTTCTCCTTCTGCGATTTTAGGTTCTGGATTAGGGGAATATCTCGCCGCTCAACAAGCGGGCGTTTTTTCCCTTGAAGATACCGTCAAGCTGGTGGCAAAACGCGCTCAAATTAGCCCACAAAACCCCAACTCAGAAGACCTTTTATCCTTGCTCAAAAGCACCCCAGAAGTCGATTCTAACTCTCCCGATATTACCCTAATTTATCAGGGTGAAGTGGTGAAAAAATCTCTCAAAAATTCCGTGAATAGAGGGGAAAGGATTAGGCAAAAATCCGACGAAATCGCCCAGGGAATTTCTACTTTGCATCAAATGGGATATCAAATATTCCTAGAAATGGGAATCAGTGCCAATCTCATTAATATAGGTCGTCAAAAGTTAGGGGTAAATTCAATTCTATGGTTATCTAGTTTAGGGGAAGATTGTCACAGTGATCAGCATGAGCAAAGGGTGCTAGGTCAACTCTATGTACGAGGATTTAATATTAACTGGGAATCCTTTCATCGCTCACATCCGGGGCAAAAAATTAGTTTACCTAATTCGCCTTTTATCCGCAAACGCTACTGGATAAATTCTGGCAATAAATCAGAGTCTTCTAGCTATAAAAACCCTAATTATTACTCTGGACATCCCTTACTAGGCGATCATTTTCCTTCTCCCTTAGCTCTCCTTCAATATCGAGGGAGCATTAGTCAACATAAACCTGCATTTTTAGGAGAACATCAGGTTTTTGATCAGGCCATATTGCCAGCATCTGCCTTGATAGAAATGGCTTTAGCTGCCGGGGAGAATCAAAGAGTTATTTTAGAAAATGTTGAATTTAAGAAGGCATTAATTTTAAAAGATACGGAAGACACATTACAGTTAATCATTGAGCAAAAAAGCTTTAAAATTTACCATGAACTTGAGCCAAATTGGGAAATATTAGTTACTGGAAAAATTGAGGAATTGAAATCAACTAATTTAACCCATTGTCATCTAGAAGAAATCGCCAAAAATTGTTCCGAAGAAGTCGATATCAACTCCTTTTATGAAACTTATCAAAAATCAGGGATAAATTACGGGAGTAACTTTCGGCTCATTCATCAACTGAAGCGGGGGGAAAATACAGCTTTTGCTCAAATCAAATTAACCGATAGGTTAGAGCGGGAAAAATATCATTTCCATCCCGCTATGTTAGACGCTTGTTTTCAAGGGATTGCTGCCATTTTATTTCAAGAAGAATCCTCAGTAACTTATGTTCCTGTTCGCCTTGGGCAATTGGCATTTTTTCACCCTCCTGATGAGCAGGTAATCAGCGCGGTTCGACTGAAAAACTCCTCCCCTAACCCTAACATTATCATCGCTGATATTGATATCTATTCCCCCCAAGGTCAACCCTTAGCATCCCTCACCAACTTAGAACTAAAAGCCGTTCAATCTCAAGAGATTATCCCCCAAGAAATCCCCCCTCAAATCTATCTAGAAGAATGGATGCCTTGCGAGGAATTATTAGGGAATGGTAGAGACACTTTAGTAGCTCCCCAGGTGATTCAAAATCAAATTCACCCCGCACAGTTAGAACAACAACTAGGGGAAAAATTGGGGCAATATGAGCGCTTAATGGAGGCCTTAGAAAAGTTAAGCGTAACCTATATTTGGGAAGCCTTAACAAAACTTAATGGACAGCCAAAATCAGGTCAAACTTATTCCGAAGCACAGATAGCAAATCAAGGTCAAATTGTCGATTTTTACCGACCTTTATTATCTCGATGTTTAAGCATTTTAGCTGAAGAAAAAATCGTTAATCAGACAAAAGATGGCTGGTTATTCGTCAAAGAATTAGAAGCACCTTCATCGCCATCGCAAATTAAAATTCTCCGCCAAGAATTTGCCGATTATCCAGCAGAAATTAGTCTCATGGAGCGTTGTGGCTCTGCTTTGGCAGCAGTCATGAGTCGTCAAGTTGAGCCATTAGAATTACTCTTTCCTCAAGGGGATTTAGAAGCGATCGCATCAATTTATTCGGAAGCTGCCGGAGCTAAATTGATGAATCAGTTAGTCGCCACCACAATCCGCCGTGCTATTGAGAATTTCCTCCCCCATTATCCCCTAAGAATTCTCGAAATTGGAGGAGGAACAGGAGCCGTTACTGCTGGCATTTTACCTCACTTACCCACAGAACATATCGAATATGTATTCACCGATATTTCCTCTAGTTTCTTAACAAGAGCCAAGGAAAATTTTAGAAACTATCCCTTTATTAAATATCAAACTTTAGACATTGAAAAAAATCCCTTTACTCAAGATTTTCTCCCCGGCAGTTTTGACATAATCATCGCCGCTAATGTTCTTCATGCCACAGCCAACCTTCAAAAAACCCTGGAAAATGTGCGCTCTCTCATCGCTCCTAAGGGACTACTAATCCTCTTAGAAAGTACAGGGGCAAGACGTTGGGTAGATTTAACCTTTGGCTTGACAGAAGGATGGTGGTTATGTAGTCAAGATCTGCGGCGGAATGGTTATCCGTTAATCAGCACAAAAGATTGGCAAAATTTACTGATTGAGAATCAATTTGAAGACATTAATATTATCGAACCAAGCCAAGCAAAAACCCGAAATTTATTAAAACAAAGTGTCATCATTAGTCGAAGCAGTGAGCAATTACCTTCTCTTCTGGCAAAATCTTACTATCATCAAATAATCTGGGCAGATAGTCAAGGAATTGCTAACGGTTTAATCCCTCTATTCCAACAGAGAGGAATAAGTTGTTCTTGCGTCTTTTCCCAAGATATTAACCTGGAGATTGCTGAAGATTACCTATCAATATTGAGAAACTCGATAACTTCAGAAACTCGTCAAATACTGTACTTCTGGGGCTTAGAAAAAATCCCTGGAGAAATGGATCAACAAGTCGAGATTCATTGTCAAAGATTTCTCTTTTTCTTACAAGCCTTATTGCAGCAAGAAAATCCGCCGGCTCTGATTTTAGTGACTCAAGGAGCAGTACCAGCAAAAGCCATTAAAACCCTGACCTCTCCCTCTCAAGCATCCTTATTAGGAATAGCCTTCAGCCTAGTCTTAGAACATCCTGAACTTAATTTTAAGGCGATTGACCTAGATCCAGATGAAGTAAACTCAGCCGACAAACTGCTGCAAGAAATCTACAGTAATCCCCAAGAAAACCGGGTTGCTTTGCGGGGGGAACAGCGTTTTTATCCCCGTTTAGTGCAGAGAAAACTTGAAGATGGAAATATCAATTTTAGTCCTGATGGCTATTATTTAATCACAGGAGGCACAGGGGGGTTAGGATTAGCAACAACCCGATGGATGATTGAAAAAGGGGCGCGGAATTTAGTTTTGTGTAGTCGTCGAGGGGCAGAAGGAGTTAGCCCTGAAATATTAGCCAATCTCTCCTCTAGTGGGGCAGAAATTACCCTCAAAAAACTTGATATTACCGATGCTGAAAAACTGCACACTGTCTTAGAAGAATGCCGTTCTAAATATCCTGTACGAGGCGTTTTTCACATTGCTGGAACCTTAGACGATACAACCTTATTAAGACTAACACCAGAGCGCTTTAATTATGTTTTAGCTCCCAAAGTTAAAGGAACTTGGTTGCTTCATCAACTCACCCTAAATGACCCATTGGAATTCTTTGTCTGTTATACTTCTGCTGTATCTTTAATTGGCTCGGCAGGACAAGCTAATGCTGCGGCAGCTAATGCCTTTGAAGACGCTTTTATCTATTATCGTCAGGCGCATCATTTACCCGGAACGGTCATAAATTGGGGTCCTTGGAGTGAAATAGGTGCAGCAGTAGATCGCAATGTTTTGGAGAGATTAGCCGCTAAAGGATATGGGGCTATGAAACCCGATTTAGCCCTTAATGCTCTGGAAAAAATTCTTCTAAATCAGATTATCCGCGCTGGTGTAATTAAGATTGACTGGCAACAATTTCCTTATATTCATCAAAGCTTTTATAAAAACTTTCTGCCTCAAGGAAAACCCCAAGCTGCCCCCTCATCTGAGTTTTTAAAACAATGGCAAAATTTAACCTTAAAAGAGCGTCCTAATTGGCTAACTAATCATATCATCATGCGTGTTTCTACTGTCTTAGGACGCTCAAATGATGAAACTTTTTCCCCTCAACAAGGCTTTTTTGATTTGGGGATGGACTCTCTCACTTCTACAGAGTTACGAAATCTGTTACAAACTGACTTTAATTGTTCTCTCCCTTCGACAATTACTTTTCGTTTTCCGAATGTTGAAGTCTTAGCTAATTATTTACAGCGAGAAGTTCTAGATAATTGTCAACCGGTATTTACCCCTCAAATAAAAGCAGAAATTTCTCAAAAACAGCCAGAAAAATCACAACTCGATGATGATCCTATTGTTATTGTCGGCATGGCTTGTCGATTCCCCGGCGGTGCTAAGAATTTACAATCTTTCTGGGAACTTTTAGAACAGGGAAAAGATGCTATAACAGAAATTCCTCAAGATCGCTGGGATCAGGAAACATGGTATGATCCTAATCCCGATGTCCCTGGCAAAATATACGCTCCTTACGGTGCATTTCTAGAACAAATTGAGGAATTTGATGGAGAATTTTTTGGCATTATTCCTAGAGAATCTGTCGCCATGGATCCTCAGCAGCGTTTACTCTTGGAAACTACTTGGCAAGCTTTAGAATCTGCTGGACAAAATCCCCAAAAATTACGCAACAGTCAGACGGGAGTTTTTATCGGTTGCATGACTCAAGATTATGCCCAATTAAGTTATTCTCCTCAAGCCATTAATGCTTATACTGGTTCAGGGACTTCTGTTAGTATGGCGGCGGGTCGTCTTTCTTATGTCCTTGGTTTACAGGGTCCATCAATGACTATTGATACCGCTTGTTCCTCCTCATTAGTAGCGATTCATTTAGCTTATAATGCCTTACTTAATGGTGAGTGCGATCTGGCTTTAGCCGGAGGGGTTAATATTATTTTAACTCCCATTATTTCTTTAATCGAAAGTCGCGCCCATATGCTTGCCCCTGATGGACATTGCAAAACCTTTGATGAGAGCGCAAATGGCATGGTGCGAGGAGAAGGCTGTGGAATAGTTGTTCTGAAAAGATTGAGCCAAGCAGTGAAGAATGGAGACCAAATTTTGGCGAAAATTTATGGCACAGCCGTCAATCATGATGGTCCAAGTAGTGGGCTAACTGTTCCTAATGGTCAAGCTCAAGAAAAATTATTACATCAAGCCCTTAAACGTGCTAATCTCAAGCCTGAACAAATCGATTATATTGAAGCTCACGGCACTGGAACAGCCCTTGGTGATCCGATTGAATTAGAAAGTATGTCCGCCGTTTTTGGCCAACGCTCCCCTAATCGGCCTTTAATTATTGGTTCAGTAAAAACGAATTTAGGCCATTTAGAAGGTGCTGCCGGAATTGCCGGATTAATTAAAACCGTTCTAGCGTTACAACACCATAAAATACCTCCTCATCTTCACTTTAAAAATCCTAATCCCCGCTTTGATTGGAGTTCTCATATTTTTGAAGTTCCTGTACAAGGAAAACCTTGGCATATCAGCGAACGTCCAAGGATTGCTGGAGTAAGTTCCTTTGGATTTAGTGGAACGAATGCTCATATCATTGTTGGGGAAATTGACGCTGATTTACCTCAACCTTCGGAGAATAATTTTTATCTATTACCCCTTTCGGCTCGTTCTGAAAAATCGCTGCAAGAGTTAGCGAGAAGTTATCAAGATATTTTGACTGAGTCTATCAATTTAGCTGATGTTTGTTTTACCGCCAGTACAGGGCGGGGGATTTTTCCGCAACGAATCTGTATTTTAGCAGACTCAATAACCACGGCACAACGAGCGTTAATTGATTACCAAGATGGTGAAAATTCTGACTCATTCATCCGACCGATTTTATCAGAGACTCCACAAAAGATAGCTTTCCTCTTTTCTGGACAAGGCTCTCAATATTCCGGCATGGGAGAAACCCTTTATAACCGAGAAGTTGTTTTCAAGGAAACATTAGATCTTTGTGATCAAATTTTAGAACCCCTTTTAGAAAAATCTCTCTTAGATTTAATCTTTCAAGAGCAAAATAGTGAGTTATTAGAGGAAACCCAAATCACTCAGCCGGTGATTTTTTCCCTTGAATATGCACTCGCCAAATTATGGCAATCTTGGGGAATACAACCTTCAGCCCTTTTAGGACATAGTATTGGGGAATATGTGGCGGCTTGTTGGGCAGGAGTCTTTTCTTTAGAAGATGCCTTAAAATTAGTGACTCAACGGGGTAAATTAATGGGAAAATTGCCCCACAATGGCAGTATGTCCGCTATTTATGCTGATTATGAGACGGTAGCAAACGCTCTAACTTCGTATGAAAATCAAGTTAATATTGCTTCAGCCAATGGCTCAATTACCGTCATTTCTGGATTTAAAGAGATTGTTGAGCAACTCGAAAAAGACTTTATTGATCAAGGGCATAAAACTAAACGTTTAGCGGTATCTCATGCTTTTCATTCGCCTTTAATGCAGCCCATTCTTGATGATTTTTCCCAGGTCTTAAAAACAATTTCTTTTCATGAACCTAGCTTAACAATTATTAGTAATCTGACAGGGAAAGCTGTAGGTTCAGAAATTACAACTCCTGATTATTGGGTAGATCATCTGCGTAATACTGTACAGTTTAGTCAAGGATTTCAGTCTTTAATTGATCAGGGTTATCGTTGTTTTCTAGAAGTCGGTTCTAAGCCTGTATTACTGAGTATGGCTCGCCTTATTGCTGCCAACCAGGATCTATTATGGTTGCCTAGTATTGTACCCGGGCAGGATGAACAGGCACAAATGTATAGAAGTTTAGCGACACTTTTTGTTAATGGTTATTCTGTAGAGTGGACTAAAGTATTTAAACAAGGTAAGCGAATTAGTTTACCGACTTATCCTTTTCAAAGAGAACGGTATTGGCTATCTAATTCGGAATTTTCTCTAGGGTCAATCAAGACTCAGTTACATCCTTTCATTAGAGATTTTAAAAAGTTAGCAACGGGAGACATGATCTTTGAAGGTGAGGTGAGTTCTCTTAACCCTAGTTATTTAGAAGAACACAAGGTATTTGAGAACATTGTATTTCCAGCTACTGGTTTTATTGAAGCTATTTTAGCCGCAAGTCAGAAAATATTCAATGGGCATTTTGTCACCCTTGAAAATGTCTCTATCCATCAGGGATTACTCTTATCTCCAACTCCCTCAATAATCCAAATAATTTTTAGACCTAAAAAATCATCTCAACTGATTTATACTTTTGAGATATTTAGCAGTGATTCTGCACAAGAACAATGGGTTCTTCATGTTACAGGTGAAGTCAAACCTAAGGATATACAAAGCTTGGCTGTCTCAGAATTAACCCAAACTAAATTAGAAAGGGAAAACCCTAAAGAATCGATTTCTATTCGTGAATTCTATCAGCTTTATCAGCAGATGGGTATCAGGTATGGGGAGCAGTTTAAAGCGATTCAAGAGTTATATTCTTTCAAAAAAGGCTCTCAAGCTAAAATTAGTATTAACCCTAGTTTAGCGGATCGGCGTTATTATTTTCATCCAGTTCTTTTGGATGCTTGCTTACAGAGTATTGGGGCAGCTTTCCCAGAAATTCATGGTCAAGAATTGCATCTACCTTATGGATTCTCTTCCTTGGAAATATTCCTAAATCCAACTTCGCAAGTTTGGACGGAAGTTCAGGTCATCTCAGATACTAATGGTGAAATGAGAGTAAATGTTAATATTTATGATGAACAAAGACAGCTTTGCGCTCGCTTTACTGACTTAACAGCACGGCGCATAAATCCAGCTATTTTACAGAGTTTATGGCAAGAAAAGTCAAATAATTGCTTTTATAAAGTGGAATGGAAAAAACTTTCTTCAATGCCAACTGTTGCCGTTGATCCTCAAAATTCTTGGTTAGTCTTGGTTCGTCCAGAAACAGACTTAAATTCCCTAATTAATTTATACAAAAAGGCAGGAGAAAAAGTAATTACTGTAGAAATGGGGCAGAATTATCAATGTTATTCTCAAGATTCTTTTGTGATCAATCCGGCTCAGAAATCTGATTTTCAGCGTCTCTATCAAGAAGCTTATCCATCTGGAGAATTTCCGACTGGTGTTGTTTTTTGTTGGGAATCTTCAGAAGCTGAAGAAGTTCTAGATACAGTAGATCAGAGTTCTCATGCCGTCTTAAATTTAGTGCAAACCCTCACTAATAACTGGGAGAAATTACCCCATTTATGGCTGATTACTCGCGGGGCTAATAAGATTAGCAATGATACGGCTTTATCTCCTCAACAGTCCCATTTATGGGGATTAGGAGCAGTCATTAATCAAGAGTATCCTAAAATGGGTTGTGTTTGTTTAGATTTACCAATCCATAAAGAAGCTAATGAAGCTGCACTTTTATTCAATGAATTAAAGTGTTTCCCCCATGAATTCCGTTTGGCTTTACGTCAAGGAAACCGCTACGCAGCCAGGTTAGTTTCTGCATCTCTTCCTACCTCAGAAAAACGACAGTTTATTAATCAGTCAGGGGCTTATTTAATCACGGGAGGGGGAGGAAAACTCGGCGGATTAGTGGCTCAATGGTTATCAGAAATGGGAGCAAGTCACCTAGTTTTGTGTAGTCGCCATGTTAAATCTTCAACAGAATTGATAGCCCCATTAGTAGAGAAAGGAACAAAAGTAACCTTGATTGAAGCTGATATTACTTCCCCCACAGATATGAAAAATTTATTCTCTCGTTTTGGGGCAGACTTGCCCGTCTTACGAGGAATAATTCATGCAGCAGCGGTCTTAGAAGATGGGCTTATCAGTAATCAAAGTTGGCAAAAATATCAAAAGGTAATGAGTCCAAAAGTAGCAGGAACTTTATTATTAGATCGTTATACTCGCTCTCTATCTTTAGACTTTTTCGTAAGCTTTTCTTCTGCGGCTGTCATCCTTGGTTCACCGGGTCAAAGTAATTATGCGGCGGCTAATGCTTTCATGGATGCTCTAATGCAGCAACGGCAAAGTTTAGGATTACCTGGTATTAGTATTAATTGGGGAGCTTGGGAGACGAGCAACCAAATTGATCAACAACGTTTCGCTAATTGGGGTTTGCAGATGATGCCTTCTGAGCAAGCGTTTCAATATCTCAACCAGATAATTTTAGATGATATTACCCCAGGGATAGTTCTCGATATTAATTGGTCGATTTTTAATCAAACTTTCAACATTAGTCAACCCTTCTTTAGCGAGGTATTAACCCTAAACAATCAAAAACAAACAAGTCCAGCAAAACTATTAGAACAATTAAAATCTGTCTCTATAGACGAACGAATAACCGCTTTAGTAGAAGGACTGGAGAAAATATTAAGAGAAGTGACAGGGTTAAATGAGAATAAGGTTATTCCTCAACAAACATCATTCTTAGACTTAGGTTTAAACTCTCTAATGGTCATAGAATTTAAAAATCGCTTAGAAAGAGATTTAGGGTGTAAATTGCCATCTTCGATCATTTTCGATTATCCTAATCTTCTCAGCTTAAGTACCTATTTAAGGGAAGAAATTCTAGCCAATCATCTCGATTTTGAGATTAAAATAAATCCAATTCCTGACAATCATAATCCCTACGACAGCCTCAGTGAAGACGAACTGGCAAGATTACTTAATCAAAAATTAACGGAGCTTGATCAATATGGAGGTTAAACTTTAAAAATAATGTTTCAAAAGCCATGAGATGTGGTAGGATAGGTAGATGAACATGAGTAAGCTTAACTCTCTGGAGTTAAATTTGGGTTTATATTTACTGATAGCACAGCATCCTAATTTATGTTTAACGGCGTATAAATTTAGAAATTATAGAGAATAGGGCATGGTTGAGAGTATAGATTACAAAAAATTAATGGCAACGACCTTAAGCAAAATGGAGGTCATGCAGGCTCGTATCAATGAATTAGAGACGAGACAAAGTGAAGCTATTGCGGTGGTTGGGATGGCTTGTCGTTTTCCTGGAGGTATTAATTCCCCAGAAAAATATTGGAGTTTTTGTCAAGCCGGGCTTGATGCTATAGTAGAAGTTCCTAAAAGCCGTTGGGATATCTCAAAACTGTATTCTCAAGAACCAACTTTAGGAAAAATGAACACCGCTTATGGTGGATTTCTTCAAGAGAATATCACAGAATTTGATGCCCGTTTCTTTTCGATCTCAGCAAGAGAAGCAGCCTCCATGGATCCTCAACAAAGGTTACTCTTAGAAGTTGCTTGGGAAGCGTTAGAAAATGCCAATTTACCTCTGAAAAATTTAGCCGATAATAAGGTAGGGGTATTTGTGGGGATTACTAGCATTGATCATGCTCTGAAGGTTTACGGCACAAACTATGATCAAATTGACTCTTTTTTTGGCACCGGCAATGCTCTAAGCGCAGCCGCCGGAAGGCTATCTTATTTTCTCAATCTTCACGGTCCTTGTCTCTCCATTGATGCAGCCTGTGCATCCTCATTAGTAGCCGTCCATCAGGGGATTCGTAGCCTGAGAAATCGTGAATGTGAACTCGCTTTAGTGGGTGGGGTAAACCTCATTTTAGAACCCGCCATTACGATTAGTCTTTCTCAGTCGGGAATGATGTCCCCCGATGGGCGTTGCAAAACCTTCGATGCCTCTGCTAACGGATATGTGCGAGGGGAAGGCTGTGGGGTTTTAATCTTAAAAACTTTATCAGAAGCCCAGAAAAACGGGGATCACATTCTTGCCCTGTTGCGAGGTTCGGCGGTGAATCATAATGGGGCTGCTGCCGGTTTAACCGTACCCAGTGGACCCGCCCAGCAAGAATTGCTCCGTCAAGCTCTAGCTGATGCCAGAATAGTCCCTGAAGATGTCAGCTACATAGAAGCTCATGGCACAGGCACTTCTTTAGGAGATCCCATCGAATTGAATGCCATTGCATCAGTTTATGGAAAGCGCTCCGACCCTCTTTATATCGCCTCAGTGAAAACCAATATCGGTCATCTTGAAGCCGCAGCTGGCATGGCCGGAATAATCAAAACAATTCTGATTCTTCAACAGGGTGAAATCCCCTCCCATCTTCACTTACAAAGCCCTAATCCTCTGATTAATTGGGAAGATCATCCTATTAAAATTCCTACTCAAAATATACCTTGGCCGAATAACAATAAAGTCCCTATAGCTGGGGTAAGTTCTTTTGGGTTTTCTGGCACAAATGCCCATGTCATTGTTCAACAAGCACCCGTCAGCAAAATCTCAGAAATTCAACAACAAATTCCTAGTCATCTCTTAACTCTTTCAGCCCACAACAAAACCGCTTTAAAAGAATTAGCTAAACGTTTTCATACCCTCCTAGAATCTCATCCTGAAATTGGAGATATTTGTTATAGTGCAGCTGTCGGCAGGATAGATTTACCTGAACGTTTAGCCATTGTTGGCGATACTTGTCCAGAATTACAACAAAGATTAGCCGCTTTTGCTGAAGAAAACCCGCTTGATGATTTGACTTTTTATCAACGTTTTACATCGGAAAAATCCCCTAAAATTGTTTTTCTTTTTACAGGGCAAGGGGCTTGTTATCCTGGCATGGGACATCAACTCTATCAAACTCAGCCGACATTTCGTCAATATATTGATCAATGTGCCGAAATATTAGCGAAGTATTTAGACCATCCTTTAACTGAAATATTATTTGGTGAACAGACCGATTTACTCAATCAAACTGCTTACGCTCAACCGGCTATATTCGCCCTAGAATATTCCCTAACAATGCTATGGAAATCTTGGGGAATTACCCCCAGTTTACTGATTGGCCATAGTGTGGGAGAATATGTAGCAGCTTGTATCGCAGGAGTATTTAGCTTAGAAGCTGGACTCGCCTTAGTTGTCAAACGGGGGCAATTAATGCAAACCACGACCTCTGGGAAAATGGCTTCAATTTTTGCTGATGAAGAGACAGTAATTTCCCTAATTAAAAATTATACTCAAACAGTTTCAATAGCTGCCATTAATCACCCTCAACAGATTGTTATTGCTGGAGAAAGTGCCAGCCTTGAGGAAGTTATTAGCACCTGCAAAAAGCAAAAAATTCCCGCTCAATATCTCCCCGTTACTCAGGCTTTTCATTCCCCTTTAATGGAGCCAATTTTAAAAGAATTTGAAAAAGAGGCTCGTCAAATTTCTTATCAACGCCCCCAAATTCTCTTACTTTCAGGACTTGATGGAGAGGTTTTAGAAAATGCACCAGATGCCACTTACTGGAGCAAACAATGCCGAGAACCAGTAAGATTTTTGTCGAGTTTAATAACCGCTTTCAACAAGGGATATAACCTATTTTTAGAAGTGGGACCAAGACCAATACTGGCAGAACAAGGTCGTCGTTATAAAGATGAGGTCATCTGGTTAAGTTCTCTCAATCGTGGCTTAGATAACTGGCAGACAATTCTTTCAGCCTTGGGACAACTCTACCTAAATGGCGCACCTTTCAATCCAGAACAATTCAATCGAAATTATGGCTATAAAAAAGTCAGATTGCCGAACTATCCCTTTCAAAGGAAACCTTTCCAATTTCAGCCTAATCCTCGAACAGAAAATCAGAGCATTGACAAAATATTCCTAGACGCACAAACCTCTAACCTTACCGATACCGAAACCACAGTTTTCAATATGCAAAAACATCAACAGGAAATCCGTAATCAATTAAAATCAATTTTGGCTTTACTTCTGAAAGAAGATGAGAACGAACTGCCGGAGGATGAGACATTACTAAACTTAGGAGCAGACTCAATTATCTTGACTGACTTTTCTCGCAAAATTGAAGAAAAATTTCAAGTCAAAGTGAAAATAGATCAACTCTTTACCGATTTACAAACTCTTGTTGATATCGCCGAATACCTCTGCCAATTTGTCAAAGAAAAACCCTTAGAAAATGCTTCAGAAATAACAGCTAAAGTTATCGATGACGAGACAGAATTAAGCAATTATCTGCAAGTCATTGATCAATTGCAACCCATCGCTACAGCCTATATCATCAAGGCTTTAGAGTCCTTAGGGAAAAAACTTAATCAAGGGGAACAATGGACAATAGAAACCCTAAGACAAACCTTACCTGTTGCCCCCAAATATCACATTTTGCTCAATCGTTATTTGCAGGATTTAGAGCAAGCTAATATTCTTCACAATCAAGGGAATATTTGGACTGTCAAAAACTTGCCTGAGTCTTTTTCCTTGCCCCAAGCCCTACAAAAGCTAGAAAAAACTTGTCCATCTGCAAAACCTGAATTAGAAATGTTGCAACGCTGCGGCGAAAATTTAGCAGAAGTTCTCAAGGGAAATATGGACCCCTTGACATTAATTTTCCCAGAAGGTTCCGTTGCTCATGCAGAAAGTATTTATGGCAATTCTCCCGTATCTCGATTGATGAATCAACGAGTTGCCCAAGCTATTAACCAGATTTTAACGAACTTTTCTAATAGTGATCGCCCCTATCAAATTCTCGAAATAGGAGGAGGAACTGGTGCCACTTCAGAAGCAATTCTTCACCACTTAAACCTCGATCATGTCACTTATTCTTTTAGCGAAGTTTCTCCCTTCTTACTGCATCAAGCTAGGCAAAAATTTCAGAAAAAATATAACCTAAACTTTCATCAACTAGACATTGAAAAGTCCCCCATTTCTCAGGGTATACCTGCCCATAATTATCATATTGTTGTCGCCGCTAACGTCCTTCATGCGACCCGAAATATTACAGAAACTCTAACCCATATTCGGGAACTTCTGCGCCCCGGCGGTTACTTAGTTCTCCTCGAAACCGTAGAAAATAACTCATGGCTGAATTTAACCTTTGGATTAACCCCCGGATGGTGGCGCTTTCAGGATCAAGAATTACGCTCAGACACTCCCTTATTAAGGGGTGAAAATTGGTGTTCCGTTTTAAAAAGTTGTGGGTTTGCTACGGCGAATAGTTTCTCTAAACAAAACAATATTCCCATTAACAATGGCCAAGAATTAATTCTTGCTTGTGTGCCAGATGAACCCCTCTCAATTCCTGCAAGGACTAAGCTTACTGTCTCCGGTGAAAGCTCCGGTAAAGAAGCCTTAATGATGGCTCAATTACAATCTTTAAAAGACCTAAAAGACCTCCATGAGAAAACCATTATCAAGCAATTAGAAGTTCTTCAAACTGCCACCGTCTCCCCCAGTATAGCCCCCGAAATATTAACGAATCAGACTCAAATCATTCCTGCCCAAAGCTCTAAAATAGAAACTTACCCGCCGGTTTCTCAAGAGAAGCCCAAATCTCCTGAGAAACCTAGTTCTCCCAATTTAAACCCCTTAGCCTTAAAGCTCACTGAGAACAAATCCTTAACCGAACAACAACAAGCCTTTATTCAAAATTTACAGAGTATTTATAACCAGAAAACCGCCAAATCAAAAGCCTATTCACAAAATAGCCGTAAGACAATGGTAGATGTTAAACCGACCATTGACTTCCGCATGGCCTTAAAAGAATTTCAATATCCGATTGTTTCAGAATCCGCTCAAGGGGCTTATTTTAAGGACATTGATGGCAATAATTACATTGACTTAGCTATGGGGTTTGGGGTTAACTTTTTTGGGCATAGTCCTGATTTTGTCATTGAAGCAGTTCAAGAACAAATGAATCGAGGAATAGGCTTAGGAATGCAGTCAAATCTGGCCGCCGAAACCGCCGCTTTAATTAGTGAAATGGGCCGAGTCGAAAGAGTCGCTTTTAGTAATACGGGAACCGAGGCGATTATGGCGGCTGTTCGCATTGCTCGCTCCCGGACAAAACGTCAAAAAATCGTTATGTTTGCCGGCTCCTACCATGGAACTTTTGACGGCATCTTAGCACGAGTAGGAGAAGATAAAACCACTGCTCAACCCTTAAGTCTAGGCACCCCTTTAGGAATGGTTGAAGACGTAATAGTCTTGAGTTATGGAGTTGAAGAAAGCCTCGATATTATTGCTACTCATGCTGATGATTTAGCCGCCGTATTAGTCGAACCAGTTCAAAGTCGCAAACCCGATTTACAGCCTCAAGAATTTCTGCAAAAACTACGACAAATAACCCATAAAAAAGGGATCACACTCATTTTTGATGAAATTATTACCGGCTTTCGGATTGCTCCGGGAGGAGCGCAAGAATGGTTCAATGTTGAAGCTGATATAGTCATTTATGGTAAGGCCATTGGAGGAGGTTTACCAATTAGTATGATCTGCGGTAAAGCAGATTTCTTAGATACCGTTGACGGCGGTTTCTGGCAATACGGAGATGACTCTCATCCCCAAACCGAGTTAACCGCTTTTGGGGGAACTTTTTGTCGTCATCCTTTAGCCCTTGCTGCTTGTCGTGCTGTGCTGTTACATCTTCGGGAAAACAGCCCAACGATTCAAGAAAAAGTGAATCAATTAACTCATCGATTAGCCACCGAAGTTAATCAGTTTTTTCAAGAAATAGGCATTCCGATTCGGGTTGTTAATTTTGGGTCTTTATTCCGCTTTGAACCCTTTGGAGCTTATAGTATTTTCTTACAACCCATCGAATTACCCCTCTTTTATTACCTATTAAATCTTAAAGGAATCTACACATGGGAAAAACGAGTTTGTTTTCTCTCCACCTGCCATACTAATGAAGATATAGACAAAGTTATAGTAGCCGTCAAAGAAGCGATTACGGAATTGCAGCAAGCTGGTTTTTTTGCTAATGCTAAACGCCCTCAAGTCAAGAAAGAAGAAAAAAAGCCCCTCTCTGAAGATGAAGATGGTAGGGGACATCTACCATCTTTAAATCAATCCTTTCCCACCAGTGAAGCTCAACGTCAGCTTTGGTTATTAGCTGAATTAGACCGTAATGCTTCAGCATCCTATAACGTCACAACATCCCTAGAATTACGAGGTTCTTTAGATGTTTACATTTTAGAAAAAACGATTAATCAAGTTATTAATCGCCATGAAGCTTTGCGAACCCAAATTATAGAACAAGGAGAATTACAGGAAGTTGTCAATCAAGTTAACATTAAATTAAAACTAATTAATTTGAAGGATGAAGATAATCCCGAAGCGACGGCCTTAGCGTTACGATCTCAGTTTTCCCAAAAACCCTTTGACTTGTCGATTGCTCCCTTATTTGCTGTGATTTTAATGCGCTTAAAACCTGACCATTATCTGCTGTCTTTAAAAACTCATCATATTGTGGCAGATGGTTGGTCACTAGGATTAATTTTGCAGGAAATTGGTCAACTTTATTCATCCCAAAATAACACAACTAAAGAGGTTCTCACACCACCGATGCAGTTTCGGCAATATTTAACTTTGCGAGCGCAAGAGACGCAAAGTCCACAAATGTTAGAGCATCGGGATTTTTGGTTGAAAACCTATCAGGAAGATCTCCCAACCTTTGAGCTTCCCACCGACTTTCCCCGTCCCGCCGTTAAAACCTACACTGGCGGACAAGAAAGTCAAGTCATTCCCTCTGAAGTTGGGCAAAATTTGCAGAAAGTAGGACGCAAAAATAAAGCTACATTATTTATGACGATGTTCGCCGCTTATACTGCTTTTTTGCGTCGAATTTCTGGTCATAAGGATTTAGTCATTGGTATTCCTATTTCTGGGCGACAAATAGAAGGCAGTGACAACTTAGTAGGCTTTTGTTCTCAATTTTTACCCCTGCGGATACAAGTCGATGCTACCACCTCTTTTATTGAACATTTACAACATACTAAACAAACCCTGATCGACGCTTTTCGCCATCAGAGTTATACTTTAGAGGATTTATTAGCAGCTTTACAATTACCTAGAGATTTTTCTCGTTCTCCTCTCATTTCTGTATCTTTTAACATGGATCCTAGTTTAACTCTGCCTGAGTTTAAAGACTTAAAAGTATCCTTGCCACCGTCACCAATTAGTTACACCCCTTTTGATCTAGGATTTAACTTAATTGAACTTAATGATAACCTCATTATTTACTGCAATTACAATACAGAACTATTTAAAAAAGAGACAATTAAACAATTTCTTGAAAGCTTTGAAATTTTGCTGAGGGGAATCATTGACGATGCTAATCATCTCCTTTATCAGTTACCTTTATTAACCCCAGTCCAACAAGAGAAGTTACTCAGACAATTAACGGGAAAAACTCGCAAACTCCCTGAAAAAGCCACCATCATTGATGACTTTGTAGCTCAAGTTAAATTAACCCCTAATGCTCCCGCCTTAATTGCGGGAAAAATTAGCCTTAGCTATCAAGAATTAAATGAAAAAGTCAATCGTCTTACTCATTATTTACAGCAGGAATATCAGCTAGGTGTAGGAAAAGTGATTGGGGTCATGCTCCAGCGTAATCACAACTTAATCATCGGGATTCTGGCTACCTTTAAAACTGGAGCGACTTACGTTCCTATAGACTCTCAATATCCTCACAGTCGCATTGAGTTTATTTTAAAAGATAGTGGCTGTCATGTTTGCCTAACGGAGAGTAATTTTATCTCTAAGTTACCTGAAAAAATGGAGAAAATTTGCTTAGATAAAATCGATCCTATTGTTGAAAAATATGACAAAGATGAGCCTAAAATATTTCGCGATTCTAGCCAAACTGCTTATATTTTTTACACTTCAGGTTCAACTGGTAATCCTAAAGGAGTCATGGGCCGTCACATCTCAATTTTGAATGTTATTCAAAGCTTACGACTTACCTTTGATTTAGATAAACATCCTGAATGGCGCTATATTTTCACAGCTGCCGTTACTCATGATCCATCTATTCGTAATATTTTTCTCCCCTTAACCATAGGTGCATCCCTATATATGTACGAAATAAAATATATAGGACATTTGGTTTCTTTCCTACAGGAAAATCAAATTAATGCCCTACACACCACCCCATCTATCTATCGAGAAATCTTGGGGCTACTTGAACCAGGAGAAACCATTTCCAGCTTAAAATATATCTCGGTAGGAGGGGAAAAATTAGATCGGGAAACTGCCTTAGCTTTACGGAAACGTTTTCCAGCAGAAATTATTAGCAATGTCTACGGATCTACAGAAACTTGTGTGGGAGTATCCCAGTATGAAATCAAGGAAAACTTAGACAGCGAAATCCCCCTCGGTCAAGTTTTCCATAACAATCGCTTAGGGGTTCTTGATGAATTTAATAATCCCGTTCCCCTCCATGTAATCGGCGAAATTTGTGTAGAAGGTGCCGCCCTAGCATCGGGTTATCATAACCAACCCGAAATGACTCAAGAAAAATTTAAACCTAGCTTTCTTGATGAGACAAAAACTCTCTTTAGAACCGGCGATTTAGGCAAGCAAACTGCTCCCGGTATCATTGAGTTTATGGGACGAAAAGATAATCAAGTTAAGGTCAATGGTTATCGAATTGACCCCGGAGAAATTGAATATCAATTGACTCGTTATGCTCCCATTGAAAGAGCGATTGTTTTACCCGTTCAAGTGAATAATCAAACTCAATTATCTGCTTACTGTCAAACAGACAAAACTCTAGAAATTGCTGAGATTCGAGAATTTCTTGCCAAGTTTTTGCCAGTTTATATGATTCCCAGTTACTTTATTTTTTTAAAGCAATTCCCCTTAACTCGACATGGGAAACTTGACCTGCACTCCCTGAGAGAACTCAAAGAAACCAGTAAATCTCTGGTTAATTCTAATTATGTTGCACCCCGTAATCATTTAGAATCCAATCTCGTTAGTATCTGGGAAAAAATTCTCTCTAAACATCCTATCGGTATTTTTGATAACTTCTTTGAAATTGGCGGTCATTCTCTACTCTTATCAAGGGTTGTAACCCGGGTTCATAAAGAACTAAATGTATCCGTAAAATTGGCTGACTTCTTTAAAGTTCCAACCGTTGCTGGATTGGCGACTTTAATCTCCCAGACTCAATACAATTATCAAGAACCCATTTCGGCAATTCCCCCCCAAAAATCTTATCCGATGTCTCATGGTCAGCGTCGTCTTTGGGCTTTAGAATTCCTAGATCAAAATCATAATGCTTACGGAATGCCCAGTGCTTATCAATTCAAGGGCAATCTCAATATTGACGCTTTTGAAAATGCCTTTCAACAGTTAATTCAACGCCATGAAATTTTGCGGACAACCTTTACTTTAATCAATAATCAACCCCGTCAAGTTGTCCATAATCAAATGAACTTTGTCATTAAACAAATAGACCTGACAGCTTATGTTAGCACAGAACAAGAAAACTTGATCGAAGAAGCGATCAGCCATAATGCCAAAACGACTTTTGATTTAGAAGTCGGACCGTTACTTAAAGTTAACTTACTTAAACTAAGCCAAGAGAATTACATCGTCTTGTTTAATATGCACCATATCATTTCTGATGGTTGGTCAGCAGGGGTTTTAATTAAAGATTTCCTCAGCCATTATCACGCCTATGGACAAGAAAATTCCCAATTAATGCCCCCTCTCAGAATTCATTATAAAGACTATACTTCTTGGCAAGAAAGTCAATTAGAAACCTCGAAACTTCAAGATCAACGGGATTACTGGTTAGCTAAATTAACTCCTGTCCCTGTGCGTCTTAACTTACCTGTTGATTATCTGCGCCCACCTGTTAAAAGTTTTCAAGGAAATACAATTACATGGCAACCTGAACCCGAATTGATCGATACTTTTGAGAAGTTAGTTAAAGCACAAGAAGCCAGTTTATTTATGGGTTTAGTTAGTTTGGTTAAGAGTTTTCTATTCCGTTATACTGAGCAAAATGAAATTACAATCGGCTCTGCCATCGCCGGCAGAAATCATCCTGATTTAGAAGATCAAATCGGATTTTATGTTAACACTCTCGTCCTGCGGGATCAGATAGCAGATCACGACAGTTTTACGGATGTCCTTAGCAAAGTAAAAACAACCACTTTAGAGGCTTATGATAATCAAGACTATCCCTTTGATCAGATCGTATCTGATTTGAATTTACAACGAGATCCTAGCCGGAATGCTCTCTTTGATGTGGCAATTGTCCTGCAAAATAATCAAAATATAGATCTGGCCTTGAACGGAATTACAGTGAACTCCATTGACCCCAAAATGATGACCGCTAAATTTGATTTAGAATTTATCTTTGTTGAGGAAGAAGAACTTTATCTCAAGCTAATCTACAACACAGATATATTTATCCATGAGCGAATTTTATTGCTCATAGATTTGTTCAAAAACTGGCTAGAGCAAGTTTTAAAATTTGCCCATGAACCTTTGATAAACTTATCCTTAGCTTCCTCAGAAAATCTTATTCAAGAGGGGCAGGATCTGTTCACAGAAGATTTTAATTTTTAGTCAACAGCAATTATACGAGCAGGAGATTTTAATGAAGACAAAACTACCGATTCTTGGCGTTTTAGGGGGTATGGGCCCAGTGGTTACCGCCGAATTTCTTAAGTCGATTTATGAATATAATCCTTTTATTGATAAGGAACAAGAATCCCCTAATGTCATCGTTTTTTCTTTTCCCTCTGCACCCGATCGCACAGGTTCTATTGATAGTGGAAAAGAAAGAGAATTTATTGATTTTATCCAAGTCAATCTAGAACATCTCAATAAACTGGCTGATTGCATAGTCATTGGCTGTTGTACGGCTCATTATGCTCTACCTCAGATCTCCGAAAATCTGAAGGATAAACTTCTTTCCTTAATTAAAATAGCGGATCAAGAACTCCAAGAATATAATGAACCTACCCTTTTACTTGCTAGTACAGGGACTTACCAGAAAAAATTATTTCAGGAAGGCTGCACCACCGCAGATCTGATTATTTCTCTCTCAGAAAGCGATCAAAAGTTGATTCATGAAATGATCTATAAAGTGCTAAAAAGAGGACACGATCCGTTAAGTATTCTTAGGGATATAGAAGCATTATTAGAGAAATATAACACTCGCTCCTATATTTCTGGGTGTACCGAATTTCATCTCTTAACAAAATCTCTCAAACTCAAAGGAATTGACTCCATTAAAGCGATCGATCCTTTAAGTACCATCGCTCAAAACTTTTCTCAGTTAATCATCAAACAAGCTCAGGTAGACCGAGGGACCGACTGCCATCAACCTTCAACCCCAAAAAGCCCTTGACCATCGCAGCCCTAGGAGGTACAATTTAAACTTGAATTGGCCACTTCTGACTTTTAACTTGCGCGTAGCGATATACTGATTCATAGGGTTTTCGAGATTGGTTCTATTTTTGATCAAGAGGTGTAAAAAAAGTGTCTAAGCATTCAATCAGTTTTGGAGGACAATTGGAAGATAATTGGCGGACTCTGTCAGAAGTCTTAGAAACTGCCACTAAACATAATAATCATGGAATTACTTATATTAAAAATGACGCAGCTGAATATTTTCAGAGTTATCAAGACTTATATCAAGATGCTCTAGTTATTTTAAATGGACTGGAACAAAAGGGGATAAAATTAGGGCATAAAGTTATCCTACAAATTGCCAAAAATCACGACTTTATTCCCGCACTTTGGGCTTGTTTTTTAGGGGGAATTATTCCAGTTCCTTTGACCGTTGCTCCTAGCTATGATCTGGAAAATTCTGCCGTCAAAAAACTAGAGAATGTTTGGAAAATTTTAGACAATCCTTTGATATTATCCGATAGTGAACTAATTACTGAAATTGAAAAATTAGGAACTTACTCTCATCTAGAAGGGTGGCAAGTTATCTCAGTTAATGAACTCAGAAAAGCCCCCTCTAAAGTCCATCAATTGCCGATTCTTGATCCACAAGATCCAGCCTTATTACTCTTTACTTCGGGTAGTACAGGTATGCCCAAGGGAGTAATATTAACTCATCATAATATTCTGTCCATGACTGCTGGTACAGTGGCAATGAACCACTTTACCCAACAAGAAGTTACCCTTAATTGGATGCCCTTAGATCATGTAGGAGCTATCGTATTTTTAGGAATTATGGCGGTAGATTTGGCTTGTCATCAAATTCATGTTCCGATGGAATTAGTCCTACGCCAACCCCTCCAATGGTTAGAACTCATTCAAAAGCATCAAGTAAGCATTTCTTGGTCCCCTAACTTTGCATTTTCCTTAATTAATCAACAGGCAGAAGAACTTAAGCACGCCTCTTATAACCTCTCCTCAATGAAATTTTTAGTGAATGCTGGCGAGCAAGTTTCAGTAAAAACGATTCGCCTATTCTTAGAAATTCTTGAAAAACATCAACTACGGGAGAGAGCGATTAAACCAGCTTTTGGCATGACTGAATCCTGTTCTGGGATTACTTGGTCAGCCGGTTTAAGTAAAAATGAACTCACCGAAGAAAATAGTTTTGTCTCTCTAGGAAAGCCGATTCCTGGAGCAACTATCCGGATAGTCGATCAGGAAAATAATCCTTTACCTGAAAGAGAAATTGGAAAGCTTCAAATTCAAGGTAATTCTGTTACTAAAGGATATTACAATAATACTGAACTCAACCAGGAAGTTTTTCAAGAAGGGTGGTTTACTACGGGAGATTTGGGGTATTTATTTAAGGGCGAACTCTTTATTACTGGGCGAGAAAAACAAGAAATTATAATTAATGGTGTTAATTACTTTGCCCATGAACTTGAAACAACAATCGAAGAATTAGAAGGGGTTAAAGTATCTTATACAGCCGCCTTTGCCGTCTTTGATCAAAGTCGAGAAACTGACTTATTAATTATTACTTTTAGCCCAGAATCTGATCAATTTGAACACTGGATAAAAGTTGTTAGAAAAATTCGCAGTCATTTGACCCAAAAATTCGGAATTGCTCCAGCTTATGTCATTCCCTTAGAAAGAAATTTAGTTCCTAAAACCTCTATTGGCAAAGTTCAAAAATCTAAATTAAAAAAGGATTTTGAACAGGGATTATTTAGCAGCCGTATCCAAGAAATAGATCAATATTTAGCAAAAGAGCGTCAGAAAAATCAAACCTTACCTCAATCAGAAAATGAACGTCAAATAGCAGCAGTTTGGAGTGAAGTTTTACAGTTAACCTCAGTTGGTTTAGAGGATAACTTCTTTGAACTAGGGGGACATTCTATACACTTAATCCGAGTTCAAAATGAACTTGAAAAACTTTTTAACCGTCAGCTATCCCTTGCTGAAATGTTTAAAAATCCTACCGTTGCCACCCTAGCCCGTTGCTTAAGCGAAGAATCAAATACCACTCAAGTTATAGCACAAAAAAGCCGTCAACGTGCCGAAAATCGGACCCGTCGCCATAATGAAACCCATGACATTGCAATTATTGGTATGGCGGGGCAATTCCCGGGAGCTAAAAATTTAACAACCTTCTGGGAAAATTTAAAAAATGGAATCGAAACTATCTCTTTCTTTTCGGAAGAAGAATTACAAGAATCGGGAGTGTCTTCGGAACTCTTTAATCAGCCTAATTATGTTAGAGCTAGACCAATTCTCGAGCAAGTTGAATACTTTGACAGCGAATTTTTTGGCTATACAGATAGAGAGGCAGAATTACTAGACCCTCAGCAACGTTTACTTCTTGAATGTAGTTGGGAATGTTTAGAAAACGCTGGTTATAATCCTAGTACTTATCAAGGATCAATTGGTATATTTGCTGGCGCAAGTATGAACACCTATTTGATCAATAATTGTTATCCTAATCGGGGTCAATTAGATAGTAATGACGAGTTACAACCCTTCACACTAGATTCAACGGGAGGGTTTCAAACAATGGTAGCTAATGACAAAGACTATTTAACAACGCGAATTTCTTATAAACTAAACTTACACGGCCCAAGCGTTAATGTTCAAACTGCTTGCTCTACTGGATTAGTTGTAGTTCATCTCGCCTGTCAGAGTCTAATTAGTGGAGAAAGTGACATGGCTCTAGCTGGAGCTGCTTCAATTAATTCTCCTCAAAAAATTGGTTACTTATATCAAGAAGGACTGATCATGTCTCCTGATGGTCATTGTCGCGCCTTTGATGCTGAAGCAAAAGGGACTATTTTTGGCAGTGGAGTAGGAGTAATTCTGCTCAAAAGATTGTCAGATGCTTTAGCCGATCATGACCATATTTATGCAGTTATTAAAGGCTCTGCTATTAATAATGATGGTGGCCAAAAATTAGGATTTACTGCGCCTGGTGGAGAGGGTCAAATTGCTGCCGCTACGGAAGCCCTAGCCTTTGCCGGTGTTGATGCTAATACAATTAGTTTTGTGGAAGCTCATGGCACAGGAACCCCCCTTGGAGATCCCATTGAAGTTGATGCTTTAGCTAAAGTTTATCAGGGTGCAAATGAGGGAGAATGTGCTTTAGGTTCAGTAAAAACCAATATCGGACATATGCAGATTGCTTCCGGTATTGCTGGTTTAATTAAAGCGACTTTAGCCCTCAAATATAGAGTTATTCCGCCTACATTACATTTCCAAAATCCTAACCCTCAAATTAATTTTTCTCAGACTCCTTTTTATATTAATAATGAAGCTATTTCTTGGACTACTAAGCAAGACAAGGACGAAAAATTACCCCGACGGGCAGGGGTAAACTCTTTAGGTATTGGTGGGGTTAATGCTCATGTTATTCTAGAAGAAGCTCCTCCCATTATTCCTCAAGACAATCAGAGCAAACGTCCCTATCATTTGCTCACCCTTTCCGCTCGAACCGAACCGGCTTTGAAAGAGTTAGTAAGTCGCTACATAGACTTTTTAGAAAGTCAACCTGAAAAGGATATGTCTGATGTAGTATTTACGGCAAATACAGGCCGAGTTCATTTCTCAAATCGTTTAGCCTTAACTGGCTATAAAAACAGTGATTTTATTGAACAATTACGTCAGTTCAAGCAACTAGATTATCAGTCAACTATTCATGGTATAGCTGATGAAAAAAGACCGCCTAAAATTGCCTTTTTATTTACAGGACAAGGGTCTCAATATGCAGGGATGGCTCATCAACTCTATCAGACTCAACCCACCTTTAGAAAAACTTTAGACGCAGGGGAAAACTACTATCAAAAACTAACGGGTAAATCCCTGCTAAACGTCGTATTTGCTGATACAGATGACCCCTTAAACCAAACCGCTTATACCCAACCGGCACTATTTCTGATTGAAGTTGCTCTCGCTCAATTATGGCATTCTTGGGGAATTCAACCAGCCGCCATTTTAGGGCATAGTTTAGGAGAATATTCTGCTGCTTGTTTTGCTGGCGTTTTTGATCTTGAAAGTGGCTTAAAACTGGTCACCCATCGAGGCAACTTGATGGGGCAATTACCCCAAAATCAAGGGGAAATGGCCGCTATTTTTCTCGATAAGAACTCAGTTATTGAGCAGTGCCAAAGCCAAGGCATAAAAATCGCTATTGCTGCCATTAACGCGGAACAACATACCGTTATTTCTGGAGAAAAAAGCGTAATTCAAGAACTCTGTAACCATTTCACTAATGCCGGGGTGAAAGTTCGTCAACTCAAAGTTTCCCATGCTTTTCACTCCCCTTTAGTAGAGCCAATGGTTGCAGAATTTAAAACGATTCTTCAAGAGATTTCTTTCAGTCAACCTCAAATTTCTCTGGTCTCTAACCTAACAGGAGAAATTGCTGATGACAGCATTATGACTCCTCAGTATTGGCTTCAACATTTACTAAATACGGTACAATTTCATCCAGGGGCTTTATTCCTACAATCTCTCGGATGTGATACCTTTATTGAAATTGGACCTCAACCTATTCTCTCAGGAATTGTTCAATCATCCCTATCTTCATCTGAACCTCTAACTCTACCCAGTTTACGCTCAGGATTTTCTGATTGGCAAGTTTTATTAGAAAGTCTGGGCAAACTTTATGTTCGCGGTGCAAAGATAGACTGGTTTAGTTTTGATCAAGACTATCATCCTAGACGATGTGCTTTACCTACTTATCCCTTTCAAAAACGTCAACACTGGATTCCTTTAAAAACCCCATCTGCAACTGTTCCACAGGAATCTAATCTAGTCAAAATGTTATCTGAAAAGGACAAAAATACTTTGATGCAAACCCTCTTAGAAACAGGTCATTATTCTGAAGATGAAAAACCAACAATATCCGCCATTGTTCAACAGTTGATTAAACTCTATTATCAGGAAAAAGAGGACTTTAATTTTGCCAAATTACTTTATCAAGTAGCTTGGCTTCCCTGGGATTTAGCCAACGGTAAGCTACAAAATTTGACCCCCCTTAAAACTGATTTAGAGGTTTACTTAGAACCCCAATTACACTCCTCAGAATTGATGGGAGTTTCTCGCGCTTTTTCCGAAATGGAAAAACTGGCAGCTGACTTTGTTGTTAAAGCTCTGAAAGATTTAGAACTCTTTCAAATGAATACCTTTCTTGATCCCGATCAAAGTTTTATTCAAGCTGAACTTAAACAAGAATATAAATCTTTCTGGAATCATCTTCTAGAAATATTGGCGAAAGTCGGCATTTTAGAAAAGCAAAATACCCTATGGAAAATTGTTAAAGAACCCGAACACTCTAATCCTGATTTAGCGGTAGAGGATTTAATCAATCATTATCCTAATGCTCAAATAGAACTCAATCTATTTCGACAAGTTGCCACAAATTTAGCAGCCATTATTACGGGAAAAATATCTCCTTTATCTATCCTATTTTCTCAAGATGGACAAGGAGGAGCCAGCGAGTTTTATAAAAATACATCTTCGGCAAAAATTCTCAATCTGGGTATCTCTAAAACCGTTGAACTTCTCCTCTCAAGTTATGCTCCCTCAGCCTCCCTCCGCATTCTCGAAATTGGCGCGGGAACTGGAGCTACAACCCAACAGGTTCTTAAAGCTTGTAAGTCTCGTCAAATTACCTACACATTCACTGATGTTTCCCCCTTCTTTCTAGAGAAAGCTAGAGATAATTTGGCTGAATTTTCTGGACTAGAATACAAAGTACTCGATATTGAAAAAGCTCCGAAATTACAAGGTTTTTGCTGCCATTCTTATGACTTGATTATCGCGGCTAATGTCTTACACTCTACCGCCAATTTACAAGAGGAAACCTTGCCTCATATTCAAAGTTTACTACGTCCAGGCGGTCATTTATTACTGTTAGAATTAACTCAGCAATCTCCCTGGATTGATTTAATCTTTGGTGTGACTCAAGGTTGGTGGCGTTTTAGCGATTATCATTTGCGCCCAAATCATCCTATAATTACAGCATCGACTTGGGAATCTATGCTGCTTAAATCGGGGTTTTCTCAGGTAGAATTTGTTTCTCCTGATCAAAAAATAGGTAGTGTTTTATTTCAGCAAAGTATTATTCTGGCTCAAAGTTCAGAAATCTCCCCTAACACCGCTAAAAACTGGCTAATTTTTACTGATATTGAACCCCAACAAAATACTTTTGCCTTAGGGATTCAAGAGCAACTACTTAAAAAGTGTGATTCCTGTCGGATAATTTATCAAGGGGAGAAAAATACACAAATATCATCTTCTGAGTCTTGTTTGAATGCTAATCAACTACAACAATTAGAGGAATGGTTTGCGTCAAATCCATCTCCAGATCGGATTATTTATCTTTTGAATAGTACTCCCAAAGAGCAACCAGAATCCATTTTATTGAATCGCTGTAACTATCTTTTAAATCTTCTCAAAGCTATTCAAACAATCCCTAATCCCCCTCAATTATTCCTTGTCACTCAGGGGGCCCAACCCTTTGAATTAGAACAGCCTTCTTTAGGGTTTCAGTCTCCTCTTTGGGCAATGGGGCGTGTTATTGCCCTAGAAAATCCGCAATTATGGGGAGGTATGCTGGATCTTGATCCCGACGTTGATATTAATCAAAATATTACCGCATTACTATTAGGATTAACTCATGCTCACGATGAGGATCATTTGGTCTTCCGTAAAGGTCAAGGCTATGTTGCTCGTCTGCTTCCTCTCAAGTCTCTAGAGACAACAACCGTTAAGATTCAAACTGAGGCTACCTACCTAATTACGGGAGGAATAGGACATCTAGGCTTAGAATTGGCGGAACATTTAGTCAATTTAGGAGCAAAACATCTCATTTTAACGACACGCCGCTCATTACCGGCTCGCTTCCTGTGGGATTCAGCAACCGAATTAGCCCAAATATCAGAAAAAATCAGAAAATTAGAGGAAAAAGGAGCATCAATCGAAGTTATTTCGGCAGACGTTGGCAATTTTGAGGCTATGCAGGCCATATTTACCCAGATTGAAAAAACCGCCTATCCCTTGCGTGGCATTTTCCATCTTGCCGGAATCTCAGGCCGACAAGCTCAATTAAAAGACTGTACTTTGCAGGATCTAGAAGCAGTTTTTCAGGCAAAAGTTAAGGGTTCTTGGAATTTACATCAACTATCTTTGGGTACTCAATTAGACTATTTTGTGCTGTTTTCTTCGGCGGGTGCAATTTGGGGGGCAAAGGAACAAGGCTTATATGATACTGTTAGTCATTGGCTGGATGCTTTGGCTCATTTCCGTCATCTTCAACAACTTCCTGCAACGACTTTAAATTGGGCATTATTGGCGGGTCATGGTATAGTGTCTCAAGACTATGAGGACTGGCTCAAACAGATTGGCATCAGGGAAATTGCTCCAGATATGGCCTTGAGGGTGATGGATGCTATTATGGCTTCTAATCAAACACAAGTTTTAATCGCTGATGTGGATTGGGTTCGTTTCAAAAATATCTATCAATTTAAAGGCGAGAAACCACTCCTAAAAAATTTAGGACTCTCAGAAATTCCCATTAAGTCTGTTCAAGAATCAGACTCTGTACTGCATCTTTTAGAGGATATTCCTTTAGGAGAACGCCGGGAATATTTGTTAGAATATGTTAGCAAACAAGTCAGAATTATTTTAGGGATTAAATCTATGCCAGATTCAGAACAAGGATTGATAGAAATGGGGATTGATTCCTTATCCTCTATTGAATTGAAAAATCGTTTAGAGAAAGGATTAGAAGTTCTCTTACCCACTTCTTTAATCTTTGACTTTCCTAATATTAGACGCTTAGTTGATTATCTGTTTGACCGTATTTTCGGTGAAAAAGTTCAAAAAACAGCCGAGAAGATGATTAACTTCACTGAAGTTCAGCAGGAGATTAGTGAGGATTTAATCTTACAAGAACTTACTGATTTGGAGGCTTTTTTAGGAGATTAAATAATCCTAAGCCTTGAAGTTAGAAAGCTTGAAGTTAAAAAAAATTCAAGGCATTTCCTAAAAGTTACCCTATATTCAAACTATGCAAACTCCATTTTTTCAACAAGAAACCGTAAAAAGTTCTCATCAATTTTTTGATAATTTGAAATTGATTGCCGCTCCTTACTGGTATCCAACCGATCCTAAAGGAAGGACATTTTCAGAGGTAATAAGTTCATGGGGAATGCTGTTTCTCCTTGTTTTAGTAATTGTTGGACTGGTTGCCTCTAATGCAGTTAATAGCTTCGTTAATCGCTATTTAGTTGATGTTATTATTCAAGATAAAAATGCCTCTAAGTTTCTGACAATTTTATTATTTTATGGCTTAGGATTACTTTTAATTACCCTGTTTACTGCATTTTCTAAATTTGTTAAAAAAAGAATTATTCTGGATTGGTATGAATGGCTAAATCAGCAGGTTATTACCCAATATTTGAGCGATCGCGCCTATTATAAAATTAATTTTAGATCCGATGTGGATAATCCGGATCAAAGGATAGCCCAAGAAATAGAACCCATTGCTAGAAATGCTGTTAATTTTGGAGCTATTTTATTAGAAAAAGTCTTAGAAATGACGACTTTTTTAGTAATTCTTTTCTCAATTTCCCGACTAGCCGCCTTGATTTTAGTGGCTTATACAATTATCGGCAACCTAATTGCTGTTTCTTTAAGTCGAGAATTAGATAAGATTAGTCAAGAAGAATTGGAATCCAAAGCTAATTACACCTACACTTTAACTCATGTTCGTAATCATGCTGAATCTATTGCCTTTTTTCAAGGCGAAAATCAAGAGTTGAAAATCATTCAACGTCGATTTAATAATCTCGTCAGAAATTCTCTCAGTAAGATTGATTGGGAGAAAAATCAAGACATTTTTAGTCGAAGTTATCGCTCAGTTATTCAAATATTTCCCTTTGTCGTCTTCGCTCCAGCCTATATTCGGGGGGAAATTGATTTCGGACAAGTTAATCAGGCTATTATTGCTTGCAGTATGTTTGCTAATGGTTTTTCTGAGTTAATCCTTGAATTTGGTTCTTTGGGCAGATTTTCCAGTTATGTTGAGCGTCTATCTGAATTTTCCTCGGCCTTAGAAGAAATGGACCGACAACCCAAGGATGCTAGTACCATTAAAACCCTTGAACAAAATGAGATCGAGTTTGAGGATGTTACTTTACAAACACCGGATTATGAAAAGGTAATTGTTCAACATTTATCCCTATCTATCGAACCAGGCGAAGGTTTATTAATTGTCGGACCGAGTGGACGAGGTAAAAGTTCTCTATTAAGAGCTATTGCTGGCTTATGGAATGCAGGAACTGGTTGTTTAAAACGACCTCCCTTAGAAGAATTTCTCTTTTTACCTCAACGTCCTTATATTATTTTAGGAACTCTAAGAGAACAGTTACTTTATCCTAAAACAACCCGTGAAATGACCGATGGAGAACTTGAATCCGTTTTACAACAAGTTAATCTTCAAAATATAGCCACAAAAGTTCATGGCTTTGATGCGGAAGTTCCTTGGGAAAATATATTATCTTTAGGAGAACAACAACGCCTTGCTTTTGCACGATTGTTAGTAACCCATCCCCGCTATGTAATCTTAGATGAAGCCACAAGTGCTTTAGATTTGAACAACGAACAAACCTTATATCACCAGTTACAAAAAGCACAGACAACTTTTATTAGCGTAGGTCATCGAGAAAGTTTATTTAAGTATCATCAATGGGTCTTAGAACTTTTAGAGGATTCTAGTTGGCGACTTGTTTCCATAGATGATTATCGAGCCTCAAAATCTCTGTAACTGTTTCATTGCTAAACCTCAATTTAGGAAAAATTACGATGACTACTACTTCACCAAAAACTCTGACTATGGATATTCAAAAACACAGGGTTCTTTTAATCGGAAAAATGTATGATGAAGCGGGGCAAAAACTTCTTGAAGAATCTACTAATACAGAGATTTTGTCCAACCCTACACTGGATAAAATTAATGAGGCCATTCAAGAAGTATCTGGCGTATTTGTGCGTTATCCTAATAAGTTAGAGGCTTCATCAATCCGATTAGCAAAACAATTAAAAGTAATTAGTACCTCTGGATTTGGCACAGATTCTATTGATATTATGGCAGCAACAGAACAGGGGGTTATCGTTGTTAATAATCCCGGAATGTCAACTACAGCTGTAGCAGAACACACCTTATCTATGATTTTAGCCCTTGCCAAAAAGCTCCCTTTTTTAGATCATTGTGTGAAAAAGGGTAACTATTTAATTCGCAATCAGATGCAACCGATTCAACTCGAAAACAAGACCCTTGGTATTGTAGGTTTAGGAAGAATTGGTACTCTGGTGGCTCACAAATGTAACCTAGCACTGGGGATGAGAGTATTAGCTTATGATCCCTATGTTCCAGCCAGCAAAGCGGAGACAGTAGGAGCAACTTGGGTCAAAGATTTAGATGTTCTTCTGGCTGAATCGGACTTTGTTTCTTTGCATACTGAACTAACAAGTGAAACGCGGGAAATGTTTAATATATCAGTTTTAAAAAAGATGAAACCAACAGCTTTTTTAATTAATACCTCTCGGGGAAAAGTCGTTTGTGAAAAGGATTTAGGGATCGCCCTTAATCAAAAATTGATAGCTGGATGCGCCCTCGATGTCTTTGAACCAGAACCGCCGGCTTTAGATAATCCTTTATATAATTTTGAGAATGTCATTCTCTCACCTCATTTAGCCGGAGTAACCCCTGAAGCGAGTCTAGCGGCTGCTGTTTCGGCGGCGAATCAAATATTACAAGTGCTTCAGGGAGAGAAGCCTCCTTATATGATTAATCCAGAGGTGTGGAATCTTTTTTAAAGCATCTAGAGAATCTCAGGGATTCGGTTAATTAAAAATGGCAATATTTCTGCAAAATCCTTAGGAGGATAATAATTTGGAAAACATCGGCAAAATTCCCCTCAAAGATGAATGGCGTAATCGCTGGGCAACCATCAAACAATTTATCCTTAATCCGGTTCGAGAAATGGCGTTTTTGCAAGATCAGTTTCAAGTTTCTGAACTGTATACTAATATAGCGAAACGCGATCCTCATCTTCATGATCCTAATTTTCCCCAATGGCTTAATTTTGGTTATTGGCAAGAAGAAACAACTTATAACGGAGCTTGTGCCGCTTTAGCGCGTAAATTAGCCGAAGTAGCCGAACTTAAAGCCGGAGATCACCTTTTGGATGTGGGTTTCGGTTTTGCTGAACAGGATTTACTCTGGGTAAGAGAAAACAATGTTGGCTCAATTATCGGTCTAAATACAACCGAGTTACAAGTAGAAATTGCTCAAGAAAGAGTAGCTAAAGCAGGGTTATCGGACAGGATAAAACTTCAAGTCGGCTCGGCTACTCAAATACCTTTTCCTGAGAATTCTTTTGATAAGTTGACCGCTTTAGAATGTGCTTTTCATTTTGACACTCGTGAGGATTTTTTTGCGGAAGCTTTTCGAGTTTTGCAGCCCGGTGGAAGGTTGGCTATAGCGGATTGTTTGCCTAGAGTGGGTCGAGAAATTAACTTCTGGCTGCGGGTTAATAGTAAGAAAATGTGTATTCCCTTTGCTAATCAATACGACCGACATACTTATGTGGAAAAACTCAAAAAGCATGGATTTGTTAATATCCAAGCTTTATCTATTAGTGAATATGTTTGGCCGGCAATGGTTCATTATTTTGCCCAGATTAGCCAAGGAATTAGTAAGCATGATTTAGTTATCGATCTCCAGAAAGATAACCCTGGACTTGAAGCTTGGTCAAGAAATCGGGGTTGGTTTATGGCGTTTGATGATTATCTTTTGTTTTCGGCAGAAAAGCCTAAATTAAACTGAGTTCGGTTTAAGCAGATTGATGTAAAACCCAGTCCATCGGTAGGGAGGACTTCTTGTTAGCGATCGCCTATTAATACTAAATCCGTTCAGTATAGGCTACATATCAGGACAGGCACTCATGCAAGA
This sequence comes from Microcystis aeruginosa NIES-843, assembly GCF_000010625.1. NCBI lineage: Bacteria > Bacillati > Cyanobacteriota > Cyanophyceae > Chroococcales > Microcystaceae > Microcystis > Microcystis aeruginosa. The sequence goes on from NC_010296.1 coordinate 3,541,154, forward strand.
GGCACTCATGCAAAAGGGGGAATGAATAATCAGTCTTTAATAACCGGATTTAGTATAAGATATCCATTCAATCCGTGAAGTTGTTCAATTATCAACAGTATATCGCCAAAATAGAGAGAATAAACCCAATCCTTTGGCGAGAAAATAGGATTGAGTTAATAAGTAGTTAGGCGTTAAAAACTATCAGACACCCCCCTTATCAAGGGGGGATTAAGGGGGGATCGACACCCCCCTTATCAAGGGGGGATTAAGGGGGGATCGACACCCCCCTTATCAAGGGGGGATTAAGGGGGGATCGACACCCCCCTTATCAAGGGGGGATTAAGGGGGGATCGAACCCAAAATCTATCTTCAATTTAATTATAACCAGCTACTTACAATCCAGTCCTTGGGATAGGTTAAAAACACATCCCACGGTCTCGATTAAGTCAGAATTACTGACGAATTTGTACTGGCATCACCAAATAGGTCATCTTTAAACCTCCCAAGGGGGTAAAAATAACCGGTTGGGTACTAGCATTTAACTGCATTTGGATATCATTATTGGGTAAAGCCTTCAAACCGTCCATCAAATATTTAACATTAAAGGCAATATCGCCACTTTCTCCCTGAATTTCCGCCGCCATGGACTCTTTGGCACTACCTAAATCGGGAGACTCCACCGCTAGGGATAAACGGTCATTTTCGCTATCGAGGCTAAACTTGACTAAGTTATTCTTTTGGTCCGATAAAACCGCCACTAATTCCAAACAACGGATTAATTGTTTGCGGTCTAAAACCAAAGAGCGATCGAAGGATTTAGGAATTAACTGATTATAAGTGGGATAGGCCCCTTCTAACTTACGACTGGTTAACCTCTGTTCCCCCATTTCAAAGATGACTTGAGAATCATCCACATGCAGAGTAATAGTCTCGATATTTTGTTTTGTTGCCATCATTCTTTCCAATTCTCGCAGGGCCCGGGCCGGAATGGTGACATTAAAGCCACCAGAGGCACTTTCCACCTCCTCTAGGGGAGTTTGTACCACCGCTAAACGATGACCGTCTGTAGCGGCAAATTCTAGACAATCGACGGTTTTAGTTAAATGCACCCCCGTCAACACCTGTTTAGTTTCATCGCCACTAGCGGCAAACAAAGCGCCTTTTAGTCCCTCTGTCAAGGCAACTATAGGTAAATTAACAATTTCCCCATCGGCCACCGTGGGCAATTCTGGGAACTCATCGGCTTTCATGCCGCGAATTTGGAACTGTGCCGAGGCAGTTTTCAGGAAAGCGAGACTATGCTCCTCATCATTCTCGTTTTCTTCCACAGAGATAGTGATTTCCCCCTCTCCCAAACGAGAGACAATATCGTTAAGCAATTTTGCCGGCAGGGTAATTTTGCCCCCTTCCACCACTTCGGCCCGAAAACTGGTGCGAATCCCTAAACTCAAATCAAAAGCAGTCAGGCTAATTTCGCCCTTTTCCTCATCGGCACAAAAGAGAACATTGCCCAAAACCGGATGGGTAGGACGACTGGCAACGGCCCGACTAACTAGGGATAAATTGCTGTTGAGTTCGCTTTGACTACTGGTAAATTTCATAGCAGGAATAGTTTTTTTGTACGCTAAGAAATAATAGCAAGAATTCCCCTGTGGAAAATCTGTGGAAAACCTGAGCTTTTTTTGATCGCTCTTTCCGGGCTAAAATCTATCAATAGCAATAACTTCGCCCATTGCGAGGGTGTTTGGAGCAATTCTGAAAAGATTGTGGAAAAATGGTCAAAAGTGAAATTTTCGCCCTTTCTCAGCCAATTACATAAGTAGGTAGGCGTTAAAAGTTGTCAGATGCCCCCCTTATTAAGGGGGGATTAAGGGGGGATCCCCCCGCCTATCGGCACCCCCCTTATCAAGGGGGGCAGGGGGGATCAAACCTAAAATCCATTTTTAATTTAATTATAACCAGCTACATAAGTTGTTAAGGATCAAGCTATAAGTCAAGAAGAGCGAGACTTGATCCGACCAGCGCTCTTCCTAGGGAAAAATTGCGTCAAATGTAGGCCAGTGATCTTTAAAATGGAACAAGCAGCAGGAAGTTAACAAAACAAAGCTCTGGGGCTTTCCCAGAACCGATAGACTCAAGTAGACAAGGAGACAGGATTGGTTAGCACATCTTCGTATCAAACAACAAAATCGAAAGAAATCTTTACAGCCGCTCAAAAATTAATGCCGGGGGGTGTAAGTTCCCCCGTGCGGGCCTTTAAATCCGTCGGTGGTCAACCCATCGTTTTTGAAAGCGTCAAAGGGGCCTATATTCGCGACGTGGACGGTAACGAATACATCGACTATGTGGGAACTTGGGGGCCGGCTATCTGTGGTCATGCCCATCCCGAAGTGATTGCCGCCCTACACGATGCCCTAGACAAAGGAACCAGTTTCGGCGCTCCCTGTGTTCAGGAAAATATTCTCGCTGAAATGGTGATTGATGCCGTTCCCAGCATTGAAATGGTGCGTTTTGTCAATTCCGGCACCGAAGCCTGTATGTCCGTCCTGCGCTTAATGCGGGCTTTTACCGGCCGGGATAAAATCATCAAATTCGAGGGCTGTTACCACGGTCACGCCGATATGTTCCTCGTTAAAGCCGGCTCTGGTGTAGCGACCCTGGGCCTACCCGACTCGCCGGGGGTTCCCAAAACCACCACTAACAACACTTTAACCGCCCCCTACAATGACCTGGAAGCGGTCAAAGCCCTCTTTGTCGAAAATCCCGACTCGATCGCCGGGGTGATTTTAGAGCCAGTGGTGGGTAATGCCGGCTTTATCGTGCCGGATGCTGGCTTTTTAGAGGGATTGCGGGAATTAACCAAGGAATACGGAGCCTTATTAATGTTTGATGAGGTAATGACCGGATTTCGCATCGCCTACGGTGGCGCTCAGGAAAAATTCGGCATTACCCCCGATTTAACCACCCTGGGCAAAGTTATCGGCGGTGGGCTGCCGGTGGGGGCCTACGGCGGTCGGGCCGATATTATGGCGATGGTGGCTCCGGCCGGCCCGATGTACCAAGCGGGAACCTTATCCGGCAACCCTTTGGCCATGACAGCAGGAATTAAAACCCTCGAGTTACTCCAGCGCCCCGGCACCTACCAATATCTCGATAAAGTGACCAAATCCTTAACTGAAGGGCTGCTGAAAGTGGCCAGAGATGCTGGTCACAGCGTTTCTGGAGGTTATATTAGCGCCATGTTCGGAATGTTTTTCACTGGCTCCCCCGTACATAACTATGAAGATGCCAAAAAGGCCGATGTGGCTAAATTCGGTCGTTTTCACCGGGGAATGTTGGAAAGAGGCGTTTATCTAGCTCCTTCCCAGTTTGAAGCTGGTTTTACTTCTTTAGCTCACACAGAGGCCGATATCGAACGGACTTTGGCCGCCGCTAAGGAGGTTTTAGCAAGTTTATAGTTAATGCCGCTTCGACTGGGAAAATTGATTGATAGAGTCCCAAGATTGATGAGTTGACATTTCCCCGCTTGCAAAAGACGGGGATTCTCCGGGGAAATTTGCGGAGAAACCCCGAACAATCGAGGGATTATTCTCCCCAGCACTGTCAAACCTATCAGTCTAACCACAGGCCGACCCTTTTTAGTCAACCAGATGGAGGAGACCATGAGCAAGCGGTATCTAACTTGACAAAAATTACCTCGGTTTTTATAATCCTGAAACCGTTAACAAAATTGAGCGATAAATAGCCCAGCAAAAAATCAAGAAAAACAGCAAAAAAAACGGGGTTCCCCCCTTGACAAATAGCCAAAACTAGGCATTAGTTAAATTTAATGATTTTTTAATAAAAACCGCTTTCTATCACCAGAAAGAGCGATGGGTAGATTTTTATCAGAGTAATGTAATCATCTTTACAACTATCGGGGATCAAAGGATGTTAGGGTGAAGGAGCGATGACAAACCCACTTTAAGATCACCCCAATTGCTATGGCACAGATTCTCGATCCCCTCCCCAACGGCAAGAAAAATAGTATTCTTTGTTGCTATGTCAATGCGACCAGTCATATTCAAATTGTTCGCATCACCAATATTGCTAACTGGTATTTTGAAAGGGTGGTTTTCCCCGGGCAGCGTTTAGTATTTGAGACCCTAGCGGATGCTTTCTTAGAGATTCATACGGGGATGATGGCCAGTGCCATCCTTTCCGATAACATCCCCTGTGAACGCCTTTATATCAGCGATGGGGATGACGATGACTCCGATGGTCAACTAGAGGGGGAAATATTCTACCCCCATTCCCTAGAGGAAAGTCAAGGGGCGAAAATTGACAATACCGTACCCTTCGGTTTAAGTTTAGCTTCCGCCTAGCTAATCAACTAATCTGATAATTCCCCTCGCACGAGAATCACAGTGCAATTAACGGCACGGGCAATCGTCGAGGGGATATTGCCATTTAATAACTGATTGAGCAGACTCTCTCTAGATGCACCCAAAAGCACCAAGGAACAATCTTCCGATTCTACCAGATTAATTACCGCCTCGGCCGGAGAGGCCGAACGAATCGGTAAAGGCACGACTGGCTGTGCGATCGCTTTTTGTAAAGATGCTTGTAAAACTTCCAAAGTGGACAGATCTGGCAGTAACTCCGTCGGAGAATAAATTTTACATAACCAAAGTTCGGGATGATCCGAAGACTCGGACAAAGACAGCAAACTAGGCAATAATGCTAAAGCTCGTTGAGCATTGGGACCTCCGGCAGTGGGAATCAGCCAAATCCTTTCCCGATTAAGATCGTTGGGAAAACAATCCTTTGTCCCCAATTTTACCAAGATGGTTTCACAGGGAGCCTCAGCGATCAAAGTATCGACTGAAAACCCGAAAATCGCCCCAGTAGTGGATTTTTCCCCCGTCCAACCCATAATTAATAAATTGCTGTGTCGTTCGCGAATCGTGGCTAAAATCCCGTCGGCGATATCCTGAGCCACAGAAATTTGTGTATGAACAGAGATATGCTGCTGTCGGGCTAATCTTTCCAGACGATGAAGTAATTTGCGTCCTTCCCGTGTATCTACCTTTACTTCCGCCGGAGAACTAAGACGAGGCACAGTAATCACATAGAGACAATCTATCTCATAATTGCGTTCACTGGCGATCGCAGCAGCAATTTTAAACAAAGCAGTAGCGGTGTCAGGATTGGCAATAGGTAATAAAATCCGGCCTATTCCCACAGCTGGGGAACGAGTTTGATAAACCACATAGGAAGGGGTACTGGGTTGGGGCAGTTGACAAACTCCCCCCAATTGATCGGCTTCCACCCGAATAATATCGGTGCGGGTGATGATCCCCACCAGTTTTTGACCGTCGGTAACGGGTAAACGGGAAAGCTGATAGCGATTTAAGAGAAATAAAACATCGGTTAAAGCTGCCTGGGGGGCCACAGTAATCGGATTGGGAGTCATGATCTCCCGTAGGACTGTTTGACTGTTTTTTGATCGCCATTTATCCAGATCACTTTGGGTAAAAATCCCCAATAGTCGCCCCTGTTCCACCACGGGAAAACCGCGATGATGGGAACGGGACATAATTTTCACCACTTCCCCCAGGGGTAAATCCGCCGGCAGAATTTCCACCTGCGATTGCATCACATCCATAGCCGACAGATGGGCCAACACATCATTAGAAGGGGTTTCTTCGTTGAGAATAATACCACTAGCGGAAAGTAAATGCTGATAGAGGGAACCGGGGTGAATGCTTTCGGCAGTGATATAAGAAACGGCACAGGTCAACATCAGGGGCAGCACAATATTAAAATTGCGATGCAGTTCAAAGACAATCACGATCGCCGTTACCGGAACCCTGACTACTCCCGTAAAAAAAGCCCCCATACCGGCTAAAGTATAACTAGGTTCGCTGCCGAAACCCATCATTTTCGTCTCGATTCCCCCCACCAGAAACCCCAAGCAGGATCCCAACACCAAAGCGGGGGCGAGGAGTCCTCCCGGAGCGCCGGAACTATAGGAGATCATCGTCAGGAAAAAATAGACCACAAAAGCGAGGGCGGTATTCTGCCAACTTAATTCCCCTGCCAGCAAAAATTCGCGTAAACCCGTATTATCCCGAAAAAAGTCGGGTAAAAAGGCCACTACCGTTCCCGATAACCAGCTGACCAGACCGATGCGCCAAGCCAGAGATAACCGCCAACGCCGCTGCAGCTGGCTACAAAAAAGGATGCCTTGATTGAATAAAGCCCCCAATAAGCCCGCTAAAACCCCCAAAAGGCAATAAATGGGTATTTCTTGGGCAGAGAAGCTAATATTGGCATATTCAGTGATGATCGAGGGGGTATTCTGCAGCATCATCGAAACCACGGCCCCGGTAAAGGAAGCCACAATCGCCGTTTCTAGGGTCATACTGGAGACATCGCGCATTAATTCCTCGATCACAAAGAGGACGCCGGCGATGGGAGTAGTAAAACCGGCGGCTAACCCCGCGGCTGCCCCGGCTGCGATCATCTGACGACGGTGATCGGGACTGGTGGGCAGCCAGACGCTTAATTGGGCCGCTAGGGCTGCTCCGATGTGTACCGTAGGGGCGCGACGACCAAGGGTTAAACCACCGCCAAGGATCAGGATCGCCCCGATCATTTTTACTAGGGCGACCCGCCAAGACAGGGGCAAAGGATATTTAGCTAAGGCCGCTTTTACTTGGGGAATACCACCCCCGGCGGCCGCGGGGGAGAAGTGTTCGACAATCCAACCGGCACTGTAACCGAGCAGAAAACCGCCGAGGGGCAAAACTAGGAAAGGAGAGGAATTGGCTACTAGATGCACCCGCCAACCACCTAACCAACCGATACCCAATTTCAGGATAATAGCGGCAAGGGCGGAGAGAATTCCGATTAAACAGGCTACCAGTAAAGCATAGCGACTATCGGTTGCGCTACGTCCGAAGTGTTGGGATTTAAACCACTGACGGAGGTTTTGGTGACGGGCAAAAAGTCCCATAATTATCAGGGAGAATCAAGGCAATGGCGGAGCGAGGATTTATTTAGGGTTCTGATTCCTCGTTTCTTTAATCATAGGCCGTTAAGTTCTGTCACCGTTCACCTTGTTGCTACCAGTGGCCCTAATAGTAGTTTTTCTATCGATGGGCTAGGATCAAAGGTTGTCCCTGTCTTTGAGCGGAGGGTATTTTAAAGTTTCAAGAGAAATATAATCAGATATAGTCAAGCATGGCAATATGTGGACAGGAAACTATCAGACTAGGCAAAAAAAACAGGAATAAGTTATCGAACGGCTTGGAGGTGGTGGAAACAAGGGAATTTAACAGGCTATCAATTGCCTTCTGGTACAATTATCATAACGGATGACAACCATTCAAAACCCGACTTGATAGCTGGCACTTATGCAAGAGTTTCCAGCGCCGAAAATAAAGACAATCTAGATAGACAAGCTGACCGATTAAAAGATTATGCTGTTGCTAGAGGCCACAAAATCTACAAAGTTGTCGAAGAAGTAGGCAGTGGGATAATCGCCAACAATTAGCCAAAATTCTAGTTGACCCCAATTATGTTGGTTCAATAATTTTTATCCCTGCTCTAAATTCCCGCAGTGCTTGAGCATGATTTTCTGTATTAATACAACGCATCAATAAACCTACATCTAAACTCGGTAAAAGTTGCGATTTACTAACAGCTTCATATCCCTCATTTCCTAAACTATAAAACAATAACTCATCATTCGTCCAAAACCAAACTTCAGGAATTTGTAACCGTTTGTATGCTTCCAGTTTATTAATTCCTCCACTACTAACAACCACCTCAATCACTAAATCAGGATGTTTTCTATTTGCTCCCAATTCATAAGATTCATCACCTTCTTTTTTAACCTTTTCAAATTCATTTTCTAGGGTGACAGAACCAGTAGGAGTAAAATCTAATTCCAAAAATTCTAAATAAATTTCTACTAAAGAAGCAATACGTTTTTTGATAGTTTCCTGTTTTTTCCCTGGCATTTTTCTAATCTCCAAAACTCCATCTAAAAAAGATAACCTTAACCCTGGGCGCTCAATTAGCTGTTCAACAGCTTTAAATTCTCTCCAGGTTAGGTCACTAATTAAAATTGGTTCTGCTTCCCGTTCAATGAGTGTAGTTATCATAATTTAAACCCAAATTTAGAGAGTGAATTTTTATCAATATGATATCATCTAAAAATAGATTATCATAAAAACAGGACTTACGCAAAAAAGACCGAAAGTAGGGGTAATTCATGAATTACCCCTACGCAAGAATAAGGCGTTCAGCCACGTCTTGCGTAAGTCCTAAAAAAACATCATGCAAGCATACAAACTCAAAGGAAAAATTGATCAATCTGGTAACTTGCTGATTACCCAACCCCTGAATTTACCCCCCAGAAACGTGGAAATTGTAGTTTGGGCAGCCACAGACACCCTTGATCATACCACAACCCCAACCACTGAACCAGCACCAGAAACACCAAAAAGACCAACTAAAATCAAGGTTTTGCAAAACTGGTTTGAGAAAACCCAACCTGCACCTCCTGATTTTGATCCAGATCAAGCTAAATGGGAATATTTAAAGGAGAAACATAACCTGTGAAAATCTTGCTTGATACCAACATAATTATAGATAGTGTAAACTTAAATTGTTCACTCATTACCAAAATTCTATGACTCGCTGGTTTAATATTGCCGGTCCCTGTAAAGACGATATCCACTATATGCTCTCTCCCACAGTACGATTACCAGATTTAGAGGAGCTAATTGAACAAGAAAGTTATTTTGTCCTTCACGCACCACGACAAACAGGGAAAACCACAGCCATGTTATCCCTAGCAAAACAACTTACCGATAGAGGAAATTATGCCGCAGTCATGGTATCTGTAGAAGTAGGAAGTGCATTTAATCATGATCCTACTGCCGCAGAATTAGCAATTTTAGGAACTTGGTATGATACCATAGATATCCGCTTACCTAAAGAATTACAACCACCTGTTAAACAATGGCGACAGGAAGAACCAGGAAGCAGAATTAAGGCTTTTTTATCAGATTGGGCAACATCCTTAAACCGCCCTTTAGTATTATTTATAGATGAAATTGATTCTTTACAAGACCAAACATTAATATCAGTTTTACGACAGTTAAGAGATGGTTTTCCTAATCGTCCTGAAAATTTTCCGACCTCAGTAGGATTAATTGGTTTACGAGATGTGAGAGATTATAAAGTAGCATCTGGTGGTAGTGATAGATTAAATACATCTAGTCCTTTTAATATAAAAGTTGCTTCTCTGACTATGCGAAACTTTAATCTTGCAGAAGTAGGAGAATTATATCAACAGCATACAGCAGCAACTGGACAAATTTTTACACCAGAAGCAATAGAAACAGCTTATGATTTAACCCAAGGACAACCTTGGTTAGTCAATGCTTTAGCTAAAGAAATTGTAGAAAAAATGGTAAAAGATAGAAGTATTGCTATTACCGAAGAAACCATTTTACAAGCTAAGGAAATATTAATTGCTCGTCAGGATACTCATTTAGATAGTTTAGCAGAAAGACTCAGAGAAAAACGAGTTAAAAACATTATTGAACCAATTTTAGCAGGGCAAACATTACCAGATACCCTAGCAGATGATCGCCAATATTTAATAGATTTAGGATTATTACGACGTGATCCGATGGGGGGATTAGTTATTTCAAACCCTATTTATCGTGAAGTTATTCCCCGTGTTTTAGTACAAGGAACTCAGGACAGTTTACCTTTAATTAGTCCTAGTTGGTTGACAGCAAAAGGTGAATTAAATATAGATGCTTTATTAACAGCATTTCTCAAATTTTGGCGACAACAGGTCGAACCATTATTAGGTAGTACGGTATATCATGAAATCGCTCCACATATTGTATTAATGGCTTTTTTACATCGCGTGGTTAATGGTGGGGGAGTTTTAGAAAGGGAATATGCAATTGGTAGCGATAGAATGGATTTATGTCTGAGTTATAAAGATGTAATTTTAGAGATTGAATTAAAAGTATGGCGGGATAAAAAGCGCGATCCTCAAGCTGATGGGATCGAACAATTAGAGTCTTATTTAGGGCGTTTGGGTTTAGATTTTGGTTGGTTATTTATCTTTGATAGGAGGAAAAATGCTTTACCAATGGAAGAAAGATTATCCACTGAAGTTGTGGTGACAGAAAATCAATATAGAATTACTGTGATTAGGGCATGATTGTTATATTTTTTGTTTCACGCAGAGGCGCTACAGTCGCAGAGAGGAGAAAGGAAAGAGGGATTTTTGCAGATTGTTTTTATCTGTATCCTTGAAAATTGTAGAGTAAACAAATCTGTACGAATTACCATTAGGGATAACTTTTAGGGATTAGGGAAAAAGACGATTTTTCCCAGAATGCCTAGTATTCCTGTCACCAAAATTCCGACAATGCCAAGAAACCCATTAGTAGTAATATTAACCCGTGCATTCAGGTCGTCAATACGCTTTTCTATTTCCATAACTTTAGAATCTAGGGCTTTAATATCCCCTCTTATTTCTGATTGTCCTATCTCTAGCTTATTAACATCTCTTTGTAAAGAGTCGATTTTTCCCTCAATCCTTGTCAGGACTGCTTCTAGGGAATAAGTTACGGTTTCGTTAGACATTTTGCTAAACTCCTACTTTTGCTGATTTTTTCTCTAATCGACAAGGCATCAAAATTGCCGATATGCAAGACTAAGGATAACTTTTAGGGATTAGGAAAAAAGACGATTTTTCCCAGAATACCTAGTATTCCTGTCACCAAAATTTCGACAATGCCAAGAAACCCATTATTGCTAATATTCACCCGTACATTCAGGTCGTCAATACGCTTTTCTATTTCCATAACTTTAGAATCTAGGGCTTTAATATCCCCTTTTATTTCTGATTGTCCTATCTCTAGCTTAGTTAGGGTCTGCTGAATAAATCTAAAAACCTTGTTGGATAAGACTTTTGGACTTTTTTCCCCTCAAAAAGTGCCAGCCATTGCGGGGATCGGGGGAAAATTCAGGTACTTTTTCCCTGAAAATTAGGTAGTTGACCACCTCAAAACTGGTAAAACCCCACACCCCACACCCCACACCCCACACCCTGCCACCACCGAAAAGCTTTTTCAGCAAACCCTAGTTAGACGCTCATTAACATCTCTTTGTAAAGAGTCGATTTTTCCCTCAATCCTTGTCAGGACCGTTTCAAGGGAATAAGTTACGGTTTCGTTAGACATTGTGCTAAACTCCTACTTTTGATAACTTTAATTAGGGCTTGCTGAAAAAATAAGAGGTTCTTCGTTACTTGGTATGGTTCGATAGGGGGGCATAAATCGACTAAATCCTTATCTGGCAAGAGACTTAATTGATTAGTTCGCTCTAGATAAAAAACAATTGACAAAAATCGCTAAATGCCTTTCTATATAAGGGTTCCATCCCTTATAACCCCCGTCCATTGCATAACAATTACCGAAGAGCCAAATAAGATAGGAAAAATTTATGATGCTAAGGGCAACTTCTAGGGGTTGCCAATAAATCCAAAAAGTTTAGCTGCTCCTCCTAAAATAGCAACAACAAGGGCGATCAAAATGCCTCGATTAGTAAACTCTTGATAGGCAACTCTAGCGGTCAATCCGTCAATTTTTGTGCTTAGTCGCTCATCTAAAGCTTTAATTTCTCCTTTAAGTTCTGCCTGTCCGATTTCTAATTTTGTCAGACGTTGCTCGATTCTATCAGCTTTGTGGTTGACTTCCTTGATGCTGTCTTTGATTTCCTTGAGGACCGTTTCAAGGGAATAAGTTACGGTTTCGTTAGACATTTGCTAAACTCTCAGAGTTATCCTGCCGCTATCTTAATTATTAATCTTTTTTCTAGTTTAAGATGGCTTACGGTTCACTGCCACGATTGCGCCAGACTTGCCAACCGACGTAACCGAGGAGGAGAGTTGCACCAAAGGCAAAACCCCAACCACTGGGAACATTGGAGAAACCGAGGGCTAAACTGCCCACCCAGAGAGTTAGGGCGTAGATAAATAATACTGTCAGACGGTGAGAGATACCCGCTTTTAGTAAACGATGGTGTAAATGACGTTTATCAGCCACAAAAGGGGATTTTCCGCGTTTGAGACGGGAAATAATCACCGTTGACATATCGAGGAGAGGAACCGCGAGGATGAGATAGGGTAATAGGACGGCGGTAACGGCAACAGTAGTCACAGCAGTAGTTTTAGCCAATCCAATCACCGCCACACCCGCGAGGGTAAAACCCATAAAATAGGCCCCACCATCCCCCATAAAAATTTGGGCGGGGTTAAAATTGTAACGCAGAAAACCCAGGGCCCCACCCGCTAAAGCGGCGGCGATAATAGCGGCGGCCGGTTGTCCCATCACCAAAGTTACAATCAAAATAACCACGGCAGATATACCGGAAACTCCCGCCGCTAATCCATCTAAACCGTCAATCCAGTTAATTGCGTTAGCCATCCCCACTAACCAGAGGAGAGTAACTGGCAAACTTAGCCAATGAATTTGTAATAAATCGCCGAAGGGAATAGAGAGGAAATCGATCCTCACCCCAGCTTGCCAAGCTAGAAAAGCGACGCTAAACTGCATTACCAGACGATTGAGGGGCGAAAGATTAAAAAGATCATCCGCTAGACCGATGAGGAAAAAGCCCAAACCGCCTAGGGTTACGCCCCACACTTCCCATTCTCGATCGCTGTTTAAACCGGCAAACCCTCCCAACCACCAAACGATCAGGAGGGCAGTTAAAGCGCCGACAAAAATCGAAACTCCCCCCAGTCGAACCATAGGCTTTTCATGGACCTTCCTTGGGTTGGGTTTATCGACGTAACCGCTTTTCAGTCCGACGGTTTTGACGAGGGGGGTACTCCAAAGTACCACTGTATGGGCGATCAGAAAAGCAATTAGATAGTATAAATCTCCAGACATGGGAATTGGGGGGCGATTTAATTCACAATTGACGACCAAAGAACAATCGCCAATTATGAGTTTTTATTATCTCTCGTTTTAGGCCAAGGCGGGGACGGAAATATGGAGATGGGGATAGAGGGGGAAGCTTTCACAGAGTTTGGCTACCCGTTGACGGCAAGCAGTTCTCAGGGCTTCATCACCTGGATTAAGGAGAATATCGGCGATAATGTTGCCAATCTCGATAAATTCCGTTTCTCCTAGTCCTCTGGTGGTCATAGCCGGGGAACCCAAGCGCAGACCACTGGTGACAAAGGGAGACTCGGGATCGAAGGGAACAGTGTTTTTATTAGCGGTAATATTGATGGTACTGACCAAGCGATCGGCTTCTTTCCCGGTCATGCCCACGGATCTTAAATCGAGTAACATCAAGTGATTATCCGTACCATCGGTGACAATTTTAATCCCTCTAGCTTTCAACTGACCGGCCAAAGCTTGGGCATTAGCGATTACTTGGCCCGAATAGATTTTAAACTCTGGTTTCAGGGCCTCCCCAAAAGCCACCGCTTTCGCCGCGACCACGTGTTCTAGGGGCCCGCCTTGGGTACCGGGGAAGACGGATTTATCGAATTTTTTACCTAATTCCTCGTCTTTGGTCATAATTAACCCCCCCCTAGGACCGCGCAGGGTTTTGTGAGTGGTGGTGGTGACCACATCACAGTGGGGTAGGGGGTTAGGATGATGACCAGTAGCCACTAAACCGGCAATATGGGCGATATCTGCCATCAGATAGGCCCCCACTTCGTCAGCGATGGCGCGGAATTTCTCGAAATCAATCTGGCGCGAGTAGGCAGAATAACCGCAGATAATTAGTTTGGGTTTTTCCTTGCGGGCGATGTCAAGGATGAGATCGTAGTCCAGGCGTTCGCTTTCGGGACTTACTCCGTACTGTACTACTCGGAACCATTTCCCAGAAACGTTAACGGGGGAACCGTGGGTAAGATGACCCCCGTGGGAGAGATCCATACCCATAATCGTATCGCCGGGCTGCAAGAGGGTCAGGAAAACGGCGAAATTAGCTTGGGCGCCGGAGTGGGGTTGTACGTTAGCGTGGTTTGCCCCAAATAGTCGTTTAACCCGATCGATCGCTAATTGTTCCGCTTCGTCAATGTATTCGCAACCGCCATAGTAGCGTTTTTTTGGCAGTCCTTCGGCGTATTTGTTGGTTAAAACCGAACCCTGGGCGGCCATGACGGCAGCGGAGGTAAAGTTTTCACTAGCGATTAATTCTAGGTGATCTCTTTGACGTTGCAGTTCTTTTTGCAGAATCCCTGCGATCGCTGGATCCGTCAGGGATAGTATATCTAAGTTCGTATCAGTCACGGTTACTCGATCCTTTCTTTAACAATTTACCTGTAATCATTGGGTCACTTTCTCCATTTTGGCACAATCTCTAATCTTCCGACACACCAGTGAGCTTAATTGCCTCTCTTCGGGATCGCTCATCAATTGTCAACTGTTAGCAGTAAAATCTTCATTTTTAGTTAATAGATAATAGTAATATTAACCAGTAGAATCCTTCCCGGTGGGGATTGAGTAATAAAATCGGAAGTAATACTAAATCTGGTTATTAAAGACTGATTATTTATTCCCCTTTTTGCATGAGTGCATGAGTAGAAAACGGGTTTCTCGGAGAAACCCGTTTTCTGTGCGTTACTCAAATGCCCAATTTTAGCAGTAATTTTCCCTTTAAAAATAACAACTCAGTAGAAATTATACAAAAAGTTGACAAATCCCAAAAAGAGGGTGGATTACCTTCAAGATAACCCCCCCGAAAATTACCATTAATTATCTGTAATCAACCGGTATTTCTCATCCCTGCGGCAATACCATTAATCGTCATTAAAGCACCCCTTAATAACTCCTCTTTAGAATAGCGGAAATGAATCACACCGGATTGAGCTTGACTGTTGTATTGACGTAAACGCTTGAGGAGAGACACCTGTAGGAAACCGAGGGGAACGATCGAACCGTTGCGTAACTGCACCGAGCGCTGTAAATTCGGATCATTATCCAATAAATGTTTCTCGCCGGTGATCTGGAGAACAATCTCGCTAGTGCGATTATATTCCTCTTTGATCCTTTCAAACAGACGTTGAAAACGTTCTCGATCTTCCTGTTTAGAAAGTTCACTGACGTAGTGATAGGCCATCTGTAGGTCCACCTTCGATAGAGTCATGTCTGCCTTAGAAATCACCATCTGGAAGAAAGGCCACTTGTGATAAAAATGGCGTAACAATTCCAAATTTCTGCTAGGAGAATCATCGAGAAACATCTGTAAAGCTGTCCCTAAACCATACCAAGCCGGTAAAAGAAAACGGGTTTGGGTCCAACTAAATACCCAGGGAATTGCCCGCAGGGTACTTAAATCCTGTTGACCACTTTTCCGGCGCGCTGGTCGGGAACTAATCTGTAAAAGACTAATTTCAGGAATGGGAGTTACGGACAGGAAGAAGTCTAAAAAGTCCGGTTCTTCATAAATCAAACTGCGATAGGTTTGCCGTGAACGGGTGGCTAACTCCTCCATGATGCGATTCCAGGGTTCGAGATCATCAAAACCACTGCCCAGTAAACTTGCCTGTATGACTGCCGTTACGGCCGTTTCGAGGTTATACAAGGCCAATTCTGGTAAAGAGTATTTCGAGGCTAAAACCTCGCCTTGTTCGGTGATTTTAATGCGACCGTTAATCGTTCCCCGGGGTTGGGCGAGGATAGCGGCGTAGGCCGGTCCACCACCCCGACCGACGGAACCGCCCCGGCCATGAAAAAGACGTAGATTCACGCCGTATTGTTTAGCGGTTTTTTGTAAAGCCTTCTGGGCCTTATGAATTTCCCAATTACTGCTCAAAAAGCCAGAATCCTTGTTACTATCGGAGTAACCCACCATAATCTCCTGTAAATTACTCGGTTCCAAGATGGCCGGTTCCGGGGTCACGTCCTCCCCGTTTAAAGCCGCTAAATGGTCGTAACCGCCAGCTAGGGTTGCCCGATAGAGGGGCAATTCAAACAAAGTCTGCATGATGCCGGGGGCGTGTTTGAGGTCATCGACGGTTTCAAAGAGGGGAACGATGCGCAGGGAACTGCGGCTAGTGGCGGGGTCGTATAAACCGGCTTCTTGGGCTAATAACAGCACTTCTAGCACATCGCTGGCCTCGTTGGTCATGCTGATAATGTAGGTTTGGCAGATTTCCAGACCAAATTCCCCTTGCAGACTTCTTAAAACTCGCAGGGTTTCAATGGTTTCGCAGGTTCTTTCCGAAAAGGGCATTTCCCGGGGAATTAGGGGCCGACGGGTTTTTAATTCCGCCACTAACCAGGCGATTTTTTCTGATTCGGTTAATTTGCCATAGGGTTTCGGTAAAACTCCGAGATATTGAGCGATTTCTTCGATACATTCGGCGTGACGGGTGGATTCTTGCCGAAAATCTAACTGAGTCAGGACAAAGCCAAAAATCTCTACTTGGGCGATCAGTCGATCGAGTTCTTGACAAGAAAGACCGGTTTGAAAGAGACTGCGCTTTAATAGCTGTAATTCGGCTAAAAACTCGGAACCGGAGCGATAGATGTTGGTTTCGTTGAGTTTAGTTAATAATTGTCGTTCTTCCGGGTCATTGAGGCGATCATTGCGATCACGCGTATTTTCCAGACGTTTTTGAATAAAGGCCAATTTGAGGCGATAGGGTTCCTGACGGTAGCGAATTGCTAACTGGCTATAGATTTCGGGCATTTGCTGTTTATCTCTGTCCAGGGAGTCCAGCAACTCCGGCAAGACGTGACACCAGTGCAGGGAGGCACTTAAAATACTGGTCAGGTCGCGAATAGCATCGAGATATTTTTTAATAACGAGATTGCGCTGATAACAGCAGGTTTTCCAGGTGACTTCGGGGGTAACGGAGGGATTGCCATCCCGATCTCCCCCGACCCAAGAACCGAAGCGACAGAAGTTATTTTTCGGCGCTTGTAAACGGGGAAAGGAGGATTGTAGGCTTTGCTGCAGACGCAGGGTTAACTGGGGTAGGGAATCAAAGAGAACTTCATCGAAGTAGTGCAGGGCATAATCCACTTCATCGACGACGGTGGGTTTAAATTGGTGTAGTTCATCTGTTCGCCACCAAAAACGTATTTCTTCTTTTAACTGTTTGGTGACTGTTTGTGCTTCTCTGGAGTTAGTTAACCCCATACTGCGAAAGATTTCTTCTGCTTGGTCAAGTTTTTCGAGAATGCCTGAGATACGGCGCTGTTTAATGCGAATGGTATGACGGACAATTTCCGTGGGGTGAGCCGTGAAAACCAGACGAATATCTAACTGATCGAGAAGACGCTGAATTTCTTGGGGAGGGACGTTAACCTGTTTGAGATAGGGAAATAACCAGT
Source organism: Microcystis aeruginosa NIES-843 (assembly GCF_000010625.1). Lineage (NCBI taxonomy): Bacteria > Bacillati > Cyanobacteriota > Cyanophyceae > Chroococcales > Microcystaceae > Microcystis > Microcystis aeruginosa. The sequence continues at coordinate 3,558,529 of NC_010296.1, forward strand.
GAAATAGTCCCGATTTTGGGCCGGAGTGATCGGACTCGTTCAGGGTTTTTTCTAGCCAATCGGCCCCGACAATGGTGGCTAAAAGGCTTTTTTGCGTTGGGTCAGCCTTGGGACTTTCGTTTTCTTCCCCGATCACCGTCCGTCGCAGTAGTTGCTGATCCCTTTGTTCGTAGTGTTGTTCGATTATATTTATTAACTGGAAATAGAGGGCAAAAGCGCGGGTAACTTTGATCGCTTCCCCTAGTTCCAAGTCTTCGATCATTTTGGCGATCGTTGCTTCTGGACTATCATCGGTCACTTGTCCTTCCTCAGAACAGAGATGGCGCAGTAATTCCAGTAAATCGACTAATTCTTGACCACATTCGGAGACTAAGACTTCTTTCCATAAATCTTCGATTAATTTCAGTCTTTGCTGCAGAAACAGGTTGGAAGTGCTGAAAATATCCTGTTCGGTTTCGGTCGAGGAGACAAGGACGCTCATAATTTCAGTAAAAAGTGAAAAGGAGATAGGAGTTAGGAGTTAGGAGTGGGGGGTGGGGTGTTGGGTGTTGGGGTAGTGGGGCAGTGGGGAATTTAGCTGAAATTTCCCGATCTCCCTAAATCCCGATCTCCCTAAATCCCTATCCCCTGTTCCCTGATATATCGGGATGTACTTTGTTGAAATGATTAGTTCTTAGGGTTTGTCAAAAATGAGATTATATCCCAAAGAATCACATTTTTTCCTATTTTTAACAAAAATTTCACTATTTTTGCCTCTTTTCAGGGGTCAAAAGGACTTTTTTCTTGGATTATTGGTCACTGTTGACCGGTAACTGATCGGGAATATTGAGCAGCGGCAAGCGATCGCCCCGAAAGATTTCCTCGCTGTCTTTCCCGACTTCTATCAACCAATTATTCATAGAACGTAGTCCCAAGTAGGATAAAAGAAAGGGACTGACCGCTAGACTAAGCCAAAGCTCGATCGGTTGAGTTTTCATGGCAATTTCTCGGTTAAAGGACGGCGTTTGATCCGACGAATCGGAAAATTAGCAATCAGGGCTGTAGTCCGTTGGTCACTTTCTAAGAGTAACTCGGTTTCCTCGGTGTCGATATCAAGATAACGACCGACCACTTCTAAGATTTCTTGACGCATCATACTAAGAAGTTCGGGACTAAGATCGGCGCGATCATGGGCCAGAATAAGTTTTAAGCGTTTTTTAGCTTGGTCGCCACTTTTGCCCGAACCGCGCCATGCTAGAAGTTTATCGATCAGGTCATTCATAGTAGGTTAAGAGGTTGAGATGAGAGAGTTTAAGGCCCAAATAAGCGACGACGCAGACGAGTGAGAAACCCTTCCTGACCGGCCATTAAATCTAGAAACGGCACATCGCGACCCTGTAAACGCTGGGCAATGTTTCTAAAGGCCATAGAGGGGAGAGAAGTCTTCTCCTCTAATACTAATGGTTCTCCTTTATTAGTGGAAATAATAATTCTTTGATCGTCGGGAATAATCCCCAACAGGGGAATTACCAATAAGTCGAGAATGTCCTCGACGCTGATCATCTGATTCAGTTGGATCATTTCTGGCCGCAGCCGGTTGACAATCAGACGGATACTCTTAATATCTTCGCTTTCTAGTAATCCCACCACGCGATCGGCATCTCTCACCGCCGACATTTCCGGAGTAGTAACGATGATCGCTTCTTCAGCAGCGGCGATCGCATTGCGAAAACCCATTTCAATTCCTGCCGGGCAATCAATCAATACATAGTCGTAACTTTTTGACAATTGGGCGACTAAATCCTTCATTTGATCGGCAGTAATCGCCTCTTTGGTGCGATTTTGTGCCGCCGGTAATAAGACCAGATTTTCCTGTCTTTTATCCTTAACTAAAGCTTTATCAAGGCTACAATCTCCCGCCACCACATCGAGCGCAGTATAAACGATACGCTGTTCTAATCCTAACAATAAATCGAGATTTCTCAGTCCGAAATCAGCATCGACAAGGGCGACTCGACAGCCTAATTGAGATAAGGCTGAACCTAAGTTCGCCGTTACTGTCGTTTTACCAACTCCTCCCTTTCCCGATGTCACCACAATTACACGAGCCATAATTTATATCAGTTATCAGTTACCGGTTATCAGTTATCAGTTATCAGTTATCAGCTATCAGTTATCAGTTATCAGTTATTGGTTTGATAGAGTTTTTCATTTCAACGCAGTTAATCCCTATTTTTACTGTTTACTGATCACTGTTTACTGGTCACTGCTCACTTTTTTTCGACCCATCCAACTTTATCTTTAAAGGTGTAGGTTCTGGAAAAATTATAAGCCCCAATGATGCGGATTCCTCCTTCGCTGATACAGGCAATTTCTGGTTCCATGCGATCGCTATTCAAAGCCGGGGTGCGTGCCACTAATTCAGCGATCCTCAGTTGAGTTAAGTCGATTCGCAGGGCCATAATTACCGCTGCTCGATCGCCGCGGAATCCAGCATGGGCCACACCGCGTAAACCCCCCCAAACCAATATATCGCCATCAGCGACGATCGATCCGCCGGGGTTGACATCGCCCATGACTATAACTGTGCCCGGGTGACGGATTTCTACACCCGATCGCAGGGTAGTTTTTAAGTACAAAGGTTCGGCGAGGAGGGATGGTAGCGGTTGCTCGTCCCCGAAAACCGTGGGACTCGAGCGCATTTGTTCGACATTGTAACCCATGGTTGCCGCTGCTACTGCGGTTTGTCTTCTTTGGGTTTGGATGGTATGCAGGGGTAATTCGGCACTGTCTAAAATTGTGGCGATCGCTTGTAGTTGGCGCGTATCCATCAGGCGATCGTTGGCCTGTAGGTGTACTGGTGTTCTAGCGGGGCAGTTTTGGCCGCTATTACGGAGATAATATTTTAATCCTGTCAAGATATCTGTCCAATCCTGACTTGTCTCCCCGGCACCGGTTTTGGGCAAAATTAGCAGCAATTTATCGCCCTCACTTTTTAAGTGGATTTGGGCGTATCTCGACATTACCGAGGCTGATGGCGCAATTTTTTCGGTTTCTGAGTCGATTTCTTGATTTATTTCGGTTTTAGTTTCATCCATAGCCATAATTTTTTACTTAAACAAGACAAAGCGTAAAATAGCGATCAGCAAACCGACGGAAGCGGTAATCAGTGAACCCCCTAAAATGGTTATCAATGCCCAAATTTGATTTTTTTGACTGCCCTCAACTATTTTGAGGCGATTATCCATCCCTTCGACTCTTTCGGTTAATTTGGCCTGTCCTATCTCTAGGGATTTAACATCTTGCTTGATTTCCTTAATATCAGCCTTAATTTCGACGATATTATTCTCGATCGCCGTGAAACGAGTCTCGATCGCCGTGAAACGAGTCTCGATCGCTTTTTGTCCGTTGATAATTAAGTCTTCTAGCCTTTGCAAGTCCGTATCGGCAACAGTTTTCATAAAAATTAACTGGCTATCAGTATAGATGTTTCTTTAATTATGAACCTTGAGCAGCCGGCAGCAGTGGGAATTAGGAATTATGAATTAGGAATTACGGCTGATGTGAGATAGAGAGGTTTGTAAAATCAAAGGGAGGCATCACGATAAAGGTAATCACTCCAAAGCATGAGGCCTCCCATGAATAGGATAGATGCTCCCACCCTCTTGACTATTATTTATGTCCTGGTGGATGACTGGTATCAAGAACAGGGATATCGCTTGACTCCCATGCTGCCTGGACCTGAGCCTAGTTTCAGTGATAGTGAAATGTTGACCTTTTGGTTTATTCCCTCGTCCCTGCTCATACTGACGAACGCTCCCGCAGCAGAATCCGTATTGCAGTTCATTCAAGGCAACAATATCCTAGCCGACAAGGGGTTTATTGGTACTGATTGGCAGACTGAGATATCAAGAACCACAGGTAATCGAGTCTCTACAGCTAAGAGAGTCAATCAACATCAACAAACTTCTCCCGTCTTTGAGCGACTTCTTCAACATTTTCGAGAACGGATTGAGGGGGTTTTCAATGAGGTGCAGAATACAGGACGCAACTTGGAGCGATTGCTCAGAAAGAAAGTTGAGGGACTTTGTGTCCATCCTTTGAGCAGACTCCTGTTCAACCCTTTGGGCAACTCATATAAGGCGTGATTTTAAAAATTAACTTAATCATAAAGAAAAATTTAACTTTCTCTTTTATAGTAAATTGCAAAACACGATCGAGCGGAAAAATTAAGGGGAAAATTTTGATACTACTTATACTAAAAGCCATCCTGATCACCCTAGCGCTCTTGCTACTCGGTGATTTAATTTCTACGTTTCTCTACCATGTTCCAGAACACGTTTTCGGCAAGTTTCACGCTGCGGTACACCACGGCAAAAATCGGAACTTTTTTCATTACGCGTTGTTAAATCGAAATCCGCTAGTTTTACTCGATGGCTTTCTCGGCGCGCTCCCCTATAGTATATATGTATGGGGTAAGTTCAGTTAAAACGCGGTAGAGAAACTGGGCAACCTTGTATGTTATTAAATTATGTAATAACATGATATGTAGTAAACTTTGCCTAAAATCATGAGTAACAAACAATACAATCTAACCTGGGCTAGAATAGGCAATGCTTCAGGTTTCCGTCTGAGTGCCAGTTTTTTTAAGGATAATCCCCAGTTTAAGGAAGCTAAAGGTGCTGTTGAAGTTATCAGCCCTGATACCTTATTAGTCCGCTTACAGCCTCAATCTGTAGAACAGGAGGAAGATGAACTGATGATGAGTTTATTTTTAGATTTTCTGACCAAGCAAGCCCTATTAAATCCTGATGCTGAGTTAGAAGCTTATACGGAAGCGATGGCAGCGGTCGATGAAGAGTTGATGACAGGAGTAGAACTTGATAGTTAACGGTTGGCGAATCTACTTTATTAAAAGACTTTTTGGGCAACAACGCCGCGATTTACAAGTTGAGGTTCGTAAACTAAAAAACACCTTGCCAACAGAAGCATACCGTACTCATTCTACAGTCAAACTCTACAGGGCGATTATGGTCGCCATTAAAGAAAAAATCCCTCTCGACCCTTTTGCTTCCCATTTTGCTCTGACTGGGGCGCTCAAGCATTACGGAAGAGTCAAAAAGATGGGACTACCTGACCGTTATCGCTTATTCTTTCGGGCTATACAAACCGAGGAGTATAAAGCTATTTTTGTTTTATGGCTAGGCTATCCTCGCAAACAAGGGGATAAAAATGATTGTTATAAAGCCTTCACAAAAATGGTTGAGCGAGGTGATTTTCCCAATTCTCTTGACGCTTTAATCCTTGATAGCCAAGAAGATTAGCTAGTGATAAGGTGGTTGAAAAAGCGATCGTAACCCACAGATACACTTTCAACTGCGCCTCCACAGAAAGATTGCGATCTAACATTAGCATGAGATCGATGATCGCACTAAGATGATATGATAGTAGTGCATTTTCCTAATTATGGTTCTTCGGTTTGTGTTATGCAATGGACGGGGGTTATAAGGGATGAAACCCTTATAGAAACAGACATTACCGCAATTTTTGTCAATTGTTTGCGATCTGGAGCGAACTAATCAATTAAATCTCTTGCCAGATAAGGATTTAGTCGATTTATGCCCCCATATCGAACCATACCAAGTAACGAAGAACCCTAATTATTTATGATTAAGAGTTTTGCATCTAAGGAGACAGAGCAGGTATTCAAACGTAAATTTTCACGAAAATTACCTCAAGATATTCAACGAAATGCTCGGAGAAAGCTAGAAGTTTTAGACGCGGCCGAAACTTTACAGGATTTATACATTCCTCCATCTAATCGGTTGGAAAAACTCTCAGGAGATAGAAAAAATCAGCATAGTATCCGAATTAACGATCAGTGGCGGATCTGTTTTATTTGGAAAAATGGCAACGCCTACAATGTAGAAATAGTCGATTATCATTAATTGTTACTCAATAATCATGACTGAGAAAAAATTATTAGCTCCCATTCATCCTGGTGAGATTCTGTTAGAAGAATTTCTCAAACCGATGGAAATTAGCCAAGAACGTTTGGCAGAAGATCTTAATGTACCAATAGAGCAAATCAAGGAAATTATCGAGGAAAAGCGAGGAATTACTGCCGATATTGCCTTAAGGCTTTCTCGTTATTTTGGTATGTCTGAAAGGTTCTGGATGAATCTTCAAACAAGGTATGATATTGAAGTAGAAAAAGATAGGCTCAGAGAACGTTTAGAGAAGGAAGTAAAAGTCTATGCTGCTTCACAAGCACTGTAGCATAACCGAAAAAATAGGGGAAGAATAATAATTTTAACCCCCCGTAGTGGACTGTTTCAGCTAATTTGGTGTATTAGAAAAATGCTATAAATTCTATAATCTAAGATTTTAAGCCGAAATCTATTGCCCTATTTTAGTTGAAACAGTCCAGTAGTGGACTGTTTCAGCTAATTTGGTGCAATAGATTCTCCCGATTCCTCCTCCTCAAACACAGGATAAAGATGTTTCAGCTTGACCCTAGCATCGCTGGTCGTAAACGTCCATATTACTGTAGATGCAGTCTGATTACGTTCTTTTTGCCAGGTTTCTATCTCCCTTTTCAGTTCTTCCTTGCTAGAAATCCTTCTATCTAAACATTGCCTCGATAAGACGCTTAGTTCAGTTTCGGCTACATTTAACCAGCTACCATTACGAGGTGTGTAATAAATTTCCAGTCTTCTAGCTAAACGATGAGCAACGGGTGCTGGAAATGCTTCATAAAGCGAGGCTATGTTATGAGTGTTGAGATTATCACAGACGAGCTTGACTTTTCGAGCCTTTGGATAGTCCACATCCAATAATTGACGAATTTCTTCTGCCCAATCTATTCGGGTTCGACTATCTCGGTTACTCACCCGTCTCCATCCTCGATGGGGGTCAAAAAACATGAACAAGGCTTGAACCCCTTCACGACTATAGTGATAGTCTTCTTTTTTATCTTGTCCAGGTTGCATGGGTATCGGAGGGTAAACTTCTCCAAGTAGTTGCTTTGATGCTTCATCCATCGCGATTAACGGTTCTTCTTCCGATGGCTGAGTGCCATACAGGTCAAGGACAACTTCCATCTGGGCAACAAATCGGGCTAAATCCTGTTCCGGAATACAGTATCTTTGGGTTTTCCAAGGGCGTAATTGGTTTTTTTTAGAGTACGCCACACCGTTGGACTGGAAATCTCGGTGATAATTTGTCTTTGTTTGAGTTCCGAGGTTAATAGTCGGATTGTCCACTCGGCTCGGCCAGATGGTGGCTCCGAACAGCACAGGGCAATGATTTGGGCGGCGGCGGCTCCATCAACTTTTGCCGGAGTGGGGGGAGTTTTTCTCGATTTCCGTTCTAATGCTGGTTTTTCGCCTTTTTGAAGAAATCTTTGACGAATACGTCCCACTGTATTTCTATGAACTTCTAAAGCTTCGCCTATTTCTTCATCTGTCCATTTCCTTTTCGCCTGTTCTCCCTCGTCACACATCAGCAAAATCCGAGCGTGGAGAATTTTTTTAGCTGGTGCATAGCCATTACGACTGATTTGTTCGAGGTTTTCTCTTTGTTCCCCTGTTAGATTGACTTTATAGTTATTTCAAATAAGAACGAGACACTAGGCGACACAATAAGTACGAATAATTTCATCAAGGGGTGTCCCCACAGGAGCATACATTCTTGCCCTCTTTAATGCACTAAAATCATGTTCGATATCATTTAAATCAGGAGAGTATTTTGGCAAAAACACGACCTGATGACCTGCTTCCTCTACCAGTTGTTTAATGACTGTCTTCCGATGAATTGGTGCATTATCCATAATTAATACTGATGTTATGGTTAGAGAGGGCAACAAATATAAAGATAACCACCCTTCAAAACCTTCGGCATTCAGGCTTCTCGTAAATACCATCGGTGCAATAAAGTCTTTTTTTCCCTTTCTTCTACCAGCGACAAGGTTCTCTCTTTTTCCTCGTTTTCCTTGTCTATCTCCAAAGACTTTCTTCCCTTTTTTTGACCAAGCATAAAAACAGGCTTGAAATTCTTCAAACCCTGACTCATCAATAAATACAAGGCTTTCACTTCCATATATTTTAATCAATTCTCTCAGCACTCTGTAGTATTTCATTCTTTCTTCTCGGTTTCTTTCTCTATAACGAAGTTCCTTCTTTTTTCTGGTAACTTTCATGTTTTTTAAGGCATAGCAAATGGCACTTGGTCTCACTCCAAATTTCTCGGCTCTGTCTCTTAATCTTGCCTCGGGATTTTCTTGGACATCTTTTGACAGTGCTTTCCAGTCCAGCTTTCTCTGACGGTGTTTTACCTTTGTTGCTTCCAGTTTTTCCCTACCTAGCCATCTATATATCGTCGCTCTTCCTATATTAAATAGAGCGGCGGCTTTGGTTATGCTTCCCCCATTCTCTACATAATCGATTACTTTTTTTCTCAAGTCTAGGCTATAAGACATTTTTCTGTATGGGTTGCTCGTTTCTCTTGATTTTACCTTATTTTTCCCTCGTCTCACACTTATTTGAAATGACTATATCTCGCCGACCTCTTCCCATGATTGATGTCCTCTGCTTGTTCGAGCTATTGCCCTATTTTAGCTGAAACAGTCCAGTAGGGTGGATTAGCGCAGCGTAATCCACCATTACATCAATTATTGAATAACCATAGATTAGGTGCGTTACACTTCGTTAACGCACCCTACAAGAGCGGCGATCGCACTAACCGGACAGCGATAACCTTTGCAACTCAACAGGTAGTCTATGCTCCGTTCCGGTTCAGCGCAATGTTAGACCAGCACCCACCCGCCGCTCAAGGGGTAGTTGCCGATTTGCCGAACCCATTGCCCCCCATCAGGACTTCGGAGGTAGCTTGGGCAGTTCGATCCACAGTTCCAGCACACCGGGCTGTGGCTTCACGCCGGAGAAATTCGTAAAGTCCGCCGTCTGCACCGTCAGATTTTTATAGCCTAGCTGTTTCAGGGCATTCGTTGTATCTTTCGCCAGTTTGCCCGCCGCGGACGCATCCTTATTATCGTTATTGTTGAAGAAACGAACCTCGTGTAGCCCCGCGGCACCGCCATCGCGATCCTCGGGAGGCACATTGTATTTGGCGGCTTGGAGAGCGGTACGCAGGGCCTTCGCCTGCTCGCGGGGCGCACCGGCGAACTGAATGAACACCGTGGGCATCTTCTGCGCCTCGGCGCTCTGGCGCACTTGTTCATCCGTCCGTCGCACAAGATTCGCAACATCGGTCTGCACCTTAGTCACCGTCGAACCGTCCTTGGCCGTCAGCGTGCTAGTGCCGGGTAGCTTCTCGACGATCTGGCTCAGTCGATCGACCTGCTTGCCGAGGGCGGCAACCCTTGTCATGTTTTCATCGAGCAACGTTGTGATAGGTTTCTCGCCAACCGTCACGATCAGAGCCTTGGTTCGATCGTCGAGAGCTTTCTGCCGAGTCTCCAATGTGTTGATAGTATCGATAGTCGGGCCCACCTCGGCGAGCTTCTTCTTGGCTGAAGCGATAAACTCGGCATTCTGTTTGGCTAACTCCTCCGCGATACCGAGCGTTACATTGATACGCTCGCTCTTCTCCTCTGCCTGACCGGTGATCTCCTTGATTTTTGCGTCTACCATAGAGGTGATGATCTGGTTCCAGCCTAGGCCGGCGATGACCAAGGCAAAGGCAAATGCCACACCGGCAAGGCCGTAGCGCCACATCAGGGTTGCCTCGACGCGCTGGATGACCTTCTCCTCGATGCGTCGCTCGATCAGCTCCAGTATCCGCTCATCGATCTTTTCGAGTTCGGGATTCTGTCCTTTGTCAGCCATCTCGCCTTCCCTCCGAGCTTTGTTCTACTAATTTTCCTTTTAAAAATGCTAACTATTAATTATACCGCTCACTGCGGTCTAGCACCCTCATCTATCCTACTATACCACCTCCATCGGTCTAACACCCCCTTAATCATACCTAATACCGCACTGTGCGGTTTAATCACCTCAATTAGGGAATAATAACCGCAGAGGGTGGTCTGGTATTCCCTTCAAGTGGATTTTACCGCATTTGCCGATGACGGAAGAAGCACAGTACCCTCGACTGTTAGAACAAGTCCGAGAAGTCATGCGTCTCAAGCACCTCAGCTTGAAGACGGAAAAATTACATTCGAGATTTGGCTCTTCGGTTTGTGTTATGCAATGAATGGAGGTTATAAGAGATGGAACCCTTATAGAGAAAGGCATTTAGCGATTTTTGTCAATTGTTTTTGATCTAGAGCGAACTAATCAATTAAATCTCTTGCCAGATAAGAATTTAGTCGATTTATGCCCCCCTATCGAACCATACCAAGTAACGAAGAACCTGAAAACTCACATCTGCTCACTGATTACTGATTGCCTCCTATTGACACAAACGTTGATAAACTGTGGCTAAAGCTCGGACATCACCGACGTTACCCGGGAAAAGAACCACAGGTAGATTAGGAAAGAGATGATGATCGGCTGCTGTACGGACCATGGAGACACCGGGGAGAATCTGACCGAGTAAACGGGCCGATTGCAGGCTTAAACCCGTACTTAAGACATCATTAGAGGTAATTCCGCCTTTACTGATTAAAAAACTGATATCACTGGGTAAACCCTTAACAATGTCCATTAACAGGGTGGAGACGGCAACCCCAAAATCAAGGCGTTTCTGCACAGAAGCAAAGGTTAACTCTTGCCGACTGGTATAGATCACGGGGGTTTGTTTATTTTTGTGAATAAGCTTGACTTTTTCCAGAGCTTGTGCTAGGAGTTGATCTCGTTGCTCAGGACGATCGCGCAATGCCGTCACATCGATTTCGACTCCGACGGTGTTGGGTTGTTGAAGCAGTTCATCTAATTGTTGGCTAGTTTTTTTGACGTGGGAACCGACGATAATTGCCCCGGCTTCCCCCGTGGGCTTATACTTACCCATAGATTCGGGTGCGATCGGTTGAGTTCCTAAATTAGCCAAAGAAGTTAAAATACTGGCGGCACTACGGAATAAAAATTTTTTTCCTTCCCCTGCGGCGGTTAAAATATCTTCAGCAAAGCGATCGAGATCCGCTTGAGTTTCCCCATCTACCACCCCACATTGATTATTTTTGAGCTTTTGCAGTCGTTCTAAACTACCTTGACGGATATCTGCCAGTAAAAATCTTTCCACATCATCTGCTTTAATTTTACCTTTCGTTTTCTCCTCCACATAATCCGGCAGATAACTGTAATGGTAGGCAAAAACCGAATCGCGAGCAAATTCCGTCTCGTGGACGGGAGTGGGAACGCCATCGATGATTAAATAGTGAATACTATCACGGGTGATTCTACCTCCCTCAAAAAAGGCTGGAATCAGGAAATGTGCATCAAAACCGCCCAATTCTTCGGCAATAACATCAGTTTCGATCGGATAATGCCCGCGCAGGGTAGAATCGGAACGACTAACCACCAAAAAATCCTCGATTCCCTCTTTAGTTAAGGCAGTTTTCAGGTTATGACAGACTTCTCTGGTGACAGACTCGGCTTTTTCGGGGGTTAAAGCGCGAGTATTGGTCAAAACAAAGAAAATTGGCGCATTATCTGCCAATCCCAAGCGGAGAGTATCTTCATCCCACCGCATCAATAACAGACAACTATGGACTGTTTGGGAACCTGTCGGGTCGTCATCTAAGACTATAATTTTAGGTCTATTATTGCTCATATATTTTTTATCAGGATGGGAGGGACGAAGGAACCAAGAGAATCTGGTTAATAGTTTATCGGGTTCTGGTTCCCCATTAAAGTCGTCCCCTCCCTAAGCAACCGCTATCAATCTTGATCACAATCTGTCCAATATAGGATAAGCTATACCATGATTCATACAGTGACGAAGTTGAGCGCGGGAGACTTCCCTTTGAATACGTTAATTCACCCCACTGCGGTTATCCATCCGTCGGCAAAACTTGCTCCAAAGGTTAAAGTTGGTCCCTATGCTGTGATCGGGGCCAATGTGGAAATTGAAGCTGATACAATTATTGATGCCCATGTGGTCATTGAGGGTCCGACCAAAATTGGCAAGGGTAATCATATTTTTTCCGGGGCTGTTATTGGTAATGAACCACAGGATTTAAAGTATAAAGGTGGCGAAAGTAGCGTGGAAATTGGTGATCATAACCAAATTCGCGAGTTTGTCACGATTAATCGCGCCACGGATACGGGAGAAGTTACCCAAATTGGCAGTAATAATTTATTAATGGCCTATGTTCACGTTGCCCATAATTGTATTTTGCAAGATAACATTATTATCGCTAATAGTGTCGCTTTGGCAGGTCATGTCCAGATCGAATCAAAAGCAGTTATCGGGGGGGTTTTAGGAGTACATCAATTTGTTCATATTGGCAAAATGGCCATGTTAGGAGGAATGAGTCGTATTGATCGCGATGTTCCCCCTTTTACTTTAGTGGAAGGCAATCCCTGTCGGGTACGAACTCTTAATTTAGTCGGTTTACAAAGGGCCGGTTTTACCGATGAAGATCTAGCTTTACTGAAAAAAGCTTTTCGGATTATCTATCGTTCTAATATAAATCTTCAGGAGGCTTTAGAACAAGTTTCTCTCTTAACCGATAACCCCCATGTTCAACATCTCTGTCAATTTTTACAATCCTCTACCACGGGAGAAAAACGCCGCGGTTTAATTCCGGGAAAATAATTTTTTTATTGAGGAACAGGGAGTGGGGTGTGGGGTGTAGGGTGTGGGGTGTAGGGTGTGGGGTGTAGGGTGTAGGGTGTGGGGTGATGGGGAAGTGGGGAAGTGGGAAGAATAAATAAAAATAATCTCGTGTCTCCTGACTCCTATCTCCAGCAATCCTGACTCCTATCTCCTGACTCCTGTCTCCTGACTCCTATCTCCTGAATTCTTTTATTATCAAATAATTATCCAAATGCGTATATTTATTAGCACGGGTGAGGTATCGGGTGATTTACAGGCAGCCATGCTGATTGAATCCCTTTTTAAACTAGCTAAAACCCAGGCAATTGAGTTAGAAATTTTTGCTTTAGGTGGCGATCGCATGGAGTTAGCCGGGGCGAAAATGTTGGGTAAAACCACTCGACTGGCTGCCATGGGATTAATTGAATCTATCCCCTTTATTTGGCCAACTTTACAACTACAAAAACGAGCAAAAGAGTTTTTTAAAGATCATCCTCCCGATCTGATTATTTTAATTGATTATGTGGGGGCAAATGTGGCGATCGGTCAATCGGCTAAAAAAATTATTCCCCAAGTGCCAATTATTTATTATATTGCCCCACAGGTGTGGATTTGGTCGGAAGAAAATATTCCCTCAGCTAAACTAAGGGCCACAGCAGAAAAGTTATTTAATACGGAAAAATTAATCGCCGTCACGGATAAATTATTGGCAATTTTTCCTGCCGAAGCCCGTTTTTTTGAAACAAAAGGTTTACCGGTAACTTGGGTGGGACATCCTTTAGTTGATCGTATGGCTAATGCTCCCAATCGGCAAGAAATGCGGCAAAAATGGGCAATAAAACCCGAAGAAACGGTAATCGCTTTATTACCTGCTTCCCGTCAACAGGAGTTTAAATATCTCGTGCCGACGGTGTGCGCTGCTGCTAAAAAATTACAGGAAAAAATTCCCGATATTAAGTTTTTAATTCCCGTTCCCCTAGCTTTATACGAACCAAAAATGCGAGAATTAGTGAAGGAATATGGATTAAATGCGGTGATTATGGAACGAGATCAGACTTTAGAAGCGATTGCCGCAGCCGATCTGGCTGTGGCTAAGTCTGGTACAGTTAATCTCGAAATTGCTTTGTTAAATGTGCCGCAGGTGGTGGTTTACCGTTTAAGTGTAGTTACTGCTTGGATTGCCCGCAATATTATGAAGCTTTCTGTACCATTTGTCTCACCGGTAAATTTAGTTTTAATGCGAGAAATTGTTCCCGAATTATTACAAGAGGAAGCTAACCCAGAGAGAATTATGCAGGAATGTCTAGATTTATTATTAAATCAGCAACGTCGGCAAAAAATGTTAAATGAATACGCAGAAACTAAAGCCGGTTTAGGAACAGTAGGCAGTTGTGAGCGAGTGGCACAAGAGGTACTTAATTTTACGGATCAAGTTCCGAAAAACCAGAAAAAAGCGGGGTAATTTGCCACTACCCCACCAAATATTATCAAGGAATTACGATTACTTATAAGCGTCCATACCCTCACAGGAACAAACCAGATTTCTGTCCCCGTAAGCATTATCAACCCGTCCCACTACCGGCCAGAATTTATAATCTTTTAGCCAAGAAAGCGGGTAAGCTGCCTGTTGACGGGAATAGGGACGACTCCAATCATCGGCAGTTAAAACTGCGGCTGTGTGGGGGGCATTTTTCAAGGGATTATCGTGGGGATCCATGCTCCCATTAGCGATCGCTTGTACTTCTTGATAGATAGTTAACAAAGCTTCACAAAAACGGTCTAATTCGCCCAAAGATTCGCTTTCCGTGGGTTCCACCATCATTGTACCCGCCACGGGCCAAGAAACCGTCGGCGCGTGGAAACCGAAATCCATCAAGCGTTTTGCCACATCTTCCACCTCGATGCCGGCCTGTTTTTTCAGGGGACGTAAATCAATCACGCACTCGTGGGCAACCGTTCCCGCGCTACCCTTAAATAACACCGGATAGGCCGACTCCAGACGAAAAGCCATATAATTAGCGTTCAAAATTGCCACTTCTGTCGCTTTTTTCAAGCCTGCTGCCCCCATCATAGCGATATACATCCAAGAAATCACCAAAATGCTGGCACTACCCCAAGGCGCGGCCGAAATTGCCCCAATCGAGTCCTGATGCTTACCGTTAGCGGTTTCTGGGGATAATTTCGCCAAAACCAGGGAAACATCGGGCAGAAAAGGCACTAAATGGGATTTTACTCCGATTGGTCCCATACCGGGTCCCCCCCCACCGTGGGGAATACAGAAAGTTTTATGGAGATTCAAGTGACAGACATCAGCGCCAAAATCCGCCGGACGACATAAACCCACCTGAGCATTCATATTGGCGCCATCCATATACACTTGACCACCGTATTGATGAATCAAGGCACAAATTTCGCTAATTCCCTGTTCAAAAACGCCGTGAGTGGAAGGATACGTCACCATCAAAGCCGCTAGATTATCCTGATGCTTCCGGGCCTTAGTTTTCAGGTCATTAATATCAATATTGCCCCGAGAATCGCAATTAACCGCCACTACTTTCATACCACACATAACAGCACTGGCAGGATTAGTCCCGTGAGCGGACTCAGGAATTAAGCAAATCTGACGATGACCTTGACCGCGACTTTCATGGTAGGCTCGGATCACCTGTAAACCGGCATACTCTCCCTGAGAACCGGCGTTCGGTTGTAGGGAAATGCCATCAAACCCGGTAATTTCCCCTAACCAAGTTTCTAACTGTTGAAAGAGCAGTTGATAGCCTTCTGCTTGGTCAATCGGGGCAAAAGGGTGTAATTTGCCGAATTCTGCCCAAGTTACCGGAATCATCTCCGCTACGGCATTGAGTTTCATCGTACAGGAACCGAGGGGAATCATGGAAGTATTTAAGGCTAAATCCTTTGTTTCCAGACGGTGCAGATATCTGAGTAATTCCGTTTCCGAGTGGTAACGATTGAACACCGGTTCGGTAAGATAGGCACTGGTACGGGTTAAATTAGCGGGTAATTCTAGACTAATTTTCTCGACTAATTCCGCCGCGGTAAAGGGTAATTCCTCGGTGGGGGCAAAAATTTGCCATAAATCCCACACATCCCTGAGACTGGTGGTTTCATCGAGACTAATTCCTAGATTATTCTCATCAAAATAACGCAGATTAATCTTATGGGTTTTTGCCTTGGCGAAGATATCCTTAACTCCCGTGGATACCGTAACTTTGAGCGTATCGAAGTACGGTTCTTTCCCCACTTGATAACCCAACTTTTTTAAACCATTTGCCAATAAAGCGGTTAATTTCTGCACTCTTTGGGCGATTTTCTTGATTCCTTCCGGTCCGTGATACACCGCGTACATGGAAGCAATCACCGCTAGTAACACCTGTGCGGTACAAATATTACTGGTGGCTTTATCCCGGCGGATATGTTGTTCGCGGGTTTGCAAAGCTAAACGCAGTGCGGGTTTACCCTGACTATCCTTCGATACCCCGACAATGCGCCCCGGAATGCTGCGTTTATAGGCATCTTTGGTGGCA
The DNA here is from genome assembly GCF_000010625.1 of Microcystis aeruginosa NIES-843. Taxonomy (NCBI): domain Bacteria; kingdom Bacillati; phylum Cyanobacteriota; class Cyanophyceae; order Chroococcales; family Microcystaceae; genus Microcystis; species Microcystis aeruginosa. Next base: position 3,574,773 of record NC_010296.1, read on the forward strand.
AAATAAGCGGCATGGGGACCCCCATAACCCAAGGGAACCCCAAAGCGTTGACTGCTACCCACGGCAATATCAGCCCCCAATTCGCCGGGGGGAGTCAACAGGGCTAAACTGAGAATATCGGCGGCAACGGTGACTAAAGCCCCATTTTCCTGCGCTTTGGCGATAAATTGCCGATAGTCATAAATTACGCCATCGGTGGCTGGATATTGTAATAATGCGCCAAAAATGGGCGTTTGAAAGTCAAAGAGACGATGATCCTCGATAATAATGTCAATACCTAAAGGAATCGCTCTGGTTTTAACAACTTCAATCGTTTGGGGATGGCAACTACTAGAGATAAAGAAAGCATTGGCTTTAGTTTTACACAGTCCATAACTCATACTCATCGCTTCCGCGGCTGCTGTTCCTTCATCGAGGAGGGAAGCGTTAGCAATTTCCAGACCGGTTAAGCTAGTGATGAGAGTTTGGAAGTTTAAGAGAGCTTCTAAGCGTCCTTGGGCGATTTCCGCTTGATAGGGAGTATAGGCGGTGTACCAACCCGGATTTTCTAGGATGTTGCGGAGAATTACCGGCGGGGTGATACAGTCATGGTAGCCCATGCCAATAAAGGAGCGAAATACCTGATTTTTGGAGGCAATAGCTTTTAATTGGGCAAGAGCGGCGTATTCACTCAAGGCAGGTGCTAGATTAAGGCTTTTTTGTAAACGAATTCCTGACGGGACAGTTTTAGCGATTAACTCCTCAACAGTAGCAACACCCAAAACCGCCAGCATTTTCTCGATTTCCGTCTCCGTCGGCCCAATGTGACGGTTAACAAAGCTATCGGTACAGTCTAGCAGGTCTTGCAGGTCAGCAGGAGCGAATTCCTCGGTTTTCTCGGCCGTAATTGACCTATTTAGCATATTAATCTCGGTTTCAACAATTACAAAAGTGTTGCGTTTCATCGCTAGGGGTGATTTTAACGCAACTTGTAAAATTTTTGTAATATTTGAAGCCAGCAAGTTAAAGTCTCAGCTAATTTGCTATCGAAAGTATGCACAAAATTAACCTCACTACTGCTTTGTCACCAAAAACCAACCGGAATCCGTAGAGCCGATCACCTTTAATCCTCCTAAATCAGTAGCTTCTTTGGTTTGACGATCGATAATTAGGTAGGGTTGCTTGTGACTTTGCCAATAATTGATTAATTCTTCAGCAGCAAGGGGAAAAACCCGACGACCACTATAAAAATTTAATGAGGGGCGCTCGTAGGCAAAAGAAATATAAACAGGGTGATCGGCCGGCACATATTTCTGTACTAAACTCGCCACAGGTTTGACGGGGAAATTCTCATTTAATTCCCATATCCACAGGGGAGAATTGACAAAAATAAACAAAGAAACCAACATTCCCCAGAGTAAAACCACGCTGAATTGTTCCGAGCGCCGAGCTAACAAAATCGCCGTTGTCACCATGGTCAAGGAAAGTGACAATAAGGTTAAAAGAATTAAGGGATGGATAGGTTCGATAGCGGCAAAATTACCAGGGACATAGGCCATTAAAGCTAATAAACCCGCCACAACGCCGATCATACCCAGAATAATTGACCAGATTGGATTATAGGGGCGATCAATGGGAAGATTACCCACTTGCGCCAAGGCATAACCGGCCGCTAAAGCCAAGGCCGGATAGATCGGCAGAATATACCAAGGCAACTTGGTCGCCATTACCGAAACCACCAACAAATAAACACCCGTCCAAACTAACAGTAACTTCGCCCAACTGTAGAGATGTTCCTGACGGGCTAAACGTAAACCCCAAACCGAGAAAATTAACCAAGGCCAACTATATTTAAGAATTTCCAGCAGATAATACCAAAACGGTCCGCGATGATTGTCCAGATCGTCACTAACTCGCTTTAACTGTTGAACAAAAAGGGAATCGAGAAACTCCCGCTCGTAGTGCCAAAATTGGGCGGTGTACCAGGCAAAAGCGGGGGTTGCTCCCAATAACCAACCCGACCAAAAATAGACAGAAGTTAACAACCGGGGAGTATCCCAGAGCAGAAAAATCAAGCCGATACCCGCCAATAATAGCCCCATAATCCCCTTAGTCAGACAAAGGAGGGCAAATCCTAACCCCGCCCCCAGAGACCAGCGTAAATCGCGCCGTGAGCGCAGTAAACAAACAAACATCAGCATTTCAAAACACAATACCGCTCCATCCAACATGGCTAAACGGCCATGACGCACCACCGGCAAAAGAGTTAGATAGATCAAGGCCGATAGTAAAGCTGGTAAACGAGCGGGAAAAATTTCTCGACCGAGAAGGTAGAGGAGCGGCACCGATAAAGCTGTTAAAAAAGCGGGAATTAGTCTCGTATTGGCCTCATTGATGCCCCAGAAATGGTAGGTTAGACCAATTAAACTATGAATCAACGGCGGTTTATTCAGGTAGGGATCACCCCAAAAACTGGGAAATAACCAGCGCAATTGTTCCAGGGGGGTTTGGCTAATTTCCTTGGCCACCTGAGCGATGGTCGCTTCATCCCAATCCCGCAAGGGTAAATTACCTAATCCCACTAGATAGATAATTAAGGCCGCTATTAATAATCCCAGTAAACACAGAAATTCTTTAAAATTTTCTCTCTGACGCAATTTATAACCAGAATATCCCCAAGTAAATTTTTGACGGTTCATAAGCTAGGTCAGTTATCAGTAAACAGTAATCAGTAAACAGTAATCAGTAAACAGTAATCAGTAAGGCTCTCCTAGACTGGTTATAGCAAATTAGTAGTTTCAATGAGCCTAATCCCTTAAATAGCCTAGAATCCAACCAAGCAAAAAGCTTTGATTATTTTGGTTCTTCGGTTTGTGTTATGCAATGGACGGGAGTTATAAGGGGTGAAACCCTTATATAGAAAGACATGGCTGCGATTTTTGCCAATTGTTTTCAATCTAGAACGAGCTAATCAATTAAGTCCCTTGCCAGATAAGGATTTAGCCGATTTCTGCCCCCTGATCGAACCATACCAAGTAACGAAGAACCATTATTTTCTGCTAAAATATCATAACTACTCTAGAAGATCCTTAAAACTCAAATCTGATAACTGATAACTGATAACTGATAACTGATAACTGATAACTGATAACTGATAACTGATAACTGATAACTGATTATGTATTGGTATAATGGCGAATTAATCGAGGATGAGCGAATAAGTCTGGGTATTGATGATATTGGACTGCTTTATGGAGCCACACTCTTTACTACCCTGCGTATCTATCAACAAAGCTTAGATCATCCCCTAACCCATTGGCAAGAGCATCTCCAACGTCTGCACTCTAGTTTACAAGTTTTTCAATGGTCTGATCCCGATTGGCAGCGAATTCGCCAAGGATCCGAAAAATTATCCCTATTGTATCCTGTCCTGAGAATCACAATTTTTGCCGATGGTAGGGAGTGGATTAAAGGCAGATTTCTCCCGGAAGATTTACACCTTAGACAAGAGCGGGGAATTATTGGGTGGGTAATAGATAATCCCGCTTGGCAACGGGTTTTAGGAGAACATAAAACTGGTAATTATTTGACCCCTTGGTTAGCGTCACAAACTGCTCAAAAAAAAGGAGCAAAAGAAGCGATATTAGTTGATCGAGTTGGGAATTGGTTAGAAACTAGCACGGGTAATTTATGGGGATGGAAAGATAATTGCTGGTACAGTCCCCTGCTGACTGCTGATATTTTGCCCGGAATCGGGCGCTCGGCTTTGATCGGCTGGTTAAAAAAACAAAATATTTCCCTGCAAGAAAATCTCTGGACCCCCGAATTTGTCAGGACTTTAGAAGGGATTGCTTATAGTAATTCCCTGGTGGAAATTATCCCTTTTAATTCTATTCTTGGCTGGGATCTACAGATAAATACAGCCATTTATCGGCAAGTTTTACCGGATTTACAGCAATATTTTTCCAGTCAATTAGAAGACAATAAATAAGGGTGTGTTACTAGAAGCTAACACACCTAAAATCTGGAAATAATACCGCTTAAGCTTTAAAATTCTCGCTCGGAATTAGCCTCACTATCGCGTTTAGAACCGAGTAAATCTAGTTGATCGACGAGAATCACCGGTTTAGAGCGAGCTAATCCCGTGTTTTTATCATTCCAAGTATCCATTTTTAAAGAACCTTTAATCCCGATTAAACCGCCTTTTTTCACATAATTAGCGGCCACTTCCGCCGTTTTGCCCCAAATTTCCAGATCGAACCAATCCGGCTGATCGCTATTTTTAGAGCGACGATTAACCGCTAAAGTGAAAGTACATAAAACCTTACCCGACTCGAAATACTTGGTTTCCGGGTCTCTCCCCGCTCGTCCCACCAAATGAACCAGATTTAAACTCATGGTCTTAAATCCTCAATTTAGTACAATAGTATGTTTATTTTAGCCCGAAACCCTGACTTTGACCGGTGGCTAGGGAGAAAATTAGGGGCAGGATTTGCGTCAATCTGGAGAGAAAGAAGCGATAATTAACTAGACTTGAGAAACAAAACGTAATAAAATCCAAGTCGATTCGATCGAAAGTCTAGCTATAGCAACGTTGTTATCAGAACAGGAGTGAAAACAAGTGGGTTTTTTTAGAGGACTAGGCTTATCAAGGGACATAGGTATAGACTTGGGTACAGCAAACACCCTCGTTTATGTGTCAGGGAAAGGCATCGTTTTAGAGGAACCATCGGTAGTAGCGATCGATCAAGATCGTAACCCGGTCGCTGTCGGGAAGGAGGCACAAAAAATGCTCGGTCGGACTCCGGGCCATGTCACCGCTCTGCGACCCCTGCGCGATGGGGTAATCGCCGATTTTTACAGCTGCGAGATCATGTTAGCGGAATTCATCAAACAAGCGCTCGATGGCACGATTGGCAATCCCCGCATGGTAATCGGTGTTCCCAGTGGGATTACTGGAGTAGAAAGACGTGCGGTGGTGGATGCGGCCAAAAATGCCGGCTCGCGAGAAGTGGGGTTAATTGATGAACCGGTTGCTGCGGCCTTGGGCGCCGGTTTACCCGTCTCGGAAGCGACGGGAAATATGATCATCGATATCGGTGGTGGCACGACGGAAGTGGCGATTCTCAGTCTCGATGGGACGGTGATCAGCGAATCGGTGCGCGTCGCTGGGGATGAACTCACGGAAGCAATTATCGCTTATCTGAAAAAAGTCCATAACCTGATTATCGGGGAACGCACGGCCGAAGATATCAAAATTCGCCTTGGTTCGGCTTATCCCTCCCCCGGAGATGAATTTCCTCCTCTGGAAGTGCGGGGATTGCATCTCATGTCCGGTTTACCCCGCACCGTGACGATAAAAGCGGAAGAAGTGCGGGAAAGTATGGATGAACCACTTTCTGTGATCGTTGATGCGATCAAACGTACACTAGAAAAAACTCCCCCCGAATTAGCGGCCGATATTATCGATCGCGGCATCATGTTAGCGGGAGGGGGTGCTTTATTACGGGGACTCGATCGCCTAGTCAGTCACGAAACTGGTATCGTTACCCATATCGCTGAAGATCCCCTGCGCTGTGTTGTCAAAGGCACGGGAGAAGTGTTAAAAAATCAGAAACTCTTTGAGCGGATCGTTAATGAAACAACTCGCAATGTCTAAAGGTCATTAGGATCGGTTAGCCGTTAGCTATCAACAGCGGAAAAATACACGGATTCTCACTCTACACAGCCAAGAGGTTTTAAATCGCTCATGTATTCAGCACGACGAAAATGGACACAGCAGGGATGGCGACTTTTTCTGCTCGCTGCCGCTCTGGGGGGAGCTTGGTACATTCGCACCTATCAAAGTGGGACGATTTTAGAATTGTATGGTTTATTAACCCGCCCTTTTCAGGGAGAGGAAACTAATCTGCAAGAGCAACTTCTGGCCGATCAACGGGTGCGAGAATTACAAAATCGTTTAAGTGAAGTCGAATATCAAAATCAACAATTAAAAAAACAGCTTGGTTATTATCAAACCCAGAAAAAACCCCTGATTTCTGCCCCAATTATTGGCCGCAGCGCTGATGATTGGTGGCAACAGGTAATTATCGGTCGGGGTAGCACCGATGGTGTGGAAGTGGGTGCTTCGGTGACGGGAATTGGCGGTTTAGTGGGACGGATTAGGGAAGTTACTCCCCACACCAGCAAAGTTTTATTGGTCAGTAATTCCCAAAGTCGCATCGGAGCAACGGTGAATCGTAGTCGGGCCATGGGTTTAATTCAAGGTCAGGATTCCCAAGTGGCCACCCTGCGCTTTTTTGAAAAAGCTCCCGATGTGAAACCGGGAGATGTGGTGACAACTTCGGCTTTTAGTAGTCTTTTTTCGCCAGGGTTGCCCATCGGTCGCATAATTTCCCTTAATTTACAGGAAAATCCCGCCCCCACCGCCAAAATTGAATTTACCGCCACCGTGGACAATCTCGAATGGGTCTTCGTTCACCCGCAACCCCAGCAGTGAGAGGGGGAATTATGCTGAAATTAAGCCGTTTATCAGCCCGTTCTCGTTTTGTACTGAATATTTTAGTCACTATCGCTTCGCTGCTTCTCTGTGCTTTTCTTTCCTTAATGCGGCTGCCCGGGATGGAGATTTTAGGCATCGCTCCCAATTGGTTACTGATTTGGTTGGTTAGTTGGAGTCTCAATCGCTCTTGTCTCGATAGTGTGGTGGCCGGATTAGCGCTCGGTGCTATTCAAGATAGTCTTACCTCTAATTATCCTTCCCATATCATGGTTTTTGGTCTCATCGGTTTCCTCACTTCCCGTTTACACCGACAACGTTATGTTAAAGAAGAATTGATCGCCGTGGTCTTAATTGTCTTTGTTATGACTTTAATCGCCGATGGTGCGATCGCTTTTCAATACTATCTACAAGGAGGCAAAAATCTCGCTGATCTTTGGCTCGATTATCAACGCATTGGCCTCACTTCTGCTCTGCTTAGTAGTCTCTGGACTCCCCTCGTCTATTATCCCCTCCAGCAATGGTGGCGACAATTTAGCGATCTTTAAGGAGACAGGAGACAGGAGACAGGAGACAGGAGACAGGAGACAGGAGACAGGAGACAGGAGATTATTTCTATTTACTCTTCCGACACCCTACACCCTACACCCAACACCCCACCTCCCCAACACCCCACCTCCCCACTTCCCTTTCCCCACTTCCCCTTCCCCACTTCCCCACTACCCCACTTCCCCAACACCCCACCTCCCCACTTCCCTTTCCCCACTTCCCCTTCCCCACTTCCCACCACCCCAACACCCCAACACCCTCATCCTCACCCGCTCAACTAACATGAAATACAAACAAAAACTTAGTCAATTTTTTCATAATCTTGCTAATAAATTAGAGAATTCCGAGCAACCCCCTAAAGTCGATCCTATAGACTCCAAATCTGCGCCAGTTGCGGGGGAAAAGCCAGTAGAAGCCGCTTACGAAGAAAAAAAGGTTAATTTAGTCTCCCGAACCAGTAGCAAGGCTCTAGAGACGTTAAAACCCTTAAAAAACAAATTTACTACCCTGCTCGACAATTCCCCCTTACCGCAATGGCGACAACATCCCCGCTTTGGGTTGTACTTGGGATTGGGATTAGGCGTAACTGGGGGCATTTTAGGGGTAGGTTGGGGCATTTATCGCCTTGAAACCTCTCTACCGCAAAATATCGCCGATATACAAACCTATGCTCGTCCCGGCACCCTAACCATTCAAGCCGCTAATGGGGAAATCCTCAAGCAAAATGGCCCTAGCACTTACGAAACCGTGAAAATTGCCCAAGTTCCCCCACTGGTACAGGAGGCCTTTATCGCTAGTGAAGACCGCCGTTTTCGCCAACACGGGGGAGTTGATGGCCAGGGTATTGCTCGCGCTCTCTTTTCTAACCTGAGAGCCGGGGGAGTGGTGGAAGGAGGCAGCACCATCACCCAACAATTGGCCCGGATTGTCTTTTTATCCCAAGAAAGGAGCTTTGATCGCAAATTACGGGAAATGCGTATCGCTCAGAAAATAGAAGATAAATATACAAAAGACCAGATTTTAGAGCGTTATTTTCACCTAGTTTATCTCGGTTCCGGGGCCTACGGTCTGGCCGATGCCGCTTGGTTATATTTCAGTAAACCCGTCGATAAATTAACTCTAGCCGAAGCTGCCACCCTTGCCGGGATTGTTCCCGCTCCTAGTCTCTATTCTCCCCTCGAAAACCCTAAATCTGCCCTAGAACGGCGTAATATCGTCCTAAAAACTATGGCCGAGGTGGGATTTATTACTAACGCTCAAGCAGAACTGGCGATCGCATCTCCCCTAGGTCTGAAAACCAGTCCCCTAAAACGTCTGCAACGGCAAGCGGCCTACTTTACCGATTATGTGGAAAAAGAACTGCCGCAACTGGTTCCCGCTAAAACCCTAGAAGCAGGGGGATTGGTGGTAAAAACTACCCTTAATCCTCGTTGGCAAAGGGAAGGGGAGGAAGTGGTAGAAAGAGCGGTTTCTCGTTATGGCAGGTGGCAGAACTTCCAACAGGCAGCTTTAGTGGCAATTGACCCCAAAAATGGACAAATTAAGGCCATGGTCGGGGGAATTGACTACGATAAGAATCAATTCAATCGGGTGACACAGGCAAAACGTCAGCCAGGATCTACTTTTAAACCTTTTGTCTATGCGGCGGCGATTGCGGCGGGGAAATCCCCCTATTCTAGTTATAAAGATGCTCAGTATGTAGTGGATGGTTATAAACCGGAAAACTACGGCGATAAGTATAGCGGCCGCGCGGTGTCCATGCGCGATGCTTTGACTTCTTCCCTGAATGTGGTGGCAGTTCAGGTGTTAGTGGCCGTCGGTTGGAATCCGGTGATTAAATTAGCTCAAGATATGGGGATCCAGTCGAAACTTTTACCCACTTATTCTTTGGCTTTGGGTGCTTCGGAAGTCAATCTTTTAGAATTGACCAGCGCCTACGGAACCTTTGCTAATAATGGTGTGCATCAACCAGTTTACGGTATTAATCAGGTACTCGATCGCAATGGTAAAGTAATTTATCAAGCCAATTTTAAACCGAAAACTGCTCTCAATCAAAACACGGCAGCGACGATGACTTGGATGCTGCAGGATGTGGTTAATTCGGGAACGGGAACCCCCGCACAAATTGGTCGTCCGGTGGCAGGAAAAACCGGCACTTCTGACAAGGCTCGCGACCTTTGGTTCGTCGGTTATATTCCCCAATTAGTCACGGGAATTTGGCTCGGTAATGACAATAATAAACCCACCAATGGAGCCAGTACCATGTCCGCTTGGATGTGGCGACAATTTATGTTAGGAGCAATTAAGGATATTCCCTATCAAGGTTTCCCAGAACCGAATTTAGGCAAACGTCCAGTGACAGTAAAAGCGGAACCAATTAAACCCCGACGTACCTACTTTACCCAAACTATTAATAATCGTTTAGCCAGCAGCGATGAGGGTTCCCCCAGCGAAGGACCCATCCGCAGACGGCGACGGGTTCGGGTAAGTCGCGAGCAAACTATCGTTCGTTCTAATACTAGCGAACCCAGCCAACGCCGTTCTAGTCGTCGGCGTACTACCGTCGCTCCTACCAGCGCCGCTGCTCCTAGTCCTCAAAATACGGCCCCCGCGGCAGCCGAACCGATTACCGTTCCCGTCACTGTGGCAGCTCCCGAAACTCGTTCGGTTCCCCTACAGGTAACTCCTCCCCCCGATGTGGCTCCTCCTGCACCCCCGGCAGAAAGACGCTGAATCGGCACGACAACCCTCGCAGGATTTGCGGGGGTTACAGAGGATACTTTATCTCTGCTGATTTCTGAAAGCCTTGTAAATCAAGAGTAAAAATATAGTTGCACACGGGGTTAAATCCGTTGAGTATAGGCTACATATCAGGAGAGACAGTCATGCAAGGGGAGTGACTCTTAAATTATTACAGATGCGTCAGCAGCCGTCCCCCAACGGGGGGTTTGGGTAGGGTTGATTCATGAATCAACCCTACTATCAATCAACCCTACTATCAATCAACCCTAGGAGTTTGGGGGTTCTACCCCCCAAAGGCTTGGATTGAGTGATAAAATCGGAAGTAATACGGCCATCCGTTGAGTATAGGCTACATATCAGGAGAGGCAGTCATGCAAAAGGGGGAATAAATAATCAGTTTTTAATAACTGGATTTAGTAGAATAACTTAAAAGCCGTTTAATGCCGATGACCAGTCTTATTTCCCCCACTACCGTCTCCTCAACCCGTTTAAGTCTCAGCTATCAAGTGGCTATGCCGGAACCGACTTCACACCTCTTTGAAGTTACTCTACAGATTACCGGTTGGCAAGCTCCGATTTTAAACCTAAAAATGCCGGTTTGGACTCCCGGTTCCTATCTAGTGCGGGAATACTCCCGTTTAGTTCAAGATTTTCAAGCTATTAACCTTAACAGTCGCAAAGTTGCTAAAAATCACTGGCAGATTGACAATGGTGACAGTTCCGAAATAACGGTCAAATATCGCGTTTTTGCCCACGATTTAACCGTCAGAACCAACCATCTCGATGATACTCACGGTTACTTCAACGGGGCTGCTTTATTTTTCTATATCCCCGATTATCAAAAACATCCCCTCACCCTGACAATTATCCCCCCCCATGGCGATTGGCGCGTTACCACTGCCTTAAAATCTTTATCCGGACAGAAAAACACCTTTCACGTTCCCGATTTTGATACCCTAGTGGACAGTCCTGTGGAGGTGGGGATTCATCAGTTATACGATTTTGTCGTCGAGGGAAAACCCCATCAATTAGCTATCTGGGGACGGGGAAACGCCAATCCTAGTCAAATTATCGCCGATACCACTAAAATTATTCAAACCGAGTCGGCTATGTTCGGTGGACTCCCTTATGATAATTATCTCTTTTTGCTACATCTTTCGGCGGCTGGTTACGGGGGACTAGAACATAAAAATTCCTGTACCCTTAACTATGCGCGTTTGGGATTGCGAGATAAGGATAAATATAATCGTTTTCTGCAATTAGTCGCCCATGAGTTCTTTCATCTCTGGAATATCAAGCGTATTCGCCCAAAAGCTTTAGAAAGCTTCGATTATGATGCAGAAAATTATACTTCTTCCCTCTGGTTTGCCGAAGGAACCACCAGTTATTACGATATAGTAATCCCTCTACGGGCGGGAATATACGATAGTAAGACTTTTTTAGAGCTTTTAAGCAAAGAAATCACCCGTTATCTCAATATACCCGGTCGTCTTGTCCAACCTCTAGGCGAATCGAGTTTCGATGCCTGGATAAAACTCTACCGACGGGATAGCAATAGCGATAATAGTCAAATTTCCTACTATCTCAAGGGGGAATTATTGTCGCTGCTTCTCGATTTACTAATTCGCACCCACACCGATAACCGTCGTTCCCTCGATGATGTTTTACGCTCGATGTGGCAACATTTCGGTAAAGAGGAGATTGGTTATACCGATGGGGAGTTGCAGGCAATTCTCGAATCTGCCGCAGGGGTGGATTTAAGCGACTTCTACCGCCGTTATATCGACGGTTTAGAAGAATTACCCTTTAATCAATATCTTGAACCTTTTGGACTCTATCTGCGGGGTGTTGACAATGGGGAGACGATACCTTATCTGGGAATGCGGCTACAGAGTGAAGCGGGTAAAGAAATAATTAAATTTGTCGAGATGGGTTCCCCTTGCCAAAAAGCGGGAATTAATGCTGATGATGAGTTATTGGCTATCGATGGATTGCGGGTGACGGCGGAACAGTTAAACGAAAGATTAAAAGACTACCGCGCAGGTGATATTATTCAGATAACAGTCTTTCATCTCGATGAATTGCGAACCCTTGCTGTTCCACTGGCTGCCCCGCAGACGATTCGCTATGAAATTATCAGGGTAGAAAATCCTTCTAATAGCCAGAAACAAAATTTTTCCGCATGGGTAAATCCCGTTTAGTTCTTGGTTCAATCAAAAAAAAATGTCTATTACCGAAATTCCTTTCCTTCCTCTCGCCTATTTTGAGAATAAATTTATCCCTTTTAGCGAGGCAAAGTTATCCGTTGCTACCCACGCACTACACTACGGAACTGCCGCTTTTGGGGGTTTACGAGGTACTCCCGACCCTAACAATGCTGGACAGATATTATTATTTAGATTAGAACGTCATTGTCAGCGTTTAAGTCAAAGTGCTAAGTTTCTTAATTACGAGATTCCTGCCGATAAAATCTATCAAATAATTATCGATTTTGTTAAAAAGAATCAGTGTCATCGACCTTTTTATATTCGTCCCCTTGTCTATAGTTCCGGGTTGGGAATTGCCCCGCGATTGCATGGTATCGAGAAGGATTTTCTAGTCTATGGTCTAGAAATGGATGATTATTTAGCAGCCGATGGGGTTAACTGTCGGATTAGTTCTTGGTATCGTCAAGAAGATAGAAGTTTCCCGTTGCGAGGTAAAATTAGCGCCGCTTATATCACTTCTGCTTTAGCAAAAACGGAAGCGGTAGAATCGGGGTTTGATGAGGCAATTTTAATGAATTCCCAAGGCAAGGTCTGTGAAGCGACGGGAATGAATATTTTTATCATCAGAAATGGTCAGCTAATTACTCCTAGTTTTGACCAAGATATCCTAGAGGGGATTACTAGAGATAGTGTTTTAACTATTGCGCGGGATTTGGGTATTCCGGTTATTGAAAGACCCGTGGATAAGACGGAGTTATTTATCGCTGATGAGGTGTTTTTAAGTGGCACTGCGGCGAAAATTACTCCGATTAAAAGGATTGAAACTTTTTCTTTACCTGCGGCTAAACCGATTACTTATCAGTTAAAAGAAAAGTTAAGTTCTATCGTTCTCAATCAGGAACCAAAGTATCAAGATTGGATTACTAAAGTTCCTTTATAGTTAGAGAAATTCACTTGATTTTCCTTGAGATGCGTCAAATGATGGCGCATCTCAAGGAACCCTGAAATAAACAGAATTTATCTATTTTTCGGTTTGATTCCTTCCTGTATGTAGGGTATAGTTTTATTAGGATCAATCTTTAGGATGGGTTTCTTCCCTGTTGCTGTTTTCTCTTGTTGATTATCGCTTTCTTGCTGACTTTGATCATTATCGGTTGTATGTTCCATAGTAGAGTAAATAACTATGACAAATATTTGGCTTACCTATGATTATACCTTAAACTCTATCAAAGTTCTCAAGGAGAGTATTAATCAACTAAATACAAAACTTACTTTGATTCTGACTATTGGTTTATTGGTATTTTGGTTAATTGTGGCTAAGATTTACCTGCTTATATAGTTTCCCTTGACTCTAACCAATCTCTTTATACTTGGGTTAAGCTGTCCTGCATTTAAACTATGTGTTGGAAATTTTATTACCAATGCTCAAACTCTCAAACTAGGGATAAATTTCCGGTATCGCCGGTCACTGAAATAGGTACAATAAACATTGGCTCGTTTTCATAGAGAACTTAAATGACGCAAAATAATCCCCTAGAGTTGATTGAGAAGTTAGAAACAGGAATCCCCGGCTTTGATTTTCTTTCGGAAGGGGGATTACCGAAAGGACGAGCAACTTTGATAGCGGGGACGGCAGGAAGTGCTAAAACTGTTTTTGCCTGTCAATTTCTGGCAGAAGGCATCAAAAATGGAGAAAATGGCGTTTTTGTCACCTTCGAGGAGCCACCCCAAGCACTAAGAAAAAATATGGGTGGTTTTGGTTGGAATATCCGGCAGTGGGAGGAGAATCGTCAATGGGCCTTTGTCGATGCTTCCCCCCAACCGGAAGAAAAGCCGATGGTGACGGGAGAATACGACCTAGGCGCATTAATCGCTCGCATTGAGTTTGCTATCCGCAAAAATAAAGCCAAACGGGTGTCTATGGATTCTTTAGGCGCAATTTTCAGCCATTTAAGTGATAGCGCTCAAGTGAGAAGTGATCTTTTTCGTCTGGCAACCGCTTTGCGAGAATTGGAAGTAACAGCGATTATGACCGCAGAAAGAACCCAAGAATACGGCGAAATCAGTCGTTATGGGGTGGAGGAGTTTGTGGCCGATAATGTGGTGATTTTACGCAACGTTTTAACCGATGAGAAAAGAAGAAGGACGATCGAAATTTTAAAATATCGGGGAACCGATCACCAAAAAGGAGAATTTCCTTTTACAATTATTCCCAATAAAGGGGCCGTGATTATTCCTTTATCAGCCATTGAATTAGAACAAAAATCCTCTAATATTCGCATTACTTCTGGCAGTCTGGAACTCGATAGAATGTGTGGGGGGGGTTTCTTCCGCGATTCGGTTATTTTGGTTTCGGGAGCCACAGGAACAGGAAAAACCCTGATGGTGACAGAATTTATGGCTGGGGGAGTAACCAATGGGGAAAGATGTTTAATTTTTGCCTTCGAGGAAAGTCGAGAACAGTTATTTAGAAATGCTACCGGTTGGGGTGTGGATTATGACCGCATGGAAAAGGAAGGTAAATTAAAGGTAGTCTGCCGTTATCCCGAAACTACGGGTTTAGAAAATCATTTAATTATGATGAAGGAAATTATCGAGGAGTTTCAACCTAATCGAGTGGCAGTAGATAGTTTATCTGCTTTAGAAAGGGTTTCTAATCTGAAAGGATTTCGGGAATTTATTATCGGTTTGACTTCTTTTATTAAGCAAAAAGAGGTGGGAGGATTATTTACTTCCACCACTCCCACTTTATTAGGTGGTTCCTCGATTACAGAAGCTCATATTTCTACAATTACCGATTCAATTATTCTGCTGCGTTATGTGGAAATGTATGGAGAAATGCGCCGCGGGATCACTGTTTTAAAAATGCGCGGTTCTATGCACGATAAGGATATTCGTGAGTTTTCGATCGATCATCAAGGTATGCACATCGGTCAACCTTTCCGCAATGTTACCGGAATTCTGGCTGGAACTCCTATGTACACAGCACAAACAGAAGTAGAACGTTTGAGTGGATTATTCGAGGATCGTAGTTAGGGTTTGCGGCAAAAAGTTTTTCGGTGGGGGTAGGGTGTAGGGTGTGGGGTGTGGGGTGTAGGGTTTTACCGATTTTCATCTGTTCAATTACCTAATTTTCAGGGAAAAAGTCCCGGAATTTTCCCCCTGATCACTCCCAGACGAGGCACTTTTGGATTTTAAAAAGGTCTAAAAGTCTTATCCAACAAGGTTTTTAGATTTATTCAGCAAGCTCTAGTTAAAATATAGCAGCATTTGCTAATCGCGCGTCGGTGGTTAGCTTTTTTCTCCCTATCTCCTTCTTGCTTTCTTGATATGTCTAAAAACTTTTGCTTTATTTTTCTAGGTCTTTTACTGATAAATAACCTACATTTATCAGCCTTGGCAGAAACAGTTTTACGGTTCTTCGGTTTTTGTTATGCAATGGAGGGGGGTTATAAGGGATGAAACCCTTATATATAAAGACATTGCTTCGATTTTTGCCAATTGTTTTCGATCTAGAACGAGCTAATCAATTAAGTCTCTTGCCAGATAAGGATTTAGTCGATTTATGCCACCCGATCAAACCATACCAAGTAACGAAGAACCAGTTTTACAAAGAATTGCTCGCACGGGAGAATTAAAAGCGGCAGCCAGAAAAGACGCTACTCCCTTTAGTTATATCGATGAGAAAACGGGACAATGGACAGGTTACGGAGTGGAATTAATGCGCTTAGTCCAACGTCGATTAGCACAAGAATTAGGTAAACCGATTACAATAACCTTTACAGAAGCGACGACTAATAATCGTTTTCAGCAAGTGGAACAGGGACAAGTAGATTTATCCTGTAATGCGGCAACAATTACGGAAGAAAGACTAGAAAAGGTTAATTTTTCTATTCCCTATTTTATGACAGGAGCGCAATTTCTAACTAAAAGGGAAAATGTTGATAAAATAGATATTAATCACACTTTAGCGGCAGTTGCGATCGCCTATATTCCCCACACCACCACCGATAGTATTATTCGTTATATCTATCCTCTGGCTAATTGGCAAGCTGTCAGCGATCGAAGTGAGGCAGTGGCAAAATTACAAAGGGGAGAAGTAAACGCAGTGGTTAGTGATGGAATTCTTCTACTGGGGGAACTCGTTAAACAAGGACAGGATCCGCGACAATTTGTGCTACTACCCAGTCAACCGATTACCACCGAACTTTATGGCTGTATTTTACCCAAAAACGATCCCGAATGGAAAAAATTTGTTGATACTGTTGTTGGCAGCAATGATAACCAGAAACTGCGAGAACAATGGTTTAATTTAGAAGAAAGTTCTTTCCCCTATAGGATTCTCAATCAACCCTAAAAATAGACTGTGATTGCTGAAAATTAAAAGTCAGTAAATTCTAGTTTTTTTGCTTTTTACTTGTTACTTTTTCCTGAAAAATTATGTCTTTTGTCGGTTTACATATTCACAGTGATTATAGCTTACTTGATGGTGCTTCCCAATTACCGGCACTAATTGATCGAGCGATCGAATTAGGACAACCAGCGATCGCTTTAACCGATCATGGAGTCATGTATGGTGCGATCGAATTAATTAAAACCTGCCGTAATAAGGGAATAAAACCAATTATTGGCAATGAAATGTATGTAGTCAATGGCGATATTGAAGTCAATCTTCGCCACCGAAAATATCATCAAGTTGTTTTAGCCAAAAACACCCAAGGCTATAAAAATCTGGTTAAATTAACTACTATTTCTAATCTGAAAGGTATTCAAGGTAAAGGCATTTTTGCTCGTCCTTGTATTAATAAAGAGTTACTCCAACAATACCACGAAGGATTGATAGTTACCAGTGCTTGCTTGGGTGGAGAGATTCCCCAAGCGATTTTAGCTAATAACAGGAAACTGGCGAAGGAAACGGCTAAATGGTATAAAAAACTTTTTGGTGATGATTTTTATTTAGAAATTCAAGACCACGGTTCTAAAGAAGATCGGATTGTTAATGTAGAAATAGTTAAAATTGCTAAAGAATTAGGAATTAAAGTAGTTGCTACTAACGATTCTCACTTTATTTCCTGTTACGATGTAGAGGCACACGATGCCTTGCTTTGTATTCAAACTGCCAAGTTAATTACTGAAGATAAACGTCTCCGTTATAGCGGCACAGAATACTTAAAATCTGCTGATGAAATGCGCTTACTTTTTCGTGATCATCTGCCAGAAGATGTGATTGAAGAAGCGATTAATAACACCTTAGAAGTAGCAGAAAAAGTCGAACCTTATAACATATTTAATGAACCAAGGCTGCCTAATTATCCTGTTCCTGCCGGACATACTGCTGATAGTTATGTAGAAGAAATTGCTTGGTTAGGATTACTAGAAAGATTAAAATGTCCTTCTCGTCACGAGATTGAGCCTGTTTACAAAGAAAGGCTTGAATACGAATTAAAAATGTTACAGAAAATGGGATTTTCTACCTATTTTCTCGTCGTTTGGGACTATATAAAATATGCTAGAGATCATGATATTCCCGTCGGTCCAGGACGCGGTTCGGCGGCGGGTTCTTTGGTAGCATATTCTTTAAAAATAACCAATATTGATCCCGTTCATCACGGTTTATTATTTGAGCGTTTTCTCAATCCTGAACGGAAATCTATGCCTGATATTGATACGGATTTCTGTATCGAGAGACGGGATGAAATGATCCAATACGTCACGGAAAAATACGGGGAGGCTAATGTTGCCCAAATCATTACTTTTAACCGCATGACATCAAAAGCTGTCTTAAAAGATGTGGCGCGGGTGTTAGATATTCCCTACGCCGAATCGGATAAAATGGCGAAAATGATTCCCGTTTCTCGCGGTAAACCCACACCTTTAAAAGTGATGATTTCCGATGAAACTCCCGAACCAGCATTTAAAGAAAGATACGATACGGAACCCCATGTGCGTCATTGGTTAGATATGGCAATTCGTATCGAAGGTACTAACAAAACCTTCGGAGTTCATGCCGCGGGAGTCGTCATTTCTTCCCAACCTTTAGATGAAGTGGTTCCCCTCCAGAAAAATAATGATGGGGCGGTAATTACCCAATATTTCATGGAGGATTTAGAATCATTGGGATTGTTAAAAATGGACTTTTTAGGGTTAAGAAATTTAACCACTTTGAAAAAAACCGCCGATTTAATTAAACAAAATCAGGGCATAGATATCGATCTGGATCAATTGCCTTTAGATGAAAGAAAAGCCCTGCAAATTCGGGCTAAAGGGGAACATAAAAAACTACCTCCCGATATTCTCAAAACCCACGGATTACTAGAAGAAGGGGATTTAGAAGGTATTTTCCAGTTAGAATCATCGGGGATGAAACAGATAGTTAAAGAGTTAAAACCATCGGGTATTGAGGACATATCTTCAATCCTAGCACTCTATCGCCCTGGTCCTTTAGATGCGGGATTAATTCCTCTCTTTATTGGCAGAAAACACGGTAGAGAACCCATTCGTTATGATCATCCTTTATTGGAACCAATTCTTAAGGAAACCTACGCAGTTTTAGTCTATCAAGAACAGATTATGAAAATGGCGCAGGATTTAGCTGGTTATTCCCTAGGAGAAGCGGATCTATTGCGTCGGGCAATGGGTAAGAAAAAAGCCTCCGAAATGCAGAAACAAAGGGAGATGTTTATCGATGGTGCTGCTAAAAATGGTGTGGAAAAAAGAATCGCTGAAAATCTCTTTGAACAGATGGTAAATTTTGCCGAATATTGTCTAGGAGGTGAGACGTTAATTTTAACTGAGGAATACGGATTATTACCAATTGCTAAAATTGTGAGCGAAGAAATTAACTGCACTGTTTATACTGTTGACCAAAATGGTTTTGTTTATAGTCAACCAATCTCTCAATGGCACGAGCGAGGTTTACAAGAAGTCTTTGAATACACCCTAGAAAATGGGCAAACTATCCAAGCAACCAAAGATCATAAATTTATGACTAGCGACGGAGAAATGTTAGCCATAGATACAATATTTGAGCGAGGTTTAGATTTAAAATCCTCTGATTTTTCCTAAAAACCAAACCCCCCAATCTTGTCGGATTGAGGGGTAGGAAAGAATAATCCTGGCATCGAGCTATTGTCCCGGTCGGCAACCCGACAAGTATCTTGGCCACGGTGAAGTTTCACAACCGAGTTCGGGATGGAATCGGAGTGGTGCCATCACGTTAAAGACACCAGGAAGGGTAGAACCCTCAAGACTGCAAAAGCTAGGGAAAAAGTGGTGAAAGAAGAATCAGGTCAAGCCCTCGGTCGGTTAGTACTCCTCGACTGCACTCGTTACCGAGCTTCCATCTAGAGCCTATCAACGGGTAGTCTACCCGAGACCTTACTGGCTTAATGCCATGAGAGCAATCATCTGGAGGTGGGCTTCCCACTTAGATGCTTTCAGCGGTTATCCGCTCCGCACATGGCTACCCTGCGTTTACCGTTGGCACGATAACAGGTACACCAGCGGTGCGTCCTTCCCGGTCCTCTCGTACTAAGGAAGGCTCCTCGCAATGCTCTTACGCCTACACCGGATATGGACCGAACTGTCTCACGACGTTCTGAACCCAGCTCACGTACCGCTTTAATGGGCGAACAGCCCAACCCTTGGGACCGACTTCAGCCCCAGGTTGCGATGAGCCGACATCGAGGTGCCAAACCTCCCCGTCGATGTGAACTCTTGGGGGAGATCAGCCTGTTATCCCTAGAGTAACTTTTATCCGTTGAGCGACGGCCCTTCCACGCGGTGCCGTCGGATCACTAAAGCCGACTTTCGTCCCTGTTCGACTTGTGGGTCTCACAGTCAAGCTCCCTTCTGCTTTTGCACTCTATCGTCCCATTTCCAACGGGACCGAGGGAACCTTTGCGCGCCTCCGTTACCTTTTAGGAGGCGACCGCCCCAGTCAAACTGCCCACCTGAAACTGTCTCCCGCCCCGATGAGGGGTCAGGGTTAGAATTCTAGCCTCGCCAGAGTGGTATCTCACCGTTAGCTCCACTCTCCCCACGAGGAGAGTTTCAAAGCTTCCCACCTATCCTGCGCAAGCGAAGCCCGAAGCCAATGCCAGGCTACAGTAAAGCTTCATAGGGTCTTTCTGTCCAGGTGCAGGTAGTCCGTATCTTCACAGACAATCCTATTTCGCCGAGTCTCTCTCCGAGACAGTGCCCAGATCGTTACGCCTTTCGTGCGGGTCGGAACTTACCCGACAAGGAATTTC